>NZ_WSSB01000009.1 GCF_009831765.1 Craterilacuibacter sinensis | reverse complement strand
TAAGCCTGTCCGGCAACAGATGTAAACAAAAGCCCGTCGCATTGCGACGGGCTTTTGATTTGAAGAAAGGGCGGAGCCTTTACACTGGTGCGTGCACCAGCCCTGCATCCAGCAAGGCCTGATGCACGCAAATGGCGGCATAGGCATCGTTGGCTGCATACAGCAACTGGCGTTCGGCCAGCTCTTTGCTGGCCCAGTTGGAGGTGCTGATATGCTTGGATTTGGCCAGTTTCTGGCCAAACAGCATGGCGATGGCGGTTTTGGCGCCGATTTGCTGGCGATAGCCCTGGGCGCGAAAGCTGCGGTCCAGATCGATGATGTGTTGCGGAACGATGCCAAAGCGGCTGCCCAGATGTCCCAAATCACTTTTCAGCCCGAAGCCGACCTTGGCGATATGCGGTGACTGCAATAGTTCGAACGCGGCCGGCAGACTGTCATGGTAATGGCTTTGAAACAGCCAGGCCCGGTCAAGACTGGAAAACTGCAAGACATGCGGTCCTTCCGAGTTTTGCCCCTTGTGGAAGGTGGGCCGCGATTCGGTATCAAAGCCCAGCGCCTGATGTTGCTGCATTTCCTGCAAGGCGGCTTCAGCGCTATCGCGACAGCGCACCACCGTGATGTGGTCCAGTGTCAGCCCGGCAAAAGGTGGCAAGGTGGCGATATGGGTTTTGTCCGGCGGGGTCAGGGGCAAAGGCGAAGGCATGGTGTTCCAGTTTTTTGGTCTGGCGCCATTGTCCAGCATTGTGCGCGCCATGGCTATGCTGGAACCAGGCCGAAATGGCCAGATACTGCGCTCATCGCTACCATGCCAGGGCGGCTGGGCTGTCGGCCCGGATGCCACTGCCGGTCAAGGGCCGCCTGTTTATGGGGGGTGCTGTTTGTGGTCTTTCCGCTCGCGTGTTATGTGTTGTCGGCGGCTGCGCGTGATGCGGTCACCCTGCCGGATTTGCAGCTATTGGCGGGACAAGGCCGGATCAGCGGGATGACGCTTGCCGCTACCGACTCGCTGCTGGTGCAGTAAGCGCTGCTCTGCTGATTAGTTTGTCGTGCCTATGGCATGTTTCTCGCTAGGGTGGCACAGTGCGCGGCATACTTGCTTGGGGTTTGTCATGGTAATGCCTGGAAAAAATACGGCGCTGATCGACGGTTTTGGCCGTCGCATCGACTATTTGCGCGTTTCGGTGACCGATCGTTGCGATCTGCGCTGTACTTACTGCTTGCCCAAGGGCTTTAAAGGCTTCGAGGAGCCGGCGCACTGGCTCTCGCATGAGGAGATGGCTCGCCTGATCGGCCTGTTTGTCGGTCTTGGCGTATCCAAAGTGCGCCTGACCGGCGGGGAGCCCTTGTTGCGGCGGAATCTGACGGATTTGGCTGCGCGCATCACCGCCTTGCCGGGGCTGCGTGACCTGTCTTTGTCTACCAATGCAACCCAGCTTGCTCGTCATGCACATGCGCTGAAGGAGGCCGGCGTTAAGCGGCTCAATGTCAGTCTGGATACGCTGGATGCGGCACGTTTTGCCGAGATTACCGGGCGCGATTGCCTGCCCCAGGTGCTGGAAGGGCTGCTGGCGGCACGTGCTGCCGGCTTTGCGCCTGTCAAACTCAATGCCGTGGTGCAAGCCGGGGTCAATGAGGCCGATATTTCGCGGTTGCTGGTTTTTGCTTTGGAACACAGTTTTGTGCTCAGGCTGATCGAGACCATGCCCATAGGCGACACCGGACGCCAGGCGGCTTATATCGATGTGACGACCTTAGGTGAGCGTATCGCGCAACAATACCGGCTGATTCCCCAGGTGTTGGGGCAGGGGTCCGGGCCGGCCCGTTACTGGACCAGTGCCGATGGCGGCATGAGTTTCGGCGTGATTACGCCTATGTCGCGCCATTTTTGCGCGGCCTGCAACCGGGTGCGCCTCGGTGTAGACGGTACGCTTTATCTGTGTCTGGGGCAGAACGATAGCGTGGCACTGGGCAGCCTGCTGCGGGAGGGCGCGAGCGATGATGAATTATTGGCCGCCATCCATGCGGCGATCGCTGCCAAACCGGAGCGCCATCATTTCAACGAGACGCCGGATAAAATCGTGCGTTTTATGTCGCAAACCGGTGGCTAAAACGGTTTTGAGTACGATATCGAACGCTTTGTCGATGGCTTTCCCCGTGTCCGGTAACCGTATTTCGACGGCAGTCCGGACTTTTTCAAAGTTTGAAGCAGGGGCAGCATCGCGCCCGGATGCGTTTTTGGCGCTGGTTTATCAGCCTGATGCAAGCTGTGAACTTGCCGACGGTGCCTGCCTTGCTGCATGATGCGCACACTTTGAATGCATGATGTTGCTTTACCCTCCCATTTGCGTGCCATGACTACACCAGACCCTGGCTTTACCGCCTCGCCTCCTGCACTGTCTCAGCGCCTGTCTACCCGCATCGTTGCCAGTGCCATCGCCGCGCTATTGCTGATCATGGCGATGATTTTGGGCACTTTGTGGCTGTCCTGGCAGCTCGAAGGTGCGGCGGCAGCGATCAATGACGCCGGTAGCCTGCGCATGCGGGCAACCAAAGTAGCGGTGGAGTTGCAAAAGCCTGCGCCAAATCTCACTGTTCATCAGTCAAGGGTGAACGCCGAGCTTGCGCTGCAAGATCTGACCCTGGCGCAACTGGTGTCGGGCAATCCGGCGCGCCCCTTGTTCCTGCCATCAGAGAGCCTTGTGCAAGAGCAGATGGCCCAGGTGGTGCACTATTGGCAAACAGTGCTCAAGCCAGCGGCGGCCACTTCGCTACAGACGGGCAGCAGCCAGCCGTATTTGCAGGCTCTGCCCGAGTTCATTCGCCACGCCAATCAATTGGTGTTGCTGGTCGAGCAGAACAACGAGCGCCAAAACGACTGGTTGCGCCTGTCGCAAGGCGTGCTGGCTCTGGTGGCGTGCGCCGGTACGCTGGCGATGATTTACCTGCTGTATTTGTGGATCATCTTGCCGGTACTGCGTTTGCAGCAGGGTTTGCAAAAAATGGCCCGCCACGAGTTCGGCGTACGTTTGCCGATTGAAAGCCGCGACGAGCTGGGCATACTGGCGGGTGGCTTCAACCAGATGGCCGATGAGCTGGAAGGCTTGTATCGTGATCTTGAAGCCAGGGTGCAGGACAAAACGGCACAACTGGCGGCGCAAAACCGCGAGTTGTCCGCCTTGTATGAAATCGAGGCGTTCCTCAATCAGCCCGGCGATATCGAGACTTTGTGCCGCGGTTTTTTGCAGCGGGTCATGCCGCTTTTAGATGCCGAAGGCGGCAGCCTGCGCGTACTGGATGGTCACAGCGGCAAGTTGCACCTGACGGTGTCGGAAGGGCTGGCCGATGCCTTGGCGGCTGAGGAAAATTGTACCCGGCTACACGACTGCTTGTGTGGCGAGGCCAGCCAGAGCGGGATGGTGCTGGTGCATGATTTTCGCCAGCGTCCGCGAGCAGAGGGCTATCGCTGCAGCAAGGAAGGCTTTGCTGCGCTGGCCGCGTTTCAGATCATCGCGCCTGATCAGGTTTTGGGTACGTTTGCTTTGCATTTTCATGCGCCGCGCGACATCGGCTCGGCCGATAGCCAGTTGCTGCGCACCTTGGGCCAGCGGCTGGGTGTTGCATTGCTCAACCGGCGCCTGAGTGCAAAGGCGCGCCAGCTGGCTGTGGTGGAGGAGCGCTCGCTGGTGGCACAAGGCTTGCACGACAGTATTGCCCAGGGTCTGAATTTCCTGAATCTGCAGGTGCAGATGCTGGATTTGGCAGCCAAGGCCGATGATATGGCGGAAGTGCGTGAAATTGTGCCGCTATTGAAGACCGGCGTGGAAGAGAGCTATCAGGATGTGCGCGAGCTGTTGCTGAATTTCCGCAGCAAGCTGGGGCCGGGCGAGCTGATGAGCGGCATTGAAGACACCGTTGCGCGTTTTCGCCGCCAATGTGATGCCGAGGTTGTGCTGGATGTGCAGGAGCAAGGTGGTGCACCCTTGCCGCCCGAGCAGCAGTTGCAGGTGCTGTTTATCCTGCAGGAGGCTTTATCCAATGTGCGCAAGCACGCTTGTGCGAGCAAAGTTGAAATCATGATGCGAAATGGGGCGGACTTTGTGTTGCAGCTTACTGACAATGGCGACGGTTATGATCCGGCAGAGGTGGTTTCCCGCGCTGAAGGGCATATTGGCCTGCATATTATGCAGGAGAGGGCTCGTCGTCTTAACGCAAGCCTGACACTGAGTTCGGTGCAGGGTGAGGGCTGCAGCTTGCTGCTGAAGCTATCACAGGCGGTGCGCCAAGCCGCTTGAAAACAAATTAAAGAGTCCAAAGATGACTATCCGCATATTGCTGATCGATGATCACACCCTGTTCCGTTCGGGCATACGCCTGCTATTGCAAAGGCAAGACGACTTTGACGTCGTGGGCGAGGCGGCAGACGGGGTCGAGGGCATTAAACGCGCCAAGACCTTGCGCCCGGATGTGATCTTGCTGGATTTGAATATGCCGGGCTTGTCCGGGCTGGATACCTTGCAGCTGCTGGTGCAGGATTTGCCCGAGGTGGCGATCCTGATCCTGACCGTGTCGGAAGAGGCGGATGAGCTGGCGCAGGCTTTGCGCGATGGTGCGCGCGGTTACCTGCTGAAGAATATCGAGGCAGACACCTTAAGTGCGGCCATTCGTGATGCGGCAGCGGGCAAGTCGGTGATTGCCGCCGATATGACGGCCAAGCTGGTGGCGCAGTTCCGTACCCAGCCACGTGTCACGCCGGTGCCGGCTGTACCTGCCGAACATGACAAGCTGACCCCGCGTGAGCGCGAAATCGTGCAATGTCTGGTGCGGGGTGAAAGCAACAAGGAAATCGCCCGCCATCTGGATGTGGCCGAGAGCACGGTGAAGATACATGTGCAGAACGTGCTGAAAAAACTGGGGCTGTCCAGCCGGGTGCAGGTGGCGGTATACGGCGTAGAGCACGGGCTGGGTTGAGGAGAGTACACGTAAAAAAACGGACCGCTAAGGTCCGTTTTTTTACGTGCGTGACGCGTGTCAGGCCTTCTTGACCCAGGCGCTGCACCAGCCCTTGTTGGCAACCAGCTTGCCACCGAAAATGGCGCAAGGTGCAGTGGCTGCAGTGGCGGCGCCCTGAAATAGCTGGCAATTGCCGCAGTGCTGGTCAGCGGCGTGCTTGGGGAACTTGGCCTTGTCGACTTTGGCGGTATTTGCCTTGTAGCCCAGTGCGATAGCTTGCGGGTCGGTTTCTACAACGGCAGCAGGCGCGGCCATGGCCTTGCCGCCAAGTACGGCAAGGGCACCGGCAGCTGGGATCACTTTAAGCAGGAAAGTTCTACGGCTGGTCATTTCTTCACTCCTTTGGGTTTGTCTTGTTGCATCTACTTTATCCGGATGCATTGTTTATAATCTTACATTATGCCGATAGTATTTTTGGCAATTTACCCGACATATTTTTGCGCCTATTTGACATTTATCAAGCTTGACCTGCTTTGTATGCTTTTATTTGATCAGGTCTGTGTGAGGTTTGGCCTTTTATCTTTCCACGTGCTTCGCGCATGAATAAACTTATACGCTTTGCTAGTCAGAGCAATTCATGAAACAAGTTATAGCTATTTGCTGCGGCGCCAGTCTGGGCGCCTTGTCACGCTGGGGGTTGAGCGAATTGAACCGCCACTTTCCACTGCTGCCACCGGGTACACTGATCGCCAATTTGCTGGGGGGCTACCTGATCGGCCTGGCGATTGCCTATTTTGCCCATGCTGATATTGCCCCGCACTGGCGCTTGTTTGTCGTGACCGGATTTTTGGGGGCGCTGACCACATTCTCGACTTTTTCGGTCGAGGTCACATCCTTGTTGCAGCAGGGGCGACCATTGTGGGCGTTGTTTGCCGTTAGCAGTCATGTATTGGGCTCGCTATTCATGACCGCGCTGGGTATGGCTAGCTGGAATGTCCTACACAAGGCCGGTTTGTTTTGATCGGTTTGATGTCTTGCCCTCAAGCAGGGCTTTCACCAGTTTTTGGCCGTGTGCGGGTAGCTCTTGCCAGTCCGTGAAGCAGATTTTCAGCTCCCGCTCTGCCCAGTGATCTTCCAGCCGGATAATGCGCAGTCCGTACAGCACGGCCAGTTGTTGTGCGCTTTTGGCAGGGAGTATGCCCAAGCCGCAGCCTTGTCCTACCATATTGGCCAGAGTCTGGAAGTTGGGCATGCGAACGCGTATACGCAGCGTACTGCCCTTGAGTCTGGCCATGTCCTGCAAAAAGCGCTGCATGGCGCTGCTTTCGGATAAACCGACAAACGGCTGGTCCAGTGCCTCGGCAAACTTCAGGCTGGTCCTGCCCGCCAAGGCGTGCGAAGCGGCACAAACCAGTACCAGCCGGTCGCGGGCAAATGGCAGTGTGCTTAGCTGGTTAATGCCCATGCTGCCGTCCAGAATGCCGATATCGATCGAACCTTGTTCAAGCTGGCCGATGATTTCATGGCTGGGTGCCTCGCTTAGCAGTAAGTCTATCTCTGGCTCATGCGCGAGCACATCGCCCAGCCTTTCCGGCAGGAAAACATGGCACGCCATGGTGTTGCCGCAGATGCGTAGTGCGCGGCATTTGCCTTGCCCCAGTTCGACCAGTTCATCCTCCAGCTTGTCCGTCGCTTGTATCAGTTTGCGCGCATGCGCCAGCAGCAGTTCGCCCGCTGCACTCAGCGTGATGCCGCGCGAGTGCCGCTCAACCAGTGTCAGCCCATAGAGCGTTTCCAGTTTTTTCAGCCGTTGGCTCGCAGCCGATAGCGCCATGGGGAAGCGCAAGGCGGTCGTGCTCAGGCTGCCGCTTTCAGCCAGTAGCAGGAAAAAGCGCAGGTCTACCAAATCCAATCGCATTGATACCCTTCTGTTTTAATGAAAGCTTGCTATGGCAATGACAGAGGCCGGTTCAGCGCTTGTTGCGCATAATGACGGCTTCAAAGCAAGCATATTCATATATTTCATGAACGGGTTCAAGGTAATGATGGATCAAACTGCCTTCGCAAAAAACAAAGGCTTACTGCTGGCAGTTTTATCCGCCGCCGGATTTTCAGCCAAGGCTATTTTCGTCAAACTGGGTTTTGGTTATCACGCCAGTGCTGAAGCTTTACTGATGCTGCGCATGCTGTTTGCGCTGCCTTTTTTTATCATCATGGCCTGGGTGTGTATCCGCCAAGGCGCACTCAGGCGCATGGGGCGACAGGAGACGGTGGCGGTGATTATTTTGGGACTGTGCGGCTATTATCTTGCCAGTTTGTTTGACTTCATCGGCTTGCAGTATATTTCGTCCGGACTTGAACGCTTGTTGTTGTTTCTTTACCCCACCGTGGTGCTGCTCATTTCGGTCTTGTTCCTGGGTAAGCGTTATCCGCAGCGTGTCTGGCTGGCTGTATTGCTCGCCTACGCCGGTGCGGCACTGGCTTTGCAGCATGATCTGGCCGCAGCAAAGGCAAACGAGCAGGTATGGACCGGTGTCGCGTGGGTTGGCGCCAGCATGTTAGTCTATGCAGTGTATGTTGCAGGTTCTGGCGAATGGCTTGCCCGCATCGGCGCAACGGCGTTTGCCGCCTTTGCCTCTCTTGTGGCCTGTATTGCGGTAATGCTGCATTTCGGTTTGACCAGTGCCTGGTCGTCGCTGATTTTGCCACCTCAGGTCTATATCATCGCGCTGGCTATGGCACTGTTCAGCACCGTGTTTCCAGTCTGGGCATTGAGTCAGGCTATACGGCTGCTGGGCGCCGGGCGTGCTGCTTCGGTCAGTACATTGGGGCCGGTGCTGACGCTGTTTATGGGGTGGAGCATACTGGGCGAAAGCTTGTCTGGCCTGCAGTTGGCGGGTGCTGCGCTGACGATAGGCGGCGTGGTCCTGATTGCCAGAAGCGGACAGCCAGGTGAAAAAACGACAGGTCATTGCACAGCAAGGCTGGGCGCCAGACAATCTGAGTGTGCATGAGTGCGCCGGTGTCGTATTAAATACTTAGTGAAGTCTGAATCATGCCCACCCATGCGGTGGGCCTTATTTTTTGGAGTGTCGTCATGCGTACCGTAACCCTGACCTTGCCCATAGACGGCATGAGCTGTGCAGCTTGCGCTACGCGGATAGAAAAAGTGCTGGGGCGGCTGGACGGGGTGGAGGCCAGCGTCAGCTTTGCCAGCGAAAGCGTGCAGCTTAATCTGGACACCGACAAGCAAACCTTGCTGGCAGTCACGCAAGCCATTGCCAAGGCTGGCTTTAGCGTGCCGCAGGCGTCGATTACGCTGACGCTGGAGGGCATGAGCTGCGCGTCTTGTGCCACGCGCATCGAAAAGGTACTGAATCGCCTGCCCGGGGTGGAGGCGGTAGTCAATTTTGCCAGTGAAACGGTGCAAGTGCATTTTCCCGAGGGTACACAAAGTGCCGCTGCCCTGATCGCGGCCATTCAAAAAGCCGGCTATGGCGCACGCGCGCGGACTGATGAAACTGATGGCGATGCTGCCAAAGTTCGTCATGCGGCCGCTTACCGGCATGAGCTGAACATTTTCCTCTTGTCCTTGCTGCTGACCTTGCCCTTCTTGCTGGACATGCTGGCCATGCTTGCCGGCGGGCATCATGGCTGGCTGCCACGGTCTTTGCAGCTTGTCCTGGCAACGCCGGTACAGTTTTATGTGGGCTGGCGCTTTTACAAGGGGGCATATAGTGCATTGCGCGGTGGCGGCGCCAATATGGATGTACTGGTGGCGCTGGGTACCAGCATGGCATGGGGTTTTTCTGCCTGGGTCACGCTGGCCGGCCAGCACCATCTGCATGTGTATTTCGAGGCCAGTGCGGCCGTGATTACGCTGGTACTGCTGGGTAAATTGATGGAGGCGCGGGCCAAGGGCAAGACCAGCGGCGCGATCGAGGCGCTGATCCGTCTGGCACCCAAACAGGCCAGGGTCGAGCGCGATGGCGGTTTTGCCGACGTCGCCGTAAGCGAGCTGGTAGCCGGCGATATCGTGGTGGTGCGTAATGGTGAAAACGTGCCGGTAGACGGGGTCATCCTGTCCGGACAAGCCAGTTTTGACGAAAGCCTGCTTACCGGTGAAAGCCTGCCGCTGGTCAAGGCTGAGGGTGCGCAAGTGTTTGCAGGCAGCAAGAGCCAGGACGGTATGGTCAGAATACGCGCCACCGGCGTAGGGGGGCGCACCCAGCTGGCGCAGATCGTCAAGCTGGTGCGCGAGGCACAAGGCTCGAAAGCGCCGATACAGCGTCTGGCCGATGTGATTTCCGGCGTGTTTGTGCCGGTCGTGGTGGCGATTGCTGTCGTGACCTTTGCCGCCACCGGCTGGTTGACGGGCAGTTGGACGCAGGCGCTGGTGCATGCGGTGGCGGTATTGGTGATTGCCTGCCCGTGTGCGCTGGGTCTGGCTACGCCAACGGCGGTGATGGTGGGTATAGGCAACGGGGCGCGGCGCGGCATCCTGTTTCGCAATGCAGCGGCGCTGGAAACCGCCGGCCGGCTGAGTCTTGTGGTGCTGGATAAAACCGGCACGCTGACCGAAGGGCGGCCTGAACTGGTTGGCGTAATCGCGGGCTCGCGTAGCGAACACGAAGTCGTTGCACTGGCCGCCGCAGTCGAGGCCGGCTCCGAACACCCGCTGGCGCGCGCACTATTGGCGGCGGCGCAAGCGCGCAGTCTGAGCCTGCCTGCCAGTCACGGTTTTTTAGCCTTGCCCGGCCAAGGGGTGCTGGCCGAGGTTGAAGGGGTAGGGCAAGTCAAGGTCGGGGAGCCCGCATGGATAGGGGTTGCACTGCCCGAGGCAGCGCAAGCCTGGACGCGGCAGGGCTGTACGGTGGTGGCGGTGGCCATCGCTGGCGAACTGGCGGGGTTGATGGCAATTGCCGACAAGCTTAAGCCGTCTTCGCGCGCGGCGGTGGCCGGTTTGCAGGCGCTGGGAATCCGGGTGGTGATGCTCACCGGGGACAATCAGGATACGGCTGCCGCCATTGCCAGGGAGGCCGGTATCCGCGAATTCAAGGGCGAGGTCAAGCCCAAGAATAAGGCCGCCGAGATCGAGGCATATAAAAAGACCGGCCTCAAGGTCGGCATGGTGGGGGATGGGGTGAATGATGCGCCGGCGTTGGCCGTCGCCGATGCAAGTTTCGCCATGGGCGCCGGCTCGGATGTGGCGATAGAAGCAGCCGATGTGACATTGATGCATGGTGATCTGCTGCACCTGCTGGACGCCATCCGCCTGTCGCGCGCCACGCTGGCCAAGATCCGCCAGAACCTGTTTTTTGCCTTTATCTACAACACGCTGGGTATTCCGTTGGCGGCATTCGGCTTGTTGAATCCGGTCATTGCCGGTGCGGCCATGGCACTGAGTTCGGTGTCCGTCGTCAGTAACTCCCTGCTGCTCAAACGCTGGAAATAAGGTTTGACCTCAGCGGCACAAAACAGACGGGCTTCATGGTTCATGAAGCCCGTTTTGCATGACGATTTTTAATCCAGCTTGCCGCTGATCAGACGCTGGAACAATTCCAGCCGGTGCGGGGCAATATCACCGCGCGCGGCGGCGGCCTTGATCGCGCAGTCCGGCTCGTTGCGGTGCGAGCAATTGTGAAAACGGCACTGGCCGATGAGCGGCCGCATTTCGGGGAAGTAGTAAATGAAATCGGTCGCGGCAATATGGGCCAGGCCAAAGGCCTGCAAGCCGGGCGAGTCGATCAGCTGGCTGTTTTCATCCAGATGGTAGAGCGCGGCATGGGTCGTAGTGTGGCGGCCGGTATCCAGCGCGGTGGAAATGTCGCCCACGCGTGCATTGACATGTGGCAGCAAGGCATTGGTCAGCGTCGACTTGCCCATGCCGGACTGGCCAACGAGTACCGAGGTGTGCCCCGCAAGAAACGGGCGGATGGCGTCGGCATTTTCCAGTGCGGACAGTACCACCACCTGATAGCCCAGTTGCTGATACAGCTCGAGCTTTTTCAGCCATGCTGCCGTTTCCGGCAAATCGCTTTTATTGACGATAATCACCGGGTCGATATCGGCGGCTTCGGCGGCAATCAGGCAGCGCCCAAGCAGCTCCTCGCTGGGCGAGGGTACGGCAGCCGATACAAACAGGATGCGCGTCACATTGGCGGCGATCACCTTGGTTTTCCAGTCGTCCTGACGGTAGAGCAGGCTGCGCCGCTCCTGCGTGCCCTCGATGACCGCCTGCTCTTTATTCTGTATGGTGATGTCGACCCAGTCGCCACAGGCATAGTCGACCCGTTTGGCGCGGGTCGTGGCATCGTATTCGGTGTCGCCACACTCGACGATAAAACGGCGGCCGTAACTGCGGATAATCTGCCCGGTCGCCTTCATGCTTGTGCGCCTGCGAGCGCACTGCATTTGGCGGCGCAGATGACATCATTCAGTGTGATGCCGTTTGCGTCATGGGTGGAGAAGCGCACGACAACACGGTTGAAATGCACGGATAAATCCGGATGGTGGTTTTCCTTATGGGCAATAAAGGCCAGCGCATTTACAAAGGCCATGGTGCGGTAGTAGTCGGCAAAGTGCCAGCTACGCACCAACGCGCCGTCCAGCAACTGCCAGCCGGGCAAATCCTGCAGATGGATCAGCAAATCGTTGGCATCCAGCGCGATATATGTCTCGCTGCAAGAGAGGTCGGTCAATTTCATGCGGGTAATCCTTTGAGATGGGCGATACGCAGCGTCGCCGGCGGGTGCGAGTCGTAAAAAGCCGAATAAAGCGGGTCTGGCGTCAGCGTGGACGCATTGTCGCGGTAGAGTTTGACCAGTGCCGTGATCAGGTCGCTGGCCGCCGTTTCACTGGCGGCAAACGCATCCGCCTCGTATTCATGCTTGCGCGACAGCAGGCTGGACAAGGGCGTCAGCGGAAAGGTGAAGAGCGGCATGACCATGAAAAAAAGCACAAGGGCAATGGCATAGCTCTGGCTGGATAGGCCCAGGCCCTGATAGAACCAGAGATTAGTCAAGCATTGGCCCAGTACAAACAAAAAGACCAGCGCCAGCGCAAAGGTCGTCGCCATGCGTTTGGCGACATGTCTTTTCTTGAAGTGCCCCAGTTCGTGCGCCAGTACCGCTTCGACTTCGGCATGGCTTAGCGTGCCCAGCAGGGTGTCGAAAAATACGATGCGCTTGGCTGCACCAAAACCGGTGAAATAGGCATTGCCATGACTGGAGCGGCGTGAGCCATCCATCACGAAAATGCCCTGGCTTTTAAAACCGGTGCGGGTGAGCAGTTTGTCGATGCGCGCAGCCAATACCTTGTCGTCAAGTGGCTGGAAGCGGTTGAAAAGCGGGGCAATCAAGGTCGGGTAAACCAGTAGCAAAAGCAGGCTGAAGCCGGCCCAGGCCAGCCACACCCATAGCCACCACAGCGTACCGGCACCTTGCATCAGCCACAGCACCAGCGCTAATAGCGGCAAGCCCAGCAGCACCGACAGCAAGGTACTACGCAGCAGGTCGGTGATAAAGAGACGCGGTGTGACCTTGTTAAAGCCGTAACGCGCCTCGATGCCGAAGGTCGAAATCAGGGTAAAGGGCAGGCCGGCAAGCGAGCTTGCCAGTGTGGTCAGTGCGACAAAAACAAGACCGCGGCCTAGCTCGTCCAGACCGGAAAGGGCACTTGCCTGCCATAAATACTGCAAACCGCCCCCCAACGTCAGTACCAGCAGGAGTGAGGCATCAAACAGGCTGGAGGCCATGGCTAGGCGCATTTTGGCGATGGTGTAGTCGGCCGCATGCTGGTAGGTCGATAGCGGGATGCTGGCGGCGAACTCGGCCGGAACCGCATTGCGGTGCGTGCGCACATGCGCTATCTGGCGCTGCGCCAGAAACAGGCGCAAACACAGGCTTAAAGCCAGCGCAAAAAGAAACAGGGTGTTAAAAAGGGGTGCGGTCATGGCGTGTGCCGTTTGCCGAACGGGCGGCAATCACGGAGAATAGGCAATCTTTATAGAAAGCTGGCAAGTATGGCACAAGATCCGAACAAGCTCATCTGGCTCGACATGGAAATGACCGGGCTGGAACCTGACTCCGACCGCATTATCGAAGTGGCGATGGTTGTGACCGATAGCCAGCTGAATGTGCTGGACCAGTCCGAAGTCTACGTGGTGCATCAGAGTGATGCGGTCATGAGCGGCATGGATGAATGGAATACCAAGACCCATGGCCGCACCGGCCTGACCGAGCGCGTGCGCGCATCCTCCTTGAGCGAGGCTGAAGTCGAGGCAGCGCTATTGGCCTTTATGCAACAGCATGTGGCAGAGCGTGTCACGCCGATGTGCGGCAACTCCATCGGCCAGGACCGTCGCTTTATGGCGCGCTGGATGCCCAAGCTGGAAGCCTATTTCCACTACCGCAATCTGGATGTCTCCACGCTGAAAGAACTGTGCAAGCGCTGGAAGCCCGATGTTTACAAGGGTGTAGTGAAAAAGGGCAAGCATGAGGCGCTGGCCGACATCATGGAATCCATTGAAGAACTGCGTTATTACCGCGAAAATTTCATTCGCGAATAGGCTTTTTGCATATCATAATCAAAGGGTGATGCGTCGCCCTTTTTTCATTTTTGGCTGAACCTGCCCCATGGCTGCTATCCGTTTCAACGACATCAATGCCTCGCAAGTGTGGGCCAAACTGCACCAGCACCAGCGCGCCACGCGCTATGTGGCCATGCGCGAACTGTTCGAGGCTGATCCGCAGCGTTTCGAACGCTTTTCGCTCAAGCTGGACGGCTTGCTGCTCGACTATTCGAAAAACCGCATTAGCGAGCGCACGCTGGAATTGCTGCTGGAGCTAGCCGATGTGGCCGATCTGTCCGGCTGGATGGCGCGCATGCGTGCCGGCGAGCGCATCAATGTCAGCGAAAACCGGGCGGTTCTGCATACCGCCTTGCGCCTGCCCAAGGATGCGGTACTTGAGGTGGAAGGCCGCAATATTGTGGCCGATGTACATGAAGAGCTTGCGCGTATCCGCGATTTTTCCCGGCGCGTGCGTTCAGGCTTGTGGCGCGGTCACGACGGGCGTGCGGTGACCGATGTGGTCAATCTTGGCATAGGCGGTTCGGATCTGGGGCCGCTATTGGCCACGGAAGCGCTGGCGCCCTATGCCCAGGGCGGGCCGAGGCTGCATTATGTCTCCAATGTCGACCCGGCCCATCTTGCGCGCACGCTGGCCAGGCTGGACCCTGCCACGACTTTGTTTATTATCGCTTCCAAATCGTTTACCACGCCGGAAACCTTGTTGAATGCGCAGGCGGCGCGGCGCTGGTTTGTCGAGCGCGTATCCGAAGCGGCCATAGACAAGCATTTTGTCGCGGTATCGACCAATGAAGCGGCCGTTGCCGGTTTCGGTATCGATGCGGCCAACCGTTTCGGCTTCTGGGACTGGGTAGGCGGGCGTTACTCGGTATGGTCCACCGTGGGGCTGTCGGTCATGCTGGCGGTAGGGCCCGAATGTTTTGACGAATTGCTCGCCGGTGCCCACGCCATGGACGAGCATTTCTTCAATGCGCCGTTTCAGGTCAATATGCCAGTGCTGCTGGCGCTGATTGGTATCTGGTACAACACCTTTTATGGCGCGCATACACACGCCATCATGCCCTACGATCATGGCTTGCGCCGCCTGCCGGCCCATATCCAGCAACTGGATATGGAGTCCAACGGTAAGCGCGTCGGCCGTTATGGCGAGCGCCTCGATTTCGATACCGGCCCGGTGATCTGGGGCGAGGAGGGCGTCAACAGCCAGCACGCCTTCTTTCAGTTGCTGCATCAGGGCACCCGGCTGGTGCCGTGCGATTTTATCGTGCCGATGCAGGGGCATTACGATGCAAGCCAGCATCAGGTGCTGGTGGCCAATGCCTTTGCCCAGACCGAGGCGCTGATGCGCGGCAAGACCGGCACCGAGGCCATGGCCGAACTGGCCGGCATGGATGGCGAAGTGCTGGACATGCTGGCACCACAAAAGACATTCCCCGGCAATCAGCCCAGCAATACGCTGGCGCTGGACAAGGTGACACCACACAGCCTGGGCATGCTGCTTGCTTTGTATGAACACAAGGTCTTTGTGCAGGGGGCGATCTGGGGGCTGAATTCCTTCGATCAGTGGGGGGTCGAGTATGGCAAGGCGCTGGCGCGTACCATTTTGCCCGAGCTTAATCCGGGCAAAAACGTGGGCGTGCATGACAGCTCGACTACAGGCCTGATTAGTCACTACCGGCAATTACATGAACACTGAAGCGCAGTGTCACCGCATAGGCGAGTATTTGCTGGCCAAGGGCCAGACGCTTGCAACGGCCGAGTCTTGTACCGGTGGCCTGATCGCCGCTGCGCTTACCGATATCGCCGGCAGCTCCGCCTGGTTTGGCTGGGGCATGGTCAGCTATGCCAATGCGGCAAAGGTCGGACTGTTAGGCGTTAAGCCGCAGACGCTGGATGACTATGGTGCAGTCAGCGAGGAGACCGTGCGCGAGATGGCGGCAGGCGCCTGTCGGGTGGCGGGGGCAGACTGGGCCATCGCGGTGTCCGGTATTGCCGGCCCCGGCGGCGGTTCGCCCGGCAAGCCGGTCGGTACAGTATGGTTGGCACTTGCCGGGCCTGAGGGGATCGAGGCCTTTGTGTGCCACTTTGCTGGCGACCGCGCTGCAGTGCGCCGGCAGACCGTAGAAGCAGCCTTAACTGTGCTTGATGCCCGGCTAAGTGCCGGGAAGGCTGTTTATTGACAGGTATCTTTCATAAGACATCTTGTAGTTGATGTGGGTATTTATTCCTTGTAGCCAATCGACAATGACGAAGGCATTGGTGTAGAGTCGTTTTGTCTTTAGAGAAGGCAGAGCCACGTCATGGAAGTAATGGCAAGATTAACCATATTCTGAGGGATGTAAATGCGCTGGAAACGCTCATGGCTGCCAGGTCCGCTTGCCCGAAGGACGGCGCTGATCCTGACCTCATCGTGTATGGTGCTTGCCCTTCTGATCGGGCTGCTGGGTCGTGGCCTGCTTATCCCTTCGTTTGACGCAGCGGAACGCCGTCTGGCTGAGGATGCCGCCACCCATACGCGAGATGTCTTTCTGGAAAGCGCCTATGGTTTGAGTCGTTCAGCCTCAGACTGGGCCAACTGGGATGAAACCGATCATTTTATCCGGACCGGAGACGCCAAGATTCTGCGCGGAATGTTCTCGCCCAAGCGCTTTGGCGATATCGGCATCGATTTCATGGCATTTTTCAATGCCGAAGGCTTAATGCTGCTTTCGGTTGAAAACACCTCCAAGGCTATGGTGTACAACCCGCCCTGGCTTGTGAAAGGCTTGGTTGCCGACAGCGAGTTTGGCCGTCATCTGTTCCAGCTGGTTACGACCTCTAATCGTGCTGTGCTGTCCGGTGTGGTGCGTTTGCCTATCGGGGCGTATTACATCATCTTGACGCCGGTGAGGCCGACGGCTGCGAAGGGGGCACCATCCGGTTATATGGCGTGGGGGGTGCGCGCGGATAAGATACTTTTACGTAACAAGGCGACTTTTTTCTCCAGTGATACGCGGATTCTGTCTGTGACTTCGCGCGACTTGCCCGATGAGGTGACTGCATGGGTGGCACAAAAAATGCCCGGCGGGGATGTCTTGGTGCTGCCGGGCGATCATCGTATCGAGAGCTGGATTGCAGTACGCAATCTGGACAATAAGCCGGCTTTATTGCTGGGGCGCAGTGCCAAGCGCGAGGTGTCGGCGCTGGGTGTCTCCAACATCAATATCATGGCCTTAGTCTCGATAGCCGGTATTTTGCTGATCGGGCTGCTTGCCTTGTATCTCTTGCAATTCAGGGTGGGCCGGCGTTTGCATCATCTGCTGATGGCTATCCGGCGCATCCGGGGGGAGGGGCAGGTCGAGCGGCTGATGCTCGATGGTCGCGACGAGGTGACCGATCTTGCGGGTGCCATCAATGAGCTGATTGACGACAAAAACAGGATGCTGCATGAACGTGATGAGAGCGAGCAGCGTTTTGCCTCTGTTTTTGCCAGCTCCATTGACGGTATGCTGCTGCTGCGCGATGGTCAGGCCTGCGAAATAAATGCCAGTGCGGCGCTGCTGTTTCATGAATCTTCGCCTCAGCAACTGCTTGGCCGTTCTTTGGCCGAGATGCTGGACCCGACCGATATGCGTGCTGTGCAGTTACTGGCGATGCTGGATGGCGGGGTGAATGCAGGCGATACCAAACGTTGCGAATGCCGTTTCCGTCGGGCTGATGGTTCGGTGTTTGATTGTGATGCCACCGCTACGGTGCTGCTGCAAAATGGGTGCAAATTATTGCATTTGCATTTGGATGACATCACCGAGCGCAAGACAATTTTGCATCAGATCCGTCATATGGCTTTTCATGACACACTGACCGGACTGGTGAACCGCAATCTGTTTCATGATCGCCTGGAACAGGCATTGCGTCAGCAGCAGCGTGATGGTTTGCAGTTTGCCGTGCTATTTATCGATCTTGATGGCTTTAAAGCCGTGAATGACCGCTTTGGTCATGCGGCGGGCGACGCTTTGCTACAGGCCTTGTCTTTGCGCATGAGCGCATGTGTGCGTAGCCACGACACGCTGGCGCGTTTGTCCGGTGATGAGTTTGCCTTGCTACTGACCGGTAGCGCACAGCCCATGGCCGTGCTGCATCTGGCCAAGCGTTTGCTGGCTGAACTACGCCACCCCGTCGTACTGGGCGCAGATCTGGCTCAGGTGGGGGCCAGCATAGGCGTATTGCTGGGGCATCGTGGCTATACGGATGCCGAATGCGTGCTGCATGATGCCGATCTTGCGATGTATCAGGCCAAACGCGGTGGCAGAAACCGTATTGTTCTGTATCGGCCAGATCCTTCCGAGGGGATGGCAGCGCCTGACTGCGTCAAAGATTGCGCTTATGTGCAGCAAGCGCAAGCCTGACAGACAGCTTATATTGCGCTTCGCGTATGCATGAGCCGCCCTCGCGTTTCATTTCAATCTCGACCTTAGCGACGCAATCATCTGATCTGGCTCATGGTTGAAAGCTTCCGCTTTCTTTACTCTATCGGCTCATTTCCTCCTACCGAGTCTGCCGATGCTATCCGATATCGAAATTGCCCAGTCTGCTACGCTTATCCCCATTGATGCGTTAGCCGGCACGCTGGGTTTTTCTCCGGGCGAATACGAACCCTATGGCCGCGACAAGGCCAAAGTTACCCTTGCACCAGGCAGGGCGCCTGCGGGCAAGCTGGTACTGGTTACGGCTACCAGCGGTACGCCGGCTGGCAGCGGCAAGACCACGGTGTCGGTTGCGCTGGCACAAGGCCTGAAGCGTCTGGGCGAGTCGGCCGCTTTAGCCTTGCGCGAGCCTTCGCTTGGTCCCTGCTTTGGCATGAAGGGTGGGGCGGCTGGCGGTGGTTATGCGCAGCTATTGCCTATGGAAGCGATCAATCTGCATTTCACCGGCGATTTTCACGCCATCACCAGCGCCAATAATCTGATCGCCGCCATGCTGGACAATGTGCGCCACCATGCACTGGCTGATCTTGAAGCCGTTTACTGGCGCCGGGTGCTGGATGTCAATGACCGCTCGCTGCGCCATATGGTGACCGGCCTTGGCGGACCGACGCACGGCATTCCGGCCGATACCGGTTTCGATATTACCGCGGCCTCGGAAATCATGGCGGTGCTGTGTCTGGCCGAAGACGAAGCTGATTTGCGCCGGCGACTGGATGGTTTGTTGCTGGGGCTGCGTAGTGACGGTACCCCATTTTATGCGCGCGAACTGGGTATCACGGGTGCCCTGATGGCTTTGCTGCTGGACGCATTCAAACCGAATCTGGTGCAGTCACTGGAAGGTAATGCGGCTTTTGTTCATGGTGGACCGTTTGCCAATATTGCCCATGGCTGCAACTCGGTGCGCGCGACCCGTGCCGCCCTGTCCTGTGCGGATTGGGCGATTACCGAAGCCGGTTTTGGTGCCGACCTTGGCGCGGAAAAATTCTTCAATATCAAATGCCGGCAAAGCGGGCTGGCACCGGCCGTGACCGTGCTGGTGACCTCGCTCAAGGCGCTGAAGTGGCATGGCGGGGTAGAGCTGGCGGCCTGTTCGCAAGCCAGCCTGGCCGCACTCACGACCGGTCTGCCCAATTTGCGCCGCCATCTGGCCAATCTGGCTGGCTTTGGCCAGCGCGTGGTGGTCGCGCTCAACCGTTTTGCTGGCGATAGCGATGATGAAATTGCCGTGGTCGCGCAAGCGAGTCGCGAGGCCGGTGCTGCGGGCTTTGCCATCTGTGACGGTTTTGCCAGAGGCGGTGAAGGCGCGCTGGATCTGGCTCGCGCCGTGATGGCGGCAGGGCAGGAGCCGGCGCCGGCGGTGCGCTTTAGCTATCCGGCGGATGCGACATTAAGTGAAAAACTGGATACGCTAAGCCGTCAGCTTTATGGCGGCGCGGGCGTCGCCCTGTCGCCCGAGGCGGAGGATGATCTGGCGCACTTGCAGGTATGGGGTCTGGATCGCTTGCCGGTGTGTGTGGCTAAAACGCCGTACTCGTTTAGCCATGATCCTGCGCTGCGTGGTGCGCCGGATGGCTTCGTGTTGCCGGTTGTCAGATTGCTGCCCAATACCGGTGCCGGTTTTATCGTGGCGCTAGCGGGCAAGGTGCTGCGCATGCCCGGCCTGCCGCGCTCTCCGCAGGCTTACCACATCGATGTGGAGGATGGACGTATCTGCGGTCTGGCTTGAGCATGGAACAGTGCTTTGTGTTGTATTTCAGCTACGCGCTACGCACTTATCTCTGGGTTTTAACGCAACAAAACATGGCATTTTGCGTTTTCGTCTACCCATACTGGAATCGTGAGTTGGGCGTAATGGGCGTTGCGCACAGCTTGTGTTGCCATCATCCGGATTAGGAGCGGTTCATGAAAAAATCTTTGCGCGTTTTGTTGTCACTTGCCGGCCTGGCCACACTGCCTCTGGCGCATGCCGCCAATGTTGATGAGCCCGGCTATTTTGGGGCCAAGGTGGGTTGGTCTGATTTTTACAACAAAGAATTTGCGAGTGGCCTGCAGGATGGACACAACAGCAATAACGACAAGGTTGGCGGTGGCGTGTATGGCGGCTACCAGTTCAACGACTGGTTTGCGCTGGAAGGGGGCTATGACTACCTTGGCAAGTTGAAGGTAGATAATGCGTCTGGACTTGAAATGGGTAAAGCTCGATTCCAGGGGGTGCAGTTGTCGGGTAAATTCAGCGCGCCATTGACCGAGGCGCTGGATGCTTATGCCCGACTCGGGGTAATGGGCTATCGCGTCAGCGGCGATGGCGATCACCATAATGGCGCAGCCCCGCTGGCTGCACTGGGTCTGGATTACGCCATCGACAAGAACTGGTCGACTCGCTTCGAGTATCAATACACCCACCATCTGGGTAAAGTCGACAAAACCAGTATTCGTGCCGACAACGGCTTATTGTCACTCGGCGTAGCCTACCACTTCGGCGGTGCGCCTGCCCCTGTGCCGGTTGCCGTGGTGACACCACCACCGGCACCTGCTCCGGTGCAATTGATGGAGTTTGCCCTGAAGGGTGACACCCTGTTTGCCTTCAATAAGGCGAACCTCAATGATGCCGGCGTGGCTGAACTGTCTACCATCGTCCAGCAGATCAAGCAGGCACGCCCACAAGAAGCCGCCATTAATATTGCCGGTTACACCGACCGCATCGGTTCGGATGCCTACAATATGAAGCTCTCCAAGGAGCGTGCTGCGACGGTTGCGGACTTCCTTGTTCAACAGGGCATTCCGGCCGGCATCATCACCGCCGAAGGCTTTGGCAAGGCTGATCCTGTGACCGGCAACAAGTGCGACAATGTGAAACCACGCGCCGAACTGATCAAGTGCTTGCAGCCTGACCGCCGTGTCATCATTCGCGTGAAGGGAATGGCAGTACAGCAGTAACTCCGTCATCACAGCTTGAAAGCCCGACACCTTGTGGTGTCGGGCTTTTGTTTTTTCTATTCAGTATCCAGACAATGGCACCCCGCTTTACTCAGACGCGGAAGTGCTCGACCTGAGCCTGCATCGCTTCGCTTAGTGCCGTCATTTGCTGCGCGGCAGAGGCTGCATTGTCAGCGACACGCTGATTCTGCTCGGCGATCACACCGATATTCTCGACATGGGCATTGATGTGGCTGTTGGCACTGACATGTTCTTCGATCGCACGCGCAATCTCGGCGGTCTCGCGCTCCAGTTCCATCGTCCGTTTATGGATGGCTTGCATGGCGCAGCCTGCATCCTGCGCCAGTTTGACGCCGGACTCGACTTTGTCGCTGACGACCTGCATGCGCTCGACCGACTGTGCGGTGCCGTGACCGATGTCGCCTATGCGCTCCGAAATATCGGCAGCGGCCCGTGCGCTGCGCTCGGCCAGCTTTCTGACCTCGTCTGCCACCACCGCGAAACCACGCCCCTGCTCGCCGGCCCGCGCGGCCTCGATGGCTGCATTCAGTGCCAGCAGGTTGGTCTGGTCGGCGACATCCTTGATCACTTGTACGATGCTGCCAATTTCGCTTCCCTTGCGGCCAAGTTCGCTTACCGAGCCGGCGGCGGCTTCAACGGCTGTAGCAATGCCCTCGATCTCGCGCACTGTGGCGGTGATAATGCCTGCGCCGCGCTCGGCTACTTCGCGGGTATCCCGGCTTTGTGCATCGACCCGGCTGGCGGAGTGTGCCACCCCATCCATGCTGGCCGACACTTGCTGCATTCCGGCTTCCATGCCGCTGGCGGCCTCTGCTTGATGGCTGGAGCTTTTGGAAACCTCGCTGGCGGCATGGTCCATTTCTCCTGCCGAAATCGCGACCTCACGGCTTTGTTCGCGCACGCTGGCCAGCGTACCTTGCAGCGACTGGCGCATGGTTTCAAGCTGGCCGAGTATGCTTTCACGGCCGGTGTAGCTCACTGCTTGCGAAAAATCGCCAGCGGCAAAGGTGGTAATACTGCGATGGGCGCTGTCGACCGAGCCGCCAAGCTGGGTGCGCAAGGTGCGGTTAGCCAGCCACAGCGCGGTAAATATGGCGACCATCAGACATGCCAGTAAAATTGAAATGCCGGTTTTGATCTGCTCTGCCTGGGAAACGGCCTGTGCCGAACGGGTTTTTAGCAAGCCAAAGAAGGTATCGACTGGCTGCATGATCTGGGCGATTTGGGCGTGATAGCGCGGGCCGTGTACCAATTCGCGTGCACGCGCCTGATCTTCCGCTGTGCCGCTTGCCAGTTTCATCGCATCTTCTTCCAGTTTGATCAGCGCATCGGATGCCTGCTTTGCCTCATCCAGCTTGGCTAGCTCCGCCGGGGTGAAGCCGGCTTGCTTCATCAATTCAAGCAGGGCGACCTTTTCGCCATCCGGACGCGGCTTGCTGCCGCCAGCTTCAATGAAAGGCCAGTAAATGCGTTCGGCTTCCTGCGGGCGTGCGGCTTTGCCGTCAAGTATGTCGGCAATAGTCTGGTATTCGCGCTGAAAGCGTGGATCACCGGTCACAACAAAGGTACGCGCGGTGCGGGTTAAATCATCCGAAGACTGGCGAAACTCATCCGCGAGCAGGTAGGAGTGATATTGCGCCTGGTAGGCCTGTTCAAGGTTGTTGTTGGCTTTCATCAAGCCTATGAAACAGGCCAGCAGCAGTGCCGATAGCGCACCAATCAGGATCAGTACACGCGCAAAGGGGTTGCTATGCATCATCATCATGAGATCTCCTAGAGTGAATTTTGCATTGCATCAATTATGCCATAGAAATTTAATTACATTATTATGAGTAAGGTTATTCGCCGGTATTTTTATAAAAACCGCGTTTTATCAATATAAAAAGCCCGGTCATGTGCCGGGCCTTGCTGGGCGGTTTAAAAATCGTGTCCGGTTTTAGCGATCTTTACCGGGTACTCATGGTTTGGACGTCGCCAATCAAGAAGCGACCAACGCGGCAGTCATTTGTTGCCGCGCCATATTGAGTAGGGTTGTCTTCCTGCCCGCCAACCATGCCGCGCTGCCTTAGTTCCAGCAGAATTTCACGCGCCGGAGGGCCCGAGACGGTGGCTTTGGCCTAATTTAGCGTGGAGATATGGGTTTTGTGGGCTGCAGTTTCTTGTGCAGCAAAGCCCCTAATCCAATCAGACGATTCCGTACTGGCGTCAAGGTGGAAGTATCTGCATCAGCCTACAGGGCTTAGACAAGCCAGGAGAGATGCCATGACCCAAGCCACCGCCGAACAACTGATTGCCCGCGCCCGCGCACTGATACCGGCACTGAAAGAACGTGCCGAGCGCGCCGAGCGCGAACAGACCATTCCGGCCGAAACCATTGCCGACATGCAGGAGGCCGGTCTGTTCCGCATCTTGCAGCCCAAGCGCTTTGGCGGTTACGAGATGCATCCGGCGGTATTTGCCGAGGTGCAGTTCGCGCTGGCTGAAGGCTGCATGTCCACCGCGTGGATGTATGGGGTGGTCGGTGTGCATCCATGGCAACTGGGGCTGTTTCCCGATCAGGCGCAGCAGGAGGTGTGGGGCGAGGATAACAGCACGCTGATCGCGTCGACCTATATGCCGGTGGCCAAGGTCACCGAAGTGGACGGCGGCTACCGTATCAGCGGGCGCTGGAGTTTTTCCACCGGTTGCGAGCGTTGCGACTGGGTCTTCCTCGGCGGCAACCTCAAGCCCACAGAAGGCAAGGGCGGCGACACCTACCGCACCTTCCTGTTACCCAAGTCCGACTACCGTATCGAGCGTAACTGGGATGTGATCGGCCTCAGGGGCACCGGCAGCCACGATATCGTGGTCGAAGATGCTTTCGTGCCGGTGCACCGCACCCACGCGACCAACCAGCATGTGGAAGCGGCGCACCCGGGGCGCGAACTCAATACCTCGGCGCTATATCGCATCCCGTTTGCCCAGATGTTTATCCCGGCGGTATCCAATTCCTGCATCGGCGCACTCAAGGGCGCGACCGAAGCCTTCCGTGACTTCGCCACGCCGCTGGTCGGCAAGAACATGGGCAACCGCGCCATCGAAGACCCCAATGCGCAGCTGGCCTATGCGCAGGCGATTGCCGCTTACGAAGAAATGAGGACGCTGCGTCTGGAACACTACCGGCGCGTTTACGCGGCGGCCGAAAGTGGCGAAGCCGTCGACCCGAATACGCGCATGGCCTGGCGCTATCAGCTCACCCGCGTTGCCTACCAGAGCGGCGAGCTGGTCAACCAGTTGTTGCGCTGCTGCGGTGGCGCCGGCACTTACCGCAAGAATCCGCTGACCCGCATCTTCCTCGACCTGATGACCGGGCGCGCGCATATCGCCAACAACACCGATATGTTCGGCCGCGGCCTGGCGGCCACCTTGCTCAAGAATGAACAGACGCTGGACCCCTTCCTGTAAGCCTGACTCAAGTGCCCGCGGCATTCGCTGCGGGCGGCGGATGCCTAGCAAAGGAATGGACTGATGAAACAGGAATTTGATGTGGTGGTGGTGGGCTCCGGCGCCGGCGCGATGCTCACTGCGATCAAGGCGCACGACGAAGGTCTGAGTGTCGTGGTGCTGGAAAAAAGCGAACAGTACGGCGGCACTTCGGCCATTTCGGGTGGCGGCATCTGGATTCCGCTCAACGACCAGGTCAACGATGATCGCGAAGCAGCACTCACTTATATGCGCGCGGCAGCACAGGGTCAGGTCGACGACAAGCGTCTGGTCGCCTATGTCGATACTGCAGCCGAGATGGTGCGCTACATGACGAGCGCCACCCGCGTGCGCTACGCCGCCTGTCACCGCTATCCCGACTATTATCCGGCGCTGCCCGGCGCGCGCGACGGCGGGCGCACCATGGATCCGGAGCTGTTTGATGGCGCGCTGCTGGGAGACGAGCTTGCGCGTTTGCGCACGCCGTCGCCGGCCACGCTATTGATGGGCAAGGTCAGCATGACTGCGCGCGACGCGCACAAGATGCTGGCCAAGGAAAAGGGCTGGAAGCTGATTTTCGCCAAGCTGATGCTGCGCTTCATGCTCGACTGGCGCTGGCGCAAGAAAACCGGCCGCCGCACCGACCGCCGTCTGGCGCTGGGCAACGCGCTGGTGGCCGGCCTCAGGCACGGGCTGATGACGCGCAATATTCCGCTGTGCCTGAATACGGCATTGCAGTCGCTGGTTTATGACGGTCAGCGTGTGACGGGTGTCGTCGCCGGGCAGGACGGCAAGCTGGTTGAGTTTGCTGCGCGCCGCGCCGTGGTATTAGCCGCCGGCGGCTTCGAGCGCAACCAAGCGCTGCGCGACCAATATCTGCCGCAACCCAACAGCGCCCAGTGGGGCGTGACCCCGCCCAACAACACCGGCGACACGCTCGTGGCGGCGCAGGCGCTGGGTGCGCAGACCGACCTGATGGGCTGGGCATGGTGGGTGCCGACGGTGGCTGTGCCCAAGGAAGACAGCCAGCGCGGCCTGTTTGCCGAGCGCTCCTTGCCCGGCTGCATCGCTGTCGATGGCACAGGACAGCGCTTTGTCGATGAAGCCAAGCCCTATCTTGAATTTGTCACCGCCATGTATGCGCGCCACCGTGAAAACGGGCGCTGCGTGCCGGCATGGCTGATTTTCGACGCCGATTTCCGTCACAAATACCCGATGGGTCCCTTAATGCCGGGCCAGGTCGCGCCGGATAGCCGCTTGCGCAAGAGCTGGCTGAATATCGTGTACTGGAAGGCCGACACGCTGGAGAGCCTGGCGGCGCAGATCGGTGTCGACGCCAAGGGACTGACCGCAACCGTTGCCCAGGTCAACGAAGACGCAGCCAGCGGCGTGGATCGTGACTACGGCAAGGGCAGCAATGTGTTCGACCGCTATTACGGCGATGTGAATGTGAAACCCAATCCGTGCCTGGCACCTGTTGCCAAGGGGCCGTTCTACGCGATGAAGCTGGATGCCGGTGATATCGGCACCAAGGGCGGACTGCTGACCAATGAAGACGCGCAGGTCCTGCACCAGAGTGGCGCGCCGATTGCCGGGCTGTATGCGATCGGCAATACCTCGGCCTCGGTGATGGGGCCATCCTACCCCGGTGCCGGCTCGACGCTGGGCCCGGCGCTGACCTTCGGCTATCGCGCCGCACTGCATATTGCGCGCGCGCCGCTGCCATCAGTCACCCCCTCTCAGGAGTATGCAATATGTTAAGCGCGCGCTGGACAGTCAAACCGCAAGTCAGCAGCAGCGAAGTGCTGCCGCCGCTACGGGTGGGTGACGCGACCGAAATTGCATGGGTGCAACAGACGGATGTGCTGGTGGTGGGCTTTGGTGCGGCCGGTGCTGCGGCTGCCTTGCAGGCGCGCGAATCCGGGCGCGAGGTGCTGGTGGTCGACCGCTTCGAAGGCGGCGGCGCCAGCCAGCTCTCGGGCGGGGTGGTGTACGCCGGTGGCGGTACCCGCCAGCAGCGCGAGGCCGGCATTAGCGATTCGCCTGAGGCGATGTTCGAATACCTTAAGCAGGAAACGGCTGGTGTGGTATCCGATGCCACGCTATTGCGCTTCTGCCGCGACAGCGTCGCCAATCTCGAATGGCTGGAAAAGCATGGCGCGCGCTTTGCCAGCACCACGCCCAAACAGAAAACCTCGTATCCGCCGGACGGGGTGTTCCTCTATTACTCGGGCAACGAGACGGTGCCGGCGATGGCCGGCCAGCACCCGCCTGCGATGCGTGGCCACCGCACCGTGTCGGCAGGTCAGTCCGGCGCTACCCTGTATGGCGCGCTGAAAAAGGCGACCCGCGCCAGCGGCGCGACGGTGCAAATGCAAAGCGTGGTGCGGCGCCTGGTGGTGGATGCAAGCGGGCGCGTGATCGGCGCCGAAGTGTGGCAGATTCCGCCAGGCTCACAGGCGGCCGTGCGCCACAAGGCGGCACACCGCGAAGCCAACGCCTGCTATCCGTTCAACCCCAACCGCGCCGAAAGCCTCAGGCGCGAGACGCTGGAGATTGAGCTTGCGCACGCCAGGCCGATACTGGTGCGGGCGCACCATGGCGTGGTGCTGGCCAGCGGCGGCTTCATGTTCAACCGCGAGATGCTGCAGGCCCATGCGCCGCGTTACCTGTCCAACTGGCGTAACGGTAGCACCGGCTGTGACGGCTCGGGTATCTGCCTCGGGCTGTCGGCGGGCGGGCGCGGTGCGCATATGAACAGGGTGTCGGCATGGCGCTTTATTTCGCCGCCCTATGCCTGGCCCAAGGGCATTGCGGTCAATGCCCGTGGCGAGCGTTTTTGCAACGAAGAGGTATACGGCTCGACGCTGGGCAACGAGATTATCGAACACCAGAATGGCCGTGCCTGGCTGATTCTGGATGCGCGCCTGCGCTGGCAGGCGATACGCGAGTGTTTCGGCAAGGAGCTGTGGGGCTTCCAGAAGTGGCCGGCGCTGGCCGGCATGCTGCTGGGCGTGACCCGTGCCTTCACCCCCGAGCGTCTGGCCCGCAAGCTGGGCATGGAGCCGGCTGCGCTGCGTGCCGCCATCACCGCCAATAATCGTGCCGCGCGTGGCGAGTGTGATGATGTGGTCGGCAAATCGCCTGCCATGCGGCGCGAACTCACACGCGGCCCCTGGTATGCGCTGGATCTGTCGCCTGCATTCAAGTTTTTCCCCTTGTCGTCCATTACCCTGGGCGGCCTCGTTGTCAGCGAGGAGACGGGCGAGGTACTTTTGGGGAATGGCCAGGCCATACGCGGGCTGTATGCTGTCGGTCGCTGTGCGACCGGCATTCCGTCCAATATGTATATTTCGGGCCTGTCGCTGGCTGATTGCGTGTTCTCGGGCCGCCGTGCCGCCCGCCACGCCGCGCTTGAAATTTCCGACAAAGTCGCAAGCAAGGAGTTGACGCCATGAATGCAACAAGCAAGGCTGGCCGTCTGGCCGGCAAGGTCGCCCTGATTACCGGTGCCGCCAGCGGCGTCGGGCGCGAAGACGCACTGTTGTTTGCCGCCGAAGGCGCGCGGGTCGTGATTAGCGATGTGAATGCCGACGCCGGCTTTGAGCTGGCCCGCGAGATCGGCGATGCCGCCATCTTTGTCCGCCACGACATTGCCGATGCCAGCAGCTGGGATGCGGTGTTGGCGACGACGCTGTCGCATTTCGGCCAGCTTGACGTGCTGGTCAACAATGCCGCCATCTGCCCGATGGCCAGCATCGAAGACTGCACGCTGGAAGCGTGGCAGCAGGTGATGCGGATCAATGGCGACGGCTATTTTCTCGGCTGCAAGGCCGGTGTCGCCGCGATGAAGGAACGCGGCGGCAGCATCATCAATATGTCGTCGGTCACGGCGCTGGGCGGGATGGAGTCCTTTGCCGCCTATGGCGCCAGCAAAGGGGCGGTGACGGCGCTGACGCGCTCGGTCGCCGTACATTGCCGCAAGCAGCGCTACCGCATCCGCTGCAACTCGGTTCATCCGGACGGTATCCTGACGCCGCTCACGGCGGGCATGTACCCGAAGGGCATGGATGTCAGCAAACTCACCATCGATTACGACCCGATGGCGCGCATGTGCCTGCCGCGCGATGTTGCCAATATGGTGCTGTTTCTGGCTTCGGACGAATCGCGCGCGGTCAACGGCAGCGAAATGCGCGTTGATAGCGGCCAACTGGTGATGAGCTTGTAAGCACGGCCGATAACAATAAAGGACGCACCATGTCGCATTACCACACCCTGAGCGTCGAGCGCGTGATTGACGAGACGCACGACAGCAAGTCCATCGTGTTCAAGGTGCCGCCGGCACTTGGCGAAACTTTTCGCTATGCCAGCGGCCAGTTCCTGACCCTGCGCATTCCGCACCCCGATGGTGTCTTGCCGCGCTGCTATTCGCTGTCCAGCTGCCCGGGCATAGACGACGCGCTCAAGGTGACTGTCAAACGCGTGCGTGACGGGCGGGCTTCCAACTGGCTGTGCGATGAGATCAAGGCCGGCGACACGCTGCAGGTGATGGCGCCGGCCGGGGTGTTTACCTGCAAGCACCCGCAGCAGGACCTGTTGCTGTTTGCCGGCGGCAGCGGCATCACGCCGGTGTTTTCCATTGCCAAAAGCGCGCTCTTGCATGGCAAGGGGCGGGTGCTGCTGGTGTACGCCAACCGCGACGAGCGTTCGGTGATTTTTCACGACGAATTGCGCCGGCTCTCCGGCGACTATCCGGCGCGCCTGAGCGTGATCCACTGGCTCGATAGCGTGCAGGGCGTGCCATCGGCCGAACAGCTGGGTGCGCTGGCGCGCCACCTGCCCGAGGCCGAAGCCTTTATTTGCGGCCCCGCGCCGTTTATGGATGCGGCTGAGGCCGCACTGGCGGGGCTGGGTTTGGCCAGAGGGCGTGTGCATATAGAGCGCTTTGTGTCGCTGCCGGGTGAAAACGAGGCGGCGGTGATAGAGGCGGGGAGCGGCCCGGCCGAAGTGAGCCTGAGCGTGACGCTGGATGGCGAAACCTGGCGCATGGCGACCCACGGCGGCGAAACCCTGCTCGATGCCATGGACAAGGCCGGCATGCGCGCGCCGCATTCGTGCCGCGTCGGCGGCTGCGCCTCGTGCATGTGCCGCGTGACCGAGGGCGAGGTGAAGTTGCTGGCCAATACGGCACTGGACGAGGCGGACTTAGCCGACGGCTGGACGCTGGCCTGCCAGGCCGTGCCCATGAGCGCATCGGTGGTGGTGGCTTTTCCTGATTGAGGGGCTGATTTTCCAGAAAAAGACGCCGGCCTAGTGCCGGCGTTTTGTTGTGCATGGAAGGCGACCAGACGGGGAGGAACGCGGTAAACCCAGCCGCCTGATCTGGTGCAGAGGGTGGGTGCGGCAAACCGGCAACCATTTTGCATGTTACCATTCGTCAATTAGCTTGTAGTGTCTTGCGTGCAGCGGTGCAGTCCCGCCCGGTTTGCTGTCAGGCGCATGCATACACAGTTATTTGAAAGGCGGATTGCTATTTTGTCGATTCATATAGCTGGTGGCAGCGTGCTTGTAACGGAAGTTTGAATCGTCTGGTGTGGCAACACTCCCCGCAGGGAAAAACAGGATTCATTCAAGTAAGTCAGAAGGCTGATGGATGAAATGAAGCGCAAATTAAAAACTCGGTCACGTAAATGAGTGGGCTGGCAAAAGCCGGAAGCTGTCTTCAAAAACGATAAGTTATTTAGCCAAATTAGCTATTCAATGTTGCATTTACTGTTTAAATATACGAACATATATTGCAATAACATTGGTCGAGATTTTTTGAAAAATTGGAGTGTGCCTTTTATAGTTGCATGGATGGAGTGACCATGAATAGCACGTCCAGTGACATCCAATAACTTGAGTTACATATCAAGATAAGGCGGCATTTTACACCAGATTGTCATGCCTATTCTATGTCTGCTGTAAGTTATAAGTTGTTAAGATGTTTCATTCTATAGTTAGGAAAATATCTTGAAAAAATGTGCAATGTGTGACGTGGAGATAACTGAAGAAAATGACACCAAAGAACACATTATTCCTAATGCAATTGGTGGAAGAAAGAAGGTAAAAGGTTTTATTTGTGAAAGTTGTAACAATACGGCTGGAGATGGTTGGGAATCAGAGCTAGCGAAACAACTCAACCCCTTAAGTCTATTCTTTGGGATTAGTCGTGAACGTGGAGAGGCACCATCTCAACTGTTTGAAACAACTGGTGGAGATAAGCTAAAGCTTCATGTGGATGGAAGTATGGAGATAGAAAAGCCCTTGTATTTAGAAAGGCCATTAGAGTCTGGGGTTGGTGTAAGAATCCAGATCCGAGCTCGCTCTATACCTGAAGTAAAGAGAATGCTTCAAGGCGTAAAAAGAAAATATCCACAAATTGACCTTAATGAACTCTTGAGTAACGCAAAATCAGAGTCATATTATTGCCCAGATATGTTTGAATTCAATTTTTCATTTGGTGGTCATGAGGCAGGTCGTTCCATTGTAAAGTCTGCATTAGCATTGGCGGTATCTTCTGGTATTCCAGTAGAAGCATGCATTAGAGCAAAAAATTATCTAATTAATGAAGAAGCCGAAGCATGTTTTGGTTATTTTTATGAGTATGATTTAATAAAAAATCGCCCTGAAGGTATTCCTCTTCATTGTGTGTCAATTAAAGGATGCAGTAAGACTAATCAAATAATTGGGTATGTGGAATATTTTGGTGTTCAACGAATCGTTCTTTGTTTGGCCGACTCCTACGAAGGTGAAAACATATCAAATACTTACGCTATAAATCCAATTACTGGTGAAGAGTTAAGTCTTGTGGTAGAGCTAAACCTTTCAGTCGAGGAGGTGCGAGATGCTTATGCTTACAAAAAAATTCCGGATGGCTCTATTGAGTCCGCATTTGGAAAGGTAATTTCTGTAGGTATGAATGTTTCGTTTGAAAAAGAAAAAGATCGCGTTCTAAATGAAGCTGTAATGAATGCATTTGAAAAATGTGGTGCGAAAGAAGGTGAGATGCTAACGCCTGAGCATGTAAATAAGCTCGCCGGCCTTTTGATGGAAAAGCTAGAGCCGTTTATTCTAAACCAATTTACACAGCCACTAAAATAGTGGCAGATAATAATTTGCTGCGTATGGGTAAATTACTCGCCATACTCCTAATTTTCTGGTGCGCAAAGTGTTACCCATGTCGCCATTCTATACGCCATCAGCCCATCCCCGTCAGGCTCGTGCCGGTAAAAAAGGGGCTGGCGAGGTCTTAAGCTAGCCTTTGTTCGAGCGATACGACGGTAGCGAATCGCGAGTTGGCCAGCGCCTCGGCAGACCATTTTGCACAGGGGTTTCGCGAGAATTCGGGGACGCTTGGGTCGCAAGGGGCTTGTCGCTACAAGTTTCTTGCCCGTTAGCCGCGCGGAAGCGGCAAGCTAAAAAGGTCTGCTTAGCAGACTCCATTTGGACCTTACCAAACAAAACGCCGGCTTCATGCCGGCGTTTTGCTGACTGGTTGCATGCTCAAAGCTTGACGCGGAAAGGCCCGGCGATGGAGTTGAACATCAGGTCGCCATTGGCGTGGAACTGGAAGATGGAGTAGGCACCGTTACCATAGTTATCGTGGCCGAACAGGGTGCGGTGGACGGTCTTGCCGCTGTTCCAGTCCAGCCCGGTCACTTCCCAGCCATCCTTGGCGGTGTAGCCGTTGACGAAGACGATGCCGGACGGGGTGCTGACGGCCGGCACCATGCTGGTCGACACCAGGTCCGGACGGCTCCAGACGCGCTGCCAGCGGTCATTTTCCGTATCCCATTGCAGGCGCTCCGCCCCTTTGGGGGTCGGGGTTACCGGGCCGATGGCGACCACATCGATGATTTTGTCCTTGATCGGGACTTCGGCGATATTGTTGACGACAAAAGCGCCGTAGCCGTTGACGCTGACCGACTGTTCGCTTTGCAGGAAGGCTGGTGGCTGCTTGTAGCCGGCCGTGATCTTGATCTGGTCGGCAATGCGCCGGCTTTTGGTGCCTGGCTTTTGCTGGAAGCCGGCCGGGATCTGGTCGCGCCAGAATGCCACCAGATTCATGTTGTTGCTGCCGTCGGTGATTACCACCAGCTTGTCCGGGTCCTGGCCAAAGCCCATCAGCGTCGGGGTCGAGCCGGTGCCGGTGCCCCATTTGATGGTGGGGGGAACGTCGCCGGTGTCGTAGCGGCTGCGCCAGCCGCCGTCTTCTTCCTTGTCCGACAATTCCTTGCCGTTGAACACGATCTTGCGCAGGTAATGGTCGGTTGCGATATAGACGGCGTTGTTTTCATCCAGCGCAAAAGAGTTGGAGTTGATCTCGCCATCGCCGTATTCGAAAACCTGCGGCTTTTCCTTGAACTCGCGATCCAGCGTACCCATCAGGCTTTCCGAGGCGAATACCAGGCGCCCGTTCCAGTCGATGCCCAGCCCGACCAGGGTGGTGCCCTTGCGCACATGTTCCTTGATATTGATGCTGCGCTTGAGTTCGATACCTTCTTCGGGCTTGTCCGGATTTTTCAGCCCCAGTGCCATGATGGTGTAACCGGCGCTGACATACACGGTGTTGTCCTTGTCGGCCACGCTGTAGATGCCGTTACGCATCCACGCGGCCGGCACGGCACCATAAGCCTTGCGTGTGGCGGCATCGACTTCGGCGACGCTCTTGTAGTTGCCGGTCAGCAAGGTGCGGTGCTGCTCCGGCTTGATTGGCTCCAGCCCCGGGTAGCTAAAGTAGGCGAGCCGTTTCCAGCCGCCATTGCGTGCATCGACGTAGCTGACGCGGTCGGTACTGATCGCCCACATAAAGCCCGGCACCGCGGCCTGCAGGTTGAAGTTGTTGAATACGCCGGCCTCGACCTGGGGCATGGTGGCGAGATTGACCTTGAAAGTGCCGCGCTTGACCGGATACGGAATCGCGTCGCTCTGGCTGGGGTCCATATGGGTGACGCCATAGACCGGTGCCGACAAATAGGGGTTGGCCGGAGGGCGCGGACTTGGTGCCGCCATTGCCGGCAGTGCCAGGCTGACAGCCAGTGCCAGCAGGGTACGGGGTGTATTCATGATGCGTCCTTTGTCGGTGTGCGTAGCGTGTCGCCGTCCAGTGCAAATTCCGGCACCTGGACGGTGCATTTTTGCCATGATTGGGTGTCGGTGCTGCTGGCCAGCCAGTAGATGACGGCAGCCGGCAGCTCGGGGGCGTTGGCGCCCAGGCGCCGTGCCAGCTCGCCATCGTCGCCGATCGTCGCTTTCAGGGCTTCGGTGGCAACCACGCCGGGGTTGACGGAGTAGGCGCGAATGCCTGCGTCGCCAAGCTCGGTCGCGATCACGCCGGCCATGCGCGAAAACGCTGCCTTGCCGGCACCATAGGCCACACCCCAGCCGCCCTCGGCTGCAGGCAGTGGCGGATCGGCTTCGCCTGCGCCGGAGCTGACATTGATGATGGCGCCGCTGCCTTGCTCCAGCATCACCCTGAGTGCGCGCCGCGTCAGCTGGTGTGGTGCGACCACATAGGCTTGCAACACGCGCGCCCACTCCTGGCTATCCAGTTCCATAAACGGCGCATTCAGTTGCCTGCTCTGGTAGACGGCGTTGTTGACCAGCGCATCGATGCGGCCGAAGCGCGCCAGTACCGCGTCCAGCGCCGCGTCAACCGAAGCGGGGTCCAACAGGTCCATGGGGATGGCCAGCGCCTCGCTGTCCCAGCGCTGCAGTTCGGCCAGCGTGCTGGCCAGACTGCCGGGCAGGGTCTTGCCGTCGCGGGTTGGCACCTGATAGTCGTGCTGCTGGCCTTCGGTCTGGGTGCGGGCGGTGATGGCGACATGCCAGCCTTCGCGTGCGAACTTGAGCGCGGTGGCCTTGCCGATGCCGCGGCTGGCGCCGGTAATCAGCACCACGGGCTTGGCCGTATTCATGCGCCCACCCATTTTTTGATGGTGGCCATAAATTTGTCGTTGTAGGGCGGCAATACGCCCATGGCCTTTCTCGGGTCATACCAGCCGGCACGGTAGACGCTGCGCAAATGCGAAAACTGCTGGAAGCCCTCGCGGCCGTGGTAGCTGCCCATGCCCGAAGCACCGACCCCGCCGAACGGCGCGTCCTGCAGCGCGGCGTGCATCATCACTTCGTTGATGGCGACGCCGCCCGATAGCGTATGGTCGAGAATATAGCGCTCCTCGGTGGCATCCTTGCCGAAGTAATACAGCGCTAGCGGGTGGGCACCGGCATTGATCGAGGCCACCACCGATTCGACATCGCGGTAGCTGCGCACGATCAGTGCCGGTCCGAAGATTTCTTCCTGTGAAATGTGCAAGCTGTCTGCCGGATTGACCACGATAGCCATCGGCAGGCGGCGGCTGCCGTCGCCGGGTAACTCGCCTGCGGTTTCGATACGGGTGCCGGCGGCGCGCGCCTCGTCGACATAGCCTTTGACGCGCTGGTAGTGACGTTCGTTGACCACCGCGGTCACATCGGCGTTGTGGCTGATTTTTGGAAACTGGGCGATAAATTCGGCCTTGAGCGCGGCTACCAGGCTATCGAGCCGGCTTTCATGCACATACAGGGTGTCGGGCGACACGCAGATCTGGCCCGAATTATTGCCCTTGCCCAGCGCGATATGGCGCGCTGCGCGCTCAAGGTCGGCACTCTTGCCGATAATCACCGGCGATTTGCCGCCCAGCTCCAGTGTCACCGGCGTGAGGTTGGCGCTGGCGTTCTGCATCACTTTCTTGCCGATGGCGGTCGAGCCGGTGAACACCAGGTGATCAAGCGGCAGGCGGGTGATGGCGTCGGCCACTTCCGGGCCGCCTTCGACCACGGTGATTTCTTCGGGCTTGAAAAATTCGGCGATGCCCACGGCCAGCGCATGCGCGGTGGCCGGCACGATTTCCGACGGCTTGAGGATGGCGCGGTTGCCGGCAGCCAGCACATAGGCCAGCGGGCTGATCAGGGTGAAGACCGGCGCGTTCCAGGTGCCGATGATGCCGACCACGCCCTTGGGCTGGTAGCGCAACTCGGTTTTCTGGCCGAATAGCGAAAACGGAATCAGGCCGGCACGGCGCTCGGTTTTCATCCACTTGCCGGCCATTTTGTGGCAGTGCTTGACCGAGGCCAGCGGCGCCAGCACGTCGTTCATCATGGAAAAACCGGGATGGCGCCCACCGAAATCGGCGTCCTGTGCCAATGCCAGTGCTTCGGCGTGCTTTTTCAGCATCGCCTCCAGCCGCGCGAGTCTGTCCTGGCGCACGGCGGCCGATACATGGCCTTCGGCGATAAAAGCCTGGCGCTGGCGATCCAGCACTTCGGCGGCGGCAAGGCTGGCCAACTGGCCGACATGTGCATTCATCTGTCTCTTCCTCTTATTGTGCTGCGCTCACGCTAAGGCGCGGCGGCACTTCGCTCATCGTCTGATCGGACGAGTCGTGTTCAGGCCCAGCGTAAGGTCTGCTGGCGACCCTTTCAAATGTCATTGATGGGCGTGTGGCGGGGTGTTGCATTGCTGCCATACAGCATGTGCCCTAGTCTTCGCGGACGATGACCCTTCGTGTGCGCCGGCCGACCATGGCGCCATACCGGACAGGGTGTCCGTCTTCAGGAGAAGAGCGATGCGGTTTGCAGGCAAGGTAGCGCTGGTCACCGGCGCAGGGCAGGGCATGGGACGCGCCATTGCGCGGCAACTGGCAAGCGAAGGCGCGGCCGTGGTCGCGGTCGACATCAATCTGGCTGCCGTCGAAGAAACGGTAGCCGGTCTGGAAAACAGCATCGCGCGTAGCGTCAATATCGCCGACAGCGCGGCGGTCGCCGCCCTGTTTGCCGAGGTGGACAGCCGCTATGGCCGCTTCGATGTGCTTATCAATAATGCCGGCATCGGCAGCAGCAAGAACGATGGTTTTGACAAGCTGATGACCCGTCTTGCCTTGCGTGGCGAGCAGCAGGCCCGTGGCGAGACCGTCACCGTCTACCCCGATCTGATTGTCGATATGGAAGACGAAGGCTGGCAGGGGGTGATGAACGTCAACCTCAATGGCAGCTTCTACTGCACGCGTGAAGCGGTGCGCCTGATGGTCAGGCACGGCATCAAGGGCAGCATCGTCAATATTTCGTCAACGGCGGCCCTATCCGGCGAAGGCGGCTTGCACTATGTGGCCTCCAAGGCCGCGCTGCACGGCATGACCCGCGCGCTGGCCCGCGAACTGGGGCCGCGCGGCATCCGCGTCAACAACGTGGTGCCGGGCCCGACCAACACCCCGATGATGCAGTCGGTCGGCCAGGACTGGATCAACAGCATGATCGCCGCCATTCCGCTGGGGCGCATGGCCGAGCCGGAAGACATCGCCCGCACGGTCGCCTTTGTCGCTTCCGACGATGCGGCCATGGTCACCGGTGCCGATATCGTCGCCAATGGCGGCAGCTACTTCAAGTAAGGGGGCGATCATGGGCAACAGACTGCAAGACAAGGTGGCTTTTATCAGCGGCGGCGGCTCCGGCATCGGTGCGGCGACCGCGCTGCGCTTTGCCGAAGAGGGCGCCGAGGTGTTTATCTGCGGCCGGCGCGAAGAGCCGCTGGCGGCGGTGGTGGAGGCGATACGCGCGCATGGCGGCAAGGCCGGCTATGTGGTGGCCGATGTCAGCGACGAGGCGGCTTTCAGCGGCGCGATCCGCGAGGCGGCGCGGCGCGGCGGCCGGCTCGATATTCTGGTCAACAATGCGATGGCCTATTCATGGGGCAGTATCGCCGACACCGATACCGAGGCATGGCGCAGCAATTTTTCTACCACCGTTGACGGCACTTTCTGGGGGACGCGCACCGCGCTGCAGATTTTTTCAGCGCAGGGCAGTGGCGGTGCCATCGTCAATCTCGCCTCCATTTGCGGCCTGTTCGGCACCGCGTGGATGGCCGGCTATTCGGCAGCCAAGGCCGCGGTGATCAACTTTACCCGCGCTACCGCCAGCGAAGGAGCGGCCGCGGGGATACGCGCCAATGTGGTGATCCCCGGGGTGGTGGAAACCCCGGCCACCGCCGGCATGCTGTCCGATGACAAGACCCGCGCCGGCACCGAGAAGCTGATCCCGATGCGCCGCGTCGGCACGCCCGAAGAGCTGGCCAACGCCATCCTGTTCCTGGCTTCGGACGAAGCCAGCTACATCACCGGCGCCTGCCTGTCGGTGGATGGCGGCCGTGCGGCCGATCTGATCACCGCGCTGGAGTAAACCATGCCAAGGGAAACGCTGGATGAACGCATAGACCGGCTGGAGTCCATCGAGGACATCCGCCAGCTGGCCGGCAAATATTCGCTGTCGCTGGACATGCGCGACCTGGATGCGCATGTGAACTTGTTTGCGCCCGACATCCGCGTCGGCCGCGACAAGGTGGGGCGCGCGCACCTGAAGGCCTGGGTGGACGACACCCTGCGCCACCAGTTTACCGGCACCTCGCACCATCTGGGCCAGCACATCATCGAGTTTGCCGATCCAGACCACGCCATCGGCGTGGTGTACTCGAAGAACGAGCACGAGTGCGGGCGCGAATGGGTGCTGATGCAGATGCTGTACTGGGATGACTATGAGCGTATAGACGGGCGCTGGTTTTTCCGCCGCCGCCTGCCGTGCTACTGGTACGCCAGCGACCTGAACCAGCAGCCGGTCGGCGACATGAAAATGCGCTGGCCGGGGCGCGAGCCCTATCACGGCACCTTCCACGAGATTTTTCCGTCGTGGCAGGCGTTCTGGGCACAGCGTCCGGACAAGGACAGCCTGCCCGAGGTGGCGGCACCGGCGCCGCTGGAAGGCTTTCTCAAGGCGATGCGCCGCGATGCGCAGCCACCGAAGATACGGGTGCGCTAAGTCGCGGCAGGTGCGGGGCGGCTGATCTGGCCGGGCATGGTGTGTAGGGTGGGTTAGCAGCGCAAGCTGCGTAACCCACCATCCGCAACTCACGTAACGCTATCCTCACACCGCACAAGCTGCCTCTGCGTCTGCCCGATTGCACCCCGCGCCCACCCCCGCCATTTCACACACAGGACCCACCATGCCCACGCTATTTGACCCGCTCACCCTGGGTGAGCTCAAACTGAAAAATCGCGTCGTGATGGCGCCGATGACGCGCAACCGCGCCGACGCACACGGTGTGCCGACCCCGGAAATGCTCGACTATTATGCGCAGCGCGCCAGCGCCGGCCTGATCGTGGCCGAAGGGACATGGCCATCGCCCGAGGGCCAGGCCTATTGTCGCCAGCCCGGCATCGCCACGGCGGAACAGGTGCGCGCCTGGCGCGGCATCACCGATGCGGTGCACGAGGCCGGCGGTACTATCGTGCTGCAGATCATGCACGGCGGGCGCATCGGCAGCCGCCATATCAAGGACGAGGGCGTGCGTACCGTCGCGCCGTCGGCCATTGCCGCACGCGGCGAGATCTATACCGACGCCGCCGGCATGCAGCCGTTTGACACCCCCGAGGCGCTCAGTACGGATGAAGTGCGCGAAGTGGTGGCCGAGCATGCACGCGCCGCGCGTCTGGCACGCGAAGCCGGTTTTGATGGTGTCGAGCTGCATTGCACCAGCGGCTATCTGCCGATGAGCTTTATGTGTTCAGGCACCAACACCCGCAGCGACGAATACGGCGGCGCGGTGGAAAACCGCGTGCGCTTTGCCGCCGAGTGTCTCGGCGCGATGGCCGATGCCATCGGTGCCGGCCGGGTCGGGCTGCGCGTCAACCCCGGCAACAGCTACAACGACACCTCCGATGCCGACCCGGCGGCAACACATATCGCACTGCTGCGCGCCGTCTCGCCGTTGAATCTCGCCTATCTGCATGTGATGCGCGCGCCGCTTGCCGATATCGACGCATTCGCGCTGGCACGTGACAACTTCAAGGGTGGCGGCATCATCCTCAACGACGGTTTTGCCGGTTCGGATGCCGATATGGCGATTGATGCCGGCATTGGCGACGCGGTGTCGTTCGCACGCCACTATGTCGCCAACCCGGATCTGGTGCGCCGCCTGCAGCTTGGCCTGCCACTGGCGCGCTTCGACCGCAATACGCTCTATACCGCTGGCAGCAAGGGGTATAACGACTACCCGACCCTGAGCTGACATAGCGGGGGCTTAGAGGGCGGGTTTTGTAGGAGCGGCCTTGGCCGCGAGCACTATCAAGCTCGCGGCCAAGGCCGTTTCTGCTGCAGGCAGATAGTCAGCGCCCGCGCGCTTCCTTTGGCATCCCCAGGCCGCGCTCGGCGATCAGGTTGCGCTGGATCTGGTTGCTGCCACCATAAATGGTGTCGGCGCGGCTGAACAAAAACAGCGATTGCAGGCGCGTCAGCGCATAGGGTGCGTTTTCTTCGCCTGGGCACAGCTCGGCCGCTTCGCCCAGCACATCCATCGCCAGCTTGCCCAGATTGCGGTGCCAGCTGGCCCAGTGCAGCTTGTAAACCAGCGCAGCCCTTTGTTCGTCGGCGCCGGCGTCTTCGCTCAGCATCCTGAGCGCATTGGCGCGCATCACGGTCAGCCCCATCCACGCCTCGGCGATACGGCTGCGGATGTCCGCTTGCCGCGCCGCGCCATTGTCGCGGGCGATGCGGATGATTTCGTCAAGCTCGGTGCGAAACAGCATCTGCTGGCCCAGGGTGGAGACGCCGCGCTCGAAGCCCAGCAGCGCCAGCGCGATCTTCCAGCCGTCGCCGGGGGCACCCAGCAGGTCGCTGGCGCGCGCGTCATCGAAAAACACCTCGTTGAATTCGCTGCTGCCGGTAATCTGGCGGATAGGGCGCACAGTGACGCTATCTTGCGCCATCGGTACCAGGAAAAAGCCCAGACCGTGGTGGCCATGGCTTGTCGGGTCGGTGCGTGCCAGCACGAAACACCAGTTGGCGATATGCGCAAGCGAGGTCCATACCTTCTGGCCGCTAATGCGCCAGTGTCCGTCCGCATCCTGCGTGGCGCGGGTCTTGACCGCTGCCAGATCCGAGCCGGCTCCCGGTTCGGAGTAACCCTGGCACCACAGCTCCTTCCCGCTGACGATGCCCGGCAGGTAGCGCGCCTTTTGCGCGGGGCTGCCGAAGGCGGCGATGGTCGGCCCGGCCAGCCCCTCGCCGATATGGCCGATGCGCCCGGGTCCACCGGCGCGCGCGTATTCCTCGGCGAAGATCACCTGCTGCGCGATGCTGGCGCCGCGCCCGCCGTGCTCGGGCGCCCAGCCTATGCAGGTCCAGCCGCCGCTGGCGAGATGGCACTCCCACGCCTTGCGCTCGTCGATAAATCGGTGTTCGTCGCCCGGCCCGCCACGGAACCTGAGCGCGGCAAAGCGCCCGCCCAGGTTGTCGGTTAGCCACTGTGCCGCTTCGCGGCGGAAGGCTTCGTCTTCGGGGCTGAAGTGGATGTTCATGCGGCAAACTCCTCGGCGCCCAGCAGGCTGTTCGCGATGCGTGCGCGGTGCAGTGCCGGGCTGCCCAATAGGGCGCTGCCGCTTTGGGCGCGTTTGAAATAAAGGTGGGCGTCGTATTCCCAGGTGAAACCGACGCCGCCCATGAGCTGTATCGCCGAGCCTGCATTGAAAAATGCCGCCTCCGAGACATAGGCCTTGGCCAGGCTGGCGGCGTCATGCAGTGCGCCGGCGCTGTTTCTATCATCCACGTTTGATGCGTCGGCCACGCAGGCGGCGTAATAGACGGCGGAGCGGGCCAGCTCGCACTTGAGCATCATGTCGGCGGCGCGGTGCTTGATCGCTTGGAAGCTGGCGATCTCGCGCCCGAACTGGCGCCGCTCGCCGGTGTAGGCGACGGCCATCTGCAGCGCCGCTTCGGCTACGCCCAGCTCTTCGGCGGCCAGGGCAATCACCGCGCGCGACAGGATGTTCTCCAGCACATCCGCCGTGCCTTGCGCTAGCCTCGCGGACTCGGGCAGCCACACTGCGTTAAGCGTCAGCGCGCCTTGCGCGCGGGTCTGGTCCATCGTTGCGCGTTTTTGTGCAGAGAGCCCAGCGGTTCCCGCCGGTACTGCGAAAAGCGCAGTGCCGGTTTCGCTGCCAGCCGCGACGATGATCAGATCGGCAATGTGGGCATGGCTGACCAGCGGGAAGTGGCCATCCAGCCGGTAGCCGTCGCCATCTCGCTGCCAGCGGGCACTGCCCGTGCCGTGCTGCCTGGCAAAGTGCGCGCCGGCCAGCGTGGCGATAGTGTCGCCGCCGGCAATGCCGGGCAGCCAGCGCTGCTTTTGCGTGTCGGAGCCGGCCAGCAGCAAGGCGTTGACCGCGAGCGACGCGGTAGCGTGAAACGGCACGCAGGCTACGTGGCGGCCGATCTCTTCCTCGACGATGGCCAGCTCGACCTGTCCCAGTCCCAGGCCGCCGTAAGCCTCGGGTATGGCGATGGCGCAGCAGCACATCTCTTGCGAGAGCGCCGACCACAGTGCGTGATCGATGCCGCTGTCGCTTGCCATGGCGCCGCGCACGGCGGCGCTGTCCGATTGCGCGGCCAGGAGCGCGTTTACGCTGTCGCGTATCATTTTTTGTTCATCGCTCAGGGAAAAATGCATGTCAGCCTCCATGGGCGATGGCAAGCGCGGGTATTTGCCGGGCGCGGCGGTAGCTGGGTAGCGCCAGAGCCAGCGTGACCGAGGCCAGTGCCAGCAGGGACACCGATGCGGCCAGCGCGTAACGTAGCGCCTCATCGCCGTAGCTTGGGGTGAACAGATCGGACAGGGTACCGGCCACCAGCGGCCCTGCGCCGATGCCAAACAGCGTCATGGCTGCGACAAAGACACTGGTTGCCTGTGCGATGCGCCCGGCGGGAAACAGGTGGCTGATTGCGCCCAGGCACGGTATCGACCACCAGACGCCGAAAAAGGCGAAGCCCAGATAGAGCAGGAAGGCCTCGGGGATGGCGATGCCCATAAGCACCAGCGCGCTGCCTGCTGGCCACAGATAGTAGCCCAGCGCAAACGGGATGCTCAGCAGGGTTCCAGCCAGCGCGGTGCCGACCTGCCAGCCGGCGTCTTTTTGCACCAGACGGTCGGTGGCCCAGCCGCAGGCGAGCGTGCCGGCAAAAGACATCACGCCGCCGCCGACGCCGGCGAGCAGGCCGGCTTGCTGCATGGTCAGATTGTGCGAGCGGATCAGGAAACTCGGGTTCCAGGTGCCGACCGCATAGCCGCAGATGGCGGCAAGCGAGGCGCTGGCCAGTAGCCAGATATAACCGGGGGTCGCGAGAATGGCCTGCGTCGAGGGCCACCAGCCCGAGCCGGCACTTGCGGCGGTGTCCCGTGGTACACGCACATTGCGCACCGTCAGCCAGATCAGTATGCCGATCAGCGCGCCGGGCAGGCCGATGGCGATAAAGGCCATGCGCCAGCCATAGTGGTGTGCAATCCAGCCGCCGGCAGCGAGGCCGACGAGGGTGCCGAGGCTAGGCCCCATCATGAAAGCCGCCAGTGCACGCGAGCGCTGTCGCGGTGGGTAAAGCTGCGACACCAGCGCCACCGAGGGCGCCATGCCGCCGGCCTCGGCAAAGGCGACGCCGATGCGGCACAGCAGCAGGACCGCAAAGCTGCCGGCGAGGCCGCACAACATGGTGAAGACGCTGAACGCAATCGCGCAGCAGGCGATGACCGGCACCGCGCCGATGCGGTCGGCCAGCCGTCCCAGCGGCAGGCCGGCGACCGAGTAGCACAGGCCGAACACCAGGCCGGAGAGCAGGCCGATCTCGGTGTCGGAGACGCCGAACTCGAGCTTGACCGGTTCGATCAGGATGGACATCAACAGCCGGTCGACGTAATTGAACACATAGGCCAGTGCGACCAGTGCCAGCGCATAGTGGCTGCGCCAGCCGGGGCGGAGGGTTTCAGTCATGGCCGTGGTTCCTTTGCTTGCGATTGTTGCTCGTAGTTGTACGTATGGCACTGCCCGGCGGATGGCGCTCAGAACCTGTTCACGATCTGCTGCGCATCAGCGATACGGCGTTGAAAACGGTTTCGAAATGCTCATGTACCGCCTGTACATTCCGCTTTCTCAGCCGTTTGCGCCTTGTCTCGCCCTCGCTCGCGAGATCGTGAACACGCTCTCAGACGCGGAATTGTCCGACCTGAGCGGCCAGTGCTTGTGATGCAGTCTTCAACGCGTTGCTGTCGTTGGCGATTTCGCCGGCCAGACTGACCGAGCCCGAGAGCTCGCGGCTGACCGAGGCGAGGGTTGAGGCTGTCATCGAGATGGCGGTTTCGATCTCGTGCGCATAAGTGCGCGCATACGCGACATCAGCCGTCGAGATGCCCAGCACGGCTGTATTCTGTTCAATGCTGCCCGCCACCTGGGCTGTTTCATCGGTCATGCGCAGGCTTTCTGCCAGTGTGTACTGCATGACTTCGTCCAGTTCGGCAATCTGCGCAAGGATGGCATCGATCCGGCTGCGATTGCTGTCCAGTGCCTGTTCGGTCTGGTGCGATAGTTTGCGCACCTCGTCGGCAACTACGGCAAAGCCGCGGCCGGCCTCGCCGGCACGGGCCGCTTCGATGGCTGCGTTGAGTGCCAGCAGGTTGGTCTGGTTGGCGATGGCCTGAATGGCAGACAGTATTTCGCGAATGCCGCTGACCTGATCGTCAACTGCAGCCAGCTTCTGTGACAGCCGCAGTGTATTCGTACGGCTGTCGTGCATGCTTTGTGACAGCCTTTTGAGCTGGCCTGCGCTATCGCTGAGCTGGCGGTGGGTGTTTTCGATGGCATCATGAGCGGTCGCTGACTGGCTGGCGGCAGCCTGAGCCGAGCGGCGTATCGCTTCCGTCTCCTGACTGATGGCGTCCAGCTGTTCTCCCGAGGCGCGCAGCGCTGTACTGGTGCGTGTCGCATCCGCATGAAAACGCATGCTGCGCTCGACGGCATCGCGGGCAGTCGTGCCGGCACTGCCCAGCGAGGACTTCAAGGCATCAAGCAGGCTGTTGATGGAGCGGCCAATGGCACCCAGCTCGTCCTGTCCTTCGGGAAGGGGCTGGCTCAGATCCCGCGCCGTGGCGATGCTTTCAAGTTGCATCTGCATGCGGATCAACTGCCGGCTCAGGCGTGTGCCCAGCAGCCAGGCTGTCAATACCCCGAGCGTGACCATGGCGGCCGCCATCACCAGCGACTGGATGAGGGCGTGCCTGATGCCCGTCTCGACCGGAGCCAGCGGGGTGCTGACGCCGACCAGATAGGCCTTGCCCGATGGCAGGGTCGCCTTGGTCAGGGATATGCGCATACCGGCGCTCTCCTGCGTGAGTTGCCCCCGTTGCAGCGCTTGCTGCAGCGGCGCAACAGCGCCCGGGTAAGGCGTGCCGGGGCGCAGGTAGTTGCCCGATTGCAGCGCCTTCTCGTCGGCAGCCGAGAGCAGATAGATCCAGCGTCCGTCTTGCTCGAACAGGGAAAACATGCTGTGCACGCCATTGTTGCGGGCAAACTCGTCCAGAGCCAGCGCATAGTCCTGATGTCCTGTCGGCTGGGTGATCGAATCCATCAGCCGGCCGCTGGCAACAGTTGGCACCAGTTCTTTGTAGGCTTTTGTCATTGCCTGCAGCCGGGCATCTATCCCGGCCAGCGCATTCTGTCGCTCGTGCCAGTGGCTAAATGCAACAAAACTGGCCGCGGTCAGCATATTGACTACGATCAGCGACAGTATGATCTTTCCCTTCAGTCCCAGCGTAAGCATCCTTGTCTCCTTTATTATTTTCCGCGTGGCATTACGGTGTTCAGTGACGTGGCAGTCCGGCCACAATACCCGGCATGTCGCGCGCGATATGGCCGTAAAAGGCCTGCCATCCCCGGCACAGGTAGTTGAGGCCGGCCTCGCCGGACGCGGTCTTGAGCAGGCGGTTTTTCGGACACTCGCCCCAGCACAGTTTCAGGTGCGGGCAGCTTCTGCAATCGGACGGCAACGTGTCGCGCTTGGCAAAGCCGAAGGCTTGCTGGCGCGGCGACAGTGCCAGCGCGGCCTGATGGCTGCTGGCGATATTGCCCAGCCGGTATTCGGGGTAGACAAAGTGGTCGCAGCTGTAGACGCTGCCGTCGTGTTCGAGCGCAAGGCCTTTGCCGCAAAATTCGGACTGGGTGCAGGTCTGCGCCGGCAGGCCCAGGCTTTGCGCCACGGCCGTTTCGAACAAATTGACGTGCACGCGGCCGAAGTCGCGCGCCAGCCACTCGTCCCATACCGCGATCAGGAAGCGCCCCCAGTCGTCTGCATCCACGCTCCAGTCGGTGACGATGGACAGCGGGTGGCCGGGGCGGGCGCGTTCCGAGTCAGGCGTCACGCGCGCGCTGTCCGGCCACATACCCGGCGCGGTGTCGCGAAAGGCTCGCGCCTCGACGCAGGGGGTGAACTGCACCCGGTAGGTACCCAGCTCGTCGGCCAGAAAGCGGTACACCTCGCGCGGCGCGCGCGCGTTGTCGCGGTTGACGACGCACAGCGCGGCAAACGGCACTTCATATGCATTCAGCAGCCGTGCCGCGCGCAGCACCGCCGCGTGGGTAGGCTTGCCGCCCTTGCTTGGGCGGTGCTTGTCGTGCAACTGTGCCGGGCCGTCGACCGACAGCCCGACTAAAAAGCGGTGGCGCTTGAGAAAGTGCACCCAGTTCTCGTCCAGCAGCACGCCGTTGGTCTGCAAATCGTTCTCTATTGCCTGGCCGGGTTTCTTGTACTTGGCCTGCAGCGCGACGATCTTTTCGAAATAGGGCAGGCCCAGCACGGTGGGCTCGCCGCCTTGCCAGGAAAACACCACCGTGTCGCCGCTCTGGCCTTCGATGTACTGGCGGATGTGTTCTTCCAGTAGCGCGTCGCTCATCTGCGGCTTTTGGGGTTGATCCAGCAGGGTTTCCTTGTGCAGGTAAAAGCAGTAGCTGCAATCAAGATTGCACAAGGCGCCTGCCGGCTTGACCATCATATGGAAGCGGCGGCGGCCGTTAACGGGCAGCGGGGGCAGGGTGGGCATCGGCCTTACTCCACGCGCAGGCTGCCGCCTGTCTGGCGCGGCGGGAACTGGGCAAGCGAGGCACGATGCGCGCCGATGATGTCGCGCACCTGACCACCCCAGGCCATGCCCAGCTTCATCGCGATCTCTTGCGATTTCCAGCCGCCCTGGCGCTCGTACGGGTCCATCCTGAGGTTGAAGATCAGCGCCGCCGGCTTGTTTTCGTCAAAGAAGCCCTCGCGCGTCTTCATGTGGCTTTTCCAGTTGCCGATGCGTACCGCAGAGAGTTCGCGCTCGTTGTAATAGAGATGGAAGTTGCGCGCCGATGCGGCCTTGCCCTGCCAGTGCGCGAGGTTGTTGACCCCGTCGATATACACCTTGTGGCTTTGTTTGAGTTCGGCGGCGACGTCGGGTTTGCCGGCGGCCGCAGCGAGCGTGGTGAAGAGGTCGGTATTGTCCTGGATGCCGTTGCTCACCGATTGCGCGGCGATTTTCGCCGGCCAGCGGATCAGCATCGGTACGCGCACGCCGCCTTCCCATGTGGTGGCCTTTTCTCCGCGAAAAGGGCTGGTGCCGCCGTCCGGCCACCACTGCGACATCGGGCCGTTGTCGGAAGTGAACACCACGATGGTGTTGTCGGCGACGCCCATATCGTCAAGCTTCTTCAGCATGCGTCCGACCGAGCGGTCCAGTTCGATCAGCCCGCTGCCGTAAATATCCATTTCCGACGAGTAGGGCTTGGCCAGTGCCTTGTGCTCGTCACGCACATGGGTGTAGATGTGCATGCGCGTCGGGTTGTGCCAGACAAAAAACGGAGTGTCCGCCTTGACCGCGCGCTGCATGAAGTTGACGGCACGCGCCTCAAATTCATCGTCCACCGTCTCCATCCGCTTCGGGTTCAGCGCGCCGGTGTCGCGGCAGGCCTGCTTGCCCACCTTGCCGAAGCGCCCGTCCTCGGTCGTGTCGTCGACGCTCGTTGCCTTGCAGTCGAGCACGCCGCGCGGCTTGTAGCGCGCATCATAGCCCGGGTCCTGCGGCCAGTCGGGGCGGAACGGATCTTCCTCGGTATTGAGGTGGTAGAGGTTGCCGTAAAACTCGTCGAAACCGTGCACGGTGGGCAGGTGCTCGTTGCGGTCGCCCAGATGGTTTTTGCCGAACTGGCCAGTGCGGTAGCCCTGCGTCTTCAACACCTCGGCCAGGGTCGGGTCACGCGCATCCAGCCCCTGTTTGGCGCCAGGCAGGCCAACGGTGGTCAGGCCGGTGCGTATCGGCAACTGGCCGGTAATAAAGGCCGCCCGCCCGGGGGTACTCGAAGGCTCGGCGTAGTGGTCGGTAAACAGCATGCCTTCGCGCGCGAGGCGGTCGATATTCGGTGTCGGCACCATCATGCCGTGGCTGTAGGCGCCGATATTGCTGACGCCGACATCATCGGCCATGATCACCAGGATATTGGGCTGTGCTTTCTGTGCGGCCACAGCCGGTGTGGCAGCCAGTGCACTGGCCAGCAGGCCGGCGATGGTTTTCATATGCTGTTGCATGCTGTCCCCTTGTTTGTTGCAGGCGTGATGCGCTGGTTTTTTTAATTCATTTTTTGTTGTCGCCGGGCAGTGCTGGTGTTCAGGCAGTGCTGCCTTGCGCGGCACGCCACACTTCGACCGAACCTGCGTCGGTCAGCGCGATCATCTGCTTGAGCAGGTTTTTCAGTACGCGTGCGTCCCAGTCGCCCAGCTTTTCCAGCAGGTCCGCTTCGCGCGCCTTGGCCGCCGCGATCACGAACAGCACCGCGCGCCGGCCGCTGGCGGACAGGCCGTAGCGGGTAGCATCGCCCTGCTGCGTTTCGCGCACCATTTCGCGGGCCAGCAGCCGCTCCAGTGGCAACATCAGTCCGGCAAAGCCGCTGTGCTGCAGCATCTGGTCCAGCGCCGCCCGGCTTTGTGCGCCGCGCTGCAGCAAGGTGGACAGGGTGTAGAACTCGGGGTCGGACAGACCCTGCGCAGCCAGCTCGGCGCGGATGCCATCGAGGAACTGGTAGTGCGCGCGTCCGACCAGATAGCCCAGAAAATCCTCGGAAAAGCTGTGCGGCTCGTCGGCCGCTTCCAGATTCAGCGCACCGGTCTTTTTGGTCGCCAGCGCATAACGCCCGCCATGAAACACCAAGGGCGCCTTGTCGGCGCTGTCAAAACCGACGACTTCGCCGACCAGGATCAGGTGGTCTCCGCCGTCGTACTGGAAGCTGGTACGGCACTGAAAGCGCGCGGCGCAGCCGGTTAATAGCGGGCAGCCGTTGATGCCGGCTTCGGTTTCAAGCCCGGAAAACTTGTCTTCGCCGCGGCGGGCGAAACGGTCGGACAGCGCCTCCTGTTCGGCCGACAGCACATGGACCGTCCAGTGGCCGCTGTCCGAAAACGCAGCGAGGCTCTTGGCGCTCTTGGCCAGGCTCCATAGCACCAGGGGCGGGTCCAGCGACACCGAGTTGAAACTGTTGGCGGTGACGCCGACCGGTGTACCGTCAGCGTCGCAACTGGTGACGATGGTGACGCCGGTGGTGAAGGCGCCCAGCGCGCGGCGGAATTCCTGCGGATTGATGTCGGGCATGGTGTGTCCTTCCGGTTTGCCTAGTGGCCGCCGAACTCTGGCCGGCGCTTGTCGATAAAAGCCTGCATGCCTTCTTTTTGATCGAGCGAGGCAAACAGGGTGTGGTTGGCCTTGCGCTCCAGCGCCAGCGCGGTTTCCAGCGGCGCATCCAGTCCAAGAAGCACACACTCCTTGATCTCGGTCGCTGCCAGGGGAGGCATGGCCGCGATGGTGGCGGCCATTGCCAGCGCGTAAGGGATCACTTCGCCGTCGGCGACGACATCGGACACCAGACCCATGCGCTGTGCTTCGTGCGCGCTGACCGGCTTGCCGGTCAGCAGTATTTTCATTGCGTTGCTCTTGCCCACCGCACGCGTAAGGCGCTGGGTGCCGCCGATGCCGGGCATGATGCCGATGCGGATTTCGGGTTGCGAAAAGCTGGCATTCTCGCCTGCAATCAGGATGTCGCAGTGCATGGCCAGCTCGCAGCCGCCGCCGTAGGCATAGCCGCAGATGGCGGCGATCACCGGCTTGGGGCAGTGCTGGATCGGCGCCCACAGCCGCTCGGTGTGACGCTTGAGAATATCGACCGGCCCGCAGCCGGCCATGGATTTGATATCGCCGCCGGCGGCAAATACGGTTTCTCCTCCGGTAAGCACGATGGCGCGCACGCTGTCGTCGCAGGCCAGTTCGGCAAATGCCTGTGCCAGCCGCGTCTGTAATTCCAGGCTTAGCGCATTGGTCGCTTGCGGCCGGTTCAGTGTCAGCAGTGCCACGCCTTGGCTTGGGCGGCTGATCAGCAGGATGTCGTGTTCGCTCATCATCAAGGCTCCGTTTCTCATTAGCGCCGATTCTCCCTGCCACCCCAACCCCATTCATCGTCCGAACAGACGACGATGGCCTTGCCCTGCCGCCGTAAATTGCAAAGCGTGAACAAGGCTCAGGAGGCTTTCATGTCTGTGGCAATCGACTACAGCGGCAAGGTGGTGCTGGTCACCGGCGGTACCCGCGGCATCGGGCGCGGCATCGCAGCGCGTTTTCTTGATGCCGGCGCGACCGTGGTGGTGTGCGGGCGCAATGCGCCCGAATTGTTGCCCGAACGCTGCCATTTTATGGCCTGCGATGTGTGCGACCCCGATTCGGTCGCCGCACTGATGGACGGCATTGCTACGCGTTTTGGCCGCCTCGACGTGCTGGTCAATAACGCTGGCGGCAGTCCGAACGCCGATGCCGCTACCGCATCGCCACGTTTCTCGGAAGGCATCATCCGCCTCAACCTGATCGCTCCGCTGATTGTCGCGCAGGGGGCCAACCGCCTGATGCAGCAACAAGATGGCGGCGCTGTGCAGCTCTTTATCGCCAGCGTCGGCGCGCATAGGCCCAGCCCCGGTACCGCCGCCTATGGCGCGGCCAAGGCCGGCGTGCTGAGTCTGGTGTCTTCGCTTGCCATCGAGTGGGCGCCGAAGGTGCGGGTGATGGCCCTCAGCCCGGGCCTGGTCAAGACCGAACAATCGCATCTGCACTACGGCGACGAAGCCGGCATTGCGCGCGTGGAAGCCACCATTCCGGCCGGACGCATGGCCGTGCCTGCCGATATCGGCAATGCCTGCCTGTTTCTGGCATCCGATCTGGCGAGCTATGCCAGCGGTACCCATCTCTTGCTGCACGGCGGCGGCGAAGCGCCGGCGTTTATGGCTGCTGCAGCGCAATAACAAGGAGGACGACAGTGAGCGAACAACACTCTGACTGGATGGCCGAAGCGCGTGCGCTGATTGGTCACGAATACGGACGCATTTATGCGTGGGACGCGGTCAACCAGCCGATGATCCGCCAGTGGTGCGAGGCGCTGGGCGTGAGCAATCCGCTGTATCTGGATGGCGAGCGTGCCCGTGCGCGCTTCGGTGCCCATGTGGCGCCGCCGACCATGCTGCAAGCCTGGGTGCTTGCCGGCATCAAAGGCGAGTTTCCGGCAGGTTCAGCCACCGACAACCCGTATCAGGTGCTGCAGATTATCGAGCGCAACGGTTACGCCTCGGTGGTGGCGGTCAATTCCGAGCAGGAATACTTCCGCTATCTGCGTGAAGGCGACCGCCTGAGTTTTACCTCGCAGATCGAATCGGTCAGCGAAGAGAAAACCACCGGTCTGGGTACCGGGTTTTTCGTTACCCAGCTGTTGAATTTCTTCGATCAGGACGACAACAAGGTCGGCCAGATGCGCTTTCGCCTGTTCAAGTTTCGCCCGGCTGCGGTCAGGGAAAAGCCGGCACTGCCGGCGCGCCCGCAGCCTGGCATCAGCGATGAAAACCGCTTCTTCTGGGATGGTCTCAAGGCGAAGAAGCTGCTGATCCAGCGCTGCAGCGCCTGCGGTACCTTGCGCAACCCGCCGGGACCGGCATGCCCGTCCTGCCATTCCATGGCCTCCGACCATGTCGAGGCCTCGGGCAAGGGCACGATCTACTCCTATTCCGTGGTGCACCACCCGGCCTTGCCGGGCTTGCCGCAACCCAATCCGGTCGGCCTGATCGAGCTGGAAGAGGGCGTACGTCTGGTGGCGGGGCTGGTTGGCGTTGCTACCGACAATATCAGGATCGGCGCGCCGGTCGCGCTCGAGTTTCTCGACTGCGCAAACGATCTGGTGTTGCCGGTGTTCCGTCCGCTGGGGGGCGCAGCATGAATTTCACCCTGTCCGATGAACAGTTGCAGATACGCGAGCTTGCCGCCGGCCTGTTCGCCGACTTCTCGCACGAGACGCGCGCAGCCGAGCTGGCTGCCCATGGCTGGGATGGTGCGCTATGGGCGCAGCTGCAGGAAACCGGCCTGACGGCCTTGATGCTGCCGGCTGAAGTCGGCGGCGCCGAACTTGGCGTCACCGAGCTTGCGCTGGTGCTGCAAGAACAAGGCCGTTTTCTGGCTGCAGCCCCCTTGTGGCGCCATGCGCTGGCTGCAGCGGCGCTAGCGCGCTACGCGCCGGCACAGCTGGATGCCCTCGATAGCAGCGCGCCGCTGGCACTGAGCCTCGAAACCCGCCTGAAGGGGCGCATCGAGGGGCAGCAGCTATGGCTGTCCGGTTCGGTGCCGGTACTGGCCGTCACGCCAAAGTCAACACATGCGCTATTGGCGCTGCAAGTTGACGGACACGCGGCACTGGTGCTGGCGGAACTTGCCTTGTTTGAAAAAGAGGCCGGCACCCTGATGCAGGGCGAGCGTGCACTGGTGCTCACTGCGGATGGCTTTGCCGTGCCGCTGGCGCAGCTGTTGCCGGCGGAGGCGCACGACTGGCTCACTCCGCGCGCGGTCGCGTGCATCGCAGCCCTGCAACTGGGGGTGGCCGAGGGTGCTCAGGCCATTACTGTCAGCCACCTGTCCGAGCGCGAGCAGTTCGGTCGCAAGCTGGGCAGTTTTCAGGCGGTGGCGCAACGCATGGCTGACGGTTTTATCGCACTGGAGGCGCTGCGCTCGGTGCTGCTGCAACTTGTGTGGCGGCTGGACGCCGGCATCGATGCCGGCTCGGCGGTGGCGGTGACCAAGTACTGGGCGTGCGAGGCGGGTAACCGTATCGCGCACAGCGCGCAGCATCTGCATGGCGGCACCGGCTCGGATACCAGCTATCCGGTACACCGTTTCTATCTGGCCGCGCGCGTGCTCGAGATCGAACTGGGCGGCGCGGCGGCGCAGATCGAAGCACTGGCCGCAAGAGTCAGCGACAACACATTGTGGGGAGACGCAGCATGAGCGTACAGGGCATCCGTTTTGATGAAGTGAAGGTCGGCGATGCGCTGCCGCCGCTGGTGATTCCGGTGACGGTAGAGCTGGTGGTGGCGGGTGCCATCGCCACCCGTGACTTCTTTCCCGGTCACCATGACCTGGCCGCAGCGCAGAAGCTGGGCTCGCAGCACATTTTCATGAACATCCTCACCACCAATGGCCTGGTCGAGCGCTATGTCGGTGCCTGGGCCGGTCCCGAGGCGCTGATAGGCAGCGTCAAGATCCGTCTGGGCGCGCCCAACTATCCGGGCGACACCATGACCATGCACGGCGAAGTCAGCGAGAAGGATGAGGCAGCGCAGACGCTGAGCGTGGCGATGCGCGGCGTCAACAGCATGGGCGATCACGTCAGCGGCACGGTCAAGCTGCTGTTTGCACAGGGGGCATTGGCATGAACAGCTTATCCAGTCAGGTCGCCATCGTAGGCCTTGGCGCTACCGAGTTTTCCAAGGATTCAGGACGTACCGAAATCCGTCTTGCCACCGAAGCGGTACTGGCGGCGCTGGCGGACGCCGGCATCGATCCTGCCGAAGTCGACGGCCTGTGCACCTATAGCGTCGACAACAACCCCGAGCGCGAGGTATTCCGCCAGATCGGCGGCAAGGAGCTGAAGTTCTTTGCCCGCACCCCCGAAGGCGGCGGCGCCGCGTGCGCGCCTTTCCTGCACGGCATGATGGCCATCGCGACCGGCGTGGCCAATGTGGTGGTGGTGTATCGGGCGATGAACGAGCGCTCGTGGTATCGCTTCGGTGCCGGCATGCAGGGCAAGGAAGCGGACCCGTTTTTCGAGACCACCAATTTCGGTTACTACATTCCGCATGGTTTGGTCAGCCCGGCCAGCTGGGTGGCGATGAGCGCGCAGCGCTATATGCATGAATTCGGCGCCACCAGCGAGGATTTGGGCCGTATTGCAGTGGCAGCACGCGATTTTGCCGCGACCAATCCCAAGGCCTTCTTCTACGGCAAGCCGATTACGCTGGAAGACCACCAGAATTCGCGCTGGATTGCCGAGCCCTTGCGCCTTCTGGATTGCTGTCAGGAGAGCGACGGCGCGGTGGCCATGGTGCTGGTATCGCGCGAATACGCCAAAAAACTCAAGCAGACACCGGTGTTCCTCAAGGCGGCGGCACAGGGCACCTATGAAGACCAGCAGATGATGACCAGCTACTACCGGGGCAGCATCACCGGCCTGCCCGAAGCCGGACTGGTGGCGCGCCAGCTGTGGCAGATGAGCGGCCTCTCGCCCAAGGATGTGCAGACGGCGGTGATTTACGACCATTTCACGCCTTTTGTCTTGCCGCAGCTGGAGGAGTACGGCTTTGCCGGTCGCGGCGAGGCCAAGTACTTCATCCGCGAAGGCCGGCATGCGCGCGGCGGCGATCTGCCTATCAATACCCATGGCGGTCAGCTGGGCGAAGCCTACATTCACGGCATGAACGGCGTGGCCGAGGCGGTGCGGCAGGTGCGCGGCGATGCGGTCAATCAGGTCAAGGGCGTGAAAAACGCATTGGTCACGGCCGGTACCGGCGTGCCGACCAGCGGCCTGATCGTGGGCCAGGACTAGGAGAGCTGCCATGCATGTAGAGCTGACAGCAGCGCAGCAGGCGCTGAAAAAAGAGCTGGCAGGTTATTTCGCCCGGCTGATGACGCCCGAGGCGCGCGCGCGCCTAGCCGAACCCGAAGAAACCGACGCCATCTACCGCGAACTGATCGCACAGGCCGGGCGCGATGGTTATCTGGCGCTGGGCTGGCCCAAGGAATACGGCGGCGCCGGCATGGGGCCTATCGAACAGCTGGTCTATTTCGAGACCGTGGTGCAATCCGGTGCGCCGTTCCCGTTTGTGACGGTCAATACCGTGGGCCCGGCGCTGATGGCGCATGGCAGCAGCGAACACAAGGCGAAGTTTTTGCCGGGCATTGCCCGCGGCGACATCCATTTTGCCATTGGCTACTCCGAGCCGGATGCTGGCACCGATCTGGCCGCGCTCAAGTGCAGCGCGGTGCGCGACGGCGATGATTTTATCGTCAATGGCAGCAAGATCTGGACCAGTCACGCGCAGTACGCCGACTACATCTGGCTGGCTGTGCGCACCGATCCGGCAGCGCCCAAGCACAAGGGCATCACCATCCTGATCGTCGACGCGAAAGCGCCGGGCGTCTCGGTAGCCCCTATTTATACGGTGGGACATCGCACCAACGCCACCTACTACGACAATGTGCGGGTCCCGGCATCCATGGTGGTGGGCGAGGTCAATGGCGGCTGGAAGCTGATTACCTCGCAGCTTAATCACGAGCGCATCGGCCTGGGTGCGCACTCAATGAAGATGGTCGGCATCTACCGCGAGGTCTATGACTGGGCGCAGACGCAGGATGGCTCGGGTATGCGCCCGGTCGACACCCCGTGGGTGGCGACGCGGCTGGCCGAAGCCTGGTGCGAGCTGGAAGCGATGAAGGTGCTCAACTACCGGCTGGCGGCGGATCTGGCCGAGGACAGACTGTCACCGGCGCTGGCATCCGCCGCCAAGGTCTACGGCACCGAGGCCGAGCAGACGGTAGCGCGCAAGCTGGCCGAAGTGGTCGGTTCGGCCGGCCTGATCCGTGCCGGCAGCAAGGCAGCGGTATTGAACGGCCTGATCGAGGAGACGGTGCGCCATGTCACCATTACCAGCTTCGGTGGCGGCACCAACGAGATCCAGCGCGAAATCATCGCCCAGTTCGGCCTGGGCCTGCCGAGGGTGATCAGATGAAACGCGATGCCATCAGTCCTGCCGTTTCGCGCGAGGCAACACAGGCGAAGCTGGATGCCAGAAGCGCGGTAGCCAATGCCGTGCGCCCCAAGGACGCGTATACCCTGGGTGACCGGCTGGAGCAGCAGGCGCAGGTACACGCTACACGGCCCTTCTTGCTGTATGGCGACGAGACCCTGAGCTACGCGCGCGTCAACGCCTGGGTCAACCAGTATGCGCATGCGCTCTATACGCTGGGAATACGCAAGGGCGATGCGGTGGCGCTGGTGATGGAAAACCGGCCCGAATACTTTATCGTCTGGTTTGCGCTGAACAAGCTCGGTGCCGTGTGCGGCTTCATCAATACCCATCTGACCGGCACGCCGCTACGTCATGCGCTGGCGGCGACCGAGGCGCGGGCGGTGATCGCCGGTGACGAGTGTCTGGCCAATTTTGGCGGGATAGACACCGGCCATGTGCCGTTATGGCGGGTAAGCGATCCTGCGCATACGCCGGATAGCGAGGTGCTGGCGCTGTCGGCACTGGATCTGTCGCGTCTGGCGCGCCAGAGCCCGGACAGCAATCCGGACCCGGTTTTGCGCGAGGGGCTGACCGGCGATGATACGGCGCTTTACATCTGTACCTCGGGCACCACCGGCCTGCCCAAGGCGGCCAGAACCAGCCATATGCGCTGGCTCAACGTCGGCGACATCATGCAGGTGACGCTGTCGGCCACGGCTGACGATGTGTTCTATTGCTTCTTGCCGCTGTACCACGGCGCGGCGGCGATGTCGCTGGGTTCGACCGCGCTGCGCTGCGGTGGTGCCATTGTGGTGCGGCGCAAGTTTTCGGTACGCGAGTTCTGGGTCGATATCCGGCGCTACCGCATCACTGTCTGCCAGTACATAGGCGAGATCTGCCGTTACCTGCTCAATCAGCCCGAACGTGACGATGAGCGCTCGCACTCGCTGAACAAGATGATGGGCGCAGGTCTGTCTGCCGATGTGTGGACGCGTTTCACCGCGCGCTTCGGGCCTATGGATATCTACGAGGGCTGGGGGGCGACCGAGTCCAACTGCAACATCATCAATGTCGACAATGTTCCGGGCAGTTGCGGGCGCATCCCGTACTGGGACAAGACCAATGTGCGCATGATTGCCTACGACGTCGAGAGCGACAGCCATGTGCGCGACGAAGACAGCGGCTTTTGCCGGCAGGTAGGCCCCGGCGAAGCCGGCGAGGTGATCGGCTACATCATCAACAGCGACGAGAGCGGTGGCGGGCGCTTCGAGGGCTATACCTCGGCCGAGGCGACGGCGCAGAAGATCTTGCGCGACGTGTTCGCGCCGGGGGATGCCTGGTGGCGTTCGGGTGATTTGCTGCGCTACGACGAGGACGGCTACTGCTGGTTTGTCGACCGTATCGGCGACACTTTCCGCTGGAAGAGTGAAAACGTGTCGACCACCGAGGTGGCCGAGGCCTTGTCGGATTTTGCGGCTCTGGAGTCGGTGGCGATCTACGGCGTTCAGGTGCCGGGTTTCGAGGGGCGCTGCGGCATGGCGGCGGTGGTGATGCAGACAGGTCACAGTTTCGACCCTGTTGCGTTCTACCGGCTGGTGCAGGCCAGACTGCCGCGCTACGCCATCCCGCAGTTCGTGCGCGTCGCACCGCAAGCCGACATGACCACCACCTTCAAGCTGAAAAAGACCGAGCTGATGCGCGCAGGCTACGATCCGGCGCGCTTTGATGACCCGCTGTATGTGTGTGATGAGGCGGCGCAGGCCTATGTGCCATATTCGCCAGCGGCGCTAGAGAGGGCCGGCCTGCCGCCATTTGCCGGCTAGGTAGCGCGAGTGGGGCGGAGGCCGCCCCACTTTTTCAGTTTCCCATCCTGTCGCGGCTCCCGGATAGCCGGCTAACGAGGGTTTTATGTCCGACACCGAATTGCATTACCCGTTTGCCGATCCACCCGCTGCAGCTAGCACAATTGAAGTTGCCCCCGGCGTATTGTGGCTGCGGATGCCAATGCCGTTTCCGCCCGGCCACATCAATCTGTGGCTGATCGCTGATGGCGAAGGCTGGGCGCTGGTCGATACCGGCCTCGCGACCGATGTCACGCGCGAGCTGTGGCAGTCACTGCTGCGCCGTTACCGGCTGACCCGCCTGATCTGTACCCATTTTCACCATGATCACGCCGGTCTGGCCGGCTGGCTGTGTGCGGGACAGGGGGTGGGGTTGGCTATGCCCGAAGCCGAGTATCACGCGCTGCAGGACACTTGGGCGCGCACCCTGGCGGGCATCCATCGCAACGACGAGCGCGACTTCTTTACCGCGGCCGGGCTGCCGCCCGCCACGCTCTCCCTGGCCGTGGCCAGCTTTCGCGACGGCAATTTTGTCAGCCCGCCACCTGCCACGTTTACCCCATTGTCGGATGGCGACGAGCTGGCCATAGGCTGCCATCGCTGGCGGGTCATGACCAGTGGGGGCCACTCGCCCGAGCATGCGCTATTGTATTGCGCCGAGTTGGGCGTGCTGATTGCCGGCGATCAACTGCTGCCGCGTATTACCCCCAGCGTCGGACTCAATCTGTCCAACCGTCTGGGCGACCCCCTGGCTTGCTGGATGGCGGCGATGCAGGTATTGCAAAATCTGCCTGCAGCCACGCTGGTGTTGCCTTCGCACCAGTTGCCCTTTATCGGCGCCAGACAGCGCGCCGCACGCATTGCGGCCTATCATCACCGGCAACTGGCCAGCCTTGCCCGGGCATTGACGGTGGCACCGGCAAGCGCATATGGCTTGTCACAGTCCTTGTTTACGCGCCTTTCAAATCCGGTGGCCGAATTGATGGCTGTCTCGGAAACCCTCGCGCACTTGCGCCATCTGCAGCTTTGCCGTCAGGCTGCCTGCTATCCGGGTGCTGACGGCATCATCTACTGGCAGGCGGCAACGCAGCCTGTCTCTCTCTTGCAAGGAAGCTGATATGCAACAACAGGAAAAACCCGGCCTGGGCAAGGCGCTGTTGATCAATTGCGTTATCGTGGTGGTGATCTCGCTTTATCTGCTGTTCCTGTTTGCCGTTGGGGTCAAGGATAGCTGGATTACCTTTTTATTCTTGTGGTACTACGCCTCGGTCAAGCAAGCGGCGCCGGCCGAATGTCTGCCCGCCGCCTGTGGTGCATTGTTAGGCTTCGGCATCTCGGGCCTCTTGGCCTGGCTGCCGGCTCTGCTGGGGCAAAGCATGGGTTTTGGCCTGTTTATGGCGCTGATCTTCGTGCTGGTGTTGCTGCAGGTGATGGGGCGGCTGACTACGCTGATTAACGGCGCGACCTTTCTCTTTCTGACCGTGGGCTGCATCCCGATGATCGTTGGCGCGCAGGCTTTTGCCGCGCATTATGTCGCCTTGGCCGTCGGTATCGTATTCTGGTCAGCCTTCATTTTCGCGGCACAGGCGCTGGTGGCGAGAAAGGCAGCAAAACCCGCCAGCTCGCTGGAGCACAGCCAGAGCCGTTAAACCGGCTGCGCGGTAAAAAACGGCAAGTGGCCAGTATCTGGCACTTGCCGTTTTGCATGGGCATTTCACCCGATAGGAACTCTAAATGCCTGTTGCTTCAGCTTATGTGGCTGTTTGCCTGGCCGCTTGCCGGTTTGGCAGGTTTTGCTATGCCATGTTTGGGAAGGGCGCAAAAAAGGCCCCGTCGATTAACGGGGCCAAGCACCACATCGAGGGTACACACATTCAGGGCATATACAACACGATCAGCTCGTTGATCAGCGCGGGGCGTTCCTGACCGACCACATGTACGCACATCTCCAGCGTCAGCTGGGTGCCGGCCTTGACTTCGTCCACCGCCTTGATGCGCGCGCGGCCGTGGATCTGGCTGCCGGCAGGCACCGGCGAGGGGAAGCGCAGCTTGTTGCTGCCGTAGTTGGCCATATTGCCAAAGCCGGTCAGCTCCCAGCCTAGCGGTATGGTGAGGCGCGACAGCAGTACCTGGATCAGCATGCCGTGAGCGATGGTGCCGCCAAACGGGCTGTGCTTTTTCGCCCGCTCCGGATCGGTATGGATCCAGTAGTCGTCACCGGAGAGCGCGGCAAACTGGTTGATGATGTCCTGTGTCACCGAGTAACGGTTGCTCCACGGCGAGAATTCGTCGCTGATCAGCGCCTTGAGCGAGGCGAAATCCTTGAAGTGGATCTGCCGCTTCGCCTGCATCTGTCCGGTTTCTGCTGCCGCTTCGTCCGTCTGGCCTTCGATGACTGACAGCGTCTTGTCTATCCCGGTGAAGCGTAGCAAGGTGGTCTCGCCGCGCGCGTCGAACACCGGTTTCACCGCCATGCCGATGCAAATTTCGTCTTCATCAAGGCCGATCAGGGTGGTGTTCAGGTGCACGCCTTCGGCCAGTTCCACCACAGCCAGCTTCTGTGGCGCCTCGTCGGCGAAGTCGGGCAGGGTGGGGATGCGGGCGACGGTATAGGTCAAAAGCTTGCCCTGGCCTGATACCTCGCGCCATTGCAGCGCATCGGACAGGCAGTGCGGGCAGTGGCTGCGCGGGAAAAATACCCAGAGAGCACAGGCGTTGCATTGCTGCAGCTTGATCTGGTGCTGCTTAAGTGCGTCCCAGTAGGGGCGCGAAATATCGGTGATGGCCGGTTGCGGTTTATTGCTCATCTTCATTCCCCCATCAAAATCAGCGCGGTCTGTTCGCTCATCACGCCACCTGTGCCGGAGACAAAGGCCTTGTCGCAGTGTGCGACCTGGCGTTCGCCGCAAGTGCCGCGGATCTGTTCCACCGCCTCGATCAGCTGGCTCATGCCGCCGGCGGAGCCGGCCTGGCCGAAGCCAAGCTGGCCGCCGTGGGTGTTGAGCGGGAAGTCGCCCTTGTAGGTCAGATCATGCTCGCGCACGAAGGCCATGCCTTCGCCCTTTTTGGCGAAGCCGGCGTCTTCCAGCGTCAGCAGCACGGTGATGGTGTAGCAGTCGTAGATTTGGGCGACATCAATGTCGGCCGGCGTGATGCCGGCCATGGCGAAGGCACGTTTGGCGGCCGGGCCGATTGGTGTGTCCAGCATTTCGGGCGCGTAGGTCGGCGACTTGCTGATGATGTGTTCGCCAAAGCCCTTGATCCATGCCGGGCGGTGGCGGCTGCGCGCGGCCAGCGCGGCATTGGTCACGATAAAGGCGGCACCGCCGGCGACCGGCATCACGATTTCCAGTACATGCAGGGGGTCGGCCACCATGCGGCTGGCGAGGACATCGTCGATGGAGAGCGGCTTGCCGTAGAACATGGCTTTGGGGTTGGCGCAGGCATTGCTGCGCTGGTCGACGACGATCTTGGCCATTGCCGCCTCGTCGTAGCCGTAACGCGCCTTGTAGCGCTGGGCGATCATCGCGTAGCCGGTGTTTTGCGCCATATGGCCGTAGGGCAGGTCGAATTCAGCCTCGGGGGCACCAAAGGCGGTGCTGTGCCCGCCGTAGCGCATCGCCCGCGCCATCGCCATCGGGTCTTCGTCCGGCCCCATCGGCGCCATGCGCTGCGGAATCACGCACAGCACGGCCTGGCACAGTCCAAGCTCGATCGCCGCTGCCGCGCGCCATGCCATGGCTACCGCTGAGGCGCCGCCCAGATCGACCACTTCGCCGAAATTAAGCTGGGCGCCCAGATACTCGCCGACCATGGCCGGCACGAAACTGCTTGCCTCGTGAAAATGCGGGCCGTTGACGCACAGCCCGTCGATGTCGGATGCCGCAAGCCCGGCATCGGCCAGTGCCTGGCGCGCCAGGTCAGCCACCTGTTCCAGATGGAACATCCTGGGTGCGGTCGAATATTTTTCCGGCTGGTATTGCGCCACGCCGACGATGGCGGCTTGTCCTTGCAGACCCATGCGCGTCTCTCCTGTTGTTGTTTTCATCTTGTCCTGTGGCGTCCCTTGCGCCATCCCCCATGCGGACGAGATCGTCTAGTTCCTTACCGCGTTGCCCAGTTGGCGGCGCAGCAGCTTGCCCGAGGCATTGCGCGGCAAGGCATCCATGCGCAGATGGATGGTAGTGGGTACCTTGTAGGCGGCCAGGCGCGCCAGGGCGAAGCCGCGGATGGCCCCGGCGTCGAAAATCTTGCCCGGTTTCATCACCACCTGCGCTTCCAGTCGTTCGCCCAGGCGCGTGTCAGGCACCGCAAAGGCGGCGACTTCCAGCACGTCGGGGTGGGCAATCAGGCAGTTTTCCACCTCGACCAGCGCGATCTTCTCGCCGCCGCGGTTGATTACTTCCTTGTTGCGTCCGGTGAGATAGACGAGGCCGGTCTCGTCGATGCGGCCGATGTCGCCGCTGGCGAACCATCCGCCATCAAAAGTGCTGCGTTCAAGCTGGCCGTGCAGCCAGTAGCCGTCCATCAGCACCGGGCCCGATAGCTGGATTTCGCCTTCCTCTCCTGCCGGCAGGGTGTTGCCTGCGGCATCAACCACGCGCAGGCGCACCACCGGCGAGGGCAGGCCCGTCGCGTCGGGGTGTTCGGCAAACAGCACGCCGCTGCTGACGCAGCCTATGCCGCTGCTTTCGGTCATGCCGTAGCCGCTACCCTGAATCACCTGCGGCAACTGGGCCGCGATGTCGCCGGACAGGGTGCGCGGCACGCCGGCGCCGCCATAACCCAGGCCGATCAGGCTGGATAGCTTCTCGGACGAAAAGCCCGGGTGGTTGATCAGGTCGACCTGCATCGCCGGCGAGCCGTTGAACTGGGTGATGGCTTCGGTCTCGATCAGGCGCAGCGCCTCGGCTGCATCCCATTTTTTCATCATGATCAGGCAGCGCCCGCCGCGCAGCGCAGAAAAGAATTGCGCGATCAGGCCGCTGACATGAAACAGCGGCACGGCCAGCAGGCTTTTCATCCGCACGCCCCTGGTGCGGGCGATCAGCTCCGGCTGCACCATGGCACCGACAGCGGCAAAAAAGTCGAGCGAGAATACGGCTTGCGCCAGCGCGCGCTGCGACAGCAAGGCCGCCTTGGCGCGTGCCCCGGTGCCGGAAGTAAACAGGATGGCGGCCGCATCCTCAGGCGCGGGCAGTGGCCAGCGTGCCGGTGTGGGGCCTGAGAGTGCGGCAAAATCGTTAGCGGCGGCGCCGTCGACGCCGATCACGGCAAGATGCTCCAGCCGGCCATCGAGCCGTGCCAGACGCTCGGCGTCGGCGATCAGCCAGCTGGCTCCACAGTCCGCCAGCGCAGCAGCGAGTTCGTCGCCCTGCCACCAGCTATTAAGTGCGCAGGCGACGCCGCCAGCCTTGATGATGGCGTGAAAGGCGATCAGCCACTCGGGACGGTTGCGCATGGCGATGGCGACGCGCTCGCCCTGTGCCAGACCACGGGAGAGCAGGGCTGCGGCCACGCGTTCGACTTCGGCGTAGTAGGTGTCAAACGACAGGCGCTGATCGTGGCAGACGATAAAGTCCTGCGCGCCATGAACGCGGCCCTGTTCCAGCGCCGTGTTCAGCGTGGCCGGAGCATGGGCAAAGGCGGGCTGGCCATTCAGTTCGGTGATGGCAAACGGTGCGCCGGCAGCGGTGAGCGTCGCCATCTGCTGGTGCCAGGAAGCGAGTGCACTCATAGCGCCTCCGCCAGCTGGATCAGGTGTGCGTAGCGGGTGCGCTGGAAGATATGGTCGCCGCACTGCGCTTCGGCGACGCGGATGCGCTTGAGGTAAAGGCCGATATCCAGCTCGTCGGTGACGCCGATGCCGCCGTGCAGTTGCACCGCCTCGTTGGCGATTTTGAGTGCGACTTCGCCCGTCTTGCCCTTGGCCAGTGCGGCCAACAGCGCCAGATCACCATCGCCATCGAGTGCAGACAGTGCCGCCGCGACGCAGCTTTCGGCGAGTTCCAGCTCGGTAAACAGTCGCGCCATACGGTGTTGCAGCGCCTGGAAGCTGCCCAGCAAGACGCCGTATTGCTGGCGCTGTTTCAGGTAGTCAAGCGTGGTATCGAACAGCACGCGGCTGATGGCCTGCATTTCTGCCGCCAGGCAGATGCGCGCCCGGTTAAGTACGGTCGCGAGTACCTGCTCGGCCGCATTGCCACGTGCCAACAGTCCGTCTGCCGCAACGGCTACCTGCTCAAACGCGAAGCGGGCGGCATCGCGGCTGTCGATCAGCGCCAGCGGCGTACGCGTGATGCCTGCGCTGTCGGCCGGCAGTATGAAGAGCGCTGTCTCGCCATCCAGCGTAGCGGCAACGAGCAGGGTGTCGGCCAACGTGCCATCCATTACCATGGCCTTGGCACCATCCAGCAGCCAGTTGTCGCCCACACGGTGGGCGGCGAGGGTGATGCGCACCGGGTCGTGGCGCGGGCCTTCGTCCAGCGCCAGTGCTGCGCGCAGCTTGCCGCTAGCCAGGCCCGGCAGCCAGTCGCGCTGTTGCGCATCGCTGGCACACAGCGCCAGCGTGCCGGCGCACAGGATATTGGATGACAACAGCGGCGTGGCGGCCAGCGTGCGTCCGGCCTGCGCCTGGATCAGCGCGATGCCGGAGAGCGGAAAAGCCAGGCCGCCCAGCTCTTCGGGCAGGGCGATGCCGCTCCAGCCCAGTTCGTCCATCTCGTGCCAGGCCTGGGTGTCATGCGTCAGCCCGAGGTCGCGTAGCGCACGGTTGGCGGCTAGCGGCAGGCGCGAGGCAAAAAAATCGGCGGCACTGTCCTGCAGCATGCGCTGCTCTTCGCCAAGAATCAGGGTCATATCAGCCTCCGCTTGCTGCCAGGCCCAGCACGCGGCGGGCCAGGATATTGAGCTGGATCTCCGACGTGCCGCCGGCGATGGTGTAGGTGTAGGAGTTGAGCCATTGCCGCGTCAGCTTGAGCAGGGTCTCGTCGAAAGGATCACCCTCCCAGCCCAGCGCCTCGTTGCCGGCAAGCGCCATCAATAGTTCGTGGCGTTCGCGGTTTTGCTCGCTATGCAGGTACTTGAAGCTGGCGACAAGGCCGGAAACATCCTGCCCGGCGCGGCCGGCTTCGTGTGCGCGTTGCAGGGTCAGCTTGTAGGCGTGTTCATCCATCGCAGCGCGCGCGACGCGTTCGGCCAGTAGTGGCCGGCTGGCCGTATCGGCCAGTGGCAACAGCTGGCGCGCCAGTGCCAGAAAATCGACGCCGGGGACATTGTTGTCGCCGAACTTGCTCATGGCGCGGCGTTCGTGGCCGAGCAGGTCGCGTGCCAGTTGCCAGCCCTCGCCCTCGGCACCGACGCGGTTTTCAGCCGGTACGCGCACATTGTCGAAAAACACCTGGCAGAAGTGCGACTTGCCGCTGATCAGGTCGATCGGCTTGACCGTCACCCCGGGGGTGGTCATGTCGATCAGCAGCATGCTGATGCCGGCATGCTTGCCGGCGGCGGGGTCGGTGCGCACCAGCGCATACATCCAGTCGCTACGGTCGGCGTAGGAAGTCCAGATCTTGGAGCCGTTGACGACATAGCTGTCGCCATCTCGCTCGGCGCGGCAGCTGAGGCTGGCCAGATCCGAGCCGGCACCCGGTTCGGAAAAACCCTGACACCACGCCACTTCCCCACGCGCCATGCCTGGCAGGTGGCGCGCTTTTTGTTCGGCGCTGCCGGAGGCGAGCAGTACCGGCCCTATCATCCACACGCCGAGATTGATCATCGGTGCGCGGCAGCGCAGGCGCGACAGTTCTTCTTCCAGGATGCGGGTGTCACTGGCATCGAGTCCGCCGCCACCGTATTCGACGGGCCAATCGGGGGCAAACCAGCCCTTGTCTCGCATGCGCTCGAACCACTGCTGCTGCTCGGTGCTATCGAAATGCACGCGGCTGCCGGCCCAGACGATGCCGCCTTCCGGTGGCGGGGTGCGCATGGCCGGCGGGCAGTTGGCTTCCAGCCATTCCCGTGCCGATAGTCTGAATGTGCTGCTCTTAGTCACGTTTGCTCTCCTGTTGCAGGATCATGCTCAAGCTATTGCGAGCCATTATCCGGCACACCCTTTGCCCCACATCATGCGAACAGACTATCACTGCTTGCCGCATAGAGCATTCGCTCTGTTTAGTCTTTTTGGACGATGTAGGACATGGTTCTGGCGTCCACATTGCAGCACAAGGAGCAAAGCCTGCTGCAGAACAGGGCGCTCTTTAAAAAGACCCGGACAATGGAGGTGAGGCAATCGCATGAAACAAAAAAACAGAAGTAAAACGGGATGGATAGCCCTGCCCAGGGTGCTGCCGCTGTCGCTGGCGCTGATTGGCAGCCAGGCGTATGCCGCGGAGGCGATTGAGTTTGAAAATGGCGTCAAGCTCGATTATCAGGCGACCGTATCCTACGGCGTAGGCGTGCGGGTCAAGGATCCATCGGACAAGCTGACTGACGGCCCCAAGGTAGGCTCGACTACAGTAGGTCGCAATCCGCTGGCGATCAATCTGGACGACGGCAACCACAACTTCGGCAAAGGGGATCTGACCTCCAATCGTCTCGGGCTGAATGCCGAGATGAACCTCAGCCGCGGGGATATGGGGCTGATGCTGCGAGGTACTGCGTTCTACGATGATGTCTACCACAAGAGCAATGCCAATAATTCGCCAAAAACTGTCAACAAGTTCGGCGCCAACGACCAGTTCACCGATGGAACCCAGTTCTATTCCGGTGGCCGCGCCAAGTTTCTGGATGCCTATGTCTACAACACCTGGGATGTGGGGGGCGACAAGCGCCTGACCGTCAAACTGGGCAATCAGGTGGTGGCCTGGGGCGAGAGCCTGTTCTACGGCAACGCCTCGGCTGCACAAGTGCCGTTTGATGCGGTGAAGGGCCTGTCGCCCGGCACCGAGGTCAAGGAAATGCTGCTGCCGGTACCGCAAGTGTCCGGCCTGCTTGAGCTGGCACCCAACTTCAGCCTGATGGGCTACTACCAGTTCCAGTGGAAGGGTACCGAACTGCCGCCGGTGGGTTCCTATCTGTCGAACACTGATCTGCTGGGGCCGGGGGCGGAGTTTATCCGTAACGGTTTCGGTGATCCGTTTGGCGGTGTAGCAGTGCCTGACCCGCGTGTGCAGGGCAAGCTGGGTGCCAATTACATCCCGTTTGGCGAAAAGGAAAAGCCAAGCAATGACGGCCAGTTCGGTATCGGCGCGCGCTGGGGCGTAACCGATGCCACCGAGTTGTCGGCTTATTACCTGCAATACCACGACAAGAATCCGAATGTGCGTATCAATTACGGCAAGATGCCGGGTTGTTATTCTAATCCGGATAAATTCGGGGGTGCTAAGGCCGCATGCAGCGCAGCACCGGGCAGTCCGCTGTTTAACGCTTACAACGGAACTTGGCTGCCTAACCCGCAAAGCTACGACGAGATCTATTTCGACAAGATCAAGCTTGTCGGTGCCTCTATTTCGACCCGCCTTGGCGATATGCAGGTTGGTGGCGAGCTGACTTATCGCGATGGCGTGCCGATGCTGGTGAATACCCCGCTGGGGGTGACTGCCGCGCGCGGCAAGGCGACACAGGCGCAGGTATCGTTCATTCAGGTATTGGGTGATAGACCATGGGCTCCGGCAACGACCTTGATGGGCGAATTGGTGTGGACACACGGCATCAGCGTCGACGACGTGTATGGGGCTGCCAACCTGGCCGGCCTAAAGGCGCCCAATAACCTCCCCTTGTACGGCAGTAGCGACCAGTTCGTCTATACGACCAGCAAGAACGGTGAAGTCACCGGCGAACGCGACAAAAATGCCTACGGCCTGACGTTGGGCATGGACCTGTCCTACCCCGGCATTGTTCCGGGCTGGGATCTGAAAGTACCTATCCGTGGTGTGTGGATTCAGGGCATGACGCCGATTTCGACGCTGGCGGATGCCGGCGGCAATTTCCAGTACTCGGTAGGGACCGAGTGGAAGTATCTGGGCAATCTGGAACTGGGGCTGACTTACGTCGGTTTTACCCGTCCGGATCCGGTCTATCGCAAGCTGGGTGACCGCGATTATGTCTCGGCCTACGCCAAGTACACCTTCTGAGCCCCATCACCCGATTGAGGAGTCCTTATTATGAAGATGAAAAAGATAGCAGCAGCACTGCTGGCAGCCTCCGCTCTGTTTGCCGCGCACGGTGCGCAAGCCGCGGCTTCTGCTGCCGAAGTGGCCCGTCTGGGCAAGGATCTGACCTGTGTCGGTGCCGAGAAGGCCGGCAATGCCGACGGTTCGATTCCGGCTTTCTCCGGCAAATGGCTGGGGGCGCAGGCCAATCCGGGCTGGAAGATGAATGCCGGCTCGCACGCCAGCGACGTTTATGCCAATGAAAAGCCGCTGTTCGTGATTACTGCCGCCAATATGGCGCAGTACGCCGACAAGCTGAACGATGGCCAGAAGGCCTTGCTGAAAAAATATCCGAACAGCTACAAGATGCCTGTTTACGCCAGCCACCGCGACTTCCGCTACCCGGACTGGGTGTGCGACACCGCGCTGGACAATGCCAAGTCGGCCAAGGTGGTAGATGGCGGCATGGGGGTGGATGCCACTGCCGGTGCCATTCCGTTCCCGGTGCCCAAGACCGGGCAGGAAGCTTTGTGGAATATGTTGCAGCCGCACCGCCCGTATACGGTGCAGACGGTACGCGATAATGCGACGGTCACCTCGAACGGCATTATCTGGGGGCGCTTGCGCTCGACCGGCCTGACGCCGGGGCATGACCCCAAGGTGCGTGCCAAAACCACATCCGGCATCTACTCCTACTACATTACCGCACCCATGCTGCCCGAGCGCGACAAGGGGGCGATCACCGTATCGCAAGAGCCGTACAACTTCGCGACCACCGCGCGTCTGGCCTGGCGCTATGACCCGGGTACCCGTCGTGTACGCCAGGTGCCGGGCTTCGGTTTTGACCAGCCGGTGGGCGGGGTCGGTGGCGGCATGACCATTGACGAGGATCGCTTCTTCAACGGCTCGCCCGAGCGCTATGACTGGAAGCTGCTGGGCAAGAAGGAAATGTACATTCCGTACAACGCCTATCGTGTTGCCAGTCCCAAGCTCAAGTACAAGGACTTGCTGACTCCTAACCATCCGAACGCCGAACCGATGCGCTACGAGTTGCACCGCGTGTGGGTGGTGGAGGCCAAGCTCAAGCCGGGCATGCGCCATCTGTATCCGCGCCGCGTGATCTATCTGGATGAGGATAGCTGGCATGGTGTGTATGCCGATCAGTACGACGGGCAGAACAAGCTGTGGCGTGCCGGTATTGCGCATCATTACTATTCGCCGGACTTCAGTGGCCAGTTCAACTCGACGACCTTCTATCACGACCTGAACTCGGGTGCTTACGTCGCGTATGGCATGAGCAACGAGCAGCCCAAGTCTGACGTGATCAACGCAGCTGGTCTCAAACCCGAAGATTTTACTCCGGACGCGATCCGCCGCGCCGGCAAGTAAGCCGCACTAACTAGCCGCAACCCGATGCCCAGGCATCGGGTTTTTTGCGCCCATTTTTTATTGAGGACAGTACGATGAGCCGTATTCTAGAACGCTTTTCCCTGCGGGGTGAAGTCGCCATCATTACCGGTGCCGGGCGCGGCATAGGCCGCGCCATTGCGCTGGCGTTTGCCGAAGCCGGCGCCGACGTGGTGTGTGTGGCCAGGAACCAGAGCGAGATCGACGACACCGCCAAGGCCGCGCGCGCGTTTGGCGTACGGGCGCTGGCGCTCAGTTGCGACGTCAACGACGACGCGGCCTTGCAGCGCTTGGTGGAGGATGCGCGCGAAGCGATGGGCAAGCTCACCTTGCTGGTGAACAACGCCGGCGGTGCCGGCCCCAATCATGCGCTCAAGACTACGGCCAAGGCGTTTGACGACGCGATGCACTTCAATGTCACTACCGCGTTTCGCCTCTCGGCGCTGGTGGCACCACATATGCAGGCAGCAGGCCACGGCGTCATCATCAATATCACCTCGGCTGCGGCGCGCTATGCGCAGAAAAATTTCACAGTCTATGGTGCTGCCAAGGCGGCGCTGACCCAGCTTAATCGCCTGCTGGCGCAGGATTTCGCCCCGGCCATCCGGGTCAACGCGATTGCCCCCGGGCCTATCCGCACCGATGCGCTGGAGAAGTTCCTGAACGACAGCGCCCGTCAGAAGATGATAGATGCCACTCCGCTGGCCTGTCTGGGTGAGGCTGAAGATATCGCTGCTGTCGCGTTGTTTCTGGCCAGCCCCGCCAGCCGCTGGATCACCGGCAAGGTGATCGAGGTCGACGGTGGTGCCGAGTCGACGGTGTGGCCGTTCTGACACGTTACGCATCGCAAACCCGCCTGCCATCGCGGCCGGCGGGTTTTTTCATGTGAGCTTATGGTCCGTTTGCACGATGGCGGCGTACTGCAGCAGCGTCACGATAGGGGCAGGTCTCAACAAGGAGTGTGACATGAAAGCTGCCCCCGCTTATCCGGCCGCCTGCGGCCTGCTTAAGGGCAAGTCGGTGCTGGTGACTGCCGCTGCCGGCGCCGGCATCGGCTTTGCCGCCGCACGCCGCGCCGCCGAGGAAGGCTGCCGCGCGCTGATGATTTCCGATGTGCACGAAAAGCGCCTGCAGGACGCGGTCGAGACGCTGAAAAGCGACACCGGCCTTGCCGCCGTTTACGGCATGCTGTGCGACGTCAGCGACGAGACCCAGGTGCAGGCGCTGGTTGCCGCCGCCGAACAGAAACTCGGTGGCGTCGACGTGCTGATCAATAACGCAGGCCTGGGCACCAGTTGCCGCGTGGTCGATATGGAAGACAGTGAGTGGGACAAGGTACTGGCTGTTACCCTGACCGGGACTTTTCGCATGACGCGCGCGATGCTGCGGGCGATGCAGCCCAGAGGCTGCGGCGTGATCATCAATAACGCCTCGGTGCTGGGCTGGCGCGCGCAGAAGGAGCAGGCGCACTACGCAGCGGCCAAGGCCGGCGTAATGGCGCTCACGCGCTGTTCGGCGCTGGAAGCGGCCGAATACGGGGTGCGCATCAATGCGGTGGCGCCGTCGATTGCCATCCATGCCTTCCTGAAAAAATCCGCCTCGGAAGAACTGCTGGCAAGCCTCGCGTCGCAGGAGGCCTTTGGTCGCGGCGCCGAGCCGTGGGAGGTCGCCAATGTGATGATGTTCCTCGCCAGCGACTATTCGACCTATATGACCGGCGAAGTGGTATCGGTCAGCGCGCAAAGGGCGTGACATGGCCAATATCACCATTGATGGCAAAGACGCGCTGCTTTGTGCCGGCGGCACCGACCTGGGCGTCACCGGCTGGACCGAGATCACCCAGACGCGCATCGACCTGTTTGCCGAGGCCACTGGCGACCATCAGTGGATACACGTCGACCCCGAGCGCGCTAAAACCGGGCCATTTGGCAGCACCATCGCGCACGGCTATCTGACGCTGTCGCTGGCCAGCCTGTTTTTGCCGCAGCTGATCGAGATCCGCAACATGAAGCTGGGAGTGAATGTCGGCTGCGACCGCGTGCGCTTTCCGGCGCCGGTGCCGGTGAACTCGCGCCTGCGCGGGCGCGGCGAGGTGCTGAAGGTGGAAGAGGCCGGTGGCGGGGTGCAGGCCACGGTGCGCATCACCATCGAGATCGAAGGCGCGGACAAGCCCGCCTGCGTGGTTGACAAGATCAGCCGTTATTTCTTTTAGAACACGGAATCCGGGATTCGGTAGCCATTTTCGCCTACCCAGCCGTTCCATATTCTTTCTAGCAAGGACAGCCATATGCAAGAAGCCGTTATCGTTTCTACTGCCAGAACCGCGATCGGCAAGGCGTATCGCGGCGCATTCAACGACACCGAAGCGCCGGTGCTCGGTGGTCATGTGATCCGCGCCGCGATCGAGCGCGCCGGTGTCGCGCCTGCTGAAGTCGACGACGTGATCATGGGCTGTGCTGCACAGCAGGGTACGCAGGGCTACACCATCGGTCGCCTGTCCGGCTATGTGGCCGGCCTGCCGGATTCCGTGCCGGGCATGGCGCTGGACCGCATGTGCGCCTCCGGGTTGATTGCGATTGCCAACGCCGCCAAGGACATCATGGTCGGCGAGCGCGAGATCCTGGTTGCCGGCGGCGTCGAGTCGATCTCGCTGGTGCAGAACAAATACAAGAACGCGTACCGCGCCCAGTCGCAGGCGGTGCTCGCCGCCTACCCGAGCGCGTATATCCCGATGATAGAGACCGCCGAACTGGTGGCGGCGCGTTACGGCATCAGCCGTGCGGCGCAGGATGAGTACGCGCTCGAAAGCCAGCAGCGCATCGCTGCTGCTCAGGAAGCCGGGCTGCTTGACGCCGAGATCGTGCCGCTCACGGTAGACAAGCAGCTGTTTGACCGCGACGGCAATCCGACCGACAAGCAGCAGGTGACGCTTGCACGCGACGAGGGTGCGCGCGCGGACACCAGTGCCGAGAGCCTGGCGGCGCTCAAGCCGGTATTCAAGGACGGGCGCTGGGTGAGCGAGGGCCGCTTCATCACTGCCGGCAATGCCTCGCAATTGTCGGATGGCGCATCCGCTTCGGTGCTGATGTCGGCGAATCTTGCGCGCGAGCGCGGCCTGGAGGCGCTGGGCATCTACCGTGGCCTGGCGGTTGCCGGCTGCCGTGCCGACGAGATGGGCATCGGCCCGGTCTACGCCATCCCCAAACTATTGGCGCGCCACAACCTCAAGGTGTCCGATATCGGCTTGTGGGAGATCAATGAGGCCTTCGCCTGTCAGGTGATCCACTGTCGTGACACGCTGGGCATCGCGGATTCGCGCCTCAATGTCAACGGCGGGGCGATTGCCATCGGCCACCCGTTCGGGATGTCGGGTGCGCGCCTGGTCGGCACTGCACTTCTGGAAGCGCGCCGCCGTGGCGAGCGCTTCGTGGTGGTATCCATGTGTATAGGTGGCGGCATGGGGGCGGCGGCGCTGTTCGAGGTCGGCAGCTGAATGATGACGGGTCGCCCCGGGTATATCCAGTAAACAGACGCCACTTTGTGGCGTTTCTCGTATGCCGGAGAGGGGTTACCCTGTTTGGACGATGTTGCTGCACCTTGCTTGGCTAATGATCAGCATACAAAGAGAACAGAGGATACACGCCATGCAGCACAACAATGACGGGAGACAGCCATGCGCACATTAATGGGTCTGGCCGTATCCGCCGTGGTGGCCGCCGCTTCGGTTTATGCCTTTTCGCCACGCCCGATGCCGGAACAGGCGGCGACGATGGTACGCGTCGATCGCATGCGTTTCAATGATATGGCGCAGCTTGGCAGCAGGCTGCTTGCCGTGGGCGAGCGCGGTGCCATTTTCGCCAGCACCGATGGCGGTGCCAGCTGGCAGGCACAGACGCTGGACAAGGCGCAAAGCTCGGCGCTGACCTCGGTGCATTTTCTGGATGACAAGCAGGGTGTCGCCGTTGGTGGCGACAACTGGATACTGAAAACGGATGACGGTGGCCGTCACTGGCGCACCGTGCGCTTTGATGCCAAGGTGTCCGAACCGCTGTTGGGCGTATGGGGGGTCAAGGGCGGGCCGCTGTTTGCCTTTGGCAGCTATGGCCGTTTCCTGGCTTCCACTGATGGAGGCAACAACTGGGCGCCGCAGGACGTCGGTGTAGAGGATTTTCACGTCAATGCGATGGATGGCGCTGCCGACGGGCAACTGATGCTGGTCGGCGAGCAGGGTATGGCGTTCAGATCGAGCGATGGCGGGGTGTCATGGCAGAAGATCGCGTCTTTTTATAATGGCTCGCTATTCGGTGTGGCTCGTATCGATGCCGCCAGCTGGGTCGCCTACGGCATGCGCGGCAATGTCTTTGTAACCCGAGATTTCGGTGCGAATTGGCACAAGCTCGACTTGCCGTTGCCTGTTTCTTTGTTCGGGCATGCCCGGGATGCTTCCGGGCGCTTGTTATTGGTCGGTCAAGGCGGGGTGGTGCTGCAGCTGGCGCCGGATTTGTCCAGCGCCACGTTGGTGAAACGCCACGGCGCGCTGAGCCTGACAGCTATCGCACCGCAGCCTGACAACAGCCTGGTAGTGGCCGGCGAGAACGGCCTGTACCGGATCGCAGCCAAGGGGAACTGAGCCATGAGCCATGAAAGCAAGAATAACCGTCTGCGCCGCATGGTGGATGCCTGCGCCGAACTGCTGTTCCGCCACCGTAATACCTTGCTGCTGCTGTTTGCCGCGATCACGCTGGCACTGGGCTGGGGTGCTTCGCAGGCGCGGCTGGATCCGGGCTTCAACAAGCTGATCCCGTTGTCGCATCCGTATATGCAGACGCTGAGCGACTACAGCAAGGTGTTTTCCGGCGCCAACCGCATCCTGATCAATGTGCGCACCAAGGATGGCTCGGATATCTACAGCAAGCCGTATATGGACGCGCTGAAGAATATCAACGACGAGATCTTCTTTATTCCCGGTGTGGATAGGGCGCGGGTGAAGTCGCTGTATAGTCCGACCGTGCGTTACACCGAAGTGACCGAAGAGGGCTTTCTCAGCGATGTGGTGGTGCCGGCGCGCTTTACTTCCCAGCCAGAAGAGCTGGATGTGGTACGGCGCAATGTGGCACGTTCGGGGGAAATCGGCCGCCTGATCGCCACCGATCAGAAAGGGTCGATGATCGTGGCCGATCTGCAGGACATCAACCCGGAAACCGGTGCCAAGGTTGATTACGCCGATATTGCCGGCAAGCTCGAGCAGATCCGCAGCAAATACGGCAACGACAAGATAGAAATCAACATCATCGGCTTTGCCAAGGTGGTGGGGGATGTGCAGGAAGCGCTGGGGCAGGTGTTTGCCTTCTTCGGTATTGCCTTCGCCATTACCGCCGTGCTGCTGCTGGCTTATAGCCGTTCGCTCAAGCTGACGGTGGTGGCGCTGCTGGTGGCCTTGCTGCCGGTGGTATGGCTGGTGGGCTTGCTGCCAGTGTTCGGCCTGGGGATCGACCCGATGTCGATTCTGGTGCCGTTCCTGATTTTCTCTATCGGTGTGTCGCATGCGGTGCAGATGACCAACGCCTGGAAGCAGGAAGTGGCGGCAGGCAAGGACTCGCGCGAGGCGGCCAAGGCGGCGTTTCGCAAGCTGTTCGTGCCCGGCTCGGTCGCGCTGTTGACCAATGCGCTGGGCTTTATGGTCATCATGCTGATCGACATCCAGATTGTGCGTGAACTGGGCGCGACCGCATGCCTGGGGGTCACGCTGATGATCGTGACCAACAAGCTGCTGCTGCCGCTGGTGTTGTCGCTCCTGAAACTCGAGCCCACGGCCTTGCGCGCTGCCGCCGGTGTCAGAGACGGGCGCCAGGCGCTATGGTGGCGTTTGTCGGGCTATGCCACTGCATGGCCGGGCTTGTTCAGCATTGCGGTGGCGATGCTGCTATTGGGCTGGGGGACGATGGAGTCACGCAAGCTCGAAGTTGGTGATACCGGTTCCGGCGTGGCCGAACTGCGTGCCGATTCGCGCTATAACCGCGACCATAGCCAGATCGTCGGTTCTTACGCCATAGGGATGGATGTCCTGTCGGTGATTGTCGAATCCAGGACCGATAACCCCGAGGGTAGCTGCCTCAAATATCCGCTGATGAATGCGGTCGACCGTTTCAGTCTGCAGATGCAGGGCGTTGCGGGTGTGCAGTCGGTGGTGGCAGTGCCGACGCTGGTCAAGTTCACCATCGCCGGGCAGAACGAAGGCAACCCGCGCTGGGCGGGCATTCCGCAAACCCCGGAAGCGCTGCGCCAGGGTGCGCGCGCCATGGGGCCGGAGACAGGCCTGACAGTTGAGGATTGTGGTGCACAACAGGTGCTGGTCTATCTCAAGGACCATAAGGGGGCGACGCTGGCCAATGCGCTAAGCGAAGCCAAGCGCTTTATCGCCGACAATCAGACCCCGGGGGTGAAGTTCCGCCTGGCCGGCGGCAGTGCCGGCGTGGCGGCAGCCACCAATGAAGCGGTCGAGCATGCCGAAGTGACCATGCTGCTGGCCATCTTCGGTGCGATTTCATTGCTGTGCCTGCTGACCTTCCGCTCCTGGCGTGCTGTGCTGTGCATCATCGTGCCTTTGGCGCTGGTGTCCATCCTGTGCAATGCCTTGATGGCGCAGCTGGGCATTGGCCTCAAGGTGTCGACGCTGCCGGTGATCGCGCTTGGGGTCGGGGTCGGGGTTGATTACGGCATTTATCTGTTCGAGCGCATCGAAACCGAGATGCAGGAGCGCGGGCTGGACTTGCGCGAGGCGGTGTACGAGGCCTTGCGCCAGCGCGGTACGGCGGCGGTGTTTACCGCCTTCACCATGGCGCTGAGCGTCGGTACCTGGGCCTTCTCCTCGCTCAAGTTCCAGGCCGATATGGGCATTCTGCTGGCCTTCATGTTCTTCGTGAACGTGTTTGGTGCCATTACGCTGGCGCCGGCGCTGGCCTACTGGCTGAATCTGGCGCGATGGCAACGCAAGACAGTACCGGCTGCTATTGCCGACGGGGTGCAAAAACATCAGACGGTGTGACCACAATGGGGCAAGCGCGCACTGCGGGTTTTCAGCGGTGCGCGCTTCAGTTTGCTGCGGCGCATGATTTACAGGTTAAGCATACGGAATGTAAATTGCTGCTCAGCAAGATCCAGCACAACTGTATCGAGATCACACCACCACAGGGCACACCATGCAGCCACCTTCGTCAGTCTTATCGCCAGCACCGGACGCCGATTTAGCCAGCAGCGGGCAGTCTAATGCGCTGGATAGCTTCAGCCAGCTGCTGGGTGCGCTCTATGAAACAGCTTACGACAACACCACCTGGTCCAAGGCCGTTGCTTTATTGCGTGACCAGCTGGATGCCAACTTCGTGACGCTGATCATTCGCCCGGATACCTCGGATCAGGCCGGCTCCATGATTACCGCCGGCCAGGTCTTCGAGGCACATTCCGGTTTGCGTTCGCAATACAGCTACCCCAGCCCGTTTGTCGATCTGGTATCGGACAAGGTGTATGCCATAGACGACTTGATGCGCGAGAATGAGTGGCGGCAGTCCTTGTTCTATCACCATTTCTGTGAGCCATATGGCGTGTTTCATGTCATGGGTGCCGACATCCGTACGCTGGATAATGGCGAGTTCAAAATTCGCGTGACGCGCCCGGAAAGTGGTGCGCCCTTTAGCGCAGCTGACAAGGCCGAACTGACCCGTTTGCTGCCGCATATCAAACGCACGCTGAATATCCAGACCCGTATGCTGGCAACTGAGTCTGTGGGGATGCTCTACACCGAGGCGGTGTCGCGCATGATGGTGGCGACCATCATCCTCGATGAAAAAGGCCAGGTTCTGCAAAGCAACCAGATTGCCAGCGAACTGCTGGCAGAAGGAGACGGACTCAAAGTCTATCAGGGCAAGCTGGTCGCATCCTATTCGACCGAGAGCCGCGAACTGCAAAACATGATTACCCAGAACCTGGCGCGCCAGCAAAAGCCGATAGCCGCAGGTGGTACGCCGGCCATGGTCGAAGCCATGTCGCTGTCGCGCCCGTCAGGACGCGTCAATCTCGGGGTGGTGGTCAAGGCGGTGCCCAGCAATGAATGGATAGGTGGAAAGCAGCGCCCGGCGGTGATGGTTTATGTACGAGATGCAGAGAAAAAGAGCGAGGTCCCGTTAAAGGTCACCCAGCAATTATTCGGCCTGACGCCGGCCGAGTCCACGCTGGCGGTGCATCTGGCCAATGGTCTGTCGCTGGAAGAGGCGGCGGAAGAGTTGGGCATCCGCCACAACACCGCGCGTGCGCACCTGCGCTCGATCTTTTCCAAGACTGGCGTGCGCCGCCAGACTGAACTGGTGCGCATCATGCTCAATAGTGTCAGTGCGCTGGGGCAGCATACGCTGGGTTGATTCAACATAAAAAAACGGACAGTACGCGTCAAAGCGTGCTGTCCGTTTTCGTTGCTGCCGGATTTCAGCGGCTATGGTTAGGCGCGAAAATCAAGTTGCAATCCGCCCTGCTCAATCCAGATCAATCAGACGCAAGGTCTTGAAGTAGGTCGAGCAGTACTGGGTTGCAGATGTTTGCCTGCCCTTTGCAGGTGTACTGACTTGAACGTTCTGCCCCTTCCTGTTGATACTACTGGAGTGTTCCCTGTCTTGCTGTGCGGGGTCGCCGCTCAGTCATTCGTGCCGGCCTCGCTCCAGTTTCCCTGCACCCAGCTTTGCAGGTTGCCCCAGCCCTGAGCACCGGTGGCGCTGTCGTGCACGACGATCATGGCGTCGCGAAAACTGTTCAGGCGGCGCACGCTCTCTTCGCTGCGGCAATCGGCAAAATACTCGCCTTCCACCTGCAGCTTGCCGCGCCACTGGCCGACGTAGTGGCCGTCAAAGCCGTGGTACAGCCCCCCGCCCAGATGAAATCCGGTGTCCGAAATGGCGTGTGCCGACAAGGTACGCCGGCTGCCGTCAGCCAGCACTAGCGCAAAGCGCCCTTCGATAAAGCGCCGGTTGACCGGATGAAAGCTCAGGCTGGGCTGGTTGTCGACAACGGCGATGCAGTGCCCGTCCGGGTATTCGAACTGGCCCTGCATCAGCTCGTGGCGCAGGCCGGGTGCGCGGTAGCGCAGCAGGTACTGGTGAAAGGCGTAATGGCTGCCGTCCGGGTTTTGCAGCAGCAGCGGGTTCCAGATTGCCAGCACCTGCATCTGTTCGCTGTCCATGGCCTCGGGTTCGGTGTCGGCCAGCGGTGCGCCGACCCCCGGCCGTATTCCCCACGAGTGGTCGCGCGTCATCACCCAGGCGTCGGGGGTGACCTCATGGTGCACGCCGTCGACCTCGATCCAGCCGCTGGCGGTCCCGCTTTGGTGGTAGCGGATCTGGTCGGCGGTGCGGCGGTAGCCGCTGCGGCTGCGTCTGTCCTCGCGCGCCTCGGTAAAGCACGGTACGGCGCCTTCGAGCAGCAGCTCGAACGCGATCGGCTGTACGGCGTTTTTCTCCAGCGTGACCCGGACTTTCCTGAGCGGCTCGACGATTTCGTAATGTATCGGCCCGACCGATACCGACTCTAGGTCGTCGGCCAGTGCGCGGCTGGCACGCACATTCCATTGCTCAGCCTGGCGCGAGACGCCAGCATAGGCATCGACGACGCCGCGGTTGACGTATTTCCCGAAGCCGAAACCGACCTGCAGCGAGCCATCGCGCGCACCAACCATGCCGCAGACCTTTTCGGCCCAGCCAGGGTCGGTGTGCAGCACCGATGCGTGGGTTTCGACGATCTGGTGGTTGAAGTCTTCGTCGGCGCCGACGAGGGGGCCGATACTGCCGCCTTGCTGCATGGTCTGCTCTTTTCCGTAAGCTTTTGTATAGGGAAACGCTAACCCGCAGGCGCAGGCAGCGGCATGGTCTGCATGGACGATGCTGCTTGTAGATGGCAACGGTAATTATGGGCGAATTCTGGATCATCCAAGCGCAAGGAGTGGCACGATGCGATACCCTGAAATGCCGGCACATCTCGACCCTATCCGCCATGAAGCGTGGCTGGACGACGGCCGCGTGCATCAAGAAATGCAGACCCTGCGCCAGAATTTTCCGGTGTGCTGGTACGCGCGCGAGCCTTACCGGCCGTTCTGGGTGGTGACGCGTAGTGCCGACATCAAGGAAGTGATGGGGCAGAACGCGCTGTTTATCAACGAACCTAGGCTGGTTCTGGTCGACAAGGCGGTCGAGGAGGCCACCGAGCAGGCGCTGGGCGGGCGCCGTTATACGGTGCGTACCGTGCTGGACATGGATGGTGCTGAACACCAGACCTACCGCGAACTGACCCGCGCCTGGTTTATGGGGCCGGGGGTGGTCAAATTGCAGCTGCGTATTGAGGCGCTGGCGGACCGCTATATCGGTGTGATGCGCGAGGCTGGCGGCCAGATCGACTTTGCGCATGAAATAGCAAGCCAGTTGCCGCTCAGGGTGATTCTGTCCATTCTCGGCCTGCCAGAAACTGAGGCGCCGTTTATCCTGCGCATCACCCAGCAGCTGTTGTCGTCGGCCGACCCCGAGTTGCAACGCTCGCGTCAGGGCGGCGCCGACGTGATGCCGGAAGTGGCCGCCTATTTCGGCAAACTGCTGGCCGAGCGCCGTGCCAATCCGCAGGATGATCTGGCCAGCGTGATTGCCACCAGCCTGGTCGGCGACGAGGCGATCGGCGCGCTGGAGGCGATCTCGTATTACCTGTTGGTGTCGACGGCCGGGCACGAGACCACCGCCGCGTCGATCGCCGGTGGCATGCTGGCCTTTATCAAGAATCCGGATCAGATGAAAAAAGTGCAGGACAAGCCGGCGCTGATGCGTAATGGCGCCAACGAGATCGTGCGCTGGGTGTCGCCTATCCGCCACTTCATGCGCACCGCGACCGAGGATTACACATTGGCCGGCGTCACGATCCGCGCCGGCGATTCGGTGTGCGTGTTGCTGCCCTCGGGCAACCGCGACGACGCGGCATTTGATGCGCCATACCGTTTCGATATCGAGCGCCAGAGCGAGGGGCACGTCGGCTTCGGCTGGGGTGGACACGCTTGCCTTGGGCGCCAGGTGGCGCTGGCCGAGATCCGCACCTTCTTTGCCCGCCTGCTGCCGCAACTGGAATCGGTCGAGCTTGATGGCGCGCCGCGCCCGATCCAGTCCAATTTTACCGGCGGCTACAAGTCCTTGCCGATACGCTATCGTTTCCGCGACGCATGATGGACGCGCTTGAACTGGCCTGCCTTGACGAGGGGCCGCGCGATGTGCCGGTCGTGTTGCTGCTGCACGGTTTTCCCGATTCGTCGGCGGTATGGCGATACCAACTGCTGGCGCTGCTGGCCGACGTGATGGCCTTGCTTGACCGGCTGGCTCCGAGGTCGCACATCGCGCTGGGTCGCCATGACTGGGGTGTGGCACAGGGCTGAATGCTGCCGAACGCGTCAACGTCATGGCTGCTGCGCATCTTGGCGCAGCAGCCATGACGCTCCTGGCCCGGTGTGGCTGCCTGCCCTGAAGGTGAGGCGCTGATCCTTGCAAGACCCGGTGGAGTCAGTCAGTGCTGGTAGCCGATTTTTTTCGGCGTTTGCCCTGCTGCGTCAGCGCCTGGCTACGGTACCAGGCTTCCAGCGCCTCTTCGGCGTGGAGGATGTGCTGGCGCAGGAAGGCGGCCGCGCTGATGGCATCTTTTTGCCGGCAATACGTCAGCAACTGGCTGTGCTCATGGTGTGCGCGCTCGTTGAAACCGGTGAGCAGGATCTGCATGCGGGTGTAGCGGTCGGTACGGTTGTGCAGCTGCTCGATGATGGCCATGGTCTGGCTGCGCCCGGCTGCGCGGTACAGCGCCAGATGGAACTGGGCATTGAGAATGCCCCAAGTGCTGATGTCCTGCTCGCGCAGCGCCACTTCAAATCTGGCCAGCAGTGCCTCCGCCTCGGCGATGTCGGCGCTGGTCTGGCGCGGGATCGCCTCCAGCAGCACGTCGCATTCCAGCAGTACCCGCACCCGTAACAGCTCGACGATTTCCGGCAGCGATAGTTGCGCCACCACCGCACCCTTGTTTTCAATGATATTGACCAGTCCCTCCGCTTCGAGCTGGCGCAAGGCCTCGCGAATCGGGACCCGGCTCATTCCCAGTTCGCGTGACAAAGCCTCTTGTCGCAGTTGGCTGCCATCGGCCCACTCTCCGGCCAGGATGCGCTGGCGGATGGCTTCGGTGGCAACAACGGTCAGGCTGGGTGGGGTGTCGGTCGCAGGGTTCATGGCTTTCTCTCAAAAATGCGGCACTACCATAGCACAAGGTGGCGTGAAGGTTTGAGAGCGGGCGGCGGTTGTTCTGCGCGATAAGCGCCCGCCACGGTGACAGAGGCGGGCGCGGATGGGGCGGGGTGGGCGGCGTTTACTGTTCAGGCAGGGACGGGCGGCGGGCAAGCGCGTCCTCTATGATGCGAGTCACGCGCTCGCGCTCGCTGCCGGCCAAAGGCAGGCGCGGCGCGCGCACATGCTCGCTGCCAACGCCCAGCATCGCTTCGCATAGCTTCAGGTTCTGTACCAGCTTCATTGAGACATCCAGGTGCAGCAAGGGCGCAAACCAGCGGTAAATATGGCGTGCTTCTTCCCAGTTGCCCGCTTTGGCCAGGCGGTAGATCGCCACCGTCTCCTTGGGAAAGGCCACGACCAGACCTGCCACCCAGCCGTCGGCACCCATCATCAGGCTTTCCAGTGCCAGATCGTCCACGCCGCTAAAGATGGCGAAACGGCTGCCTACGGCGTTGATCACGTTGGTGAGCGTACGGATGTCACCGCTGGACTCCTTGATGGCGACAAACTTGGGCTCGGCGGCCATCTCCTGGTACATCGCGGGCGTGATATTGACGCCGTACGCGACCGGGTTGTTGTAAATCATGATCGGTAGCGGGCTGGCCTGTGCGACCTGCCGGTAGTGGTTCAGCGTTTCGCGCTCATCCGACACGTAACGCATTGCCGGCAGCAGCATGATGCCGTCGGCACCGGCGGCGTAGGCCGCTTGCGCCAGCGCGCAGGCCGCGCGGGTGCTGTCTTCGGCCACGGTCAGCAAGACCGGCTTGCTGCCGGCGACTTCCCTGGCCGCTTTCAGGATCGCAATTTTCTCGTCGGCGACCAGGGTTGACGCCTCGCCCAGCGAGCCGCAGACGATGATGCCGTCCGCGCCGCAGGCTAGCTGCCATTCGATGTGCTTGGCCGTCGCCGCGAGATCCAGTGATTCGTCGGCGTGGAATTTGGTGGTGACGGCCGGAAAAACGCCAGTCCACAGATGCGCCATGGTTTCGCTCCTTGCTGTTGGGTGCAGCCGCGATGCTGCAGTCGGTTTCATGCTAGGTGTTTTTGAATGCAAAACTCAATGTATTTTGCATTCAATATGGCTGCTTATGTGCCGGATTAAAATGCTGCATTGCAGTTGTGTATTTTTGCAACAAAGGTTTAATTTGTTGATTTAATTGAATATTTTCGCTTATTTGCGCCATGGTTTCGTCTATCTGGCACTGTGGTGTTTTTGCTAATTTGCTTAGTGAAATTGTATTCAAAAACGCAGCGTCCTACAGTAAGGCAATGTCAGAGAGGGAGTTCTGCGATGCCTAGCACCGAATTTGAATGCATAGACGGTCACACCTGTGGTAACCCGGTACGGCTGGTCACCCGGGGCGCACCCGCTTTGCAAGGCGACACCCAGGCCGAGCGCCGGCTCGACTTCCTGGCGCGCTACGACTGGATGCGCACCGGGCTGATGTTCGAGCCGCGCGGTCACGCCCAGATGTCTGGTGCTTTCCTGTACCCGCCGACCCGGGCGGACTGTGACGTTGCCGTGCTCTACATCGAAACCAGCGGCTGCCTGCCGATGTGCGGCCACGGCACCATAGGCGTGGTCACCATGGCCATCGAGCATGGCCTGGTTTCCCCGGCGACACCGGGCGTGCTGAACCTGGACACGCCGGCGGGCAAGGTGGTGGCGCACTACACCTTGCTTGGCAACAAGGTGAAGTCGGTGAAACTGAGCAATGTGCCAAGCTTTCTGCTGATGCAGGATGTCGAAGTCGAGATCCGCGCGCTGGGACGCCTGACGGTGGACATCGCCTACGGCGGCAACTTCTACCCAATCGTCGAAGCGCAGGACAACTACCGCGACATGGCCGACTACACGCCAGGTGAACTGGTGAGCATGGGCAACGAGCTGCGCGACTACATCAATGCGCATTACCGCGTGATCCATCCGCTGGACCCGAATATCAGCGGCGTGCGCCATGTGCAATGGACCGGACGCCCGAAAACCCCCGGCTCGCATGCTGCCAACGCCGTGCTTTATGGCGCGTCGGCACTGGACCGCTCGCCGTGCGGCACCGGCACCTCCGCCCGCCTGGCCCAGCGTTACGCCCGTGGCCTGATGAAGCCCGGCGACACGCTGATCCACGAGAGCATTATCGGCAGCCAGTTCAAAGGCACGATCGAGGCGGAAACCGACGTCGCCGGCCTTCCCGCCATCATTCCCGGTATCGAGGGCTGGGCGGTCACCACCGGTTACAACCGTATTTTTCTGGACGATGCCGACCCCTATGTCCACGGCTTCGTGGTGGGCTGAGATGAACGCGCGCGCCCCATGCCGGCCGGAACATGTGATCGTGGTGGGGGCCGGCGTTGTCGGTATCGCCAGTGCGCTGCAGCTCAGGCTGGCGGGCTGCGAGGTCACCTTGCTGGATCGTGGCGACGCCGCCATGCAAACCAGCTACGGCAATGCCGGCGCCTTTGCCGTCAGCGATGTGATCCCGCTGGCCGAACCCGGCGTGCTGGCCAGGGTGCCCGGCTGGATGCTGGATCCGCTAGGGCCGCTGGCGCTGCGCTGGCGTTACCTGCCTGGCCTTGCGCCATGGCTGGCGCGTTTTGTCGCCGCCAGCCGGCCGCGCCGGGTGGCCGAACTCACCCGTGCCATGGCCGCGCTGCTTGGGCGCGTCAACGCAGATTACGCGCCGCTGATCGAACAGGCCGGCCTGACCGCGCAGTGGCGCCGTCACGGCAACCTGACCCTGTACCGCAGCGCCGCGGAGTATCGGGCCGCCGCGGCTGCTGCCTGGCAGAGCAAGCGCGCGCACGGCGTGAACTGGCGAGAGCTGGATCGCGCCGAGCTCAGTGTGCTCGAACCGCAGATCGCAGAAGAGTGGCAGGTCGCGGTCAAGGTGGCGGACTGGTCGCATGTGGACGATCCCTATCTGTTCAGCCGCGGGCTGTTTGACGCCTTCGTGCGCGCCGGCGGGCGTTTCGTACAGGACGAAGTGCTCGCCACTGTGAATAGGGGCGGGCGTATCGGTGGCGTGGACGCCCGGGATGGTGGCCGGATCGATGCCGACTGCGTGGTGATCGCCTGCGGTGTCTGGAGCGACCGTTTCACCCGCCAGCATGGCTATCCCATCCCGCTGGAAAGCGAGCGCGGCTACCACGTCACCTTGCCGCATGCCGGCGTGCCGCTGCACCACTTTATCCAGTGCGCCAGCGAAAGCTTCGTGATCCTGCCGATGGCGAACAACAGCCTGCGCCTGGCCGGCACCGTCGAGCTGGCGCACCGCGATGCGCCGCCTGACTGGCGCCGCGCCCATATCCTGATCGACAAGGCAAGACGCATCGTGGGCGACTTCAGTACCGAGGGCATGAGTGTCTGGATGGGCAACCGGCCATCACTGCCTGACACCGTGCCGGTAATCGGCCCGGCGCCGGACGTGGACGGCCTCTATTTCGCCACAGGCCACGGCCATCTGGGCCTGACCCTGGCGGCGACCACCGGCGCCTTATTGACCGAGCAGATCTGCGGCAAGGCTCGCAGCCTGGATGGCACGGCCTACCTGCCGGGCAGGTATTGAGCGCCAGCGGCCAGGGGCGCGCAAAGAGACAGCAAGTAGCAGCGGGCCGTTAACGGCCAACCTTCAGTCGTGTACCTAAAGGAGAGACAAAATGAAGCATCACATCGCACCGCGTACGCTGCACCTGGTCTTGGCGCTGGGCGGCATGATGGCACCGTTTGCCATCAGCGCGTCGTACGCCGATACCGTGGTGAAACTGGGTTTTGCGTCGCCGCTGTCCGGCCCGCAGTCGCACTATGGCAAGGATAACGAAAACGCTACCCGTATGGCGATTGACGAGCTGAACGCGGCGCCCATCACCATCGGCAAGCAGAAAGTGAAATTCGAACTGGTGTCGGAAGACGACCAGGCCGACCCGCGCGTCGGCACCCAGGTGGCGCAGCGGCTGGTCGACTCCGGCGTCAAGGCCGTGATCGGGCACTTCAATTCCGGCGTGTCGATACCGGCGTCGCGCATTTATGCCGATGCCGGTATCCCGCAACTCTCCGTCTCAACCAATCCGGCTTACACCACCTCCGGTTACAAGACGGCCTTCCGTCTGGTCGGCAGTGACAGCCAGGTGGGTGGCTCGCTGGCCCAGTATGCGGTGAAAAAGCTTCAGGCCCAGCGGATCGCGGTGATCGATGACCGCACGGCTTACGGCCAGGGCATTGCCGACGAATTCATCAAGTCGCTGCAGGCGCAGGGCAAGAAGCCGATCAAGCGCGAATACACCAACGACAAGGCTTCCGATTTCACCGCCATCCTCACCTCGCTCAAGGCGCAAAAGCCGGACCTGGTGTTTTATGGCGGCGCGGATGCGCAGGCTGCACCGCTGGCGAAACAGATGAAGCGCCTGGGCATGGACGCCAAGCTGATGGGGGGCGACATGCTGAGTACGCCGAACTTTATCAAGCTGGCCGGTGCCGATGCGGCCGGGCATTACTCGGCGGTGCCGGGCGGGGAACTGGGCTCGCGCGCCGCTGGCAAGGCGTTTGAAACCCGCTACAAGGCGCGCTTCAAAGAGGACGTGGTGCTGCTGGGGCCGCAGTTTTACGATGGCGTGATGATCGTGGCCGATGCGATGAAACGCGCGGACTCCACCGACCCCGCCAAGTTTCTGCCCTATATCGCCAAGACCCGCTATCAGGGGGCAACTGCCGATTTCGGCTTTGACGCCGCTGGCAACCTGAAGAATGCACCGGTCACCATCTCGGCCGTGGAAGGCAACGACTGGAAGGTGAAATCCGTTGTGCAGTGAACGCGGCGCCTGACAAGTCGTCGCCATCTAGCGGCTGGCGGTAGCCAGCCGCGGTTTTTCTTGCCAGAGCGGAGGAGCGGCCATGACCAGCCCCGACTTGCCTGTACTGGACGCGTCGCAGACCCAGGCGCGACTGCCCATGGCCGAACTGTGCCGCCAGATTGAAGTTGCGGCGGCCGAGATGGCGGCAGGGCGGATCCAGAGCCCGGCGCGCCAGGTGCTGGCGCTGCCGGCAGGCGGCAACATGCTGTCGATGCCGGCCAGTGCCAGTGATATCGCCATCCACAAGCTGGTGAATGTCTGCCCGGGCAACGCGGCACGACAACTGGCCACCATTCACGGTGTGGTCAGCGTATATGACGCGATAACGGGCGTGCCGCGCCTGCTGCTGGACGGCCCCACCGTCACCGCACGACGTACCGCCGCCGTGTCGCTACTGGCGGTGCGTACTTTGCAGCAGGCGCCACCGCGGCATGTAGCCCTCATCGGCACCGGGACGCAGGCGCGTGCCCATGCACAGGCTTTGGCCGAGCTCTACCCCGGTTTGCGGCTGGACGTGCATGGGCGCACGCGAGAGCGCGCCATCGCCTGTTGCCATCAGCTGGCGCATTTGCCGCTGGTGCTTGCGCCCGGCAGCGGCGCCATCGCCGGCGGCGCGGACGTGGTGATCCTGCTGACTACCAGCCGTACGCCGCTTTACGACGAGAGTGCCCGGCGCGACCGTCTGCTGATCGGCACCGGCGCCTTCCGCCCCGACATGGCCGAGCTTGGGCCTTGCAGCATCGCTTCCAGCCAGGTGTTCTGTGACGACGTCGCCGGTGCAAGGCACGAAGCGGGCGACCTGATCCAGGCCGGTGTGGACTGGTCACGCGTGCACTCTCTGGCCGAAGCGCTGGCCGGACGGATTGATATGAAAAAACCCAGACTCTTCAAGAGCGTGGGCAGCGCGGCCTGGGATCTGGCGGCCGCCCGCTGTGCACTGGCAACGACCTAAGGAGACAGCACCGCATGAGCGAAGACTGGCAACGGCAGGTATTCGAGACCGTGGAAATGCACACCGGTGGCGAGCCGGTACGCATCATTACCGGGCTGATGGACAGCATCTTCGGTGACGATATTCTGGCCAAGCGCCGCGACATGCAGCGCCGCCTGGACGGTGTGCGGCGCCTGCTGATGTTCGAGCCGCGCGGCCACCATGACATGTATGGCGCGGTACTGGTGCGCCCCAGCCTGGCGGGCGCCGACCTGGCTGTGCTGTTCATCCACAACGAAGGCTACAGCACCATGTGTGGCCATGCGGTCATCGCGCTGGCGCGCTATGCGGTCGATCATGGTCTGGTACCGGTGAGCGGGCCTTGCACGCGGGTCGGCATCGAATGCCCGTGCGGACTGGTTTACGCCCAGGTCGGGTCAGATGGCAGCGTCAGTTTCGACAGTGTGCCGGCGTTCGCCTTGGCTCTGGACCACCGGGTCAGCGTACCGGGCGTGGGCGAGGTCAGCGTGGATATCGGCTACGGCGGTGCTTTCTACGCCGTAACCGATGCCGCTTGTCTTGGCGTGTCGCTGGACGGCAGGGTACGCGATCTGGTCGATGCCGCCAGCGCGTTGTCGGAGGCGGTGCGGCGCAGCATCCGTGTGCGTCACCCCGCGGCGGAAGATCTGGGCTTTCTTTACGGCAGCATCCTGACCGATGGCCGCGAGCGCGCCGGCGACGGCATCAGCCGCAATGTGTGCGTCTTTGCCGATGCCGAGGTCGACCGCAGCCCTACCGGTTCCGGCGTGACTGCGCGCATGGCGCTGCGCCACGCCCGCAACCAGGTTGCCGTGGGTGAGGACTGTGTGTTTGAAAGCCTGACCGGTGCGCGTTTTGCTGGCCGCGTGACGGGGGAAGTCCCGCTTGATGGCCATCAGGCCGTGACGGTGCGCGTGAGCGGGCGGGCCTGTTACAGCGGCCGCGCCAGCTGGTCGCTGGAGCCGGAAGATGAAATCGGGCGGGGATTCTTGCTGCGTTAGCGCCCGGGGCGCTACGCAGCCTTGCCGTCACCGCTCGTGCACCAGCGTGGTGCGCACTTTTGCGAGCATCGCCGCATCGATTCCGCCTGCCGCGAGATAGGCTTCGATGCTGCCGTGCCGCGTAAGGAGCACATCGAATGCCGTGTCCAGATAGCTTGCGTCGACACCGCTCAGGGCGGCGAGGGTGGCATCGTCGGGCGTTGACCACAGATAATTCGCGAGCATCTGCCGCAGCCTTGCCGCCTGAGGGCCGCAGGCGGCCTGCTGACCATGGGTAAGGTAGTTGTCGATAACTTGCGGGTAGGGAACGCCGGCGGCGCTGGCAATCAGCGCACAGGCAAAGCCGGTGCGGTCCTTGCCCGCGGTGCAGTGCACCAGCAGCGGCTCGCCCAGCGCCAAAGGCGCAAGCAGGGTGCGCAGATGGGGCAAAAAGGCATAGCCGAAGCTGTGATACAGCACGCGCATCAGGGTGCGCGCTGCGCCAGCGTCGGGTTGGCGGATAAAGGCGGCGATCAGCGCATCGCTCGCCGCATCGCTGGCGCGCACATCGGACGCAACCGGCGCACGCTGGCTGCGCACGCCCAAGAGCGCACCCCACAGACACAGTTCGTTGTCGCGCTCGTGTACGCTTCTGAAGTCGATGACGTGGCGGATGCCGAGCGCGCGCGCGGGCGCGATCAGCGCCGCGTCGTGTGTGCTCAGCACGCCGGCGCGAAAGAGCATCCCGCGCCTGAGCGGCAACCCCTGGCAGGCGTCGCTTGGCAGCATCATGTCCACCCCGACGCTGCGTGCGGGCCGAGCAGCATCTGCTCGAGTACGCCACACCCCGCGCGCGTGCGCTCGCCGTCTATGGCGAGCGTTGCGCGGGTGAGCGACTGCAGGTGCACCTGCGCCAAGTCGTTGGGGTCGAGCGCACGGCAATCGCGCGTCTCGCCATGCACGGCAAACTCGCCGTGGCAGCGGCCGTGCCCCCACTCGGGGTGGTTGTAGCCGGCCCCCTGCATGTAGACGCGCTCGCCACACTCAAGCGTCAGGGTCGCGTCGCGGCCATCGGCAAGGGTGCCCGTCACGCTTGCGCGTGCGATCTGGCGGCAGCCTTCGCGGTATTCGACATGCACGCGCGGCTGGCTCAGGTGGCGCACCGGGCCGCCGTCGGTCGGCACCAGTACGCACTGGCGGTTCCAGCCGTTGCCGTGCGCATCATCGTTGCTATGAAAGTGCACGACACAGTCGTCAAAATGCGTGGGGCCCCATAGCCAGAACCACTGCATCGGCGAGGCCGGCAGCATGGGCTGCGCGTCGCGCGCGCCGATCGGGCGCACACCCCACGAGCGGTCGCGCGTGCCGTGCCAGCCGTCAACGACGATGGTTTCCCCATCCAGTTGCAACTCGCCCTGCCAGTATCCGAGCTGGGTCATGCGCGTCAGGTCGAGCACGGTGCGCGGTCCGTCGCGCCATACGAAGCGCGGCTCTTCCAGCGGCGCACTGCGCCCTGCGAATGAAAGCCGGCCGCACAGGCCGAGTTCGGGCGCGGCGATGCGCACATCCAGACGGGCCAGCGGCTCGACGATGTCGACGGCGACCGGCCCGACGCGGGTGTCCATGCGCTCGCCTCCCAGGGCGCGCGACGCGAACACGCAGTGCTGCACGCCTGCGCGTTGCACGAAGACATGCGCGTCCATGATGCCAAGGTAGGGATAGACGCCAAGCGCGGCGGCAAAATAGACGCCACCGTCATCGCTGTAAGCGTTGAAGTAGTAGCGGTCGTAAAAGTTGCGCTCGCTGCCAGCATCGGCCAGCGGAACCGGCCTTTGGTGGATGGGGTAGTCATCGCCGCGGCTTAGCATGTGGCCTGCTCCGTGATGCCCAGTTTGGCCAGTGTCAGTTCAAGCACCGCGTAGCCGCCGTTGTGGGTGTCCATCTCGAACTCGGGCGGGACGAGGCCGCGCTCGGTAAAGAGCTTGCCCAGCCGTGCCATGATCACCGCGAGGCGGGCGGCGGCAAACAGCTCGAACCACGGCAGGCATGCCGCAGATTCGCCGCTGGCCGCTTCCCAGCAGGCGATGCTTTCTTCACGTGAGGGCAGGTGGGCGAGGCGGGACACGCCGTAGCCTTCGCACAACGAGCGGTCGAGCACCAGAAACCACGCCAGATCCTCGAGCGCGTCGCCGATATGTGCGCTCTCCCAGTCGAGCGCGGCAGCGACCCTGCCTGCGTCGTCGAAAATCAGGTTGCCCAGCTTGGCATCGCCCCACACCAGCGCCGCGCGGCGAGAAGGCGGACGGTGCGCGGTAAGCCAGGCTAGCGCACGCCTGATCAGCGGATAGGGGCGCGCTTGCGCCTCGGTCCACGTAAGGAAGGCCGCCAGCTCGTCCAGTTGAACGGCGACCGGGTCGCCGTCGGGGGCAAGGGCATCCAGGCCTTGCGCGCGCCAGTCTATGCGCGCCACCTGCGCGGCGGTTTTTATGCCGGCAAACCAGTGGCGGCGCTGGCTGTCGGCGTCAAGCTCGGCCAGCCAGCCCTGAATATGGTATTGCGGGTTCTCGTTTGGCACCCGTCCTTCGATTCGCTGCATCAGGTAAAACGGCCGCCCGAGCACGGAGGCGTCGTCCTCGAAACCGTAGAGCGCAGGCACCGGCACGGCACTGCCGGCCAGTGCCGCCATCACCCGGTATTGCAGCGCCAGATCGTAGCCGGGAAACAGGCCGACCCCAGCCGGTGCCAGCCGCAGCACCAGATGCTGGCGTCTGGCCTCCGGCCCGAGTTCGGCATCGAGCAGCCAGGTCTCGTTGGAATAGCCCTGCACCGGCGGGCGAAGTGCCAGAATGCGTGCGCTGCCGCCGTGACGCTGGGCGAGCCAGGCACTCAGTGCCGGGGCGATGTCTTGTGCTTGCTGTGGCTGCATGTCAGGCCTTCTGTAGAGGGGACGCGTTCGGCCCACGGTGGCGCCGCTTTTAGCAGTTTGCCGGCACTGAACTGCCGTTTACGCACCCCGGCGGCCATGGCGGGGACTTGTGCCATGCGTATATCTTGCCGTTACAGCGCGGCGGCAGGGCTGGGTGTCATGGAGGCACTGTGTTTCTCGCCAGCTCTGAGGCGGGCACGGCGCGCCTTGGCAACGAACTCGGCTGCGCGCTCGCCTATCATGATCGCGGTGGCGTTGGTGTTGCCGGAAATCAACAGCGGCATCACCGACGCGTCGACCACGCGCAGGCCGCTGACGCCGCGTACCCTGAGTTCGGTGTCGACCACGGAAGCCTCATCGCTGCCCATGCGGCAGCTGCCGACCGGATGGTGGCCAGTGGTGCCGCTTCGTCTGGCAAACGCCAGCAAGTCCTCGCGCTCCCGGATGGTCGCGCCGGGGTAAGTCTCGGATTCGGTTACCGCAGCCAGGGCAGGGGCGGCGGCAATGCGCCGTGCCCAGTCTATGCCTGCCAGTGTGGTGTCGATGTCGTAGTCGGTGGAGAGATAGTTCATCACGATCTGCGGCGGCTGGGCCGGGTCGGCCGACGCGAGGCGGATATAGCCGCGCGAGGTGGGGCGGCATACATTGGGCGCCAGGGTGTAGCCGGGGTAAGCATGCAGCGACTTCTTGGCCGATTCCAGTTCGCCCGACAGGGGCAGCAGATGGAACTGCAGGTCGGGCCGCGCCAGTTGCGGCGAGCTCTTGCAGAAAATGCCGACTTCAGCCGCCGGCATGGTCATCGCGCCCTGTTTTTTCAGCCAGTAGGCCAGCACTTCGCGCAGCACGCCCACGCCGGTCAGGCGGCTGTTCATCGACGCCTGCCCCGCCTTTAGCCGCCACATCAGCGGCACCACCAGATGGTCCTGCAAATTGGCGCCTACGCCCGGGGCATCGAACCGCGTCGGGATGCCATGCTTTGCCAGATGCTCCTTGGGGCCGATGCCGGAGAGCATCAGCAATTGCGGGCTGGCGATGGCGCCGGCGCACAGCAGGACTTCATGCCTGGCAGCGGCCAGCTTCAAAATGCCGTTTTGACGGTATTCGACCCCGGCCGCGCGCAGGCCATCGAATACGATGCGGGTCACCGTGACGCCGGAGATCAGCGTCAGGTTGCCGCGCGCCAATGCCGGCGCCAGATACGCGTGCGCAGCCGAGCAGCGTCGCGCGCCATTCAGCGTCGCCTGATAGTAGCCGACGCCTTCCTGCTGCTCGCCGTTGAAGTCAGCGCTGGCCGGGATGCCGGCTTCGATTGCCGCCGCGATCAGTGTGGCCGATAGCGGCGAGGGATCAACCAGATTGGCCACCTTGAGCGGACCGGCGTGGCCATGGGCGGCGCCTGGCTGGGTCTGGTTGTTTTCCGAGCGCAGGAAATAGGGTTCGACCTCGCGCCAGCTCCAGCCTTTGGCGCCGGCAGCTTCCCAGTCATCGTAATCCTCGCGCTGGCCGCGTACATACAACAGACCGTTAATAGCGGAGCTGCCGCCGATGACCTTGCCGCGCGGCAGCGGCACATGACGCCCGTTCAGCCCGGGCTCGGGGCCAGTCTGGTACGACCAGTTCATGGCATGGCCGGGGGTCTGTGTCATGCCCCAGCCTGCAGGCATGTCGATGAGCAGGTTTTTGTCGCTGCCGCCCGCTTCCAGTACCAGCACGCTCACGCTCTTGTCTTCGCTGAGCCTGCCTGCCAGTGCACAGCCGGCGCTGCCGGCGCCGATGACGATATAGTCGAAAGCTTCCATCTCAGTCTCCGGCTAAAAGCACGCAGCTGCCGATGTCGCGTGTAGTGGCGGCCTGGTTGACGGCGGCTGCCGTATCGGCGCGGCCGAAGGAAATGCCGAACATCAGCTGCCAGGCTTCGGTGATGCCGAACTCGGCGCGCACCTGCTGCGGGTGGAAGCTGAGCGAGGTTTGCGGGCAGCTGGCGTAGCCCATGGCGGTCAGCGCGAGCATGAAGGTCTGCGCGCACATGCCAAGGTCGGCGGCTTCGCGTGTGCCAAAACCTGCTGGCAGGAAGAAAAACGCCACATGCGGTGCGCCGAAAAAATCGAAATTGCGCATGAACTGGCGGCTGCGCGCGGCCTTGTCGTCGCGCGCAATCTGGCAGGCACCGTACAGCGCCTCGGCAGCGCCGCTCTGGCGCTCGCGGTAGACGCCGTCGTAGCGGCCGTCGTAGGGCAGATCCGGCGTCATGCGCCCGCTGGCCATTTCACCGGCGATGGCCTGTGCCAGACGCGCGCGCGCGTCGCCCGATGCGACGGCAATCTGCCATGGCTGGGTATTGCAGTTGGACGGGGCCTGGCAGGCCAGATGCAGCGCGTGCTCGATAGCGGCGCGTGGCAGCGCTTCCGCCAGAAAGGCACGTGTCGAGGTGCGACCATGCACGATGGCGTCAAATGCGTTGGCAAGGTTCATCGGGGAGTGTTCGGGTGCGGACATGCAGCCTCCTCGGGGGTGACAGGCAAGACAGAGACGGCCGACCCGCTTGGGGCACGGCCGCCGTTCTCTAGCGGTTTTATCCCAGATAACCCAGCTGCTTCGCAGCCAGATCCAGCATGATTTCTTCGGTACCGCCGCCTATGCACTGCGGGCGGGTTTCGCGGAAGATGCGTTCGGACTTCACGCCGCGCATGAAACCGGCACCGCCCAGGATCTGGCAGGATTCGCGTGCCACATACTCGAGCATGCGCGTCGCCTGTACCTTCAGTAGTGCGATCTCGGCCGGGTTTTCGTGCCCGGCGTCGATTGCGGCCGCGCAGCGCTCAACCCAGGCCAGCGATGCGTAGATTTCGCGCGTCATCTCGGCCAGTTTCTGGCGCACTACCTGGTGCTGTACCAGCTTCTTGCCGAAGGTGGTGCGCTCCTGCGCCCAGGCCAGCGCCTCTTCCAGCGCCACCATGGCAAAGCCGCAGCAGGTGGTGGCGATGCCGAGGCGCTCGCCGTTGAAGTTCTTCATCATGCCGCGAAATGCCTGGCCCTCGGCACCGATCAGGTTTTCCACCGGCACCCGGACATTGTCGAAATGTAGCGTGGCAGTATCCGAGCAGTGCCAGCCCATCTTGTCGAGTTTGGTGCGGCTAAAGCCCGGTGCGTCCTTCTCGATCAGCAACAGGCTCACGCCTTCGGCGCCGGTGCCGCCGGTGCGTACCGCCACCGTGTAGTAGTCGGCGCGCATGCCCGAGGTGATGAAGGTCTTGGAGCCGTTGACCACATAATGGTCACCGACGCGCTCGGCACGGGTCTTGAGATTGGCCACGTCCGACCCGCCCGAGGGTTCGGTCACCGCCAGCGCCATGATCTTGTCGCCGGAGAGCACCGCCGGTGCGATGCGCGCCTTGAGTTCTTCCGAACCCAGCGCGATCACCGGCTTGAGCGCGACCGAGTGCACCATCAGGCCGGCCAGCAGACCGCCAGAGGCGGCTTCGGCCATTTCCATCGAGAACATGATGCCGTGAAAGGTATCCAGCCCTTCGCTGATGCCGCCATAGGCTTCGGGGAAACCCATGCCCAGAATGCCGGTTTCAGCCGCTTTCTGGTGCAGCGAGCGCGGCAGTTCGCCGTCCTGTTCCCACTGATCGATATGGGGGGTCACTTCGCGGCTGACGAAGCGGCGCACCGACTCGCCCCAGGCATCGTGGCTCTCGTTGTAATGCGGGCTGTGCTGACGCCATTGATCGAACAATCTGGGCATGCTGGTCTCCTGTGTTGCGGGTCTGTCGCCCGGCTGATACCTTCATTCTGCCATGGTGCTTGCAGGCTTCATCGTCCTTTTGGAGGAGGCTTAGCGTCCCTGCCACTGCGGCTTGCGTTTTTCGCTGAAGGCGGCAATGCCTTCGATCACGTCGCGGCTTGTGCGCATTGCTTCCAGCGCGGCGATGCCGCCTGAGTCCTGCAGCGCCAGTGCCGCCGAGAGTGGCTGATCCAGTCCCGCGTTGACGCAGGCCTTGGTCGCCCGTATCGCCAGTGGTGCACACGCAGTGAGCTTGCCTGTCCAGCGTGCGAGCGCAGCGTCCAGCTCGGCGTCAGGCACGACCTCGTTGATGAGCCCCCAATCCAGCGCCTGGGCGGCGCGCACGGTTTCGCCGGTGAGCAAAAGCTGCATGGCGCGCTTCATGCCGATCTGGCGCGGCAGGCGGTGCATGCCGCCTGCGTAGGCGACGGCACCGATTTTGGGTTCGGGCAGGGCGAAGCGTGCGCTTTCGCCGGCGATCACCAGATCGCACGCCAGTGCAATCTCGAAGCCGCCGCCCATGGCGATGCCGTCAACCACGGCGATCACCGGCTTGTTAAGGTCAAAGCGGCTGGTGAGGCCGCCATAGCCGCTGGCCGGCACCACATAGGGTTCGCCGCCGTTGGCGGCTGCATGCATGGCGCCGATGTCGCCGCCGGCGCAAAAGGCCTGGCCACCTGTACCGCGCAGCACGCACAGCCACAACTCGTCATCTGCCGCGTAAGCATCCAGCGCATCGGACATCAGGCGGTGGGTTTCGCTGTCCAGTGCGTTCATCACCTCGGGGCGGTTGATGGTGATGGAAAGAACCCGGCCATCGATACGGGTCAAGACCTTGCTCATGAGTTTTCTCCGTTTTTCAGTGTGCTCTCGGCCGTCTGGCGTGCCCAGCGGTAATCGGCCTTGCCGGCGACCGAACGCGCGACTTCGGGCACCACCACAACATGTTTGGGCAGCTTGTAGCCGGCTAGCAAGTCGCGGCAGTGTTCGCGCAGCAGCGCCTCGTCGCCGGCACTGGCCGCACGGCGCAGGCTGACCACGGCGGTGACTTTCTGTCCCCAGCGCGGATCGGGGATGCCGACTACCAGCACATCTGTGACGTCAGGGTGGCGGCGCAGTACATCCTCGACTTCCTCGGGGAAGACTTTTTCGCCACCGGTATTGATGCACTGCGAGCCGCGGCCCAAGAGGGTGATGGTGCTGCCGTCGGCTTCCAGACGCGCGGCGTCCCCCAGCAGCGCGTAGCGCACGCCGTCCAGCTGAATAAAGGTCTCGGCGGTTTTTCTCTCGTCGCCCCAGTAGCCACAGGGTACATGGCCGGCGCGGGCGAGGATGCCGGTCTCGCCCGGCACGACATGCGAGCTGCCGGTCGGGGTGAGTACCGCCAGTTCCGGCCCCAGTTGCAGGGTCATCAGCCCTTCGCCGTCGGGGCGCGGCCCCTGGCCGATCACGCCGCCTTCGCTGGTGCCGTAGCCGTTGCCCATATGGGCATTGGGCATGTGGCGCTTGATGTCGTCCTGCAGATGGCGGGCAAACGGTGCGCCGCCCGAGCCGAATACATACACCGCAGACAAGTCCCAGCGGCCCGGATTCGCCTCCAGCGCATCGCGTATCGGCATCGCCATCGCATCACCGACAATGGCGGTGATGTTGACCTGCTGCTGCGCCATGGTATCGAGCACATGCATGGCATCAAAGCCGGTTTGCGTGGTGGTGACCACGGTGTGGCCGGCAAACAGCGATACCAGCGTCGCCCACATCGCCGCGCCGTGCATCATCGGCGCGACCGGCATGAAGCGCAAAGGCGTGCCGGCCTGGGCGATGGCCGCCAATTCTTGCGGGCTGGTGACGGGCTGGCCGCTCTTGCGGTACATATCGCCACCGCCCAAGGCGCCGAAGAACAGTGCCTTGTGCGTCCACATCACGCCCTTGGGCGCACCGGTGGTGCCGCCGGTATACAGCAGCATCAGGTCGTCGTCGTTGCGACCGTCCCTGGGTGCCGGTTCGTGAGGGGCGGCCAGTTCGGCCTCGAGTGCCGCGTCGCAACAGAGCGCCACCTGAATGGCGGGAAAGTCTGGCAGCAGTGCCTCAACGGTGGAGGCGAGCGCGGGCGCGTACACCAGCGCCGACAGGCGCGCGTTGTCGAATACATAGGCCAGTTCGGCGCCGACATAGCGGTAATTGATATTGACCGGCAACGCGCCCAGCTTGCAGGCGGCAAAAAACGTGGCCAGATATTCGGCGCCGTTGTAGAGCAAAAGGCCGACGGTGTCGCCGCGCCGGATGCCGCGCCGGGCCAGGAGGGCTGCCAGCGCGTCGGCGCGCGCTTCGAGTTCGCGGTAGCTGAGCGTGGCTTCGCCGCTGATGACGGCGCTGCGATCGGGAACGGCGTGAGCGACCTGTTCAAACAGGTCGGCCAGGTTGTAGCTGGAAGCTTGCGTCATCGTAGGCTCCGTTGGGATTTAGTTGGCATCGCGTGGCGTGTAGCCGATTTCAGCCAGCAGGCGCGCATTGTCCGCGCCCAGTGCCGGCGCTTCGCGCGCGACAGTAAAGTCGCAGCCGTTCATGCGAAACGGTGGCGCAAAGCCAGGGTAGGCACCGAATAGCGGATGGACACCGTCAAAGGCTACACCACGCTTAAGGGCATCGGTACGCGCTTCTTCGGTGCTGAGTACCGGGGTGACGCAGGCGTCCAGCCCCTCCAGTTTCTGCGTCCATTCCGCCTGTGTGTAGCGGGCAATTTCGCCGGCCAGCTCGGCGCGTGCAGCGCGCCCTGGCTCGCCTGCGACATGGCCTTGTGCGATCAGGTCGTTGCGTTCGATGCGTTCGCAAAACGCCTGCCAGAACTTGAATTCGATGGCGCCGACGGCCAGGTGGCGGTTGTCGGCGGTGCGGTAGACGCCGTAGCAGGCCAGCGCGCCGGAGAGATAATCCTCGCCGCGGGCAGGGGCCGTCTTGGCCTGCGCCGCGCCGGCTTGCGCCATCACATTGTGCACGGTGGCGCTGTCTGCCATGGCGACATCGATATAACGCCCTTCGCCGCCGCGCGCGACATCAAACAGTGCCGCGAGAATGGCGGTGGCGGCGCTGAGCGCACCGCCGGCGATATCGGCAAGCGGGAAGTTGCCGCTGATGGGGTCCATCCCGGCCGCGCCGTTCTGGTCCAGCGTGCCGGCCAGTGCCTGATAGTTGATGTCGTGACCGGCAAGCGCCGCACGTGCGCCGCTTTGGCCGTAGCCGGAGATCGCGCAATAGACGAGTTTGGGGTTGATGGCCGATAGTGCCGCCCAGCCCAGACCCAGCTTGTCCATCACGCCGGGACGGAAGCCCTCGACCAGCACGTCGGCGGATTTGACCAGCGCCTTGATGATGGCGACGCCGGCATCGGTTTTCAGATCCAGCGCCAGCGAGCCCTTGTTGCGCGACAGCATGCAAAACAGGGTGGAGAATTCGCCTCGTCCCATGCCGCGTGCGGCATCTCCGCCCTTGGGTGGTTCGACCTTGATCACCTCGGCACCCATATCGGCCAGATGCAGCGTGCACATCGGCCCGGGCAAGAGCTGGGTCAGGTCCAGAATGCGCACACCCTTCAGTGGCGCGCTCATGCCGCCTCTCCCTTGCGCGATGCAGGCGCAACGAGGGCGTTTTTGCCATAGAAGCGCTGGCCGTTTTTCGCCATGTCGCGCAGCAGTTCGGGGATGGCAAAGCGCTCGGCCGAGACTTCGCGTGCCAGAAGCTCGCAGCGCGCTATTACTTGAGCCAGACCCAGGGTGTCCATCGTGGAGAACGGCCCGCCAAGATAGGCGGGGAAGCCGACGCCCAGGCAGGCGCCGACGTCACCGTCGGCGGCATCAAACAGCACGCCGTCGGCCATGGTGCGTGCGGCATCGGCCAGTTGTGCATACAGCAGCCGCGCTTTCACCTGCTCGACATCAGGCTGCTCGGTTTTTTGCGGCCAGATGGCGGCAAGCCCGCTCCACAACTGTTTGCCGCTGTCGCCATATTCGTAAAAACCCATGCCGTTCTTGCGGCCGTGGCGGCCGTGCTTGACGACCAGCTCGGCGATCACCGGCACCGACGAGCCCGGGTGATAGTTATCGCCCTCGTCCTGCCGGCGCTGCTGTGCGCCCTTGTGCGCGAGATCCAGCCCCACCTCGTCGGCCACCGCCAGCGGCCCTACCGGGTAGCCGGCCAGGTGTGCCGCCTGCTCGATCAGTACCGGCGAGATGCCCTCGGCCACCATGGTGATGCCCTCGTTGAGGAAGGCGCCAAAGAAACGGCTGGTAAAGAAACCCGGGCTGTCGTTGACCAGGATCGGCGTTTTTTTCAGCTGGCCGACAAAATCCAGTGCCAGCGCCAGTGCATGCTCGGATGTCTCATGGCCCTTGATGACCTCGACCAGCGGCATGCGCTCGACCGGCGAGAAGAAATGCAGGCCGATAAAGTTGCCGGGGCGCCCAAGCGTGGCGGCGAGGCCGGTAATCGGCAGTGCCGAGGTGTTGGAAGCGAGGATGGCCGAGGCCGACAGTGCCGCTTCGGCGCGGGCGAAGACTTCGGCCTTGACCGCGCGGTCCTCGAACACTGCCTCGATAACCAGACTTGCGTCCTGCAATAGCGCGTAGTCGCTGGTTGCGGTGATGCGGGACAGGATCGCGTCCATCTTGTCCTGCGTCGTGCGCCCCTTTTCGACGTCGCGCGCCAGACGGGTGCGCGCATAGTCCTTGCCCTTGTCGGCTGCCGCCTGGTCGCGGTCGATCAGCACCACCGCGATGCCGGCCTGCGCCGCGACCAGCGCGAGGCCCGCGCCCATCAATCCGGCGCCCAGTACGCCGATTGTCTGGTGCTTGTGTCTGGCGATGCTGTCCGGACGGTGCATCAGGCGGTCGGCCTTGCCCTTGTTGATAAACAGCGTGCGTATCATGTTGCCGGCGACCGGATCGAGGTTGAGCCTGACAAAATATTTGCACTCGATGTCCAGCGCCTTGTCCATGGGCAGTTGCATGCCTTCGTACAGGCAGCTCAAGATGGCTTGCGGTGCCGGCAGGTTGTGGCAGGTATTGGCTTGTACCGACGCGTTGCTGCCCAAAAATAGCTGGGCAATGGCCGGCTCCAGCGGGTTTTGCCCGCCGGGAATGCGAAAACCCTTGCGGTCCCATGGCTTGCTTGCGTCGGGTGAGCCCGTAAGCCATGTGCGTGCACAGTCCAGCAGCGCTTCGGCCGGCACCAGCGCGTCTATCAGGCCCATCTCCAGCGCCTTGGCCGGCTTGATCTGCGAGCCTTGCAGCAGCAAGGGCAGGGCGCGCGCCACGCCCAGCATGCGCAAATAGCGCTGGGTGCCGCCGGCACCGGGCAGCAGGCCGACGCCGACTTCGGGCAGACCGACCATCATGCCTTTGACGTCGGCCGCGCAACGGTAGTGGCAGGCCAGTGCGATCTCGAAGCCGCCACCCAGCGCCGCGCCATTGAGCGCACAGGCAAAGGGTTTGCCGCCGGTTTCTATCTTGCGCAGCAAGGCGGAAAACGCGCGGCACTCGCTGTAGAGTTTGGCCGCATCAGGAGTCTCGGACAGTGAAGCTTCCAGCGCTTTCAGGTCGGCACCGGCAACGAAGGAGCTCTTGGCCGAAGTCAGCAGCACGCCCTTGACCGCCGGATCGGCAAGCGCCGCATCGACGTGGTGGCGCAAGCTGTCGATAAAGTGGCGGTCCATCACGTTCGCCTGGCTGTCAGGCTGGTCTATGGTCAGGGTCAAAATGCCGTTACCGGCCAGTTCGCTCTTGAAATAATCGATCATGATCCGCCCTCTCAGACGCGTTCGATAACGGTGGCGATGCCCATGCCGGCACCGACGCATAAGGTTGCGAGGCCGGTGGCGTCGCCGCGGCGCTCCATCTCGTCCAGCAGGGTGCCCAATATCATCGCACCGGTTGCACCCAGCGGGTGGCCCATGGCGATGGCACCGCCATTGACGTTGATCTTGTCGTGCGCGACGTCCATCGCTTGCATGAAGCGCAGCACCACCGCCGAGAATGCCTCGTTCAGCTCCCACAGGTCGATGTCGGCTGCGCGCATGCCGGCATTTTTCAGCGCGCGCTCGGCAGCGAATGACGGGCCGGTGAGCATGATGGTCGGTTCGGAGCCGATGCTGGCGAAGCTTCTGATGCGCGCGCGGGGGGTGAGTCCCAGTGCGCGGCCGGCTTCCAGTGAGCCGATCAGCAGCGCGCACGCGCCGTCGACGATGCCTGAGCTGTTGCCGGCGTGGTGCAGGTGGCGGACCTTTTCCACATCCGGGTAGCGTTGTAGCGCCAGCGCGTCAAAACCGGCCTGCTCGCCCATCTGGGCGAAGGCGGGCTTGAGTGCGCCCAAGCTCTCGACACTGGTGCCGGGACGGATGGTTTCGTCGTTCGAGAGCAGCGTCAGGCCGAGGATGTCGGTCACCGGCACGATCGAGCGTTTAAAGCGGCCTTCGGCCCAGGCTTGCGCCGCGCGGCGGTGGCTTTCGGCGGCGTAGGCGTCAAGCTCGTGCCGGCTGTAGCCGTATTTGCTCGCCAGAAGGTCGGCAGAGACGCCCTGCATCACAAAGCGGGTGTGAAAGGCGACCGCCGGGTCGATGGCCCAGCTGCCGCCGTCAGCCCCCATCGGTACGCGGCTCATGCTCTCGACGCCGCCGGCGATGACAAGCTGCGCCTGGCCAGCCATCACCTTGGCTGCACTCTGGTTGACCGCCTCGAGGCCGGAGGCGCAATAGCGGTTGACCTGCACACCGGGAACAGACTCGTCAAATCCGGCTGCCAGGGTCGCGATGCGGGCGATATTGCCGCCTTGTTCGCCGACGGCAACCACGCAACCGAGGGTCACGTCTTCCACCTGCCGGGTGTCCAGTTCGTTACGTGTGGCAAGCGCCTTGAGGGTCTGTGCGGCAAGTGCCGTCGGGGTGACCTCGGCAAGCGCGCCGTCAGCCTTGCCCTTGCCGCGCGGCGTGCGCACATGGTCGAAAATGTAAGCCTGCGTCATTACTGTCTCCCGGGTTCTTATTGCTGTCATCATACTGCCTGGTGCATGCCGTGTGGGTCATCGTCCGGGCAGACTAAATGTGTGTCTTGGCTGTGCGTCAGAGTACATCGGCTACCTGGGCCACATCGCCGGCTTGCGGGGCGGTGGGCTGGGTCATGCGTCGCGCGAGGAACAGGGTGTAAACGGCAACGGGCAGCAGGGCGGTGGCGGCAGCCAGCAGGTAAAGCGGGGCAAAACCGCTGGCAGACAGAAAGCCGGCGAGTCCCGGCCCCAGCATGGCCGCCAGTGCAAACGCCGCCGGAATCAGCATCACCGAACGCCCGGACGCATCCAGCCGGGCGATGGCGGCGGTCTGGTAGATACAGCCCCAGGTGAAGCCGGCTTCCCATACCCAGGCGCCGATGGCGAAGCCGGCAAAACCACCCTGGCTCATCAAGAACAGGCCGGCGGCAATCACCAAGAGCACGATGCCGTGCGGTAATCGGTAGCCCAGGCGTTCACCGACCAGAATCAGCGAGCCGGCGGCGGCGCCGCCCAGCAGCTTGAGCACGGCAAAGGTGAGCCCCAGTTCGGACGCGCTTAACGCATGGCTGTGGCCGATGCGTTCGAGAAATGCCCACAGCCCGATCTGGCCGGTGCCGTAGACAAAAAAGCACGCCAGTGCGGCAAAGGCCGGCCATGGCAGGCGCAGCGAGTCGGCGATGCTGCGCGCGTCGCCACCGGCACGGGTACCGGGCAGTGCGTCGCGCCGTGGCAACTTCAGGCTGGAGAGCGATAGCAGCAGGATGATGGCCGATAGCGCCAGCACCAGCCCCGGGTAGTGCCAGCGGGCGATGACAAGCGGCGGCAACGCGAACAGTACGGCCGAGGTCACCGCCAGTTCGACGGCCAGTCTCAGCGATAGCGCACGCTCCTTGTCCGGCAGCGCACCCATGATGCGCAGCCCCAGGCAGGTCATCAGCGCGGCAAAAAAGCCGACCAGCGCCCACAGCGGATACTGGAACCACAGCGGCAACTGCGAGGACAGCAACAGCGCGCCGGCGGCGCCCAGCGCCGACAGTCGCGTCAGCCATGGCCAGTTGAACTTGTCCATATAGAGCGCGGACAGCAAGGTGCCCAGCAGGTAGCCGGCAAAGCAGCTTGAACCCAGCAAGCCGGTAGCGGCGGCACCGAGCCTGAAGCTGTCGGAAAGCGTGCCCAGGAGGATGGGCAGCGCATTGAAGGGCAAGCCGCCTATGGTCGAGGCGAAACTCGCGGCCAGCATCGCGCCCCACATCGGGCGGGTCAGCTGGGAGGTCATGGGTGGCATCAGGCAGGCTCCCGGTTCAGGCGCGCACGGCAGGCGCGAGATTTGGCATCGTGTGCAGCAGCCCCGCGCCATCAGGCAGCAGGGCTGCAAGGTGCAGGCTTAGCAGGTGGCCTGTGTGCGCGCTTGCCGTTCGCGCGCCATATTGATGGCGGTGTCTTCGATCATGTCTTCCTGCCCGCCGACCATGCCGCGCCGGCCCAGTTCGAGCAGGATTTCGCGCGCCGGCACGCCGTACTTCTTCTCGGCGCGCTTGGCGAACAACAGGAAGGAGCCGTAGACGCCGGCATAACCCAGAGTCAGCGCGTCGCGGTCGATGCGGATCGGGAAATCGATGATGGGGATCACCCTGTCTTCGGCCACGTCCGATATTTTGAACAGGTCGACGCCGGTCTCGATTCCCATGCGCTGGCACACTGCAATCAGCACTTCCATTGGCGTATTGCCGGCCCCTGCGCCCAGGCCCGCCGCCGCGGCATCGATGCGGGTGGCGCCTTCTTCGATGGCGGCAAGCGAGTTGGCGATGCCCATCGCCAGGTTGTGGTGGCCGTGAAAGCCGATCTCGGTGGCCGGGTCCAGCACGGCGCGCAGTGCAGCGATGCGCGCCTTCACATCCTCCGGCAGCATATAGCCGGCCGAGTCGGTGATATAGATGCAGTTGGCGCCATAGCTTTCCATCAGCTTGCCCTGGCGCGCCAGCCCCTCGGGGGTATTCATATGCGCCATCATCAGAAAGCCGACAGTATCCATGCCCAGCTTGCGCGCGGCACCGATATGCTGTTCGGACACATCGGCCTCGGTGCAGTGGGTGGCGATGCGGATGGTGTTCACCCCCAGGTCGAACGCCATTTTCAGGTGGTCGACGGTGCCGATGCCGGGCAAGAGCAGCGCCGAAACCTTGGCCTGTTTGACGGTTTCGACGACGGCGCCGATGTATTCGGCGTCCGAGTGTGCCGGAAAACCGTAGTTGACCGAGGCGCCACCCAAGCCATCGCCGTGGGTGACTTCGATCAGCGGCACGCCGGCCTCATCCAGCCCGCGTGCGATGTCGACCATCTGCGTAAGCGAAATCTGGTGGCGCTTGGGGTGCATGCCGTCGCGCAGCGTCATGTCGTGGACGGTGATTTTCTTGCCGGAAAGGTTCATGGCAGTATTCCTTAAACAGTCGCGAGTTTGTCGTTTTTCAGCATGCGCCGCGCGAAGGCTTCGGCGGTGCTGGCAGCGGCAGCGGTCATGATGTCGAGATTGCCGGCGTAGCGCGGCAAGTAGTCGCCAAGGCCGGCGACTTCGAGGTAGATGGAGACGCGCTTGCCGTCGAATACCGGCCCGTTGACCAGGCGATAACCGGGCACATACTTTTGCACCGCATCGACCATCGCATGCACCGAGCGGGTGATGGCGGCCTCGTCCGGCGTCTTGTCGGTCAGGCAGTGGATGGTGTCGCGCATGATCAAGGGCGGCTCGGCCGGGTTGAGGATGATGATGGCCTTGCCTTCGCGCGCACCGCCCACGCTTTGCACCGCCCCGGCGGTGGTTCGGGTGAATTCGTCGATATTCTTGCGCGTGCCGGGCCCTGCCGAGCGGCTGGACACGGTGGCGACGATCTCGCCGTAGGCCACGCTCTGTACGCGGCTGACCGCATACACCATGGGAATGGTGGCCTGCCCGCCGCAGGTCACCATATTGACGTTGGGCTCGTTGGCGTCCAGATGCGCGGCCAGGTTGACCGGCGGCACGCAATAGGGGCCGATGGCGGCCGGAGTGAGGTCGATGACCTTGACCCCGAGCGCAGTCAGCGCGTCCGAATTGGCCTTGTGCACATAGGCGCTGGTGGCGTCAAAAGCGATGCGGATACCGTCGGCCTGGATATGCGGCAGCAGGCCTGCGATGCCATCGGCGGTGGTCTTGATGCCCATTTCGCGCGCCCGCGCGAGACCTTCGGAGTCGGGGTCGATGCCGACCAGCCATACCGGCTCCAGCACTTCGCTGCGTTTGATTTTGTACAACAGGTCGGTGCCGATATTGCCCGAACCTATCAGTGCACACTTGATCTTGTTCATGGTTTTCTCCTGATAGTCGCGGGGGCTTATTCGCTAAAGGCGATGGACGCGCCGCCCAGCCCCTCGATCTGCATGCTGAAACGGTCGCCGGCAACAATCGGCAGCAAGGGCGCGAGCGAACCGGACAGGATCACTTCGCCAGCCTTGAGCGCGATGCCGAATTCGCCCAGGGTGTTGGCCAGCCATGCCACCGCTTCGGCCGGGTGGCCTTGCACCGCCGAGCCCAGGCCGCTGGCGGCGTGCACGCCGTTTTTTTCGATATCCATGCGCAAGGCCGCCAGATCCAGCGTGGCCGGGTCCACGCGTGCGTCCCCCACCACGAACACGCCGCAGCTGGCGTTGTCGGCGACGGTGTCTTCGATCGCGATCTGCCAGTTGGCGATGCGCGAGTCGACGATCTCGAAGCAGGGCGCCACCCAGGCGGTGGCCGCGAGTACTTGCTCGCGCGTGACGCCGGGGCCGGTGAGGTCGTGCTTGAGGAAGAAGGCGATCTCGCCTTCGGCGCGCGGCTGGATCAGGCCGCTGCCGGCGAGGCTGACCGTGCTGCCGTCAGCGAGCTGCATGCGGTCGGTCAAAAAGCCGAAGTCGGGCTGGTGCACGCCCAGCATGTCCTGCACTGGCTTGGAGGTGACACCGATCTTCTTGCCGATCACGCGCTCGCCGTCACCTTCGCGCAGGCGCAGGATGGCCTGCGAAATATGGTAGGCCTGCTCAATGCAGATAGAAGGGTGGCGCGCTTTGAGCGGGGCAACGGTTTGCCGCTCGCGCAGCGCGCGATAGAGCTCGCGCGCAAGATGCGGAATCAGGGCTGTGGGCATGCTTGCTCCTTGAGGAAATCGAGACACTGGCGGTTGAAGAGTTCGCGGTGCTCGACCTGCACCCAGTGGCCGCAGCGGTTGAGCACGGTAAAGCGCACATCGGGCGTGTGCGCGAGAAACTTCATCACCCCGGACACCGGGTTGAACTGGTCGTCCTGGCCCCAGAAGCCGAACACCGGGCAGGCAAGCTCGGCCAGGCGCTGCGTCATGTTCGGCACACGCATGGTGGAAAACAGGTTTTTCGGTTGCGACGGGGCGATGGCGGCACGTTCGGCAATCAGTTCGTCGGACAGTAGCGCCGGGTCAAACAGCTGCAGCGTCATCACGTGACGCATCTCGGCCGGCCCCATCGGCCCCTTGCTATAGGTCTCGACCATGCGCTGGATGCCGGCCATGGCGAAATAGGTCTCGCGTTCTTCGACGCCGCCGGGGGCCATCAGAATCAGCGCAGAGACCAGTTCGCTGTGTTTGAGTGCCAGACCCAGCGCAATGGCGCCGCCCAGCGAGTTGCCCAGTACCGCGCAGCGCGTCACGCCGACGGCTTCGAGAAAGGCGGCCACCTTGGCGACGAAGAAGTCGAGGTCGTAATCGACATTGTCCGGCTTGTCCGACAGGCCGAAGCCGGGCAGATCGAGCACCAGCGAGCGGTAGCCTGCAGCGCTAAAGGCCGGCACATTGCCCTTGAAGTTGCTGTAGCCGCTGGCACCTGGGCCGCTACCGTGCAGCCACAACACCGGCAAGCCTGTGCCTTCGTCGTGGTAGTGCAGCTTGAGCCCGTCAGGCAGGGTGACGAAGCGGCCCTCGGGAATGGGGGAAGGATGGACGTGCATAAGGCCTCACCTTGGCTGTTGACGCGTCAGTGTTACCCGCGGCCACGCATGCTGAATCGTCTGATTGGCTTAGGCGCGGGTGCGGCAGGCTAGTGCAGAGATGCATTCCAGTAATTGGACGCGCCTGCTTTATCGTTTGCCATTGCAGTCGCCACGTTTGAACTGCATGCCCTGCAGACCGTCCGGATGGACGATGTTGCCGCTTGCGCGCCATCGCACAATCCTTGCAATTGCCCGCATGGGCATCGCGATGCAGAGGAGGCAGTGATGGTTGAAATCAGGTCTTTGGCGTATGTGGTGGCACAGTGTCGCGACCCGGCGCGCTGGGTGCGCTACGCGCATGATGTGTTGGGTGCGATGGCAAGCACGACGGACGAGGGCGGGGTCTCTGTCAAGCTCGATGCGCGTCCTTACCGCATTCTGGTTGAGCAGGGGCATGAAGACCGCTATCTGGCTTCGGGCTGGGAGCTTGCCGGCAAGGAAGCGTTCAAGGAACTGCAACTGGTGCTCGACCGTGCCGGTATCCCATTCGAGCTGGCAAACGAAATACTTTGCACATCGCGCAAGGTCAATGCGCTGGCGCGGGTCACCGATCCTTCGGGCAACCGTCACGAATTCTTCTGGGGCCCGCAACTGGATGCGCGCCCCTTTGCCTCGCCGCAGGGCGTGCCGTACTTCGTAACCGGCGAGATGGGGCTGGGGCACACTGTGCTGCCGGCGCTCAATTTCGACGCCACGCTGGAATTCTTTACCAAGGTGCTGGGTTTTGGCGTGTCGGACATCTTCAACTTCCGTCCCGACCCGTCGGCGCCGGCCATTCCCATCCATTTCCTGCACTGCGCCAACGGCCGCCATCACAGCCTGGCGCTGGCCGGTTTTCCGTCGCCCGAGGGTTGTGTGCACATCATGCTGGAAGTGCCGGGCATGAGCGATGTCGGTCGTGCCCACGACCGCATGCAGCAACACGGCGTCAAGCAGATGGCGACGCTGGGCCAGCACCTGAACGACAAGATGACCTCCTTTTACATGCAGACGCCGTCGACCTTCGCACTCGAATACGGTTACGGCGGCCTGGTGTGCGACTGGGAGCGGCATACGGTGTTCGAGGCAACCGAGGTCAGTATTTGGGGGCACGACTTCAGTGTCGGCTTCAACGAAAAAAAGGACGCGGCATGAACAAGGAAATGACGCTCGCGGCGGTAGCGGGGCGTATCAAATCGGGGATGACCATCGGTATCGGCGGCTGGGGCCCGCGGCGCAAGCCGATGGCCATCGTGCGCGAGATCCTGCGCTCGGACGTGACCGACCTGACCGTGGTGGCCTATGGCGGCCCGGAAGTCGGCATGCTGTGCGCCGCCGGCAAGGTGAAAAAACTGGTGTTCGGCTTTGTCACCATGGACGCGATCCCGCTGGAACCGTTCTACCGCAAGGCGCGCGAAGCGGGCATGCTGGAATTGATGGAGCTGGACGAGGGCATGCTGGAGTGGGGCTTGCGCGCCGCCGGCATGCGCCTGCCGTTTTTGCCCACGCGCTGTGGCCTCGCCACCGACGTGCTGGCGAAAAACCCCGAAATCAAGACGATCGCCTCGCCCTACGACGACGGCGAGGTGTTGCTGGCGATGCCTGCGCTGGAACTGGACGTGGCCTTGCTGCATGTGAATGACGCCGACCGCTGGGGCAATACCCTGATTACCGGCCGTGACGCCTACTTCGACGCTCTGTTTGCCCGCGCGGCCAAAGAGAGCTTTGTCAGCTGCGAGCGTCTGCAAGACAAGTTCTCGCTGACCGCCTCCGAGGCGAAAGCCAATCTGTTCGAGCGCTATCTGGTGACGGGGGTGGTGCATGCGCCCGGCGGCGCGCACCCGACGCTCAACAACCCCGACTACGGCTGGGATCTGGCGCATATGAAAACCTACGCCGCTGCGGCGACAGAAGATGGCGGCTGGGAGGCTTACCGTGCGCGCTATATCGCCGGCGGCGAAGAGGCTTACCGGCACGAGGCGGGCCTGCCGGCACGGCTCCTTGATCTGCAACATCCGGTTTTTTGAGGGAAGACGCATGAGCCAACATTCTGACTACACATTGGCCGAGCTGATGATCACGGCCGCGTCCGACGCCTGGCGTGGCGACGGCGAGATTCTCGCCTCCGGCATCGGCGTGATCCCGCGCCTGGGCGCCAGCCTCGCCAAACTCACCCATACGCCGGAACTCCTGATGACCGACAGCGAAGCCTTCCTGGTGGAAGAGCCGATTCCGCTGGGGCCGCGTGGCGATTTCGAGCCCCGTTACGCCGGTTATATGGGCTTCGAGCGGGTGTTCGAGTGCGTCTGGGGCGGGCGCCGGCACGCGATGATAGGGCCGACCCAGATCGACCGCTTCGGGCAGACCAATCTGTCGGTGATCGGCAGCTACGAAAAACCCAAGGCAGCGATGCTGGGGGTACGCGGCCTGCCGGGTAACAGCATCAACCACGCCAATTCGATGCTGGTGCCCAGCCACAATCCGCGCGTCTTTGTCGCGGGCGAAGTCGATATGGTGTCCGGCGTCGGCTACAACCGTGCGCGCTGGGGCGAGGGGGTGAAGGCCGATTTTGTTGATCTGCGGCGCATCATCACCGACCTGTGTGTGATGGACTTCGGCGGTCCGGATCACGCCGTGCGCGTGATCTCGCTGCACCCCGGGGTGACGCTCGAGCAGGTGCAGGCAGCAACCGGTTTCCCCTTGCTGGCGATAGCGAACCTGGCCGAAACGCGCGCGCCAAGCCAGGAGGAGCTGGTCATCATCCGTCGCCTCGACCCGCACGACATGCGCGCGGCCCAGATCAAGGGCAACCCGCCAGCCAACCGCGCCGCGTTGTGAGCGGGCAGGGTGGGCCTGGTGGTGTGGGGTGGGTTAGCCGGCGTTGCCGGCGTAACCCACCATCGATGCTGCTACCTGCCCAGCCAGCCCCCTGCACTGCCAAGCGATGACGCACCAAATAAGAGGCCGAACATGAACGACCAGAATTTTGTCTCTCGCCCGGACGATGCGGTATACGAGACCGACGAGCCGGTGCTGTACCGTGTCGAAGAACAGGTGGCGTGGATCACGCTCAACCGGCCGGGCTTCAATAACGCGCAAAATTCGCAGATGACCTACGCGCTGGACGCGGCACTGGTGCGCGCCTCGCGTGACGATGGCGTCAAGGTCATCGTGCTTGGCGGTGCCGGGCGGCATTTCTCGGCCGGTCACGATATTGGCACCCCCGGGCGCGATGTGAACAAGTCTTTTGATGCCAATGCGTCCCTGTGGTGGGACCACACGAACAAGCCCGGCGGCGAATTTCTGTATGCACGCGAACAGGAGGTGTATTTGGGCATGTGCCGGCGCTGGCGCGAGCTGCCCAAGCCGACCATCGCCATGGTGCACGGCGCGTGCATTGCCGGCGGCCTGATGCTGGCCTGGGTGTGCGACCTGATCGTGGCATCCAGCGATGCCTACTTTCAGGATCCGGTGGTACGGATGGGCATTCCCGGTGTCGAGTATTTCGCCCACGCGTTCGAACTGCATCCGCGCATTGCCAAGGAGTTCCTGCTCCTTGGCGAGAAGATGAGTGCCGAGCGGGCGTACCAGATGGGCATGGTCAACCGTGTGGTCGAGCGCGAGGCGCTGGAGGACACGGTGGCCGGCATGGCGGCGAAGATGGCGGCGATGCCGCGCATGGGGCTGGCGCTGACCAAGCAGGCGATCAACCACGCCGAAGACCTGATGGGCAAGCGTGCCAGCATGGACGCGGCCTTTGCCTGGCACCACTTCGCCCACAGCCACAACGAGCTCTTGTCCGGCGACAAGCTGGGCGGCTACGACGCGCGCGCGATGGTGAAGGCCAACAAGGAGGGCGAGGCATGAGTTTGCTGGACACCGATATCACCCGCTTGCTGGGTTGCCGCTACCCCATTATCCAGACCGCGATGGGCTGGGTGGCCGATGCGCGTCTGGTGGCTGCCACCGGCAACGCCGGCGGCTTCGGCTTTCTGGCGGCGGCAACGCTGCGTCCGGAAGCGGTCGAGCCGGAAATCCTCAGGGTCAAGGCGCTGTCGGACGCGCCATTCGGCATCAATTTCCACCTGTTCCAGCCCAACGCCGACGAGATTATCGGGCTGGCCATCAAGCATGGCCTCAAGGCCGTCAGCTACGGGCGCGGGCCGGACAAGGCGCAGATCAAGCGCCTGAAAGATGCGGGCATCCTGTGCATCCCGACTGTGGGTGCGCTCAAGCACGCGCAAAAGGCGATCGCGCTGGGCGCCGATGCGGTGACGATACAGGGCGGCGAGGGGGGGGGGCATACCGGCTCGGTGCCGACCACCATCCTGTTGCCGCAGGTGCTGGATGCGGTCAAGGTGCCGGTATTGGCCGCCGGCGGTTTTCACGACGGGCGCGGCCTGGCGATGGCACTGGCGGCCGGCGCCGCCGGTATCGCCATGGGGACGCGCTTTCTGATGACTTCGGATTCGCCGGTGCCGGCATCGACGCTGCAAAAATACGTTACCGTCGATGACGTCAGCCGCATCGAAGTCAGCCTGGCGGTCGACGGCATGCGCCACCGCCTGATCCGCAACCCGGTGCTGGAAAAGCTGGAGCAGGCCAGTCCCTTGGGGCGGCTGTGGCTGGCGATCAAGAGCGCGCACCGCTTTCAGAACGAAACCGGCATGAGCAACGCCCATATGCTGAAAACCCTGTTGCGGGCCTTGAAGGAAGACCCGGCGGCCTTGAGCCAGACGGTGATGGCAGCGAGCCAGCCCATGCTGCTGCAGCGCTCCATGGTCGATGGCGTACCGGACGAGGGCCTGCTGGCCAGCGGCCAGGTGGCGGCGGCGATAGACGAACTCGTCAGTTGCGAGGCTTTGATTTCCGGCATCGCGGCACAAGCCGAAGCCTTGCTATCGCGTTTTGCGCAGCCGTCGCGGTATCCGGAAAGTAAAGGGTAATCTATTCCTTTGATTTAGTGCATAACGTGGAGCTAACGTACAGAGCAAAAGTGCAAGTTTTAGCCTGTGAGTGTTGAGCGCCAGCTTAAGAATTTCCGCTAAAGTGGCGCTGAACTTCGTAACCAATGCCGGAGCCTTTTTCATCGAACATGTTGACATATTTTTCTAATTCTTTTTTTCCACTAGAGCCAAAAATTAGCCTATTAAGCGTGGCTCTTACCCCAAATTGATTTTTCAAGTGATTGATTTGGTTTCCTATGCCAAATGACAGCTTGAATATCCCTATGCCAACTTCTAAAGAAGAAGTGGATTTTTCATCGGCTAATCCAATTTTGTTGCTTACATATTCCGCAACTGAATCTAGTTCTTTTCTTTTTTTAATAAGTTCTTGTGTGTCTTCTAATGTCATCGAGTTCTGAAAAATTTTTAACCACTCTCTTAGATTCTTGAAGTCTGATCTCATTTCCAGTGCAATTGAGATGATTTGACTGGCTGACGAAGACTCTTGAATTACGCGTACAGGTAAAGAAGGTATCTTTAAGCATCCGGAGTAAAGAGAGTCGTTGCCGTATATTTTTTTCGAGACTTTTACCCTGTTATCGTCTAGGAAAGTAGTCACTTGATGCAGGGCATCTTGAGCAGGAAGGAGGAAACCTGAATTAAGGAAAAGTCTCTTACGTAGTGGATGGGGAGTATAGCTTTTTTCGTAAACAAAGCTCCTGGCACACATTCCTGCCCCACCCCACAATGTGGCAGATAATAGACCATCTGGGGTTGTTTTGGTTTTACCCCACTCCTCAACGTTTTTCTTGTGTGCGTCAGCAAGATGTTTCGTAGAGCAAATGTGCTGTACGATTCTATCTCGAGGCTCTTTTAATCTTTCTGGTTCATCGAGGAATGGATAACTCCTAATTACGCCGGCACTCATGGCTTGGTTAATTGGGCTGCCGTTCACCTTCCAAGCATTAGTAAATTTTTCTTCTACAAGTATTTCATCCCTGAGGATAATATCTGTTACCAAGTCAAAAAGGGCTTCAGTTTGAATCGCGGCACTTGAGACAGGTTTATATGAATGACCTACATCCGAAACGACAATTTCTTCAGATGGTTCTGAATTAAACCCATTTTTCAGCAACGAAGAAATTTCTTGTAGTGACCAGTTGTCAGCAACTACACCATTTGCCATTTTTATTTTCCTTTTATATTGTGTTTAACATTAAACGCACAGTCCTGCTAGGTGCATATCTATTTGATTCATGTGCATAATTGCAAAAGCCATTGCTGCATGGCATGAGTTTTCGATCGCATCGATGTATTCAGGACGGAATATACACATCCAGAGGGGACTGTAGATGTGGCGCAATTCCAACTGCTTTGCGCCGCAAGCAGCCAATACGGCATTACATCTGACCGCGTATGCACATGTCAAATTTAGGCACTATTTTTGTCTCGCTATATCACCATCCGCGTAAGGGGAGGGAGGATCGCAACATGCGGGTAACTCACCAATACGCGGGCAAGGTCGAGCCGATAGTGGCTTACGGCCTGCGGCCTAAAATGTAGCGCGCATCGCATGCCCTCCACCGTACTACGCACGGAAATACAGCCTGCTGTTTAGCGCGGATTAGTCCGTTTGTAGTGCGCGTCGGCTGGTTTTTAGCCGGATGATGGCAAAAATCACCGCCATGACGGGCAGACAGCAGGAGGAAAGCGTCCATGTATTTTCAAACCACCTTGCACGACAACGGCGTAGCCGAGATCGTGATCGACCATAAACCGGTCAACGCGCTGCCTGCTGCCGGCTGGCATGCGCTGGCGGCCGAGATCGCCGTACGCGGCGACGATGCGCGCACTCGCGCCATCGTGATCCGCGCCGAGGGTCGCGGCTTTTGTGCCGGCGTCGACATCAAGGAACTGGCCGCCGACGACACGCTGATCGTCTCGGTCAATGCCGGCAACTATGAAACTTTCAAGGCGGTACACCGCAACAAGGTACCGGTGATTGCTGCCGTGCACGGCTTTGTACTGGGTGGCGGCATCGGCATTTGCGGCGCGGCCGACATCGTGATTGCGGCCGACAACGCAAGCTTTGGCCTGCCCGAAGTCGACCGCGGCGCGATGGGAGGTGCGGCACACCTGCAGCGCATGTTCGGCGTGCAGAAGACGCGTTATCTGTTTTTTACCGGCGAGATGATAGGTGCGGCGGAGGCGTTGCGCCTGGGAGCGCTCGAGCGCGTGGTGGCCGCAGCCGAGCTGCGGGACACCGCGCTGGAGGTGGCTGCGCGCATCGCCGCCAAGAGCCCGGCGATGATACGCATCGCCAAAGAGGCGCTGAACGGGGTCGAGGATGGCGATCTGGAAGCCAAATACCGCTGGGAGCAGGGCTTTACCCTGCAGGCGTATATGAGTCCGGACTCGGCCAAGACCCGGGACGCCTTTGTCGAAAAGCGCACGGCGCACTTTTAAGCGGAGCCTGGCCATGGACCTGCACTACACAGCAGAACAAAACGCCTTTCGCGCCGAAGTGCGCGCCTGGATGCAACAGCATGTGCCGCGCGAGGCACTGCCGGATTACGACACCTTTGAGGGCTTTCAGGCGCACCGCGCCTGGGAGAAGACGCTCAATAGCGCAGGCTACGCCGGCATCACCTGGCCTGAAGCGCTGGGTGGGCGCGGCGCCAGCCTGTTCGAGTGGCTGATCTTCGAGGAAGAGTATTGGGCAGCCGACGCGCCCTTGCGCCTGAACCAGAACGGCGTGTTCCTGTTGGGACCCACGCTGATGGAGTACGGCACCGAGGCGCAGAAGGCGCGCTTCTTGCCGCGCATGGCCGCCTGCGACGATATGTGGGCTCAAGCGTGGAGCGAGCCGGGTGCCGGTTCGGACATGGCGGCAATCCGCACCACGGCCGTGCGCGACGGCGACCATTACGTGATCAACGGCCAGAAAACCTGGTCGACGCGCGCACGCTGGGCCGACTGGATTTTCGGCCTGTTCCGCACCGAAGCCGGTTCACAGCGCCATCACGGCCTGTCCTATCTGCTGGTGCCGCTGGATACCCCCGGCGTGACGATACGGCCTATCCGCCAGCTCAACGGTCTGGCCGGCTTTGCCGAAATCTTCTTCGACAATGTGCGCGTGCCCGTCGACTGCTGTCTGGGCGCCGAGGGCGAGGGCTGGAATGTGGCGATGGCTACCGCCGGTTTCGAGCGCGGTCTGCTGCTGCGCTCGCCTGCGCGCTACCAGCAGACCGCGCGCCGCCTGCGCACGCTGTATCTGGCCAACCGCGACGCTGCCGACCGTGACTTGTCCATCCGCGATGCGGTGATACGCGCGATCTCGGCCACCGAGGCCTATGCGCTGTCGACCTACCGCACCGTCTCCATGCTGGCAAAGGGTAGCAAGATCGGGCCGGAATCGAGCACCAACAAGATTTTCTGGTCCGAGCTTGATCTGCTGCTGCACGACACCGCCTTGCGCATTCTGGGCAGTCGCGCCGAGCTGGATACGCCCGAGTCACGGCGCTGGATGGAGGGTTTCATGTTCGCGCAGGCCGGTCCAATCTACGCCGGCAGTAACGAGATTCAGCGCAATATCGTCGCCGAACGCATGCTCGGCATGCCGCGCCAGTAAAGGGGAATACGATGGACTTTACCTATACCGACGACCAGCGCGCATTTCGCGATGCCATGCGCGCTCTCCTGATGGTCGAAGCCAGCCCCGAACGCGTGCGCGAAGGCTGGGAGCTGGATGCAGGCATCAGCCCGCAGCTGCAAGAGCTGATCGCCGCGCAGGGCTTGAGTGCCTTGTCGGTGCCCGAGGCCTTTGGCGGACTGGGGCTTGCTGACACCGACTGGGCGCTGCTGAGCCAGGAATTCGGCTACTACGCGGTACCGGACGCTGCGCTCAATACCGCTTATCCGGCCGCCTGCCTGATCGCGGCGCTGCCCGATGCGCCATCCTTGCAGCAAGCGACCTTGCCGCGCCTGGCTGCCGGCGAGTTGCAACTTGCCATCAGCCATCCGCTTAACCCATTGGTGGCCGACGCCGATCGCGCCGATCTGGTACTGGCCTGGGCCGACTCGGAGGTGCATGCCGTACCGCGCAGCGCGGTCGATGTCAGTGCGCTGGCCAGCGTGGACCCGGCGCGGCGGCTGTACCGCGTCAGCCTGGAGACTGGCGCCGGCACCCGTGTGGCCGATGCGGCTCAGGGCGAGGTGCTGTGGCGAGAGCTCATCAACCGCAGCAACCTTGCCATCTGCGGCCAGCTGCTGGGGCTGACCCAGCGCATCCTTGATATTTCCATCGACTACAGCGCGCAGCGCAAGCAGTTCGGCAAGGCGATCGGCAGCTTCCAGGCGGTCAAGCACCATATGGCCGATGTGGCGGTACAAAGCGAATTCGCCAAACCGGTGTTCAATCGCGCGGCTTGGGCTGTCGAACATGGCCACCCCTTGCGCGACGTGTATGTGTCGCAGGCGCGTCTGGCCTGTAGCGAGGCGGCGGCACTGGCGGCGCGTAACGGCATCCAGCTGCATGGCGCGATGGGATACACCTGGGAGTGCGACCTGCAGATTTTCATGAAGCGCATCTGGGCGCTGGCATCGTCATGGGGCGACGCCGCGTTTCACAAGGCCCGCGTCGCCGACTGGCTGTTCGCGCCCGACACCGAGATCGGTCCAGGCAAAACCTTTATCTGACAAGGAAGCCCCATGGCTCAAGCTTATATCGTCGATGCCTTGCGCAGCCCCACAGGCAAACGCAAGGGTTCGCTCTCCGATGTGCACGCGGCCGACCTTGGCGCGCATGTGATTCGCGCCATCGTTGCTCGCAATGCGATTCCGGCCGAGGACTACGACGACGTGGTGTTCGGTTGTGTCGATACCATCGGTTCACAGGCCGGCGACATCGCCCGTACTTCATGGCTCGCTGCCGGCATGCCGCTGGCTGTACCCGGCACCACCATTGATCGCCAGTGTGGCTCCAGCCAGCAGGCGGTGCATTTTGCCGCGCAGGCGGTGATGTCCGGCACCATGGACGTGGTGCTGGCCGGCGGCGTGCAGACCATGACCCGCATCCCGATCTCGGCGGCGATGCTGGCAGGTCAAGCCTATGGCTACAGCACACCGTTTGCTGAAAGCCGGGGCTGGCAGGCGCGTTTTGGCGCCGCGCCGGTCAATCAGTTTTACGCCGCCCAGCGCATCGCCGATCACTGGGGCCTGTCGCGCGCAGCGATGGAAGCCTTCGCGCTGGAAAGCCACGCCAAGGCGCGCCACGCCACAGAAGAGGGCCATTTCGCGCGCGAGATTGTCGCGCTGAACGGCCTTGATTTTGACGAGACGGTGCGAGAGACCAGCCTCGCCAAAATGGCCGAGCTGGAGCCGGTTGATGCAGCCTACCCCGGCATCACCGCGGCGGTATCCAGCCAGACGGCCGATGCGTCTGCTGCCGTGCTGGTGGTGTCGGAGGCGGCGCTCAAGCGCTACGGCCTGACGCCACGTGCGCGCATCCACCACCTGTCGGTGCGCGGTGATGACCCGATCTGGCACTTGCGCGCGCCGATTCCGGCGACCGAATACGCGCTCAAGCGCTGCGGCATGAAGTTGTCCGATATCGACCTGGTTGAAATCAACGAAGCCTTCGCCTCGGTGGTGATGGCATGGCAGATCGAAACCGGCTTCGATCCGGCACGCATCAATGTTAACGGTGGCGCGATCGCGCTGGGCCACCCGCTGGGCGCCTCCGGCGCACGGCTGATGACCACCTTGTTGCACGAGCTGGAACGCACGGGCGGGCGCTTCGGCCTGCAGACCATGTGCGAAGGCGGCGGCCAGGCCAACGTCACCATTATCGAGCGTTTGTAAACATGGTGGAGCGCGGCCACGCGGCAGCCCCACACCAAGCATGGGAAACATCATGAAACACTGTGACAACCGTACCGTGATCATCACCGGCGCCGGCGGAGGTCTTGGCCGCGCTTATGCGCTGGCGCTGGCAGGCGAGGGCGCCAATGTCGTGGTCAACGATATCCGGCTGGAGGCAGCAGAAGCTGTCGTTGCCGACATTCAGGCCAGTGGCGGCAAGGCGCTGGCCAACGCCGGCGACATCTGCTCGCTCGATGGCGCGCGCGCCATCGTCGATGCGGCACTGGCCGCATTTGGCGAGGTGCACGCCGTGGTCAATAACGCGGGCATCCTGCGCGACCGCATGTTCGTGTCGCTGTCCGAGGATGACTGGGACGCAGTGATGCGCGTGCACCTGAAGGGGCATTTCTGCCTCTCTCGGGTGCTGGCTGAGCGCTGGCGCAACCTCAGCAAAGACGGCATCCAGATCGATGCGCGCATTATCAACACCGCCTCGGGCGCCGGGCTACAAGGCTCGATCGGCCAGTCCAACTACGCCGCAGCCAAGGGCGGCGTCGCGACGCTGACGCTGGTGCAGGCGGCCGAGCTTGCGCGCTACGGTATTACCGCCAATGCGCTGGCACCGGCGGCGCGCACCCATATGACCGAACAGGGCATGCCGGAGCTGGTGAAAAAGCCGGACGCCGGCTTCGACCACTACGACCCGGCCAATGTCGCGCCGCTGGTGGTGTGGCTGGCCAGCAAGGCAAGTGGCGGGGTGAGCGGCCAGGTGTTCGAGATCGAGGGCGACCGGGTATCGGTGTGCGATGGCTGGCGCTCGGGGCCGGAGGCGCGCAACGGCGGCAAGGCCTACCCGGTCGACGGCATTTCGACGGCGATACAGGGTTTGCTGGGTGTCGCTATCCCCGCCAAAAAAGTGTGGGGCAGTTAGCGGGCAACAGGCGAGTCAAACCTGAGCCAGGGATGGCGTGGGCTAAATGGCAAACTCCGGCGCATTAATGGGAGGACATCATGCAGCGCACGCCATCCCTTTTTCCATACGCCGACTCATCCACCGTACTCGCGGACAAAGCTGGGGGTGGCTTGTGGATAAACTCGGGAAGGCCTTGCCTGGCAATGCTTGGGATGGTCCGCCTAAAAAACAGGCAGCCATGGTTGTGGCACGAAGATGCACTGGCGGAACTGGGTATACGCCACGACTCCGCGCGTGCCCATCTGCACTTTATCTTCACCAAAACTGGTGTGCGCCGACAAACCGAACGGGTGCGTATCATGCTCAGCCAGCCACAGGCAGGCAAATTTGCCGGCTCCGGCAACCTCTCAAAGCAAAAAGGCAGATGCAAGCTGCCTTTTTCTTGTTTGGCTTAGTACATTGCGAACACCTGCCACGAAGGTAAGCTGCCGTGCAGCAAAAGCATAAAACCGGCCGAGGCCGGTTTTATGTTCTTCAATTTAGCGCTTGTCCCACGTCACGATCTCGACGCGTTCTGCCAGCTTGGCCGGCACCTGGTTCTCATCCATAAAGAACTGCTCGTACCATTCGCGCAGCTGATAGACCGGGCCGTCGCCTTCGGCCAGCACCGGGTTGTTGACGCGGATCTTGTTCTTCCAGATGTCCACATCCTGATAGAAGGAATTGCGGTTCTGCTGCACATAATTGCGTGCCAGCTCCGCGTTCTGCGCCTCGCTCCAGTCAGGCTGCTTTTTTACCAGCACGCCAAAACGCAGCTCGAAGCTGGTCTGGGTGATCGGCGTATTGGCATTGAGCAGAATCGATTCAACCACGCGCCCGTCAAACTCGGCACGCATGCGTGTCAGGTGCACGGCCGGGCCGTAGTACGCCGATTCGGCCACCAGATCGCCGCCCAGACGCTCGGAGTCGCCGTGGAATATCTGCTGCGCGATATGGCCTTCGAACACATTGGCAAAATACTTGGTCGGCGAGCCGTGCACCGGGCCGAAGTGCTGCGCGTCGGCCAGGTTGTCGACCAGCTCGCGCGGGTTGGTATCAATGATCAGCGTATCCAGCATCCAGTCGCTCGACCATTCGTCGCTGTCCAGCTCAGGCAGGTGCGGGATCACCACTTCCGCCGCCGGTGCCTTGCCCTCGGCGTTATGCCAGACAAACAGCAGGCCGTTTTCCTCGCAGGTCAGCCAGCGGCGGGTCTTGGCCTTGGGCGGCACGCGTTTGCAGTACGGTACCTCCTTGCACTTGCCGTCCGCACCGAAGCGCCAGTGATGAAAAGGACAGACCAGCAAGTCGCCCTCAACCGTGCCGCGCGACAGGTCGGCGCCCATATGCGGGCAGTACGCGTCCAGCACATGCACCTGCCCCTGGCTGTCGGCAAATGCGGCCAGACGGGTGCCGAACAGGTTCAGCGTATGCGCCTGCCCGTCATGGAAGTCGGCAGCAACGCCGATGCAGTGCCAGCCGCGGGCAAAGCGGGTAGGCAATTCGCTTTTGAATACGGGCAGCTCCAGGGAGATCGCCATATCAGTCATCTTTATCCTCCATCACGGGGTGTATCGCAGTAAAGACCTACTAGAGGGAGGGATGTTGCCGGTGAATGGCACGATCGGCCTCCCTGAAATGGACTAGGCAAACCTGGTTCGGCTTAAAAACGTTGCGGCCGCGACATGGCATCGATGCCGCCATCTGCTACCAGCAAGCTGCCATGCACATAGACGGCCGCATCGGAGGCGAGAAAGGCAATCACCTGTGCGATTTCGGCAGGTTGTGCGCGTCGCCCCAATGGCGGCAAAAAATCGCGTGTCGCTTTGCCTATCAGCGGGTCATCCATGCTTTGCTGCAAAAGCGGAGTTTCTACCGCGCCGGGTGCTACGGCATTCAGGCGAACGCCGGCCTCGCCCCAGATTTTGCTCTGGGCGCGGATATGGCAGACGATGGCATGCTTGGAGGCTGCGTAAGCCAGCATGCCGTGTCCGGCATCGGTGGCCAAAGTGCGGGCCTGCTCCTCATTGCCGGCCAAAAAAGCCTCGCGTAACGGGTGGCCATCCCAGTTGCCCTGTGTCGCGGCTACCGAGGCCACCACTACGGCATTGCCGCCTGAGGCGCGCAGTGCCTCGAATAGGCCGTCAAGCAAAACCGTGACGCCGAAGTAATTGACCGAGGCGACCAAAGCCGGGGGGTGATTGCCGCCAAGGCCTGCACAGCAAATCAGGCTGTCTATATGACCGTTACTTCTTTGCAGAACTTCACTGATGGCCTTGTCTCGTCCGCTTGCACAGGAGAGGTCGGCTTCGATATCGGCCCCCCTAAGGTCGATGCCGATAACACGGCAGCCTGCCGCGCTATAGTGCTGTGCGGTTGCGGCACCAATACCCGAGGCGCTACCGGTGATCACGATGGTTTTCATGCTGTCCCCTTTATTTGGATGCCGGGCCATTTTGTAAGCGTGCCAGGCCGGTGACACCCTCCATATGGACGATGTATGGCCTCTGGCTAAGGACGACATTGCCTTACCATACTGCCGACCCCAAGCCGGCGCGTCCAGACTCAAGCCAGGAGCCCTCGATGAGTGCGTATCCAGCCTTACTTTCGCCCGCCCGTATCGGTACGCTGCAACTGAAAAACCGCATTATGATGGCGCCGATGGGTTCCAACTTTGCCGAGCATGACGGCAGTTGCGGTGAACGCATCCAGGCTTATTACGAGGCGCGTGCCAAAGGCGGAGCCGGGCTATTGATTATGGGTGTGGTGTCGGTGGCTTTTCCGGCAGGCACCGCCGAGCCGTATCAGGTTGGCTTGTCTGACGACCGGTTTATTCCGGGCATGGCCGAAATTGCCCGCCGCGTGCATAGCCATGGCGGCAAGATTGCAGCGCAACTGCAACACGCAGGTAAAACAGCCATTCGCGATCTGGTTGATGGACGCGAGCTATGGGTGCCCTCCATGCCCAGGCAGCAAAATTCGGACATGATGGCGGCGCTCACCCCTCAAGAAAAGGCCGGCTTTATCAGTAACCAGATCAAGAGTGCGCCCAGAATACGCGTGATGGATCACGCCGATATTGCCCAGATGGTCGAATGGTTCGCCGCTGCGGCACTACGGGCCAAACAGGCCGGTTTTGACGGCGTCGAAATCCACGCCGGACACACCTATATCATTGCCGGCTTTCTATCTTCTTACACCAACTTGCGTGACGACGACTATGGCGGCAGCTTGCCTAAGCGTGCCCGCCTGATGTGTGAAGTGATACGTGCCGTCAAGGCGCGCTGCGGCGCAGGTTTTCCTGTCTGGGTGCGACTCGACGGTGAAGAAATCGACTTTGACGGCGGTGTCCGCCAGGAGGATGCGGTCACTGCTGCGCGTCTGGCCGAGGAAGCGGGTGCAGATGCGGTACATGTCTCTGCTTATGCTTCCACCCGCAAGGGGGCCAATTTTACGGTCGCGCCTCTGATGCAAAGCCCCGCCGCCTTGCTGCCATTGGCCGGAAAAATCAAAACCGCCATCGGTATCCCCGTGATTGCGGTAGGCCGGCTGGAACCTGGCGAAGCGAATAGCGCGATCGAAGCGGGTCTGTGCGATTTTGTTGCCATGGGGCGCAAACTGCTGGCTGACCCCGACTTGCCGATCAAGCTGATCGAAAACCGCGCACAAGCCATCCGCCCCTGTATCTATTGCTATGCCTGTGTCAGCCAGATTTTCATTAACGAGCGCGTCAAGTGCGCAGTCAACCCGCAAACCGGCCACGAGTACAAGCTACCCACCACACCGGCCGGGCAGGCGCGCCATGTCGTCGTAATCGGCGGCGGCCCAGCCGGTCTGGAGGCGGCGCGCAGTGCCGCCATGCGCGGTCATCGCGTCACGCTGCTGGAAAAAGGCAAACGCTTGGGTGGCACATTGTTTTTTGCCGCGCTGGCTTACCCGGAAAACGGCAAACTGCTGGATTATCTGCTGCATGAAGTACGGGTCTTGCCCATCGATATCCGCCTGGAGTTCGAAGCTAGCGCCGAGACGGTCGCGGCCTTGCAGCCTGACACCGTCATTGTCGCTAGCGGTGCACGCCGCGCAGCGCCTGCTCTTGCCGGTGTCGAGCAGTCCCATGTGTTTAGTGGCGATGAACTTCGGGCGCTGCTGACCGGCGATGGCGCGGAAGAAGTTGCCAGACGCAAGTTATCGCTGCCGCAGCGCGTCATGATGAAAGCGGGTAATTTGTCCGGCGTGACCGATAGCAGTGCCGCGCTGCAAAAGCTCAGCCACCTGTGGATGCCTTTGGGTGAACATGTCGCCATTATCGGTGGCGGCCTGGTCGGGCTGGAGTTGGCCGAGTTCTTGCTGGCGCGTAAGCGCAAGGTGACAGTGCTGGAGGAAAAGGGCTACTTCGGCCAGGAGTTATCTATCGTGCGCCGCTGGCGCGTGTTGCATGAGCTGAATGAACATGGGGTCACCCTGATAGCAGGCGCGACCGTGTCGCTGATCGATGGCCACACGCTCATTTACCATACCGCACAAGGAGAAGCGAGGCTAAAGGCCGACTCGGTGGTGTTGGCAACGGGAGCGCAGCCGGACAATACACTGGCGCTAAAACTGGAGCGGGCCGGGCTGGATGTCAGGCTGGCTGGTGATGCGGCTACATTGGGCTTTATCGAAGGTGCGCTGCGGGCGGGGCATGCAGCAGCTTTGGATGTTTGATTTTCTTGATGCTTCAGCTAACTTTGTTTAAAAACGGCTAAGTCATAAAACAATCGCAAGCTAGGAGGGAATATGCATATTCGAGGCCTGATTCTGGTGCTAACCAGCGCATGGGTGAGTCACGTGCAAGCTGCGGAACTTAACGTATTGTCATTCGGCGGTGCCAACAAGGCAGCACAGGAAATTGCATTTTACCAGCCCTTTCACAACAGCAGCGGCATAGTCGTCAATGGCGGTGACTACAACGGTGACTATTACCGGGAGATTGTTCAGGCTAAAAAACCAACTAAGCAATGGGACGTGGTTGAACTTTCCTCCCCGGAGCTTACTCGCGCCTGCAGTGAAGGACGACTGACCCGGCTGGACTGGAGCCGTATAGGCATGCCGGCAGATTTCGTCAATGGCAGCGTCACCGATTGTGGCGTCGGTATCTTCAGCTGGTCTGCAGTCTTGGCATACAACGCCGACCAAGTCGCGCGCGTGCCGAAAAACTGGCGGGACTTTTGGGACGTAAAAGGTATACCCGGCAAGCGCGGCATGCACCAAAGTGCACGCTATACGCTGGAGTTTGCCCTGATGGCCGATGGCGTGCCCCCGGCCGATGTCTACCAGGTGCTGGCGACGCCTGCCGGTGTGGATCGCGCTTTCAAAAAACTGTCACAGCTCAAGCCGCATATTGTCTGGTGGGAGTCGCCGGCACAACCAGCCAATATGCTGGCTTATGATCAGGTAGTGATGAGCGTGGCCTATAACGGCCGCATCACCGCCGCACAGAAAGACTGGCCCAAGCTGCGCGTAATGTGGAACGACAATATCTACAACCTCAACTACTGGGCCATTCCCAAGGGCGCCGACACTGACAATGCGACCCGCTTTGTCGTTTTTGCCAGCCAGCCGGAAAACCAGAAAAACTACGCCAGCTATATCGATTACGGCCCGACCCGCTTGTCGGCGCTGCAACTACTCCCCGCGGAGACGGCTGTGCGTATGCCGACAGCGCCTGCCAATCTCGCACACGCCACACCTATAGACAGTGCTTTCTGGGTCAAGCATGGTCAGGCACTGGAGATGCGCTTTAATGCCTGGCTAAGCCATTAAGCGCAACAGGGCAGGGGGCTAGGATCGCCACGAAGCGGGTAACACCCCGCCCGCACATACCCTACCTATGCTCTTGTGAGTCAGGCAGGTATTGCCTGCTCGCTCAGACTGCGATAGTAGTTTGCTTCTGCCTCCGCTGGCGGAATGTAACCGAGAGGCACCAGCAAACGTTGCTGATTGAACCCATTCCAGCGTCGTCAACGCTACGGACTTCATGTTCGTTCATGGGCTCCGGCGATGAATAACCTCCGCCTTGTACAGGCCGTTGATGATTTTCGCATGCGCATTGTCGTAGCAGTCCGCAGTACTGCCAACTGAAGGTTCGATGCTGGCTTTGGTCTGTTGCGTGGTATAGCGGATCATACATGGCAGACAAGCTCCGCCTCTGCGAAATACGCACACAGCGCGCTCGCGTATTTATGCTACAAATTCCAGCAGACAAAAATAAAACCTACAAGATGTTCAGTGTAGTGTCGCAGTAAATATCACAGAAACCCCAATAACCACGTAACTACTAGTATTTCGTATAATGTGCATTATGTAAAATAATATGCACCACGCAACTAAAGTACAAACACGCCATGCCCCACCCTTGGTTGTCAGAATGATGTGCACTTGCGCAACACTTTTTCGAGTGAATGCTCGGCATCCTTGTTTTGGTTGTCTGTTTTCAGCATGCTGCAGTAATGCAATGCATGTACTTTGATAAAACCAAATAAAGGAGACAATCATGAACAAGCGTATTGCACTGGTCACTGGTGGCATGGGGGGCATCGGTTCGGCTATTTGCCGTGCTCTGGCCGATGCGGGGCATACCGTTGTGACTACCTATAGCAAGCCCGGCAAGGAAAGCGCCTGGCTTGCCGATATGAAAACTGGCGGTTACGATTTTCACGCATTTCAGTGTGATGTAACCGATTTTGATGCTTGCCAAGATTTGGTGGCAGCCATTACCGCTGAAATTGGTGCCATTGATGTGGTGGTCAATAATGCTGGGATTACCCGTGATGCTTCGTTCCGCAAAATGAGCAAGCAGGATTGGGATGCGGTGCTGCGTACCAATCTGGACTCGGTTTTCAATACGGCCAAACCTACGGTTGATGGCATGATGGAGCGAGGCTGGGGTCGTATTATCAGTATTTCGTCCATTAACGGTCAGAAAGGCCAGTTTGGTCAAACCAACTATTGTTCGGCCAAGGCCGGCATGCACGGTTTTACCATGGCGCTAGCGCAAGAGGTTGCGCGTAAAGGTGTCACGGTTAATACGATTTCTCCGGGTTATATCGGTACCGATATGGTGATGGCAGTGCCTGAGGAGGTGCGTAGCAAGATCATTGCGCAAATACCTGTGGGCCGTCTGGGTAAGCCTGAGGAAATTGCCAGTCTGGTCGCCTACCTCGCTTCCGATGCGGCAGCCTTTATTACCGGCGCTGATTTTGCCATCAATGGCGGACAGCACATGATGTAATGCCGGATTGTCCCGCTGCCGAGTGAATGCCCGCCCGTGTGGCGGGTGTTCTTTTTTGCATGTTCCGGTTAGGCTTGCCGTTTCGTAAATGTGCCGGGTGAAAAAATGTCATATCAAGTTGCCGTGTCCGGTGGTGATAAAGCGCAACGTTATGCGGAGATATTGCCACAGTTGCAGGCTTTGATTGCCTCCGAACAGGATCAGATTGCCTCGCTTGCTAATGTATCCGCGGCTTTAAATGCCTGTTTCGATTGGCTTTGGGTCGGTTTTTATCTGGTTAAAGGGCCGCAGTTGGTGCTTGGGCCATTTCAGGGGCCATTGGCTTGCACCCGCATTGATTTTGGCAAAGGGGTATGTGGTGCAGCCTGGCAGCAAGGCTGCACCCTGCTGGTTCAGGATGTGGATGCTTTCCCTGGCCATATTGCATGTTCTTCGCTGGCCAGATCCGAAGTCGTGGTGCCGGTCTTTGATAGCCAAGGCGTGGTGAAGGCCGTTCTGGATATCGACTCAAGCCGGCTGGGCGAATATGACGAGATTGATCGCGCCGCACTTGAGCAATTAGCCACCTGGCTGACACCATTATTCGACTAAGGCGTAATTAGCCGATCAGCGCCTTGTGTAAATAATCGTAGCGTTCAGCTTCGGTCAATAGACCCAGTGCCTCTCCTTGTGTGGTGACGAGCATGGTCAGGCGCGCGACAATGCGCTCTTCTTGTGCGGCGACAGCGCCATGGGCCAGAGCCAAATCGCCGGATAGTTGCAGCAACTTTTCGGATGCGGCTCTGCCCTGCTCTTTTTCTGCCTGCAAAGCCACTTCAAGTTCGTCGCGGCGCTCGGTCAGCCCTTCGAGTTTGGCCTTTATATGGCCTATCTCACGTTCGCGCCCAGCCAGGCGTTCTTGCCACAGAGCTTCTACTCTTGCTGTTTCCTGTCGTGCCTGTTGCGTTTCGTTTTCCAGTCGTTGCCTCTCCTGCTGCATTTGTTTGCGTTCTTCTTCTATCTGCTCGTACAGCCTGATGCGCAAGCCCTCAAGGCGCTCATAAGCGAGCGCCTCGCGTTTTTCGGCTTCGACTCTGACTTCTTGTAACTGTCGCTTGGTTTCTTCTTCTGCTTCAAGCAGCTTGGCGGTCAGCTGCGCCTCGGTCGCAATTATTTGCACCTCGGCGTGGCTTAATTTTTCGGAGATCTGTTTATGCAGTTCCTGCTGTTGCTGCCTGGCCTGTGTTTCGGCTTGCAAGGCAGAAGCCGTTTCTGCCTGCCGCTTTTCACCGAGTTCAAGTGCCTGTGCTTGCTCGGCGAGTAAAGCGAGTCTGTCCTCTGCTAGCTGCTGTGCTGTTTGCAGTTGTGCCTGTAGCTGTACGCGCTCGGTCACGATTTCGGCACGCATGACGTCCAGTGCATTTTCAGCGTGCTCGCAAGCTTGTTGCCAGACGACTTCAAACGCTTCCGATAGTGCCAAAGGCAAGTCCGGCCGCCGTGCCGAAGTGGCCATTTTTGCGAGGAATTCTTGACGCCACAGTTTGAGGGTGTTGTTGATGGTGGTGTTGGAGCCGCTGCCTAATCGTGCCCTGACCTCGACCACGGTTGGCCAGGTGCCTTCTGCCAGTAGTTCGAATGCTGCCGTGCGTATACGGGCGTAAATATCTTCAGCCATGGTGCTACTTCCTGTTGGTGTTTATTGCGATATTTTACCATGTAAAATTATTACGTAATACATGAAATACAAAATCATAATAATAATATTTTTCCGATAATTATACTTATCGGAATTTTTTACCGGCCACGGATAAAATTGGGGCCCATACACAGGGCAAGGTAATTTTTAACCCAAGTCTTGGCCGATATAGGTCAAGACCCAGATAAAATCACCCATACGCATCACGCGCACACACCTTTCAACGGAGTCCTCATGTCCAACTCGTCTTATGCCGCGCTAGTGGCCAGCTTTACCCGGCTTTACCGTTACCAGCATCTGGCGGCGATGGTCGGCTGGGATCAGGCGGCCATGATGCCGACCAAGGGCAATGAGGCGCGTGGCGCGGCCATGGCCGAGTTGCAGGTCTTGATGCACCGCACGCTGACTGACCCTACCCTCAAAACGCTATTGAAAGAGGCCGAAACGGAAGCCACCGATAACGCAACCCGCGCATCTCTGCGTGAAATGAAGCGGGTATGGCAGCAGGCCAACCTGCTGCCCGAGCGCCTGGTGGAGGCATCCAGTCTTGCCGGCTCGCGTTGCGAGCATGGCTGGCGTACACAGCGTGCCGCCAACGACTGGACAGGTTTTTTGCAAAACTTCCGCCCCGTCGTCGAATGCGCGCGGGAAAAAGCACAGCGCCTGGCCGAGGCCAGCGGACTAGCCCCTTACGACGCGCTACTCGAGCAGTTCGAGCCTGGCATGCATAGCACGCAACTCACGCACATCTTCGGCGAGGTCAAAAGCTGGCTGCCGGGCCTGATTCGTGAGGTGATGGACAAGCAGGCCGGCGAAGTCACGCTAAGCCCTGACGGCCCTTTTCCCGTCGCAGCACAGCGCGCACTGGGGCTGGAAATCATGGGCTTGCTGGGGTTCGATTTTGACGCCGGCCGGCTGGACATCTCCCTGCATCCGTTTTGTGGCGGGGTGGCCGAGGATGTGCGCATCACCACACGCTACCGTGAAGACGATTTCATGCAGAGCATGATGGGCATCGTGCATGAAACCGGTCATGCCTGTTACGAGCAGCATCTGCCAAGAGACTTGGTCCACCTTCCGGTCGGGCAGGCGCGCTCGATGGGCATACACGAAAGCCAGAGCCTGGCCTTTGAAATGCAACTGGGGCGCAGTCCGGCATTTCTCGAGCTGATCACGCCGCTGGTGAAAAAGCATCTGGGCGATCAGGTAGCACTGGATAGCGCCAACCTTGCCCGGCTTTATAGCCGGGTCAAACCCGGGCTGATCCGCGTCGACGCCGACGAGCTGACCTACCCCGCGCACATCATCCTGCGTTTCGAGATCGAGGCGGCGCTGATTGCCGGCGAAATAGAGGCCGAGGACATTCCGGCACTATGGGATGAAAAAATGCAGGTTGCGCTTGGCCTGGACACGCGCGGCAACTACCGCGACGGCTGCTTGCAGGATATTCACTGGACCGATGGCAGTTTCGGCTACTTTCCCAGCTATACACTGGGCGCGATGTACGCCGCTCAATATTTCGCCACCTTACGCCGGGATACCCCCGAGCTGGAAACGCACATCCGCACCGGCAATCTGGCTCCGGTCACGGGCTGGCTGGATAGCCACATCTGGCGACAGGGCAGCCTGCTGGAAACGCCGGCGCTGATTCTGCAAGCTAGTGGCGAGGCGCTGAACCCGGCGTATCTGCGCGCACATCTGGAACAACGTTATCTGGCAGACAGCCAGTAAGCCATTCAGGTAAACTGCCGGCCAAAGCACACATAAAAGGGAAACGCATCATGTTTATCAAGGCTTTACGTGTAGGGCTGGGGCAGCTGATTGTTGGCATCGACTTTTTGACCCGCCCGGGCAAACTCAAACGCAGTCCGGCCGAGCAGGCCGATGTTGACGCCGCCACGGAGTCGCTCGCGCTTTACCAGTTCCACGCCTGTCCGTTCTGCGTCAAGACACGGCGCACCCTGCACAAATTGAACCTGAATATCGCGCTGCTCGATGCCAAAAACGATGTGGCCGCGCGCTCGCGCCTGCAAAGTGAAGGCGGCAAGGTGCAGGTGCCGTGTTTGCGCATAGAAGAAGGCGGAAAGACACGCTGGCTGTATGAATCCAAAGCCATTATCGCCTATCTGGAACAGCGTTTTGATCCGGCTCTCGCCAAACAAACGGCCTGATCGCAGCGCGCCTGCCCATGCTTGCGGGCAGGCGCGCCTGTTACACCACGCCCCCGCTTGAACCTCATCGCATACCGGTTTTGTTTTAGCATCCTCTGCTACTTGTTACATTCCGGTCTATATTGATGTCCCGATCCCTGTCCCTTGCCCTGTTTTGCATCAGCTTGTCGGCGCTACCGGCTCAAGCTACCAGCTGTTTTCTGGTTCAGGATAGTCAGGGCAAAACCGTCAGCCGCCAGGGCGAATGTAGCACCCGCATGTCGCCCGCCTCCACGTTCAAGATTCCGTTAAGCCTGATGGGCTACGACAGCGGATTTTTGCGCACAGCGACGCTGCCTGCACTGCCTTACAACGGCAAGGACGAAGCCTTTTTGCCACAGTGGGCGCAAACCACCACGCCCGCACACTGGATGCGCTATTCGGTGGTGTGGTATTCGCAACGGCTGACGCAAAGCCTGGGGATGGATAAATTCCAGCGCTATGTCGATGCTTTTGCATACGGCAACCGCGATCTGAGCGGCAATATGGGCAAGCATGATGGCCTGACCCAGTCATGGCTGGGTTCTTCGCTGGCCATCAGCCCCGACGAGCAGGCCGCCTTCCTCACCAGACTGGTCAGGCACGAACTGCCGGTGTCGGATGAAGCTTACCGCTGCACGCGCGACATTCTCCGCTTGCCCGATATGGATGGCTGGCAGATTTATGGCAAGACAGGCAACGCCAGCCGGCGCTCGGCGCGCGGCGAAAAACTGCAGACCGGCTGGTTTGTCGGCTGGGCCAGCAAGGGCGGGCGTACGCTGGTCTTTGTGTCCAACCTCCATGACGAAACGCCCAACACCACATTCGCTTCGCAACGCGCCAGGGCCATCTGGCTGGAAAAACTGCCTGCGATATTGCAACATGCAACACACTAAGCGCAGATAAAGAAAAGAGCCCGGACGTCCACATACGTCCGGGCTCTTTGGCTGTTTCAACTACCTGTTAGCTGCCAGTACCGCCTATGGTCAGTCCGCCATCTATACGCAGGGTTGGCTGGCCTACGCCTACCGGCACGCTCTGCCCTTCTTTGCCGCAGACACCAACACCGGTATCCAGCGCCAGATCATGACCTATCATGCTGACCTGGGTCAGTACATCGGGGCCATTGCCGATCAGCGTTGCGCCCTTGACCGGGTAAGCGAGTTTGCCGTTTTCGATTTTCCATGCTTCGGACGCGGAAAACACGAATTTTCCGCTGGTGATGTCGACCTGGCCGCCACCGAAATTTACCGCATACAGACCATCCTTGACCGAGGCGATGATCTCTTCCGGATCATGCTGACCGGCCAGCATGTAGGTGTTGGTCATGCGCGGCATAGGGATATGGGCGTAGGATTCGCGCCGGCCGTTGCCGGTGGCTGCCATCCCCATCAGGCGCGCATTCATCGCGTCCTGCATATAGCCCTTGAGTATGCCGTCTTCGATCAGGGTGGTGCATTGTGTCAGCGCACCCTCGTCATCGACCGATAGCGAACCGCGACGTCCGGCAAGCGTGCCATCGTCGACAATGGTCACACCCTTGGCGGCGACCCGCTCGCCTATGCGCCCGGAGAAAGCCGATGTGCCCTTGCGGTTAAAGTCACCCTCAAGGCCGTGACCGATAGCTTCATGCAGCAAGACACCGGGCCAGCCTGCGCCCAGCACCACAGTCATCTGGCCTGCCGGTGCCGCTTGCGCTTTCAGATTGGTGGTGGCTTCTTTGACCGCGCGCTCGACATAGCCGGTCACGATCTCGTCGGTAAAGTAGGTCAGATCGAAGCGCCCGCCGCCACCGGCGCCGGCCTGCTCGCGCCGGCCGTTTTCTTCGACAATCACCATCACCGATACGCGGCACAAGGGGCGCACATCGGCTGCACGCACGCCATCGGCACGAGCAAGGTAGATCACATCATATTCGGAGGCGACGCTGGCCATCACCTGGATAATGCGCGGGTCGCGGGCACGGGCGATGCGCTCGATACGATGCAGCAACTCGACCTTGGCCGCCGCTTCCAGGCTGTGGCAAGGGTCGATGGCGGGATAAAGCGCCGCACCTGTCGTGATGCGCGGCGTTTCGACCTTGATTTGCCCATCCCCACCGCCCGCGCCGATGGCGCGTACGGTGTCGGCGGCGCGCGCAAGCGACGCCGCGCTGATTTCGTCGGCATAAGCGAAGGCAGTCTTTTCGCCGGAGACGGCACGTACCCCGACCCCTTGGTCGATGCTGAAGCTACCGGCTTTGACGATACCTTCTTCCAGACTCCACGCCTCGTTGCGGGTGTACTGGAAATACAGGTCGGCATAGTCGACGCCATGGCCTTGCATGCGGCCGAATGTGGCGTCCAGCACAGATTCGCTGATCCCGCCCGGGGATAGCAGCAGCGTATCGGCTGCCTGATGGGTTGTTTGGTTCATTATGTTCACTCTCAGGCTAATGTGCGGTGCGCCAGCGCCGGCAAACGGCTGCGCACCGACTGGATCAGTTTGGGGTCGAGATCGGCCAGCACCAGGCCCTCGCCTTCGGGCAACTCGGCCAGAATGCGCCCCCACGGGTCGATAATCATGCTGTGGCCATGGGTGCGCCGGCCATTTTCATGCAGCCCGCCCTGGGCTGCGGCAACCAGATAACACTGGTTCTCGATGGCACGCGCACGCAGCAGGATTTCCCAATGCGCTTCGCCAGTGATGGCGGTAAATGCTGCCGGCAGTAGCAAGAGATCAAACGGCGCCAGCATGCGAAACTGCTCAGGAAAACGCAGATCGTAACAGATACCGAAAGCGACGTCGGCCAGTGGCGTGGCCACTTTAAGCGGCTGGCTGCCCGGCGCGATGGTATCGGCCTCGGCATAGCGCTCGCCAAGGCCGGAAAAGCCGAACAGATGAATCTTGTCGTAGCTTGCTACCTGCACCCCATCGGGGTTGAACAGCAGGCAGCTGTTATACACCTTGTCCGCCTCCGGGCATTGCAAAGGCAGCGTGCCGGCACATAGCCACACTCCGTTGTCGCGCGCCATGCGCGCCAAGGCATCCTGCAAGGGGCCGCTGCCGGCTTGTTCGGCCAACGCAAGCTTGTCGCGCTCGTTTTGCCCCATCAGACAGAAATATTCGGGTAACACCACCAAAGCCGCTCCAGCGGCCGCCGCCTCCTGTACCCAGTGGCGGGCACGTTCAAGATTGGCGGCAACCGAGGTGCCGGACACCATTTGTACGGCGGCTGCACGGAATGTTTGCAAAGCGCGGGTCCTTGTCACGGGTTAGGGTTGGGAGCGTTCGGTTTACGCAGCGGCGTCTGCACCCGTTTGACTACCGGGTCATTCAACGAGCCTTTGACGCTATAGCTGAATGAAAACAAGCGGCCTATCGGGTTGCCCAGCACCGTTTCGGCGGCCAGCGTCGCCAGACCGACCACCGGGTTAAGCATGACGGCACCGGCGGCCAGCGCCACGCCTTGCGACAGCTTGGGTGTGACCGTGACCTCCAGCGACTGGCTATCCCGCGGCAGATCCACCTGCCCCGATAGCAAGACCTTGGCTGCCGTACTGTCCAGATTGATGGCGCTGCTCTCGAAAATACCGTTGATCACGGCCACATTGCCATGAATGCGGTCAAAGGCGAAGCCTTTGCCGAATACCGATGCAAAATCCAGCTGCAATAAGCGCCCGACCGATTGCAGCGACAAAACGCTTAGCAGTCGCGCCGCTTGCGAGTCGACACTGGCAAAACGGCCGTCTTTCACGTCCAGGCTAAGCGAACCGGATATTGTTTCTTCGTTAAATTGTGTCAGCATGCCTGGCCAAGACAGTGCTCCGCTTAAAGAGCCTGATCCGCCCAGTATCGCGCCGGGAAAACCGAAACGGCCAAGGAATGCACCCAAATTGCCGGAATTAAATGCCAGCCTGATGGCGGTGCGCGAACCGCCCAGTGCATCCACCCCGCTGATCTGCAAGCTGCCATCAACCGAGGTGAGCGCAACCTTGTCTAGTTGCCAAAATCCCTTGCCGCTATTGATTTCTGCCGTCAGGCGCCCCAGGTCCCGTGCGCGGTACTGCAAGCTTGCGGCATCCAGGTTGATATGCATGCCACGGGGGGTGCTGTTCGCCTGGGGGGCTGCTAGCGTTGAAAACGGAGCTGGCACGGCTTCGGGTAGCGGTAGTTTGAGATATCCGAGCTGTGCATTTACGGTGCGCGCATCCGGCAAATAGCTGGCCGAACCGGCAAGATAACGATTCTGCACACTCGCCCGGGCCATTTTGCCATTGGCCTGCCCGTTAAGAGCCACCTCTCCCCATGGCCTTCCGGCCAGCGTCAGCTGTGGTGTACTCAGGCTAAAAAACAAGGGCCAGGGTGGCATGTGGGCGGATGCGGCGCCGGAGCTGGCCTGTGGCCCTGCCAGTGCCGCCAGCCATTGATCCGCATCCAGTTGTGCAGCAGAAAGCGCCAGCGCCAGACCCTGCGCCGGCAAGGCCGGCGCTTTAGTGCCGACGCCCACGCTGGCGGTTTGCAAGTTGCCATCGCGGGTCAGTACGGCCCGGCCCGAGGCATGGCCAGTCAGCATCCAGTCTATTTGCGCGCCTTTGCCTTGCGGGCCTGGCTTCAGCACAAGACTGAGCGGCCAGCGCTCCAGCGTTGTTTTATGCGCCGGCGCCGGTGCTTGTAGTGCGGCACCTGTCAGCGAGCTATTGGCCTGCAAACCGAGGAAATCACCATGTTGCAGACTGAAAGCGATGTCCAGCGGCGTCACGCCACGGGCAAAGGGCGCCAGCACCGGCAGGTAAAAATCCAGCACCCGACGGATGTCGGCGTCGCCTTGCAAGTTAAAGCGCGACAAACCCTGCTTGCTGGTATCGCCTTGCAGGCGCATGCGCTGCCCCAGCACCGATAGTGCCAAGCCCGGTGTGGACGCACCGTACTCGCTAAACAGCAAGGTGCCGTTGACCGTGTCCAGTGCGGGTATGGGCAAGCTGGTAAAACGCAAGGGGTTGCCATTGAAAGCCAGTTTTCCCGCAACCGAGGTTTTCGCGGGGGTATCCAGCGGCACACGGATTTTAAGTCCCAGGCTGGCCGGTCCGCCGGCCTTGATGTCGCTAAGAAAGCCATCCAGATAGCCATTGACCGGGCTGGCCTTGCTGTAGTCGAGCATGGTCTGCAGCGGCGCACTGACCTGCCCGTCTATATCGACAGCGGCAGGCACGCTATACAAATCCTTCAGCTCGACTTTGACCTGCGACAGGCGCGCGCCTTGGGTCACGGCATCATCCGCCGTGACGCGGACCCCGTCATTACTCAACACCAGCTTGCCATTGATGGCCGAAATTTCCGGCCAGTCCGGTGCAAAGCGCAAGGCGGCCTGCTTCAGTCTGGCGTCCAGATCAAAACTGCCGCCCTTGCCATAGGGGAAGGGAAAAGCACGCAGATCGCCTTTTAGCACGGCTTTGACTTCGCGCCCTGTTCCGGCACTTAAAGAGGTCTGTAGCCACGACAGTGTTTCTTTGCCCAGACTGTCCGGCAAATAGCGCACCACGCGCACCAGCGGCACTTCAGGCACGGCCGCTTTCAAATCGGCAAGCAGTGCGCCATCGGGGTGAATCTGCAGCGTGCCATCCACCTGGCCACTAAAGTCTTCCGTGGCCAGGTCAAACCCCGGCAGGGTGACTTGCCAGAAACCTTTGGCCGTACGTGCCCATGTCAGCGTGCCCTTGGCCTGTTTCAGCTGCCATGGATAGGCAAACAGCTCGGGTGCGTCAATCTTGACCCCTTTACCATTGAGCGTGAGCTCACCTCCTGCCTCACTCAAGGCTACTTTCCCGGCAAAGCCGCCGGCGACACCGGGAAAAGCACCGAAAGTATGCCAGCCCAGATTGTCGAACTCTCCACTGACATGCAAGCCCGAAGGCTTTTCTACGCGGCCTTGCCAGCTGGCCGACACATCATTTAGCACCCCATGCAGCGCCGCCTCGCGCCATGGCTTTTCCGGCATCAGGCCGGCTGCGATCAGAATGGGCAGCAAGGGCGCAAGATCGGTCCGGCTGACGCTGACCTTGCCGCCGCCCTGATCCGACCAGCTCGCCTCGATACGGCTATCGCTGAACAGCGCGCCTTTTTGCGTCTGCAAAAACAGCTTGTCGGCAAAGAGCCGGTTGTTGTCATCGCCCTCGCGCTGATATTTCACCCGGCCGGCGATACGCGGCAAGGCCAGCGGCGTGGCGGCGCGCTCGGCGAGTTCTGCCTGTTCGACCAGACCTTCGGCTTCCAGCGTATCGATATGTCCGCCGGAGAAAGTCAGTTCGGCATTGAAGTTAGCCTTGCCCTTGGGCAGCAAGGCCGTCTTGGGTGCGTAGCGCTCCCACCAGGCAAAAGCGCCACCACGCGCCATCATCGTGGCCTTGCCCTGCCATGAGCGCCAAGCATTGACATCGTCGCCGCGCCAGTCGGCGCTTACACGGAAACTGCCGAGAAAGCGGCTGTCCGGCCGGCCGTCCAGTACCAGGCGATGGCCGAACAGGCCACGATTAAGTGCCAGATTGGCATCTTTGATCGTAAGCGGTGCCACATCGACCAGCTCATCGCGCCATCTGAGTTCGGTACGATTGATGGCAATTTCAGGCTGGGTCAGCAGCCAGTTGACGAGTTCTCCGTCACTATGGCTGCTATCCCCTTGCGACAAATCAAAGCCGTTTAACAGGATGTGGCCGTTGCTCTGGCGCAACAGGCTGAGTTTGACGCCGCTGACACGAATCTGGGAGAAACGCAGCGAGCCTTGCCATAGCGAGGACCAGGATGGTGTCAGCGTGACCTGCTCAAGGCTTAGCGGATGGCCAACAGGGTTGGCAATGGTAAAACCGCTGAGTGTGACGGTAGGGGTCAATGCCTGCCATTGGGTCGCCAGACCCTTGATCGAGACCTGACGCCCGATCAGGCGCGAGGCTTCACGCGCCAAATCATCGCGTACCGTGGGCAAGTTGGGTTTAAGCCAGAACTGCCAGGCCAGCACTAAAGCAACGAGTATCAGCAGCCATAGGGCAAAAACAGCCGCAAGAATGCGGCCCGTCCACACCAGCGTGCGCCGAACCGGAATGCCCCCTAGACGCAGAAGCCAGTGTTTGCCCGTTTCGGGCTGGGGAGGGGTAGAATTATCTTTCACGATCTTGTCATCGTTTGGAAACCGTATTATGCCAGTTACTGACATTGCCTATGCACGCTCTTTTAGCTTTTATCTGGAGCGCCTGTTTCAAGCTAGACCGCAAAGGCTGGAAGAGCTTGCCTTACACCAGCATCTGCCCTTCGATGTGGCCCAAATGCAGGCCTTTGCCGACTGGGACGCGCTGATCGAACCGGACGCACTGATGCCGGTGCTGCGCCATTTACGCCAGGCGGTGATGGCACGGCTGATCTGCCGCGACCTGGCCGGTCATGCCTCACTGGAGGAAGTTGTCTCCACCATCAGCACGCTGGCCGAGTTTGCCGTGCAGCGCGGCCTGATCGCTGCGCGCCATTCCCTCGCATCTTTCGGAGAGGCCATTGGCGAGGAAAGTGGCGAAGTGCAGGAATTGATCGTGATTGCCATGGGCAAGCTCGGCGGCAAGGAGCTGAATGTCTCGTCCGATATCGACCTGATCTTTGTCTATCCGGAAGACGGCGACACCAATGGCGCGCGCAGCCTGTCCAATCACGAGTATTTTACCCGGCTGGGTAAACAGCTGATCCGCATCATCAGCGAGCCGGGTGCCGATGGCCTGGTGTTCCGCGTCGATATGCGCCTGCGTCCTTATGGCGATTCCGGTCCTCTGGTCATGAGCTTTGCCGCGCTGGAAAACTACCTGCTGACCCAGGGGCGCGAATGGGAGCGCTATGCCTGGATCAAGGCGCGGGCTCTCAGTGGCGACGCCGCTGCCCTTTGGGATCTGGTGCGCCCTTTTGTCTACCGCAAATATCTCGATTACGGCGCCTATGGCGCGATGCGCGAACTGCATGCCCAGATACGGCGCGAAGTAGCACGGCGCGATATGGCGGCAAATATCAAGCTGGGCCCTGGCGGCATACGCGAAGTCGAGTTCATTGCCCAGGTCTTTCAGCTGATACGGGGCGGGCGGGAAAAGAGCCTGCAACTGCGCGGCACCCGTGCGACGCTGGGGCAGCTCAAAGCGCTGCACCTGATGGAAGATGGCGCCATTGACGAGCTGCAACAGGCTTATGCCTTTTTGCGCAAGCTTGAACACCATCTGCAATACACCGACGATCAGCAGACACAAACCCTGCCCACCAGTGACGACGCGTGCGCCAGCCTCGCCCACAGCATGGGCTTTAAAGACTGGCCTGCCTTCATGAATGCGCTCAATCTCGAGCGCCGCCATGTCACCCGCCATTTCGAGCAAGTGTTCTTCCTGCCGGCCGAGGATACGCAAATCCATCCGCTGGCCGATTTGTGGCGCGACATTCTGGAATCGTCCAGCCATAGTGCCGAACGGCTGGCCACGCTGGGTTACACCGAAGCGGATGCGGTAGCACGCCAACTGGCTGCCATTGCCTCCAGCCAGCGCTACTTGCAGATGCCCGAGCGCAGCCAGCGCAAGTTCAATGCGCTGATTCCTCCTTTGATCGAAGTGGCCAGCCATCAAACCGGGCCGGATGCTACCCTGAGCCGCATTCTGGCGCTACTTGAAGCTATCAGCCGGCGCGCATCCTACCTTGCGCTATTGAGCGAATACCCGCAGACGCTGCAACGATTAGCCTCGCTGTGTTCGGCCAGCGCATGGGTGTCGGCCTATCTGACGCGCCACCCTATTTTGCTGGATGAGCTGCTGGACGCGCGCGTGCTGTATGCCACCCCCGACTGGCCGCAGCTGGCGGTGCAACTGGAAAGCCAGCTTGCAGCTTGCGAGGGCGACGCCGAAGGCAAGATGGATGCCTTGCGCCATTTCCAGCATGCACAGGTATTCCGTCTGGTCGCGCAGGACATTGCCGGCATGTGGACGCTGGAAGCCTTGTCGGATGAGCTGTCACGTCTGGCCGATCTGGTCCTGGCGGCCACCTTGCGTCATGCCTGGCTGGATATCGCCAAACGCCACACAGAGGCTCCGCGCTTTGCCATCATCGGCTACGGCAAGCTGGGCGGAAAAGAACTGGGCTATGTCTCCGATCTCGACATTATTTTCCTCTACGAGGACGAACACCCGGATGCCCCCGAGCTGTATGCGCGTCTGGCGCGCAAGATGTCGACCTGGCTGACCAGTACCACCAGTGCCGGCGTGCTGTACGACATTGATTTGCGGCTGCGCCCCAATGGCCAGAGTGGCCTCTTGGTGAGTACCGTGTCGGCCTTTGCCAGCTACCAGACACAGCAAGCCTGGGTATGGGAGCATCAGGCGCTGACCCGGGCGCGCTTTGTGGCCGGCGATAGCGCGATCGGCGAGGCATTCGACACGATACGGCGCGACGTATTGATGCAAAAGCGCGACCTTGCCATCCTGAAGCAGGAAGTGGTGGACATGCGTCAGCGCATGCTGGAGACCCACCCTGCACGTGATGAAGATATCAAGCATGCGCGCGGCGGCATCATCGACGCCGAATTCATTATTCAGGCGCTGATTCTGGGCCATGCCCACGCCCTGCCGGCGCTCACAGCCAATACCGGCACCATCGCACTGTTGGCTGTGGCGGCCGAAGCCGGGCTGATCGATCAGACGCTGGCACGCAAGGCGCAGGATGCCTACCGCCATTACCGCCGCCTGCAACACGCCGCACGGCTCAACGACAAGGGCGGCGTACCCTTGAGCACGGAATTGCTGGGCGACTATCAGGCTGTACGCACTCTGTGGCAGGCCGTATTCGGCCAGACCATCTGAAACAGCAAGCGCCCTGAAACGCCGCCTTTTGGCTTGCACGTGCATTGCACGGTATACTCGCGGCAACAAGACAAACAACACTGAAGAAGAAGCCCTGCTATGGAACTGACTGAAAATACCCGCCGCGTGATTGAAGTGACTGCGACCGACCTGCCGCTGGCATGCCCTATGCCCGACATGGTGAAGTGGAATTCACATCCGCGCGTCTTTTTGCCCATCGTCAAAAACGGCGGTGAAGCCTTGTGCCCTTACTGCGGCACCCATTACCAACTGACAGGCCCGGTCAGCGCCCATCACTAAGCCTGTTTACCGGCCTGATCCTCAAGGTGCGTCCGGCGCACCTTTTTTGCTTACCCGAACATGAAAAAAATTCTGGTCATCGGCCCCTCGTGGGTTGGCGACGGCGTGATGGCCCAGCCACTTTATCGCCGTCTGCTTGAACGCAACCCCGGTGCCGAGGTGCATGTTTTCGCCCCGGCCTGGACACTGCCGTTACTGGCGCGCATGCCCGAGGTGAGCCGCGCTCACCTGAACCCCTTCGGTCACGGTCAGTTGCAACTGGGTGAGCGCTGGCGCACGGCGCGGGCTTTGGCGCGGGAAAAATTCGACCAGGCGGTGATTCTGCCCGGCTCGCTCAAGTCTGCCCTGATCCCCTTTATGGCCGGCATTCCCCTGCGCACCGGTTTTACCGGTGAAATGCGCTACGGCCTGGTCAACGACAGGCGCGAACTGGACGAAAAAGCCCTGCCGATGATGATAGAGCGCTTTTGCGCGCTCGCTGAAGCGCCCGGTGTCACCCCTGCCTTGCCGATTGCCCACCCCAAGCTTTGCGTCAACCGGGATGCAGGGCAAGCGACGGCAGTACGACTGGGACTGGATTTGTCGCGTCCGATAGTAGTGATGTGTCCGGGCGCCGAATACGGCCCGGCCAAACGCTGGCCGGCACGCCATTTTGCCGCCCTGTCGCGCGCCTTTGCCGATGCCGGCTGGAATGTCTGGCTGTTCGGCTCGAACAAGGATGCCGAAATCGGCAAGGCCATCAGCGAGCAAGCTGGCGGCAGCGCCATCAATCTGTGCGGGGCGACCAATCTGGAAGAAGCCATCGACTTGATGGGCTTCGCTTCGCTTGCCGTGTGCAACGACTCGGGGCTGATGCATATTGCCGCCGCGCTGGAGCTGCCGCTGGTGGCGCTGTATGGCTCGTCCAGCCCCGGCTTCACCCCGCCCTTGTCTGACAAGGCGGCGATTGTCTCGCTCAATCTGGATTGCAGCCCCTGCTTCGAGCGCGTCTGCCCCTTGCAGCACACCGACTGCCTGGAAAAAATGCAGCCGGAGCGGGTCTGGCAGGCATCACAAACCCTGTTGCAACGCTTTGCGCCGGAGCACAGGCATGAGTCTTGAACCCAATAGCCGGCGCATGGAACTGGTACGCATTGCCGCGCGCCTGTTTCGCGATCACGGCTACGAGCGCAGTACGGTGCGCGACATCGCCACCGCCGCCGGCATGCAGTCCGGCAGTCTGTTTTATCACTTTCGCAATAAAGAAGAGATTCTGGTGGCGGTGATGGCACTGGGCATCAGCAGCACCACCGAGCAACTGGGCGAGGCGCTGGCGCAGGCCGGAAATGTCGAACAACGCCTTGCAGCGCTGTTTCATGTCCACCTGCATTCCTTGCTCGGAGAAAACCAGGCGGCGCTGGAAGTGATGTTGTACGAGTGGCGCAGCGTATCCGAAGCGGCCCGCCCGGGTCTGGTGGTATTACGCGACCGCTACGAAGCCCTGTGGCAGCAAGTGCTGGATGAGGCGGCAGCGGCCGGGCTGGTCAAAGCCAATACCCGCTTGCTGCGCCGAACCTTGCTGGGCAGCCTGCACTGGAGCGTGCAGTGGTACCGCAAAGAAGGCAGTTTGTCGGTTGCCGAACTGGCGGATGAAATCATGGCGCTGGCGCTGCGCGATTGAGTCAGCCTTTCAGTTGTGCCAGCAAGCTGTCAAACACATCGACAAAACGCGTGATATCGGTTTCTGTCGTCTCCGGGCACACCAGCATCATGTTGTGAAAAGGCGTAATCAGCAGGCCGCGATTCAGCAGGTAAAGATGCACGATATGCTCCAGCTCGCCATCCAGAATCGCCTCGGCCTCGCTGCCGTTTTGTGGCGGGCGCGGACAGAACTGGAACTCGGTGCGCGCGCCGATGCGCGTCACGCACCACGGCAAGTCATGACGGGCAATCGCCGCACGCAAGCCCTCTTCCAGCATCTGGGCCAGACGGAACATATGCGCGTAGGCCGCATCCGTCATCACCTGCTCAAGGTTGGCACGCATGGCCGCGAGCGCCAGCATATTGGCTGTCAGCGTGGTGCCTATGCCCGAGTGTCCGGGCGGGGCGGCGCGTTTGGCGGCTTCGGCTTTAGCTGCCGTATCGGCAGAAAAGCCGTATACCGCGCAAGGTACGCCCCCGGCCACCGGTTTGCCGACCACCAGCATATCGGCCGGCACGCCTTCGGCAACGGCATAGCCACCCGGGCCGGAGCTGATGGTGTGGGTTTCGTCCATCAACAATAAGGCGCCATGACGACGGATGATGTCGCTGGCCGCTTTCCAGAAGCCTGGCTTGGGCAGCACCATGCCGATATTGGTCATTGCAGGCTCGGCCAGCACACAGGCAACATCGCCATGCGCAAGCGCCGACTCCAGCGCGGCCAGATCATTGAATTCGACCACGCGGGTGTGGCAGGTCAGATCGTAGACCTGACCCAAGAGGCTGGCCCGCTGCACCGGAAGGCCATCTTCCAGATCGACAAATACATCATCGACCGTACCGTGGTAGCAACCATTGAATACCAGAATCTTGTCGCGGCCGGTGATGGCACGCGCCCAGCGGATGGCGTAGCGGTTGGCATCGCTGGCGCTTAGCGCGAACTGCCATTTGTCCATACCAAAGCGCCGGCTCAGTTCGTTTGCCACCCAGGCGGCATCGGCCGAGGGCAGCATGGTGGTAAAGCCTTTGGCGCACTGCGCGGCAATCGCGTCGGCGACCGCCTGCGGCGCATGGCCGAACATGGCACCGGTGTCGCCCAGGCAGAAATCGGTATAGCTAAAGCCATCCACATCGCGGATAGACGCGCCCTTGGCCGATTCGACATAAAGCGCGAATGGTGTAGACCAGTCATCCATCCAGTGCAGCGGCACGCCGAACAGGAGGTGTTCAGCCGCTTGCTGTGACAGCGCGCGCGAGCGCGGGCGGCGGGTGGCAAAGTCGGTGCGTTCGCGCTGATATAAAGCCTGCGCCTGCGCCCAGTTCACGCCGTAACGGATAGCTTGCATTGTTCTTCCCCCTTGAAAAGACCAGACGGCTTACACATGCAATTGCAGGTGTTCGCGTTCCCATGCGGTAATGCCCCGATTAAATGTCTCGAACTCCTTGCCCTTGACCGCACAAAAGGCCGAAACAAAGTCGTGGCCAAGCAGCTCTCCCAGCTCTTTGCAGCCCTGCATCAGCTCGATGGCGTCTTCCAGGCTGCGCGGCAACTCGTAATCCAGCGTATAGGCGCTGCCTTCCATCGGTGGCGAGGCCTCCAGCGCATTCACCATGCCCAGATAGCCGCAGGCCAGCGTAGCCGCCATGGCAAGGTAGGGATTGACGTCCACGCCGGGTACGCGGTTTTCCACCCTACGCGCCTCGGGGCCGGAAGGCGGCACGCGGATGCCGCAAGTCCGGTTGTCGTAACCCCAGCGCACATTGATAGGCGCCGCCGCATGGCGGGTCAGGCGGCGGTAGGAGTTGACGTAAGGCGCCAGCATCGGCATTACCGCCGGCAGATAGCGCTGCATGCCGCCAATGTGCTGGTAAAACAGTTCGCTGGCGCTACCGTCTGGAAGGCTGAAGACATTCAGCCCGGTTTCGGCGTCGACCACGCTTTGATGGATGTGCATCGCACTGCCTGGCTCGTCCTGCATGGGTTTGGCCATGAATGTCGCAAAAATATTGTGGCGGTAGGCGGTTTCGCGCACGGCACGCTTGAACAGGAAAACCTGATCGGCCAGCTCCAGCGCATCGCCATGGGTGAAGTTGATTTCCATCTGGCAGGCGCCAACTTCATGCACCAGCGTTTCTACATTCAGCCTGGCCGCCACGCAAAACGTGGACAGTTCCTGAAAAAACGGATCAAAGTCATTGACCGCATCGATGGAAAAACTCTGGCGGCCAATTTCAGAGCGACCGGCGCGACCGGTGGGCGGGCGTAAGGGTTCGTCCGAATTATTATTCTGCGCGATCAGGTAAAACTCCATCTCCGGCGCCACCACGGCGCGCCAGCCGCGCTCGGCATAGCGCGCCAGCACTTTGCGCAGCACTGCCCGTGGCGACAGGCCGACCGGCTTGCCGTCGAAGTCTTCGCAGTCATGAATCACCACCGCCACCTGCTCCATCGCCCACGGCACCATGCGGATGGTGGAAACATCAGGTACGCACACCATATCCGGGTCATGCGGGCCGGTCAGACGCTCGAAGTCGGCAAACTCGCCGTTTACGGTAATGGTGAGCACGGCCTTGGACATTTTCATGCTGTCTTCGGCCAGAAACAGGTTCTTGGGCACGATCTTGCCGCGCGCCATGCCGGTCATGTCGGGAATGACACACTCGATCTCATGGATCGCATGCTCGCGGATAAAGGCATTCAACACTTCATTCATGGTTTGCTCCCGTTTGTTGACCCGGTACAGGCAGTTGCAGCGACGATCACGGCGGGTCTTGTTTGCCTGCATCATAGATTTGATCAAATCTATCCGTCAACATTTGATCAAATATTGGCAGGTCTACCCTGCTCTGCTATCCTCGTCGCCATCTCTCCCCCAATCTTCTCCATGAAAACCGACGCTGCTTTCACTTTGCAGGACCAGGCTTACCAAACCTTGCGACAGGGGCTGATGCTGGGGCGCTGGCTGCCCGGCGAACGCCTGAAAATCCATACCTTGGCCCGTGAAATGGACATGGGCAGCATGGCGGTTCGTACAGCCTTGCAGCGTCTGGTGGCGGAAAAGGCGCTGGTCAATGTGCCCAATTGCGGGGTCAGCGTGCCGCAACTGAGCAAGGCCGAATTTGACGACATCCTCGCGACCCGCATCCTGCTGGAGGGCGAAGCGGCGCGCCAAGGGGCGCTAAAGCTGGATAAGGGTGCAAGAAGCACGCTGGCGTCTTTGGTGCGGCAGATGGACGAGGCCATCGCGCAAGGGGATATCAAGGCGTATCTGGATGCCAACGAGACGTTTCATCAGATGCTCTACCTGGCAGCCGGCTCGCCCATACTGATGACACTGATCGAAACGGTCTGGCTGTATGTCGGCCCTATCTCCAACCGGCTGCATCAGAATGCGGCGGTATGGGCGACGATGAATGCTGCACACAGCACCTTGCTGGCGGCGTTGCTGCAAAATGACGCGAATGGTGTGGGACAAGCCATCGCGGAGGATCTCAGGCAGGCCGGCGCCTATCTGCGGACCTTATGTAAGGACTAGTGTGTCCGTGCAGCGGACACAAACCTTAACCCGTCATTGGGACATAGCCAAAAAAATCCCCCGACGTCGGGGGATTTTCAGAGGGCTCGGGTTTGGGCTTGCACCCTCCCCGCTTTTTCGCCTTTATTTGGCTTTGCCACCGGCAAGCTCGATCACCAGCGGTGTCAGGATGCGGCTAAAGTCGCGCGAGCGTTGCTCGACCCGCTGCGGGAAAATGGTTTCCAGGTTCTTCACATTGTCCACATCAGGGCGGTGCCAGCTCATGCCGTCCTTGATGGCCTTATTGGTAGTCTGCTCGTAACCGTCCTTGTCGCCGATTTCCCAGTTGGTGGCCTCCACCGCCAGTACCGGCATACCTGCTTCATCGAAGCTCTCCTGATCGGAGCAGCAGCCTGTCCCTTTCGGATACTCCTTGTCCAGCCCCGGGTTGGTGTCAGCCGCGATACCGAGTTTCTTGGCAATGGCCAGTGCGCGGTCACGCACAAAGCCGGCCTTGGCATCCTTGGCGACTGTTTCCTTGCCGGCATGGAAATACATCTTGTCGCCGGTAATCAGGCTATCCATATTCACCATCGCGATCACATTTTGCTTGTCGCTGTCACTCATGCGCGCCACATAGTCCTTGGAGCCCAGCAGCCCCAACTCTTCGGCACCAAAGGCGACAAACTTGATCGTATGTTGTGTCTTGGTTTTCTTGAGCTGGTCGGCGATTTCGAGCAGCATGCCGACGCCGGAAGCGTTGTCGTCCAGCCCTTCCAGCTTGGGCCCGCCGATCTTGCCGATATCGCTGTCTTTTTTCGGCGTACGCGAATCAAAGTGCGCGCCGACAATCACCACCTTGCCATCCATACCCGGCTTGGTCGCGATCACGTTGATCGACTTGACCTCGCGCTTGACCTTGCTCTTGTCGGCTTTTTCATACTCGAACGAAGACGTAAACGGTTGCTCGCCGACCTGATAGCCCATCTTCTTGAATGCTTTGGCCAGATAGGCCGCAGTGGCCTGCTCGGTTTCCGTGCCGGCCATGCGTCCTTTGAAGGCGGTGGCAACATGACGCATCTCGCGTGCGGCCACTTCACCATGCGTTGCTGCCATGGCAGAACCGCAGACACCTAGCGCGAGGGCCAGAACGGAAAGACGGAATAGCGGACGATGCATGGCAAACTCCTTGGCAAGTGGGCATGTTATAGCAAGAAAACATGACCACATGCTAATAGAGCATGAATGGATCGCTTGTGACTTGCGTCAAACTCCCGTCTATCCGGCGCAGCCCAAGCGCCATAAGCTGGTGACCTCGGCCATACGCGCCTCATGCAGCGCATCCACGACTTCCAGTGATTTTTTGTGAGTCGGCCTGACATCCAACCGGCCCAGTACCACTAAACCGGCTTCGGCTATCCAGCCCAGCAATGCTTCGCGGCTACGCAGACCCAAATGTTCGGCCAGGTCCGACATGATCAGCCAGCCCTCGCCCTTGGGGGTCAGATGTGCCGCCAGTGCTTCCAGAAAACCGCGCAACATGCGGCTGTCCGGGTCATACACCGCGTATTCAACCGGCGAGGTGGGCTTGGCCGGCAGCCATGGCGGGTTGCAGACGATCAGGGAAGCTTGTCCTTCGGGAAACAGGTCGGCCTGCTGCAGCGTGACTTGCGCATCCAGACCCAGGCGTTGCAGGTTTTCAGCGGCACAGGCAAGCGCCCGGGCGTCCTGGTCGGTGGCGACAACTTGCGCCACACCGCGCTTGGCCAATACGGCAGCCAATACGCCGCTGCCGGTGCCGATATCGAAAGCCCGCGTCGTATCCGGTAATGGCGCCCTGGCTACCAGATCAACATACTCGCCGCGTATCGGGGCAAATACGCCGTAATGCGGATGGATCCGTGCGCCCAGCGCCTTGACCTCCACCCCCTTCTTGCGCCATTCATGCGCGCCAATCAGCCCCAACAGTTCGCGTAGCGAAACCAGCGACGCACCATCGGCTTCGCCATACGCTTCGGTACAGGCCGCGACCACATCCGGCGCCCGGCGCAAGGGAATGCCGTAAGCCGCATCCAGCGGCAATAGCAGCATGGACAATACCCGCGCCCGGCGCCCCTGGGCCTGGCGATGCAAATGAAACGCCTCGCTTGCTGTAGCGCCGCGCTTGGCCGGCTTGCGGTCCACCCGGCGTACCAGTGCTTGCAAGAGTTGGCGCGCATTCTGGTAGTCACCGCGCCACAAGAGCGTGGTGCCTTCACAGGAGAGCTTGTAGGCCGCATCGGCATTCAAGGTGTCATCGACGACCATGACGCGCTTGGGTGGCGGCAGGCCGGCTTCCGAGCGCCAGCGCGCCGAGCGCTCTTCACCTGCCTCGTTCCAGTAGACAGTCGGATAGTCGGCAACAGTGCCAGAGGTGATGGAGTCGGTCATGAGTCTCGTTAAGGCAATAAATTCAAAAGGAAAGCTTTGTGCGCCGCCGGGAAAAGGACCAGTGACCGGCGCCAATTTGCGTGGATTCTAAGCGCAGGCTAAGGCCTGCGCCAGCCGTCAGGCCTTAGCCTGCATAAAAACAGCGCGCGCACACCGAGCGGTAACGATCAGCATCGCCTATTTCCACTTGCGGGCCTTGATTCAGGCGCCTGCCGCTGGCGTCGACCCGCAGATGCATGGTGGCCTTGCGTCCGCACAGACAGATGGTCTTGATTTCTTCGATGTCTTCGGCCAGCGCCAATAGCCAGGCAGCGCCGGGAAACGGTTCGCCGCGAAAATCCGAACGCAGACCGAAGGCAATCACCGGAATGTCGCATAAATGGGCCAGACGATGCAGCTGGCACACCTGATCCGGCGCTAAAAACTGGGCTTCGTCTATCAGTACGCAATCGACAGCCCCAACCAGCTGCGCATCAAAATGGGTGGTGGCGTCAAACACTGCCGCGCTACGCGACACGCCCAGACGGGACGAGATTTGCCCGACACCGAAACGGCCGTCAATGGCTGCGGTAAACAGGCTCACCCGCCGCCCCTGATGTTCGTAATTGTGCGCGATTTGCAATAGCTGTGTGCTTTTGCCGCTATTCATAGCGGCATGGCGGAAAAACAGTTTGGCCATGGGAAGCGGGAAAAAGGCGCGAAGTTTAGCAGAAAGACAGCGGGCAGGATGCCTGTTAACGCGGGAGGCACGTAGCGGCTCACTTTTTGCAGGTAAAAAGTACTTTCGATTGCCCCCTTCCCGTCTGCCGTTTGCAGCTTCAATCAACTGCTTTTTTGACCAGCCCCCCCTGCTTGTAACAAACAAAAACCGGCGAGCAAACTTGCTGCGACATAGCCCAGCACCATCGCAAGCTCGCCGGGTGTTTTCATGGCTTCGGCTGTGCCGTAGACAAAGCTGGAGAAGGTCGACATGCCGCCCATAATGCCGGTGCCTATCAGTGCCGTGATCACGGATCTTCCCCTTGGCTTTTACTGAAAAGCGCGGCTAGATCAGTCAACGCTGGCCGCTAGCATCCCGTCGTACGGATATTGCATCAGCCGGCTGACTCAGTCGCGCAACTGGGCTCAGTCGCTACTAGCGGGTTTTGCGCCTTGCAACATACGCAGGCGCAAAGCCTCGTAGATGGGCAGGTCGCCCAGCCAGAACGGTACAATGGCGGCAGGCAGGCAGGCCAATAGCAAAGGCAAGGTCAATGAGCTGGCGCCGGTCATTTCGATAATCAACACGATGCCGGTGAGTGGTGCACGCACCGAGGCGGAAAACAGCGCCGCCATGCCGACGACGGCGCAGGACGGCACATTCAGTCCCAGTGTCGGCAATATGGCATTGCCGGCCAGACCGAACAAGGCACCGGCTACCGCCCCCAGCGCCAGCATGGGGGCAAATAAACCGCCGGGCAGGCCGATGCCGTAACTGAACGGGCCGAACAAAAAGCGGCTGATCAGCAAAAGCAGCAAGGCGCTGCCACCGAGCGTGCCATCCAGAACCACCTGGTTAAGTGCCTCTCCATTGCCGGCGACAAAAGGCAGATACCACACCACCAGTGCCAGCACCAAGGCCGACAGCAATACCCGCAACCAGGGGGCAAGCCGTGCCATCTGCGTGAGCGTCAGCAGAATGAGCCGGTTGTAGACAAAGCCCAGCAGACCGATGGCGATGCCGAACAGCAGATAGAGCGGCAAGGACAGCAGGCGCGGCTCGACCGGCTGCGCCATCTTGAATACCGGCTCCATCCCGACCAAGAATTGCGCCACCGGTACGCCCACCGCGCAGGTAATCATGCCGGCGATGACCAGGCGTGCGTTGGCGCTACGGGTCAACTCTTCCAGAGTAAACAGCAAGCCGCCCAAGGGCGCACTAAATGCAACCGCCAGACCTGCACCGGCACTGGCCGCGATCAGGCTGCGCTGATCGCTGGATGGCAGTTTCAGATAGCGCCCGATATAGGCTCCGATGGCTGAACCCATCTGTACCACCGGCCCTTCCCGTCCCAGTGCATGACCAGACGCCAGCGCCAGCATGCCGCCAAAAAACTTGACCGGCAAAAAGGCTTTGTTGCTGTCCGGTTCGACCTCGCCTTGCCACACCGCCTCCACGCGCTGGATGCCGCTACCGGCAGCCTCCGGTGCAAAGCGCAATACCAGATACAAGGGCAAGGCAGTGAGTAATAACGACAAGAATGCTACACCGGCAAACCCTGTCCAGCCGGGCAAGGCATGCAAGGCGGCGTAAGCCGCGTTCATCCATTGCGAAACATGCATGACGCCCAGCCTGAAGCTGCCGCCGACAAGGCCGATCAGAATGCCTGACGCGATGGCCAATAGTGCCAGCGGCACAATGCCGCCCAGCGTATCGTCGCCGCTGACAGAAGGGGTTTCATGAGCAGAAGGCATCATGTGCGCACCCCGCAGCGCGACATTTTAAGCAGGCAGGAACTTGTGCCTGACCTATTCTGGCTCGCGCCAAACTGCGCGATGGGAGGAGAAAAAGGTGCCAGGGGTACTACCAAAGTGAATGAGAGCATCCTTATGGTTTAGCTAATGCCAAGACTTATTGCCAATAACGGCAATTTTCAGATTGTTGGCCATACTGTTTTTGTCTTGCCAAATCACAGGCACTGCCTTTGCAGGCACAAGCCACCCGTTGTAGCAAGTCGCAATAAGCGGCTTTAACCCGAATCAGGAGTCGGCAATGAAAAAAATCATCTTTCTGGGCGCATTGACCCTTTGCAGCAGCATGGCCATGGCTGCGGATGCCACCAAAAAACCGGTCAGCAAGTGGACCTGCGAAGATTTCCTTGCGCTGGATGAAAGCTTTCAGCCCAAGGCCATCTACTTTGCTGAGGGCCTCAATAAGAAGGACAAACCGGTAGATGCGGTGATGGATGTTGCAGGTGTCGAAAAAATTGTGCCTTTGGTGATTCAGGAGTGCCAGCAGGCACCCAAGGCGACGTTCTGGAGCAAGATCAAGTCCAGCTGGGCCAAGGTCAAGGCTAGTCTGTAAGTGTTTAAAGAGCCGGCGGTGTCCGGCTCTTTAAACTTTAGGGGGCGACGAAATGCGCAGCCTTGCCATTCAGATTCGCGCCATGCTGTGCTCGCCTTTTATGTTTTCTATTTTGTGTCGGCCCATCCGATGAGCGTGCCGGCTACGTCTACCGCGAAATTCGCTTGTCCATTTTTCTGCTGGGGCTGAATACCACCATAGGTTCGGGCATCTTTCTGTTGCCAGGTGCAGCCTGCGTCGCATTAGGGCCTTCCAGCCTGTTGTTGATTATCGCCGGCACCCTGCTGATGTTCTCGCTGGCGCTGTGTTATGCCGAAGCTGCCAGCAAGTTTGACCGTAATGGTTCTTCCTATCTTTAGAGGGCTTGATTCAGACGTGACGGGGTGCTTGTCTGAGAGCGAACAAACCTCAGGCTTCGGGCAAATGTATATCCAGGTCTTCGCTGCCAACCGACACATGGCAAGCCAGTCGCCAGGTGTCTGGCCTATCCGGCCAGACAGGCTCGGTGCTTGCCGCAAAGCCAAAGCGTTTAAGCACATTGCGCTCGCGTGCGCTGGGCGTGAAAAGCGCCGGCTGCTTTGCATGCACCAGTAAAATGCGGCAGGTGCCGCAAGTGCCCTGACCGCAGCGCCAGTGCAGCGGCAAGCCGTGGGCACGAGCCACGTCCAGTAGCAAGGTTCCCTGCTCTGCCTCCACACAGGCGAATGCCTCGTCTTGCGGGGTGCGGAAAAAGCGTAAGCGAACCATATATTTCCCCTTTGACCGCTTAGTCGGCATCCGGCCAGTCAAGCCTGCGTGCACTGGTGAAGCGTTGAGTCTTGCCGCTATAGGGGTCCGTAAAACTAATGGCGCGAGCCAAAAGCTGCAAGGGTGCAGAAAAATCGTCTGCTGCCTTGTCGCCCAGCAAGCGGGGATACCACGGGTCGTTGAGTATGGGAATGCCCAGCGCTGCTAAGTGCGCGCGCAACTGGTGCTTGCGCCCGGTGTGTGGCAGCAAGCGGTAGCGTCCCCAATGACCACGCTGCGCCAGAAGTTCAATACGGGTTTCACTATTGGGTGTGCCCGCTATCTCGCGCATGACAAACCTACCGGGCTCTTCACGCAACAGGCTTTGATGGATGCGCGGCAAAACGAGGCTTTGATCAAAGCGGGCAATGGCTTCGTATTCCTTCTGTACCTGGCGGCTCTGGAATAGCATCTGGTAGCCAGCGCGGCAGGCCGGATCGACGCAAAACAGCATGACGCCGGCGGTTTCCCTGTCCAGGCGGTGGATGGGTGTGAGCGCAGGCAGATCCAGCTGGCTACGCAGGCGGGTCAGCAGGGTTTGCTGGACATGGCGTCCACCCGGGATGCAGGCCAAGAAGTGCGGTTTGTCCGCCACGACCAGGCGTGTATCGCGGTAGAGAATGTCTGCCTCGAATGGCACGATCACTTCCTGTTCGGTTTCGCGGTAATACCAGATGCGGCGATTGGCCGGATAAGGGCTGGCAAGGGAATGCGGCCGGCCCAGATGGTCAAATACCTCGCCCTTCTCCAGGCGTGAACGCCATGTCTTGGCGGGAATATGTGCAAAGCGCTCAAGCAGAAAGCTGAATAAATCGGGCCAGTCGCCTGCGGGCAGTTGCAGAAAACTGGGGGTGACGCCATGGCGTGCAGGAATGGGGGCTGTGCGCTGGCTCATCATTAACTCTCAGAACGAACCGGTCGATTTTGCCATAAGAAAGCCCGCGCCAAACCACAGCCCGGTCATCATGACTTTCTCGATGAATTTGCCATTGAAAAAAGTGACCGGCGCTCGGAAGCGGTGTTTGATTGGCCAGAGCAAGGGTACGCCGTAGGGCGTCAACCAGTCACCGATAATATGCGAGGCATAGCCCACGCATAAGCCTAAAGCCAAAGGCATCCATAAGTCATGGTAAGGGCCATCGGCATTCAGGCACATTACACTGAGATAGAAAACACCGGCCAGCGCCAGCAGGCTATGGGTGATGCCCCGGTGTCCGAAGACCATGGAAATGGGGGTGGAAATCAGGCGTAAACGCCGCCCCAACCAGCTTTGCGGGTGATCAATATCCGGCAATAAAGAGCCTAACATGCCGCCCACCAGCAATAGCATGGTGGCAGTCAGTGGTGACTTCAATAACAAGGCCGCACCTACGCCACTACAGGCGCCGGCGGCAATATGTGTTCCGACCTTCATAAGAATGCGTACCCTGCCGGAAATGTTAAACGGACAGGGCTCTGGCTTTGCTTGATGCTCACGCGACGTCTTTCAGCTATTCATATGCGGGTCTGTTGCCCACGTCCGCAGTTAAGCACCGATTGTAAAAACAAATGGATATTTTGTGTGGGTTTGTAATAAATAATTCGACCAAAAACACAAAGAACAGACGTAAAAAAGCCCCGCAAGGCGGGGCTTTTTAGGCAACAAGCAGGGCTGAATTACAGCGGCTGGATGTTGGTTGCCTGTGGGCCTTTTTGGCCCATGCCGGACTCGTAGCTTACTTTCTGGCCTTCTTGCAGAGACTTGAAGCCGCTGGCACGAATTTCGGAGAAGTGGGCGAACAGATCGTTGCCGCCTGCATCAGGAGTGATGAAGCCAAAGCCTTTAGCGTCGTTGAACCACTTAACGGTACCGGTTTCCATAATGAATTCCTTTAAGATTTTTTAAAAAAGCGGGCGATTGCCCCTATGCATGACGATCAAGGAATAGAGCATGGAACATTACGATGTCGCTATGGTTCTGCTGCTTGAAAATCCTGCAGCGGCGTTTATACGGCACACACTCTGCCTGGTCAAGCTTTTTTATCGAGCGGATTGTGCAGCCGCTCACATAGCATGCTAAAAACAGCTCACTTGCCAGCATGTCGTTTAAAGACGGCTCTGGCGTAGCTGCAAGCTGGCGTAAAGATGAACCCGTCGCTACGCTTTATGGACTTGGCGTCCGACTTTTCCGGAGTGTGTTATGCCAAAAAAACACAGCCCCCCCCTTCCTGAAAACACGGAAGACGAACCGGATACATCCGCGGTGGTCGCCTACCAGCGCTTCGAAAGCCAGATTACGCTGCGGCAAATATCCTACTACCTGTCAGGCGAAATCGTAGAGCCTTGCCATTACAGCGAAATGTTTTACGCATTGAGAACCGCCACCGAGAACGATGTGATCTTCTTGCATCTGAACACGCCGGGTGGAGACTTTGATACTGGTTTGCAGATCATCAACAATCTGCTGGCGACGCGTGCGCGTGTGGTCACTATCCTGGAGGCGCGTGCCTATTCGATGGGCGCACTCCTGTTTCTGGTCGGCGACGAATTGATCGTGCACGACAACTGCCAGCTGATGTTTCACAACTACACCTCAGCCTTGATCGGCAAAGGCAACGAGCAGCAAGCGCAGGTGTTTGCCATCGGCAAATGGTTCGAGAAGGTCATGCAGAATATCTGCAAGCCTTTTTTGACAGTGAGCGAGTTGTCGCGCATTTTGCGCGGTGAGGATATCTGGATGGAGTCGGATGAAATCAGGCGCCGCCTGAACCGGATGAACCAGAATGACAAGCAGACCAGCCCCAAGGGCAAGGCACGTAAAGCCTTGCCCAGTGATTGACCCTCAGGCGATATGCTGCAAGTAAATCTGCAGTTCTTTCCGCCCTTGCCACTCATTCGCCACAATCTGGTACACGGCCTCGATCTCATCGGCCAGCCAGTCGGCGTGATTGAAATACATGGCGTCGAATTCGGTGCCCTCTTTCCATAGCCTGAGTTTCAGGTGCTTTCCACCCAGTACACGCTGGCTCAGCACCCGAAACCGGTCGCAAAACGCCGGCGCGGGAAAGCCCTGCCCCCACACCAGCGCACCCAATTGCTCGGCAAAATCCAGATCCAGACAGTCCAGCGGCAAGCTGCCATCGGTTTCAATCTGGCGTGTCAGCTGGGAGGCTTCCAGCAATTCATGCGCCACGGTTTCGAAGGCCTGAGCAAACTCATCCAGCCTCGCCTCGTCCAGGGTCAGCCCTGCCGCCATGGCGTGACCGCCAAACTTGAGGATCAAGCCCGGGTGGCGTTTGAATACCAGATCCAGCGCATCGCGCAAGTGAAAGCCGGCAATGGAGCGCCCTGAACCCTTGATCTGGCCCGCGTCACCGGGGGCAAATACAATGGTAGGCCGGTGAAAACGTTCTTTCAGTCGCGAAGCTACAATGCCGACTACACCCTGATGCCAGTCATCACGATATAAGGCCAAGGTGTAGCGATCTGCCGGGTCGATGGCAGACAGGCCGGCCAGTGCCTCTTCCTGCATGCCCGCTTCTATCGTGCGCCGTTCTCGGTTCAAATGATCCAGCTCGCCAGCCAGGCGCGCAGCCTGCTCGTCGTCAGGAGACAAGAGGCAGGCAATGCCGACACTCATATCATCCAGACGGCCGGCGGCATTCAGCCGTGGCCCCAGCGTAAAGCCCAGATCGAAAGTTGTCGCCTTGTGTGATGCCCGCCCCGCCACGCGAAACAGGGCAGAAATGCCGGGCGCCATGCGCCCGGCCCGCATACGCTTGAGGCCATTTTCGACCAGAATGCGATTGTTCTGATCCAGTCTGACCACGTCGGACACCGTGCCCAAGGCAACATAGTCGAGCAGTTCGGCCAAATTAGGTTCATTGCCCGCGGTAAAATCGCCACGCTCGCGCATGCGCGCACGCAACGCCATCAGTACATAAAACATCACCCCGACGCCGGCCAGATTTTTGGATGGAAATTCGCAACCCGGTTGATTGGGGTTAACGATCAACGCATCCGGCAGCGCATCGCCGGGCAGGTGGTGATCGGTCACTAGGACTTCGATGCCGCGCTTTTTTGCTTCATTGACCCCATCCACGCTGGCGATGCCGTTGTCGACCGTGATGATAATGTCCGGCGCAAGCTGAGCGGCCAGCGCGACAATCTCGGGCGAGAGCCCGTAGCCATACTCAAAGCGGTTGGGAACGATAAAATCGACCACCGCGCCCAGTGCGGCCAAGCCCTTGACGGCGACGGCACAGGCGGTTGCGCCGTCTGCATCGTAATCGGCCACAATCAGCAGCTTTTCTTTACGCAAAATGGCATTAGCCAGACGTTCGGCCATCGCTTCAACATTCTTGAGCAGTCGATAAGGCAACAAGGCTTTCAGGCTGTAATCCAGCTCCGTGCGCTGGCTGATGCCACGGGCGGCATACAGGCGTGACAATACGGGGTGTATGCCGGAGGCGCTTAGCGTGTTGCTCGCCTCCGGCGATGGCGTACGGGTCAGAATGATCGACATGCTTGCCTTGGTTTGCTCTTTAGTTATCGTTCAGAAGTTTTTCTAACGCACATGGCCGGCGCCAGAATTTCCAGGTGTCGGCCCGGCTCAGATGCGCTTCGAAACCACTGGGGCCATCTGTTATCAGTCTGAGTTCAGACAGCTGCCCCGAGCGCAGTGCGGCCCATAGCGGCGCAAACCAGTCGGCTTCAAGTTGCTGCATGGCTTCGCGCCACCCCCATGCGTCGCGATAGCGGGCGGGCGCTAGCAGGCGCTCCAGATGGACTTCAACCCTATCCTTGGTGCACACATCCAGCAGGGCCGACCAGCTGTAAGGCACCGCATCGCAAGGCATGGCTGCATGGCTGGCCATGGCCTGCATCAACACGTCATCGCTAAACAACTGGTCAAGATTATTAAACACCGGCTCCTGATCATCGCCCTCGCCCCATAGCCACAGGCTGTTAAGCGCAGGCTCCCCCCGTGCCTCGCGTGCGTCATTCACCGGGTGGGCATGCAGCAACATCTGCAACTCATTCAATAAACGGCACCAGATCAGCCCTTTTTCGCCGCTAGGCAGCAGGCGATTGATATCTTCACCGACAGCATCCGGCAAAGGGGTAAATGAGGCAGCGGCAGGCACCGGCATCTGCAGGAACCAGCGCGCCGGATGGGGCGCGTAGAGGTGCATTCCGTCTTCCTGCAGTAGCGCATTCAAACTGATTAATAAGGCATCGGCTTCGTTTTGCGTCAAATTCATGATGCCAGAATCAGCCAGATGGGCACGGTCGCGATTCGCCCTGAGATGCGCCGGGTCGGCTAGCAGCCAGTGCCCCGATGCCGAGTCGAGTCCATAAGTACCAGCCAGCCAGCGCGCCGGGGCGAGCGATGACAGGCCGGCGCGCGTGGCCTGAATGCTGGAGAGGGCCTTATTTGCTGCCGTGCGTCTGGATGCGCCAAGCAATGAAGATAGCGCAGGCAGACTCAGGCCACTCAGGACTTCGAGCGCATCATGACGGTCTGGCCAAAATAGCGAAGGGATCAGCAGGGTCAGTTTCATGAGGTCATCGGCTATTCAGGCGAAGATGGATAAGTTAACAAAAGCAGGGAATTCGAACGTAAATAAAACCTGCTTCGGACAGGAAAAATCGCCATCCCATTGTTTTAACTAGGGATTAGGCTTTCGAATAAATTATTTTTTTGATAGCATGACCCGCTTTGATACGTGCAGGCAGCCTCAAGACAGGCTGCCAGCCAGAGATGACAGCGCTTGGCGCACGGAACGCAAGACATGGATTATCACAAACTGCGCGCTTTACCGCAAAAATTGACCCGTTTTTTCATCAGCCACAAATTGGCATGGATGGGGGCAGCAGCAGCGTTACCGCTATTTGGCATCGTTACCACCGTTGCCGTTGCGGCAGGCCCAGGCAATAACACCGAACAGAGTATTACCGTTGAACAGGTTAGCGAGCGCTTAAGCTTGCCTGAGTTCAAGCGCACCAGCATAGACAAGACGCCCTACTGGCGTGAAGCCCAGATGCAACGCGGTGACACCTTGAGCCATGTACTGAGCCGTTTGGGTATTCAGGATGGTGAAGCGCGTAAATTCCTCTACTCCAGCCCCCTGTCCAAGGATTTGCTCAAGCTGAAAGCCGGCGCCACCTTGTCGGTGCAGACTAACGACAATGGCGATCTTTATACCCTGCGCTTTTTGAATGACGATGAAAACGGCGAGCAGGTGCTGGTGCTATTGGAGCAGATCAATGGTGTGTGGCAGGCCAGCGCTGACCCGCTGCCAACCGAGACGATACAGACCATACGCTCAGCCTCGGTCAGAACCAGCGCTACCGGCGCTCTGGCTCAGGCTGGCGTGCCAGTCGAGGTTCGGGCACAACTGGCCGACATTTTTGCCGACCAGTTCGACCTTGATGCCTTGCGCCGCGACGACAAGATTAATCTGGTGTATCAGACTTTGTTGTTTAACGGCATGCCTATCTCTACCGGCAATATCGAGGCAGTCGAGATCATCAAGGGCGGCGTCAGCCATCAGGCCTTCTACTTTGCTTTCGATAATGAATCCGGTGCCTATTTTGATGCGCAGGGCTTGCCCCTGAAAAAAGGCTTTTCAGTACAGGCAGTCAAGAATGCCCGCATCAGCTCGGGCTATGGTTTCCGCTTTCACCCCATACTCAAGCGCATGCGCATGCATAAGGGTATCGATTACGCAGCCGGCAGCGGCACGCCTATCTATGCGCCTTCCGATGCAAGTGTGCTGAGCGTCGAGCGTCAAAGTGGTTACGGCAATGTAGTCAAACTGGCTCACAGCCAGAAAATTACCACGCTATATGCCCATATGAGCCGCTTTGCCCAAGGCTTGCGTGCTGGCCAGCAGATCAAGGCGGGCGATGTGATCGGCTATGTGGGCAGCACCGGCCGTTCAACCGGCCCGCACCTGCATATGGAAGTGATGATCGCCGGGCAAACCGTCAACCCGTCCACCACCACCTTGCCTGCCCGCGGCCTGAGTGCGGCCCAGCGTCAGACATTTAAGCGTGACAGCAGCCAACTGGCTGCGAACCTCAAGCTGCTGCGCAGCTTGCCTGTCAATGTCGCCCAGCTTGATTAAGCCCTAGGTCAAGGACAAGCCTGTATATGAATGAACGCTTTATCGGTCTGATGTCGGGTACCAGCCTGGATGGTGTAGATGCGGTACTGGTAGCCTTCGATGCTGAGGGCGGGCTTGCGGTACAGGCGGATTTTTTCCTGCCTTATCCGCTTGAAGTGAGGGCGCAAGTCCTGTCTTTGCAGCCTGCAGGCGCAAACGAACTGGATCGCGCTGCGCGGCTGGGCTGCGTGCTGGCCGGCTACTATGCGGAGGCTGTGAATGGCTTGCTAAAGGCCCAGCAACTGACGCCGGATGCTATTTGTGCCATTGGTTGCCATGGCCAGACCATACGCCATGCCCCGCAGGCCGGTTATACCCTGCAGATCGGCAATCTGGCCCTTCTGGCCGAGCTTACCGGGATTGATGTGGCCGGTGATTTTCGCAGCCGCGACATTGCGGCTGGTGGCCAGGGGGCACCTCTGGTTCCCGCCTTTCACCAGCAGCTGTTTGCCGATGCCGATAAGGCACGCGCCATTGTCAATATTGGCGGCATCAGCAATTTGACGCGTTTGACGCCGGGCGAAGCGGTCGTCGGTTTTGATTGCGGCCCCGGCAATATGCTGATGGATGCCTGGATACACCGCCATCAAGGCCTTGCTTACGATCAGGATGGCGCCTGGGCGGCACAGGGCAAGGTTAGCCCTGCCTTGCTGGCGGCGATGCTGGCAGAGCCCTATTTCGCAGCGCCCATTCCGAAAAGCACCGGACGTGATCTGTTTGATCTTGACTGGCTGGATGTGCTACTGGCCAAGCACCCCACGCCTGCGGTTGATGTGCAAGCGACCTTGCTGGAGCTGACCGCGGTTACGATTGCAGAGGCCTGTTTAAAGCATGCACCTGCCAGCCGCGAACTTTATCTGTGCGGTGGCGGTGCGTTCAACCGGGTTTTACGTCAGCGACTGGTTGTTTTGTTGCCCGCTGTGTCAGTTAGCGACACCGCTACTCTGGGTTTGCCTGTGCATCAGGTGGAGGCTGCAGCCTTTGCCTGGCTGGCCAGGCAGCTGGTATGCCGGCAAAACAGCAGCCTGCCTGAGGTGACCGGCGCAACCGGTGCACGGGTGTTGGGTGCACTCTATCCTCGCTGAGATGCGACTTGCCGTTATAATTGCTTCCATAAACGAAACATGATTATTGGAAGATGCGTCTCCTCAAGCGTAAAGCAGCTGTTAAAAACCAGAACACCCCCTTACCTCCCCATCTGACCGGCTTGCTACGCGAAGCGTGGTGGCTGCTGATGGCCGCCGCCGCCGTGTATCTGGTGATTGCGCTGGCGAGCTACTCGCCGGCGGATCCTTCCTGGTCGCACAGTACCGAATCAAGCACACTGCAAAACTATGGCGGTGCCTTCGGTGCCTGGTTATCCGATATTCTGCTCTACCTCTGGGGCTATAGCGCGTGGTGGCTGGTACCGTTTTGTTTATGCGGCATCGTCTGGGGTTATCGTAAACTCTCCGCCAGCAAGGCAGTGGCGACACCGGTTGCGGGCGCAGCGATCGGCGGCTTTAGCCTGCTGATGCTGGGTAGTGCCGGCCTTGAGGCCATGCTACTGGAAGGCAAGGAGCTTGCATTGCCGCTGGCCGGTGGCGGCTTGTTCGGCAAGCTGATAGGCGGTGGGCTCAGTCATGCACTGGGCCTGACCGGAGGTGGTTTGCTGCTGGTGGTGTTGTTTGCTGCCGGCGTTTCCCTCTCGACCGGTTTGTCCTGGCTGGAGCTTTCCGAAAAGGTGGGCGCCGGTTTGGAAAAAGGGGCTTTACGGCTATGGCAATGGCTATTGGCGCAACAAGCAAGTTTGCGTCGCCGTCAAGCCTCCCGCAAAGCCGAGCCCCAATTGGCCTCCCAGTTGGCGGGCGTGGATCACAGTGCGCCTCAACCGCCGGTCAGTGCAGCTTCACCCTCGCCTGCGCCACGCGCCCGCGCCGTCCCCACATTGGTCGCCGAGCCACCGGTGCTGGATATGGCGCTGAGCGAAACGTCGCCCCCCGTCCCTCCTCCCCCTCAAGCCCGGCCACTACAGCCTTCACTGTTTTCCGCGGGTGCACACGGGGAGCTGCCCGGACTTGCCTTGCTGGAAGCGCCCAAGAGTCTGCAGGAACCGGTTTCGGCCGAAACGGTGGAGTTCAACTCGCGCCTGATCGAGCGCAAACTCGCCGACTTTGGTGTCGAAGTCAAAGTCATTGCCGCCTACCCGGGGCCGGTCATTACCCGTTACGAGATCGAACCGGCCGTTGGTGTAAAAGGCGCGCAAATCGTCAATCTGATGAAGGATCTGGCCCGCGCCTTGTCGCTGGTGTCGATACGCGTGGTCGAAACCATTCCGGGCAAGACCTATATGGGGCTGGAGCTACCCAACCCTAAGCGCCAGATTGTGCGTCTGTCCGAGATTATCGGAGCCGATGTCTACCAGAACTCCCCCTCCAAGCTGATCATGGCCATGGGCAAGGATATTTCCGGCCAGCCAGTGGTGGCGGACCTAGCCAAAATGCCGCATATGCTGGTAGCCGGCACGACCGGTTCGGGCAAGTCGGTGGCGATCAACGCGATGATTTTGTCACTACTCTATAAGGCGACGCCACAGGAAGTCCGCCTGATCATGGTCGACCCCAAAATGCTGGAATTGTCCATCTACGAAGACATCCCGCATCTGCTGGCACCCGTGGTCACCGATATGAAACATGCGGCCAATGCCTTGAACTGGTGCGTGGGCGAGATGGAGAAACGTTACCGCCTGATGTCCAAGCTGGGTGTGCGTAACCTTGCCGGTTACAACCAGAAGATAAAGGATGCGGAAAAATCCGGCACCAAGTTAAGCAACCCCTTTTCGCTGACGCCGGAAACCCCCGAACCGCTGGAACATCTGCCGCATATCGTGGTGGTGATAGACGAACTGGCAGACCTGATGATGGTGGCCGGCAAAAAAATCGAAGAGTTGATTGCCCGTCTGGCACAAAAAGCGCGGGCCGCCGGCATCCACCTGATTCTGGCCACCCAGCGCCCGTCGGTGGATGTGATTACCGGCCTGATCAAGGCCAACATCCCGACCCGGGTGGCTTTTCAGGTTTCCAGCAAGATAGATAGCCGCACCATTCTCGACCAGATGGGGGCGGAAAGCCTGCTCGGCATGGGCGATATGCTGTTTTTGCCGCCAGGCACCGGCTACCCCAATCGCGTGCATGGTGCTTTTGTCGCCGATGATGAGGTGCACCATGTCGTCGAATTCCTCAAGACCACGGGTGAACCTGATTACGTTGAAGGGATGTTGACCGGCGAAAGCGAGGCAGGGACTGACGTAGGCGAGTTCGGCAGCACCGGCAGCGGCGACAGTGAACAGGATGCCTTGTACGACGACGCTGTCGCCATTGTGCTCAAGACCCGTAAAGCCTCCATTTCTTCGGTACAGCGCCATTTGCGCATAGGTTACAACCGCGCGGCGCGCCTGATCGAGCAGATGGAAGCCGCGGGCCTGGTATCCGCCATGGAAACCAACGGCAACCGTTCGGTACTGGTGCCGGCGCGCGAAGACTAAAGGCCGGCGGGGCGTGGCGCTATCCGGCAAAAGGGCTGGCGCGGCATGCCCTCTTTTTTCACTCCTGATACTGCCATCGCCATGATTACCCACTCCCTGCCAGAACCTGCATTTCGTCACGACCAGAGCGCCAAAACCGGTGTGCTGCTGATCAATCTGGGTACACCTGATGCGCCAACCACCAAGGCCGTTCGCCCCTACCTCAAGCAGTTTTTGTCCGATCCGCGCGTGGTCGAGATTCCGCGCCTGCTGTGGTGGCCCATTCTTAACGGCATTATCCTCAATACCCGGCCAAAAAAGTCAGCCGAAAAATACGCCTCCATCTGGACTCAGGAAGGCTCTCCGTTACTGGTGCATACGCAAAAGCAATGCAAGCTGGTCAAGGGTTTGCTGGGAGAGCGCGGGCAGCAGAATCTGGTAGTCGACTACGCCATGCGCTATGGCAAGCCTTCAGTCGAAAGCGTGATCTGCCAGATGCGCGAGCGCGGTGTCGATCGTTTGCTGGTGGTGCCGCTGTATCCGCAGTATGCGGCCTCATCCAGCGGCACGGCGCTGGATGCCGTATTCACGACCCTGCTCAAGCAAAGGAATATGCTGGAAGTGCGCACGGTGCGTCATTTTCACGACCACCCCGGCTATATCGCCGCACTGGCGCAACGCGTAACTTCGTTCTGGCGCCAGAATGGCCGGCCGGACAAGTTGGTCATGAGTTTTCATGGTGTGCCCAAAGCTACGCTAACCAAGGGTGATCCTTATCACTGTGAATGCCTGAAAACCGGCCGCCTGCTGGCCGAAGCGCTCGAACTTGGCGCAGACGACTATATCGTCACCTTCCAGAGCCGTTTCGGCCGTGCCGAATGGTTGCAGCCCTATACCGCCCCTACCCTTAAGGCACTGGGCAAGGCTGCGACCCGCCGCGTCGATGTGGTATGCCCGGGGTTTGTCGGCGACTGTCTCGAAACGCTGGAAGAAATCGCCATGGAAGGCAAGGAAGACTTCCTGATGGCCGGCGGTGGCGAGTACCGCTATATCGAATGCCTGAACGAAAGTCCGGCCTGGATAGATGCGCTGGCAGACATTATTTGCCACAACTTGCTTGGATGGGAAAGAATCGACGACTTAACAGGCAAAATGCGCATTAATATGGCAAAAAAATTAGGAGCTACGCAATAATATATTTATGTGCTATCCCCTTGAAAAGCAAGGATAAACGGCATTGACAGCACCATAGGTCGTTATCATAATCATTTGGTATCTGCAGGCGCATTCATGTGTGGCGGCAGTGATCAAAAGTCTAACTCAGGGGAAACATCAATATGAACCATGTAGCTCGCCTTAGCCTGATTGCAGCAGCCGTAATGTCCTTGGCTGCATGTGGCAAACAAGAAGAAAAAGCGCCGGCCGATGCATCGGCTCCAGCGGTTGCCAGTGGTGAAGTTGTCGTCAAGATCGGCCAGGTTTCGCCGATGACCGGTCCGATTGCCCACTTGGGCAAGGATAATGAAGCCGGCGCCATTCTGGCGATCGAAGACCTGAATGCACAGGGCACCGAAATTGGCGGTCAGAAGGTTAAATTCGAACTGGTCTCCGAAGATGACCAGGCCGACCCGAAAATCGGCACCCAGGTTGCCCAGCGTCTGGTTGATGCCGGTGTGGTTGGTGTTGTCGGTCACCTGAACTCGGGTACGACGATTCCTGCGTCCAAGATCTATTCCGACGCCGGTATTCCGCAGATTTCCCCGTCTGCGACCAACCCCGACTACACCAAACAGGGTTTCAAAACCACCTTCCGCGTCATTGCCAATGACGTACAGCAAGGCAAGGCCTTGGGCGAGTTTGCCGTGGATGGTCTGAAGGCGAAGAAAGTCGCGATTATCGACGACCGTACCGCTTACGGTCAGGGTCTGGCTGACCAGTTCGAAGGCGCGGTCAAGGCCAAAGGTGGCCAGGTGGTCAAGCGCGAATTCACCACCAACACCGCTACTGACTTCAACGCCATTCTGACTTCGATCAAGGGCGCGCAGCCTGATGTGATTTTCTATGGCGGCATGGATGCACAAGCCGGCCCGCTGGCCAAGCAGATGCAGCGTCTGGGCATCAAAGCCAAGCTGATGGGTGGCGATGGCTGGCAGACCCCAGAGTTTGTCAAACTGGCCGGCGAATCGGCTGAAGGCCAGTATGCTGCAAGCCCTGGTCAGCCTAAGGAGAAGTTGCCAGGCTTTGCTTCTTTCAACGAAAAGTTCAAGAAGCGCTTCAATGGTCAGGAAATCCAGATTTACGCACCGTATGAATACGATGCTGTAATGGTGCTGGTGGATGCGATGAAACGCGCCGGTTCGACAGATCCTAAAGTCTACCTGCCGGAAGTGGGCAAAACCCAGCACAAGGGTGTGACCGGCGATGTATCGTTCGACCCGCAAGGCGATGTTAACAACGGTTCGGTCACCGTGTATCAGGTCAAGAACGGCAAGTGGGATGTACTGACGACGGTAGGCGGTGCTCCTGCTGCTGCGCCAACTGCCAGCGCTGCCCAGTAAACAAGGCTAAATACCCCAACAGAAGCGACCCGCACGGGTCGCTTTTTTATTGCCGCTTGCATTTGAGAGAGCGAAAATCCTCCTGCACCAAGCGACAATATGATTTTTAATTGCAAAAACAATAAAACACCCACAATAAAATGCCAATAAGGTCTTGACGGGGGGCTTGGCTGCGATAATATGACATTGTCTGTACATCGGTTGTATCCAGTCGATCGTACACAGGCAGCACACCCACCCGTATGTTGCCGACCTGAATGACCAAAAGGCATTTTTGGTGCATGACCCTGGAAAAGTATTTTTAAATCATAATAAAGGGCATCCCATGCAGTTCTTCCGTCTTAGCCTGATCGCAGCCTCCATCATGACCCTCACCGCTTGCAACAAGGGCGGTGAAACCCAAAGTGCGGACGCCTCGGCACCTGCTGCTGAAAGCGAACTGATCGTCAAGATTGGTTCGGCCAACCCGCTGACCGGCCCGTTTGCACACTGGGGGCGCGATAGCGACAACGGTGTGATTCTGGCCGTTGAAGAAGCCAATGCCGAAGGCGTGACTTTAGGCGGAAAAAAAGTCCGCTTCGAAGTTATGTCAGAAGATGACCAGGCCGACCCGAAAACCGCGACCCAAGTTGCCCAGCGTTTTCTTGATGCAGGCGTGAACGGCATTGTCGGACACCTGACTTCTGGTGCGACCATCCCGGCATCGCGCATTTATTCGGATGCCGGCCTGCCCATGGTGGCGGCTTCGGTGACCAGCCCCAAGTTCACCCAGCAAGGTTATAGCAACACCTTCCGCATTATCGCCAACGATACCCAGCAAGGTGATGCGCTGGCCAAATTTGCTGTTGCTGACCTTAAAGCCAAGAATATTGCCATCATCGACGACCGCACGACTTATGGCCAAGGTCTGGCCGACGACTTTGCCAAGGCCGTGCAAGCTGCAGGTGGCAAGGTGGTTAAGCGCGAATACACCACCAATAACGCCAGCGATTTCATGGCGATTCTGACCGCCATCAAAGGCGCCAACCCGGATCTGGTATTCTATGGCGGCATGGATGCGCAAGCCGGCCCCATGGTCAAACAGATGCAGAAAATCGGCATCAAGGCCGCATTTATGGGGGCTGACGGCGTGAATACCGCCGAGTTTATCAAGCTGGCCGGTACTGCCGCCGAGGGCGTTTATTCTTCCAGTGCCGGTGCGTCCAAAGATGTGATGCCAGGCTATGCCAGCTTTAATGAACGCTTTAACACCCGTTTCAAAGGCGAGGTTCAGGCCTATGCGCCATACACCTACGATGCAACCCGTGTGCTGATCAGCGCGATGAAGCGTGCGGACTCGGCCGAGCCTGCCAAGTATTTGCCCGAACTGCCTAAAACCCAGCTTGACGGTATCACCGGCACGATCGCCTTTGATGCCAAGGGTGACATCAAGCAAGGCTTGGTGACCCTGTACCAGTTGAAAGATGGCAAGTGGCAGACGGTGGCCGCACCGGCCAAGTCCGCGGCCTCTGCTGCCCAGTAAGGACGACGCCCTGGCGCGCAAGCCGGCCCTGCCTGTTTCAAGGCAGGGCTTTTTTCATTTTGCCATCAGTTGCCGGCTTTCCATGGCAGCAACAATCTCCAGAATATGGCGTCCTGTTTCCAGCGGATGCTCCAGTGGAAACAAGTGTGAACCGGCCTGGTGCTCGACGCTCAGGCCGAAGTGGCGTTGCATCCAGCGCAAGTCGCCGCGCTTTAATACGCCGGACTGGGTGCCGGCCACAAACACGCCTGGCACTTTAAGCTGGCCGCGATAGCGAGGGTGATCATGTGGCAAGGTGGTATAAATAGCGTGCTCTATGGTGGGCCGAAACTTCAGCCTTACCCCGCCCTTGTCATTACTTTCACTGCCGTGGCGCGCATAATCGGCCAGACATTCCGGATCCCAGCGGGCAAACAAGGCCTTGCGCGCGAAGTAGTCGTGCATCATGTCGGTCTCAGCCCAGTTATCGCGCCGCTGCAAGGTGTTTTTTCCCGGCGTCAGCTTATGGATAAAGCCCAGCTTCTTGGCTAGCCAAATGCCGCGCGAGCGCAAAGGCCCCATCAGCGGCGAATCCAGAATCACAATGCCCTTGAATAAATCCGGCCGGGCAATGGCGGCATAAAACAGCAAAAAGCCGCCCAATGAATGACCCACACCATAGACTGCCGCCGGATAATGCTCCTCTATATAGGTCACGGTTTCACGTACCAGATGCGGCCAGCAGTCACTGACCGGAAACAGCGGGTTATGGCCTATCGTATCCAGGTAGCCGACGGTATGGTGTTGCTCGAGTACGGCCAGCATTTTGCGGTAAATACTGGCCGGGAAACTGTTGGCATGAGCAAAGTGTATGGCGGGCAGAATCGTGTCCTTGGTTTTTATGATGCTATTGGCGTGCATATTAATCTATGCACGGATGATGCATGGCAATATAATTAAATTTATAATGCATATCCAGCCACCCAGACTCGGAAAATTCATGCTTCAAGCCTCAGCCAATACGTCTCCGGCGATCCGGTCAAGATTTCATGGCGTACGTGGCAAGATGCTTACCGTTGCCATTTTGCTTGCGCTGGGCATTATGGCGCTGATGCTAGGTGCTGGCGCGATGTTGATGGAGCGGGTGCGCGTACATTTTGCCACGTCCTATATCAGCAGCCACGTTGAGTTGAAGCGACTAAACCTGTTCATTCCCGTCCAGCGCGAGCTTGTTCTGGCTCAAAAAATGGCCGATTCGCCGGCCACCCGTGCATTTATGCGCGATGATGCCAACCCCTCGCTCCAGAAGCCTTTTTTTGCCGATGCGGAATCCTTTCGCAAGCTATTTACCGACCACTCTTATTTTGTCAGCAGCGCACAGTCCAGGCACTTCTTTTTTAATGATGACATCAAGCCTTTTAGCGCGCAGCCACGCTATAAGCTGTCAGCGACGACGCCTGCCGACTCATGGTTTTTTTCCAGCCTCAAACGGTCCGATGCGCTCAATCTGAATGTGAATCATGATGAGCATATGAAGGTGACCAAGGTCTGGATCAATGTCATGGTCACCGAGGGCGGACGCCATCTGGGTATAGTCGGCACCGGACTCGATCTGACCCGGTTCTTGCATGACTATGTCCGCAATAGCTTGTCTGGCGTCAGCAGCCTGATAATCGACCGTCAGGGAGCGATTCTGGCTCACGCCAACCCCGCACGCATTGCCTACAATCTGGCAGGCAAAAAGGCACAGGACAGGCAGACCCTCGCGTATTACCTCACGGGGGAGGGCGATGTGATGGCGCTGAACGAGGCATTGCGACGCTTGCAGGCTGGCAGCTCCAGGCTGGAATCCCTGCCGGTCACACTGGATGGCAAGCCGCAAATTCTGGCGCTGGCCATGCTGCCCGAGCTGGGATGGTTCACCGTATCCGCTATTGACCCGATGGCCGGCCACCTGATCGATAGCAAGCTGCTATGGGGTATGGCTATTGCCATCCTGATGCTGGTTTTACTGACATTGCTGCTGTTGATGCTGGGTGTGGATCATCTGGTACTCAAGCCGATTGCCCGGTTGACGGGCAATGTCAGGCAATTGGCTGCCGGCAATTATGATATCAAATCCGCCATGGCGCGCAATGACGAGATTGGCGAGCTGGCGCATGTTTTTGACGAGATGGCCCAGCAAGTCCGCACCCATACGCTGGAGCTGGAGGACAAAGTCAGCGAGCGCACCTTGTTGCTCAGTCGTGCCAATAGCGAAATGGCCGAGGCACATAAAAAAATTAACGACAATATCCGTTACGCCAGTCTGATTCAGCATGGCATCTTGCCGGATCGCGTGCTGCAGCAGACTCTGGCGCAGCAGCATGCCCTGCTGTGGTTGCCGCGCGATGTCGTCAGCGGTGATTTATATGTATTTGTGCCGACCCGAAGCGGTTATCTGTTTGGCCTGATCGATTGTGCCGGTCATGGCGTCTCCGCCGCCTTAATGACCATGCTGGCGCATGCCGCTTTTCAGAATGCGCTGGTCGACGGTTCGGCTGACAATCCGGCCGGTCTGCTGATGCGCATGGATGCCTTAGCCCGTACGCGCTTCAGTAGCGATGCGGTTGCCACCCGCATCAGCAGCACTATGGATGCTGCTTTTTGCCATATAGACCGGCAGGCCGGTAGTTTGACCTTTGCCGGTGCCCATATGGATCTTTATTGCGTCGATGCCTCCGGCGTACATGTCGTACGCGGTGCTCGCCGGGCGCTGGGGGAAAAGCGCGTGGTGGAGGCGATCAACCATACCCTGCCGCTTAGCACGGCGCTCTCTCTTTATCTGAGCAGTGACGGCCTGCTTGACCAGAGTGGCGGTGAAGCGGGCTATGGTTTTGGCCGTCGCCGCTTCGAGGCCGTGCTGAACCAGTTGCAAGCACTGCCCTGGACTGAGCGAAGTGCCTATTTGCAAACGGTATTAACTGACTATCAACAGGCGCTGCCGCAAATGGATGATATTGCCGTTTTTGGCATTGATGCGAGCCTGTCCCTGCCCTGTGAGGTAAAGAAATGAAGCCACAAGACCTGCTTGCGCTACGCGAGACATTCGATAGCAATGCTATCTTGCTCAGTTTTAACGGCCTGTTTTCTGCCACTTTGATCGAAGAAATCGGCCATGCGCTGCGCCGCCACCTTGAGGCGCTGGAAGCGTCCTCCTCAGCCACTGCCGACGTATTCAGCATTTACATTGAGCTGACACAGAATATACGCCATTATTCGCGGCAAAAAAATTTGCCCGATGCCATGGCCAGCGGCACGGTGGTCATTTCGCACCGCAGCGATGGCCACTATGAAGTCTGTGCCGGCAATGTACTCCATCTTGCCGATGGCAAAGCACTGTGCCGCCATGTCGAACAACTGGCCGGGATGGATAAGGCAGAACTTAAAGCCGCTTACAAACTGCAACTGCGCATGCCACGTGAACCCGGAGCAACAACCGGCGCAGGGCTAGGCCTGATCGATATGGCGCGCAAATCCAGCCAGCCGCCGGCAGCGGCCTTGCAAGTACTGGATGAGCAATACGGTTTTTTCAGCCTGCAGATCGTTATTTGAAACAGGACGGTGATTCATATGCTCGACCTTAATATCCCTGCAACGACATCGACGCCGTGCATCCGCACAGACACCGCCCGCGGCGTGCTGCATATGTCGGGGGACTCTTACCCGGAAAATGCATTCGAATTTTTTCAGCCGGTTCTTGACTGGGTTCAAGCCTATCTCGGCGATAGCAGCCTGCCTTTGCAACTGGATATCGGCTTGCTCTACCTCAACACCAGCAGCATTCGCATCATGATGGATATTTTCGATAGCGCCGAAGAGGCATTTGTTGCTGGACGCGACATCCGCCTGGTCTGGCATTACCAGCCGGAGAACGAGCGGGTGGCCGAACTGGCAGAGGAGTTTAGCGAAGATTGCAGCTTTCCTTTTGAAATCATGGCGTACACAGGATAAACATCATGGCCAAGCCTGCCGATCTGGACGATACCATCCGCGCTTTGCTTGCGGATCCGCAATGGCAGGGACATCCGCTCCATCAGGCGCTGGATGGCTTGTATAGCCTTTATTGCGATCATACCGAGCAGCTGGAGCGGATGACACGCATTTCCGACCGCTACCAGAAAGCCGAGCACGACCGGGGCATGAGCTACGCCGGACGCCATGAACAGCAAATGAAACGATTGGCGCGCTTGCTGCGCATTTCAGACCGCTACCAGCAATCGCTGCAGCAACTGAATGAAGAGTTACGCCAGCAATCAGAACAAGACGAGCTGACAGGGCTTTATAACCGACGCTATATGCAGGCCCGGCTGCGCGACGAGCTGGCCCGTCAGCAGCGCGGTGGCCGGCCATTTTGCGTGGTACTGGGGGATGTCGACCATTTTAAGCGTATCAATGATGCCGCAGGCCATGAAGCGGGTGATCTGGTACTGCAGCAGGTTGCCGATTTATTGCTGTCGCGTCTGCGTCAAACCGACTACTGCGCCCGCTGGGGCGGCGAGGAGTTTCTGTTGCTACTGCCGATGACCGAGGCGGTGGAGGCAGATATGCTGGTACGCGATGTCATGCAAAAAATGGCGGGGATGCACATTACCGGCATGCCGGACGGCACAGTTTTATCTATGAGCTTCGGTATTGCCCAGTCCGGCTTGCCAGCCGCTGTAAGCGTTGAAGCATTGATTGCCCAAGCTGACGCTGCCATGTATGCCGCTAAGCATGCAGGGCGCAACCAGTTATCCCATGCCGATTAATGCGCTTGCAAGATAGTCCCCTCGACGGGACAATGCGCGCATGCATACCTCTCTTTTTTTCGGCCGTTGGCAAACATTTTTCTTTGCCCTGATTGTCTTGCTAGGCAGCATATTCAGTCTGCCCGCTCATGCGCTAAGCCAGGATGACCTGCTCAGCCAGGAAAAGGCCTTTGCGCTTAAGGCTGAACGGCAGGGCGGCGTGGTGACGCTTAATTTCACAGTGGCACCCGGCTACTATCTGTACCGCGAGCGCATCTCGGTGGCTAGCGAGCCGCCCGGCTTGATCGGCGCGGCCATATTTCCCGATGGCAAGCTCAAGGACGATCCTTATTTTGGCTTGCAGCGCATCTATACCGGCAAAGTTGCGGTCACCGTGCCGCTTTTGGCCCATGCGCCCGAGGCACTGACACTCAAAGTCAAACTGCAAGGTTGCGCCGATGTCGGTGTGTGTTACCCGCCGGACACCCGCACCATCAAGCTGGGGCAATCCTTGCTGCCCGACTGGCTAGCCAAGCCCCAGGCCCCATCGCCTGCAGACATGACAGATAATGATCTGTCTGCACAAGGCTGGCTGGCGACGCTCTCCATGTTTTTTATCGCGGGGCTGGGAATGGCGCTCACCGCCTGCATGTATCCCCTGCTACCGATTATCTCGTCACTGATTGCCGGCCAGGGGCACACGCTTACCCGACAGCGCGGCTTTATCCTGTCATTTGCGTATGTGCAGGGTCTGGCTCTGACCTACACCGTTATCGGGGTGATTGCGGGGCTGACCGGCTCACTGCTGACTGTCTGGCTGCAGCAACCGGCGGTGATTTTGAGCGCCAGCTTGTTGCTGGTGGCCTTTGCCTTGTCCATGTTCGATCTTTACGCCATCCAGCTACCTGCCGCCTGGCAAAGCCGGCTAGCCAGCACCTCCAACCAGCTTAGCGGCGGCCAGCTGGCCACCGTCACGCTGATGGGAATGTTGTCGGCCTTGTTGATCGGGCCTTGTGTCGCACCGCCGCTGGCGCTGGCGCTGGGTTATATCGGAGCAAGCGGGGATGCGTTACTGGGTGGGGCCGCACTCTATATGATGGCGCTGGGGCTGGGCCTGCCCTTGGTGCTGATCGGGACTTTTGGCGGCCACATTTTGCCGCGTGCCGGCGCGTGGATGAAAGTCGTCAAGGCCGGTTTTGGTGTGCTGATGCTTGCCTTGGCGCTTTATCTGGCGACGCCTTTTCTGCCGGCGTTTCTGGTGCTGGGTCTCTGGGGTGCGCTGGCCATAGCTTGCGCGGTCTTTCTCAAGACGTTCGAGAGTTTACCGCCCAATGCTGGCTACCGTAACAAGCTGGGCAAGGCGCTCGGCATCGTGCTGTTTCTCTTAGGAGCTGCCCAGCTTGTCGGCATGCTGGCCGGCGCCAGCAATCCGCGCCAGCCACTGGGCTTTCTGGCCGGACAAAAGGCAGATGCCACAGCAGCTGTCCAGCCCTGGCAAGACATAGCCAGCGTGGGCGCGCTGGATCAGGCGCTGATAGAAGCCCAGCTTGCCGGCAAACCTGTGATCGTCGACTTTTACGCCGACTGGTGTGTCAGCTGCAAAGAGCTGGAAGAAGTCACTTTCAAAGACCCTGCCGTCGTGGCAAAGCTGGCTGGTTTTATGCGCCTGCGCGCCGATGTCACGGCCAATAATGCCGACCATCAGGCACTGCTTAAGCGTTTTGGCTTGTTCGGCCCGCCCGGGCTGATCGTATTTGATGCCAAGGGCAAGCAGCAGCCGGTTATCGTCGGTTTTGTGGATGGCCCTGCCCTGTTGCAACGCCTGCCCTAAGCGGCATGCCTGCATGGCGAGAACCGGACTTCAAGTGTCCGGTTTTTTTCTTGCCCGCATGCCATGATAAATTCATTCCTGATCTGAACCTGACTGCCATGAACACCGAAAAACAAAGCTTCAATGTGATGGCGGGCATCCGTATTGCCGCCGTGCTGCTTCTGCTGGCTGCCTGTATTAAAGTGATCCAGCCCTTTCTTGGTGCACTGATCTGGGCATCGATCATTTCCATTGCGACCTGGCCCTACTACCGCTGGCTGGCCAAGCATATGGGCAACCGCGACAAACTGGCCGCCATCGCCATTGTGTTGCTGCTGATGATTGCCATTGCCGCGCCTATCAGCGTGATGGCGGTCAAGCTGGCGCACAGCCTGCCCGACACCCAGACGCTGGAAACCTTGGGGCACACCCCGATACCGCATGCACCTGCCTGGTTGGAAACCATTCCTTTGATCGGCCACAAGCTCAATGCGTTCTGGCTCTCGGTGCAAGCCGATGTGCCCGGTTTTATTGAAAAACTGCGGCCAACCGCCAATAAGGCCGCTTTATGGATACTGGAGCAAGGTGCCAGCATCGGCTTTAGCCTGCTGGAAATCATTCTTGCCATCCTGATTTCCGGTCTTTTGCTGATTAATGGTGACAAGCTATGGGACGGCGCCAATCTTACCTTGCGCAAACTGGGCGGTGCCCCGGCCGACGGTCTGGCTGAAGTGATTGCACGCACCGTGCGTGGCGTATCCAACGGCGTGGTGGGTACGGCATTGGCGCAAACCATCTTGTGCGTCATCGGCCTGTTGATCGCCGGGATACCCGGTGCACTGGCATTGGGGTTTTTGTGCTTTGTGTTTGCCGTTGCCCAGTTGCCGACGCTTCTGGTATGGCTGCCGGCTGCCGGCTGGCTGTTTTACGTGGGCGACAACAATTACGGTATCTTCCTGTTGCTGTGGGGCTTCTTGCTGGTCAACACCGTCGACAATGTCTTGCGCCCTTTGCTGATTAGCCAGGGCGCACAAATGCCCCTGTTCGTCATTTTTATGGGGGTAATGGGCGGCCTTCTGGCCTGGGGTGTGATCGGACTCTTTATCGGGCCGACCTTGCTGGCCGTTGCGCTAACCATCTACCGCCACTGGCTGGGAGAGAGCGACTGATGTCCCTCATGGCAGCTGCGCCCTGTTCCTGTCGCCTTTAAATGCGGCGCCATGGTTGTCCGTTCCGATCCGTCAGGCAAGTCAATCTAAATCACATGCCCTGTTCAGGGGGCTTGATTCTCTTGCAGCTGGCTTTTCAAGACAACCTCTAAGTTCCTCTTGCCCTATGCAGAACAGCCCGGACTTCTCCGGGCTGTTTCTTATCAAGATGCACCACAGCCATGAAGCGCATCTGGCTGCCAGGCAGAAGCCGGCCATGCCCGCCTGGACACCTGCAGCCATTGCTTACGCCGGCATTATCCGGATCAAGTCCATCGAATCCGGTCTTCACCCTCTCAGCTGGGCCTTGCGCTCTGGCGCCCCGGAGCGATCTGGTGTTTCTAGCTATTGGGCACGACCATCAAGCAAGCTCCAGTGCAAGTGCGGTGGCCTCGCCCCCGCCTATGCACAGGCTGGCCACGCCGCGTTTGCCACCCGTTTGTTGTAGCGCAGACACCAGTGTCACCAGAATGCGTGCGCCGGAGGCTCCGATCGGATGGCCCAGCGCGCAAGCGCCGCCACGGATATTGACCTTGTCGTGCGGCAGATCAAGTTCCTGCATGGCCGCCATGGCCACCACGGCAAAAGCTTCATTGACTTCAAACAGATCCACATCCGTCACGCCCCAGCCGGTCTTGGCCAGCAGTTTCTGTATTGCGCCAACCGGTGCCGTGGTGAACCAGGCCGGCTCCTGCGCGTGCGTGGCATGCGCCACGATGCGTGCCAGCGGGCTGAGGCCGCGCGCCATGGCTTCGCTTTGGCGCATCAGCACCACGGCTGCCGCCCCGTCCGAGATGGAGCTGGCGTTCGCCGCAGTCACGGTACCATCCTGTTTGAACGCGGGCTTAAGCGTGGCGATTTTGTCGGCACTGGCCTTGAGCGGTTGCTCGTCTACACTCAGCACCTGCTCGCCCTTGCGGCTGGCGACAGTGACCGGCGCAATTTCAGCGGCAAAGACACCGGCTTCGACCGCAGCCTGGGCGCGCATCAGCGACTCGATGGCATAGCCATCCTGCGCCTGCCGGCTAAAGCCGTATTTGTCGGCACACAGTTCGGCAAATACGCCCATCAGCTTGCCCTTGTCGTAAGCATCTTCCAGCCCGTCAAGAAACATATGGTCCTTGATTTCGCCATGGCCAAGCCGGAAACCGGTGCGTGCCTTGGGCACCACATAGGGTGCATTGCTCATGCTTTCCATGCCGCCGGCCACCATCACGTCGGCCGAACCGGCCTTGAGCATATCGTGCGCCAGCATCACCGCCTTCATGCCCGAGCCGCACATCTTGTTCAGCGTGGTGCAATTGACCGCATCCGGCAAACCGGCGCCGCGCGAGGCCTGACGTGCCGGTGCCTGGCCCTGGCCTGCGCCCAGCACATTGCCCATGATGACTTCGTCGACAGACTCCGGCGCAAGGCCGGCGCGCGCAACGGCCGCACGAATGGCCACCGCCCCCAGTTCACTGGCACTAAGGCCAGCAAACATGCCCTGAAAGCCGCCCATGGCGGTGCGCGCCATGCCGACAATTACGATAGGGTCTTGCTGCATTGCTTTCTCCTTGTTGTCTTGCGGCCCATGCCGCGCATGATGGTCATAAACCATAAGTAATGCTGGCGCTCATCGTCTGTTTGCGGGGCATCAGGCCGGCACACCGCCGGTACGCCGCGCCATAAAGTGTTCGCACTGCGCCTTGAGCTGGCCGATTTCACCCAGCACCAAGCGGATATCGTCCATTTGCGTGCGCAGTTGTTGCTCGCGTTTTTCCAGCTTTTTCACGAATTCCATCAGTTGCGGCTCATCGTCGCTGGCCGCGTCATACAGGCTGAACAACTCGTGGATTTCCTGTAGCGACAAGCCGATGCGCTTGCCGCGCAGCGTCAGCAACAGACGCACGCGGTCGCGCCGGGTATAGATGCGCCGCTGCCCGTCGCGCTCGGGGCTGAGCAGGCCCTGATCCTCGTAAAAACGCAGCGCACGGGTGGTGATATCAAACTCTTCGGCCAGCTCGCTGATGCTGAATGTGGTCTTGCGTGCCACTTGTTTCATAGGTGCTTTCCTTTTACCCAAGTGTGTATCTAAAACAACAGCACTTTACGTTAACGTCAAGATAACACAAAAGCATGTTGACGTTAACGTAAGCGGCAATTAATTTGAAGTGGCAAACAGGCAAGCGACCAGAGGACTCCTTATGAACATCAGCACGGCAGGCGTGATTGGCGCCGGCACCATGGGTAACGGCATCGCCCAGACGCTGGCCATGCACGGCATTGAAGTCAGGCTTTGCGATATCAGCGAAGACGCCCTCACCCGCGCCCTGACAACGATACGTCACAGCCTGTCGCGCATGGCGCAAAAAGGGCTGCAGGCCGAATCCGGCATCGATGAGATCCTGGCCCGCATCCATGGCAGCACTGATCTGGACAGCCTGCGTTCGGCCCAGATCGTGATCGAGGCGGCCAGCGAAAACCTGGCCGTGAAAGAGCAGATCTTTCACCAGCTTGATGCCATCGTGTCGCCTCAGACCTTGCTGGCTTCCAATACCTCGTCCATTTCGCTGACCCGCATCGCATCCTGGGTCTCCCACCCCGGGCGGGTCATCGGCATGCACTTCATGAACCCGGTGCCGCTGATGCAGCTGGTTGAAGTCATCCGTGCGCGGCAAAGCAGCGACGCCAGTTGCGCCGCCGTGATGGAACTCTCCCGGGCACTGGGCAAAACGCCGGTCGAAGTAAAGGATGGCGCGGGGTTTGTCTCCAACCGCATCCTGATGCCGATGATCAATGAAGCGGCGTTCACCGTATATGAAGGCATTGCCAGCGCCGCCGATGTGGATACGGTGATGAAGCTGGGCATGAACCACCCGATCGGTCCCCTGGCGCTGGCCGACCTGATCGGGCTGGACACCTGCCTTGCCATCATGGACATCCTGCACACCGAATTTCGCGACAGCAAATACCGCGCTTGCCCGCTACTGGTGCAACTGGTTGCCGCCGGCCAGCTGGGGCGCAAGAGCGGGCACGGCTTTTACCCCTATTAAGTGCTGTTTTTCCGCAACCTTCCACCATCCAGACCCGCACCGCCACGCATGCGAGTGGGCATGAGGAGACAAAGACATGGAAATCGCGTCCACCCCGCAGCAGGCGCTGCCGGACACCTTCCCCAAGTATCTGTTGCATCACGCCCGGGTCCGCCCGACGCGTCCGGCCTTAAGGGAAAAGGATCTGGGCATCTGGCAAACGCTGAGCTGGCATGATGTCGAGCAGGAGGTGCGCGCGCTGGCGCTGGGCTTGCAATCGCTGGGCCTTGGCCGTGGCGATCGCCTCGCCATCATCGGGGACAACCGCCCGCGCCTGTATATGAGCATGCTGGCAGCCCAGTGCCTGGGCGCCATTCCCGTCCCCCTGTATCAGGATGCCATTGCCAGTGAAATGGCCTTTGTGCTGGCCGATGCCGGCGCAAAAATTGCCGTGGTGGAAGATCAGGAGCAGGTGGATAAGCTGCTGGAAGTCGAAGCACAGTGTCCGCAACTGGAAAACATCGTCTATGACGATGCCCGCGGCCTGCGCCACTACCTGAACGACAAGCTGCACGACATCGCCGAAGTGCTGGGCAGTGGCCGGGTATTGAACGATAGCAAGCCGCAACTGTTTACCGAACTTGTCGCGCAAAGCCAGGCCGCGGATATGGCCATCATGTTGTACACCTCGGGCACCACAGGCACCCCCAAAGGCGTGGTGCACACCCACGGCAGCATGGTGACCACCGCACGCAATGCTGCAGAACTTGAGGGGCTGACCGAACACGAAGAGGTGCTGGCTTATCTGCCCATGGCCTGGGTGGGCGACAACCTGTTTTCCTACGCCCAGTCGCTGGTTACCGGCTTTTGTGTCGCCTGCCCCGAGTCGTCCGACACGGTCATGACCGATCTGAGAGAAATCGGCCCGACCTATTATTTTGCGCCACCGCGCGTATTCGAAAATCTGCTGACCCAGATCATGATACGCATGGAGGACGCCAGTCCCATCAAGCACCGCCTGTTCCACTACTTTATGGAGCATGCGCGCCGCGTCGGCACCGATATTCTGGAAGGCCGGCCGGTAGGTTTCTGGGACCGCGTCGGCTATCGGCTGGGCGAGGCGCTCATCTACGGCCCGGTCAAGAATGTGCTGGGTTTTTCCCGGCTGAAGCTTGCCTATACCGCCGGCGAAGCCATCGGCCCCGAGCTGTTCGACTTCTTTCGCGCCATCGGCATCAATATCAAGCAACTCTACGGCCAGACCGAGGCTTATGTCATGGTCTGCGTGCAGGCCAACGACAAGGTCAGGCCGGATACGGTCGGCGTCCCTGCGCCCGGCGTCGAAGTCAAAATTTCCGACAGCGGCGAAGTCCTGTTTCGCGGCCCCGGCACCTTTCACAGCTACTGGAAACGTGAGGATGCCACTGCAGACACGCGTACGGCTGACGGCTGGGTACATACCGGGGATGCCGGCTATTTCGACGACGATGGCCAGCTCAAAATCATAGATCGCGCCAAGGATGTCGGCCGCCTGTCCGACGGCAGCCTGTTCGTGCCCAAGCTGCTGGAAAACAAGCTCAAATTCTTCCAGCACATCAAGGAAGTGGTGGCTTTTGGTGATGGCCGTGATTTTGCCACGGCCTTTATCAATATCGACCTGAGCGCGGTGGGCAGCTGGGCCGAAAAGCGCGGCATGGCCTACACCGGCTACACCGATCTGGCGGCGCAAGCGCCGGTTTATGCGCTGCTGCGCGAGTGCATAGAAAAGATGAACCGCTCTTTGGCAAACGACCCGCGCCTGGCCGGCTCGCAGATCAAGCGCTTTTTGGTACTGCATAAAGAACTGGATGCCGACGATGGCGAGCTGACACGCACCCGCAAGGTCAAGCGCAAGTTTATTGCCGAGCGTTACAGCAGCCTGATCAACGCCCTGTACGACGGCTCGCACGAGTCGGCCATCGATGTCGAGGTCAAGTTCGAAGACGGCCGCAGCGGCCGCATCTGCGCCACCCTCAGCATCATGGATGCGGCAACCTTTCCAGGCAGCGCCCCCTTGCAGAACCCGTCCAACAAAAACCTGACCGATGCCAGGGAGGCCGCATGAATCCGCAACACAAGACCGGCGATGTCATTCTGGCCGCCGAAAACATTTCGCTGTCTTTTGGCGGCGTCAAGGCACTGACCGATATCAGCCTGGATGTGCGCGAGCACGAGTTGCTGTCCATTATCGGCCCCAATGGCGCGGGCAAAAGCTCGATGCTGAATGTGATCAATGGCGTCTACCACCCGCAGCAGGGTCAGGTCACCTGGCGCGGCAAGCCGCGCGGGGCCATTCATCCGCACGAGGCGGCGCGTATGGGCATCGCGCGCACCTTCCAGAATATTGCGCTCTTTAAGGGCATGAGCGTGCTGGACAACATCATGACCGGCCGCAACCTGAAGATGCATGCCAACTTCCTGCAGCAGGCCTTGTGGTGGGGTCGCGCGCAACGCGAGGAAATGGCCCAGCGCGAAAAGGTCGAACAGATCATCGACTTTCTCGAGATTCAGGCGATACGCAAGACCCCGGTCGGCCGCCTGCCCTACGGCCTGCAAAAACGGGTGGAGCTGGCGCGCGCCATTGCTGCCGAACCGACCTTGCTGCTGCTGGACGAGCCTATGGCCGGGATGAATGTGGAGGAAAAACAGGACATGTGCCGCTTCATCCTCGATATCAACGATGCCTTCGGCACAACCATTGTGCTGATCGAGCACGATATGGGGGTGGTGATGGACATTTCCGACCGCGTCATCGTGCTCGATTACGGCAAGAAAATAGGCGACGGCACACCGCACGATGTGCGCAACAACCCCGATGTGATTGCCGCCTATCTCGGCACCCGCCACTAAGGAGACCAGCATGGATTGGCTTTTCTTTACCGAAGTTCTGGTCGGCGGCTTGCTCGCCGGCGTGATGTACTCGCTGGTGGCACTGGGCTTTGTGCTGATTTACAAGGCCTCCGGCGTATTCAACTTTGCCCAGGGCGCGATGGTGCTGTTCGCAGCGCTGACCTTCGTCTCCATACAGGCCATGGGCGTGCCGTTCTGGCTGACCTTCTTTATCACGCTGGTGATTATGGTGGCGCTGGGCCTGGCCATCGAGCGCGTAGTGCTGCGCCCCATGGTCAACCAGCCGCCGATTTCACTGTTTATGGCCACCATCGGCCTCGCCTTCTTTCTGGAAGGTCTGGCGCAGATGCTGTGGGGGGCCGATGTACACGGTCTGAATCTGGGCTTCAACGACGAGCCTTTCGATGTGGGCGGCGTGTTTATCTCCAGTTTTGATGTGTTTGCCGCCGCCATCTGTGCCGTTCTGGTCGGTTCGCTGGCGCTGTTTTTCAACAAGACCCGTCTGGGGCGGGCGCTGCGTGCGGTGGCGGACGACCATCAGGCGGCGATGTCGGTCGGCATTCCGCTCAAGCAGATCTGGGCCATTGTCTGGGGCGTCGCAGGTTTTGTGGCGCTGGTTTGCGGCTTGCTGTGGGGCTCGCGCCTGGGTGTGCAGTTTGCGCTGACGCTGGTGGTGCTTAAAGCGCTGCCGGTGCTGATTCTGGGCGGTTTTACCTCGGTGCCGGGCGCGATTATCGGCGGCCTGATCATAGGTGCCGGTGAAAAGCTGGCCGAAGTGTACTTGGGCCCGATTCTGTCCGGCGGTATCGAGAACTGGTTCCCCTATGTGCTGGCGCTCTTGTTCTTGCTGGTGCGCCCCGAGGGTCTGTTCGGCGAAAAACACATCGAAAGGGTCTAAGCCATGTTTTATCGTGAAGCCGGTCAATTCAAGACCTCCTATGCCGCCGATTCGGCCATCCTGCCTATCCGCCAGGACCGCATCTTTATTATTGCCCTGCTGCTTTTCGCCTTTGTCGCGGTGCCGGGTCTTGCCAGCGACTACCTGCTCTCCGGCATCCTGATCCCGTTTCTGGTGCTTTCGCTGGCCGCGCTCGGGCTGAATTTGCTCACCGGCTACGCCGGCCAGCTATCGCTGGGTTCGGCGGCCTTTATGGCGGTGGGCGCCTACGCCACCTACAACTTCATGCTGCGCGTGCCGGGCATGCCGCTCTTGCTGGCGCTGGTGCTGGGTGGCTTGAGCGCGGCGCTGGTCGGTGTGTTGTTCGGCCTGCCGTCTTTACGCATCAAGGGCTTTTATCTGGCGGTTGCGACGCTGGCCGCGCAGTTTCTGGTGGAGTGGGTGTTTACCAAGTTCCCCTGGTTCTCCAATGACAGCAGCTCGGGGGTGATCAGCTCGCCAGTGCTGTCCGTGTTCGGCATCACGCTGGATACGCCAGCCGAGAAATACCTGCTCACGCTGGCCATCGTCGCGCTGATGGCACTGGCCGCCAAGAATATGGTGCGCTCAAGCCTGGGCCGGGCATGGATGGCGATACGCGATATGGACGTGGCCGCCGAGGTGATCGGCATCCGCATGCTGCGCACCAAGCTTCTGGCTTTTGCCATCAGCTCGTTTTACTGCGGCGTGGCAGGCGCCTTGTATGCCTTCGTGTTCCTGGGCACGGTCGATGCGCAGGCCTTCGATCTGAACCGCTCTTTCCAGATCCTGTTCATGATCATTATCGGCGGCGTCGGCTCCATCCTCGGGGCTTTCCTTGGTGCGGCCTTTATCGTGCTGTTGCCGGTGCTGCTGAATCTGGCCGGCCAGCTTTTGCATGGCGCGGTGAGCTCGCAGTTCATGTCCAATCTCGAAATGATGATCTTCGGCGCCCTGATCATTTTTTTCCTGGCGGTCGAGCCTTTGGGTCTGGCCCGTCTGTGGCAGATCAGCAAGGAAAAACTGCGCTTATGGCCCTTCCCGCATTAAGGCACGACGCAGTCGCACCCACTTTGTTTAAGCAGTACCCGCAGGCCCACTACTCAGGAGACAACACATGAAAAAAACCGTACTCGCCGTATCGCTGGCCCTGACAACCCTGTCCGGCTTTGTACTGGCCGCAGGCGAACAGTTCATTCCGATTCCGAGCTACCGTGTCGGTGCTTACGCCTCGGGTGGTGCCAAGTTCTATGGCGGCATGATCGACTACCTCAATTACGTCAATATGAAGCAAGGCGGCATCGGTGGCGTCAAGCTCAGCTACGAAGAGTGCGAAACCGAATACAAGAACGACCGCGGTGTCGAATGTTACGAGCGGCTCAAGGGCAAGAGCGGCGGCGCTTCGGCGTTTAACTTCATGTCGACCGGCATCACCTACGCCACCATGGAGCGTGCCGACAAGGACAAGATTCCGCTGATGACCATGGGCTTTGGCCGCGCCGATGCACAAGACGGCACGGTGTTCAAGTATGTGTTCCCGCTGGTGACCTCGTACTGGAGCCAGGCCAGCGCCAAGGTGTCCTTTATCGGCCAGCAACTGGGCGGCATGGACAAGCTCAAGGGCAAGAAAATCGTCAATCTCTACCACGGCTCGGCCTATGGCAAGGAAACCATTCCGGTTCTGGATGCACTGGCCAAGAAATACGGTTTCGAGCTGACCCATATCGAAGTGCCTGCACCGGGCACCGAACAGCAGTCGCAATGGCTGGAGATTCGCCGCGCCAAGCCAGATTACGTACTGCTGCGTAGCTGGGGCGTCATGACCCCGTCGGCGCTCAAGTCGGCGCAAAAAGTCGGCTTCCCGCGCGAGAAGATCGTCTCCAACTGGTGGGGGGGGTCGGAAGAAGACGCAGTGGCCGCCGGCGATGCCGCCAAAGGCTATATCGCCGGCAGTTTTGCCATGGATGGCAAACAGTTCCCGCTGATTCAGGACATCGAAAAAACCGTCTACGGCGCAGGCAAGGGCAATCTGTCCGACAAGGGGTATATCGGCACCGTCAACTACAACCGCGGCGTGCTCAGCGGCATCCTGATGGCCGAAGCCATCAGCACCGCGCAGAAGAAATATGGTGCCAAGCCGCTGACTGGCGACCAGATCCGCTGGGGCATGGAAAATCTGAATATCGACGCCAAGCGCCAAAAAGAACTGGGCGTGTCCGATATGTTCCCGCAGATCAAGACCAGCTGCCAGAACCATGAAGGCAGCGGCTATACCCGCTTTATGCAGTGGAACGGCAGCGACTGGAAACCGGTGTCCGGCTGGATCAAGGCCGACAGCAGCGTAATCGGCCCCATGGTCAAGGCCTCGGCGCAGAAGTATGCACAGGAAAAAGGCATCGCGCCGCGCAACTGCGCCGCCGAGAAGTAAACGCCTGGCCTGCCGGAAGACAGCGCGCAAAGGCCTGTCTTCCGGCAGCACAGTTCCACCTTGCTAAGGGCAGATCCATGCAGACAAACACCGCACTGTTGTCGGTCAACAATATCGAAGTCATCTACAACCATGTGATTCTGGTGCTCAAGGGCGTGTCGCTGGAAGTGCCGCCGGGGCGGATTGTCGCTTTGCTTGGCGCCAACGGCGCGGGCAAAAGCACCACGCTTAAGGCCATCTCCACCTTGCTCGCCAGCGAGCGCGGCGATATTACCCAGGGCAGTATCGAATTCAAGGGCGAGCGCATCGATCGCGCCACGCCGGATGCGCTGGTCAAACGCGGCATTGTGCAGGTGATGGAGGGCCGCCATTGCTTCGGCCACCTGTCGGTGGAAGAAAACCTGCTCACCGGCGCCTTTACCCGCAAGCACAGCCGCGCCGAACAAAAAGCCGCGCTGGAGCGTATCTACCACTACTTCCCGCGCCTGAAGCAGCGCCGCACCAGTCAGGCCGGCTACACCTCGGGCGGCGAGCAGCAAATGACTGCCATCGGCCGCGCCATGATGGCCCAGCCGGAAATGATTTTGCTGGATGAGCCATCGATGGGGCTGGCGCCACAGATCGTCGAGGAAATCTTCGAGATCGTGAAGGAGCTCAACCAGAAGGAAAAAGTGAGCTTTTTGCTGGCCGAGCAAAACACCCATGTGGCGCTGCGTTATGCCGATTTCGGTTACATCCTGGAAAACGGCCGCGTGGTCATGGATGGTACGGCGGAGGAGCTGGCCGGCAATGAAGATGTAAAAGAGTTTTATCTGGGCCTGGGCGGCGAAGGGCGCAAGAGCTTTCGCGACGTCAAACACTACCGCCGGCGCAAGCGCTGGCTGGCCTGAGGAGGCGTGCCATGAACCATTGGCCCTGCGATCCGGCTGCCCTGCTTCTGGCGCGCCTGCCGGCGCAATTAAGCTACGCACGCGAACAAGCCCCCGCCTACACCGCACTGCTGTCGGGTCTGCCACTTGACGCCATCAATAACCGGGCGGCGTTGGCCAGCCTGCCCCTGACGCGCAAATCCGCGCTGATTGCCGCCCAGGCGGCCAGGCCGCCCTTTGGCGGTTACGCCGCCGGCAAGGCGCTGCGCGTGTTCGCATCCCCCGGCCCGATCTACGAGCCGATGGATGCGGCAAGCTACCGCATGGACGAGGCGCTGACCGCGGCAGGTTTCGTGGCCGACGATATCGTGCATAACGGTTTTTCCTACCACCTGTCACCCGGCGGCTTCATTTTCGACAGTGCCTTGCAGGCACTGGGCTGCACCGTGTTTCCCGGTGGGCCGGGCAATCTGGAGATCACGCTGGCGGCGCTGGCAAACCTTGGCGTTAACGCCTATGTCGGCACCCCCAGCTTCCTGCAGCTGATCCTGGACAAGGCCGACGAAACCGCCACGCCTCTTGCACTTGCCAAGGCCCTGGTCAGCGGCGAGGCACTGAGCGACAGCCTGCGTGTGCGCTGCCGGGCGCGCGGCATCGCCATTTGCCAGTGCTATGCCAGCGCCGAGCTGGGACTGATCGCGTATGAGACCGATACCGGCACCGGCATGCATGTAGCCGGCGGCATCATCGCCGAAATCTGCGACGCCAGCGGCAAGCCGTTGCCCGAGGGAGAAACCGGCGAGCTGGTCATCACCTCGTTCTCCCCCGTCTACCCGCTGATCCGCTTTGCTACTGGCGACTTGTCCGCCTTCGTGCCCGGCAGCCAGCAGCAACGCATCAAGGGCTGGCTCGGGCGTGCCGACGACACCGCCAAGGTGCGCGGCCTGTTTGTCCACCCCGAGCAAGTCAAAGCCGTGCTGGCGCGCCACAACGACATCCACCGCGCGCGCCTGATCCTCAGCCACGACGATGCGGGCAAGGATGTGATGACACTGCATATCGACGCAGCGGCCAGTTGCGACACAGCCGCCATTGAGTCCAGCCTCAAGGCACTGACCCGTCTGTCAGGCCGCGTGCTGTTAAGCAATGCCCTGCCCGACGACGGCCGCCTGATCGAAGATCGTCGCTGAACACCACACAGGAAACTGCCATGAATATCCCTAAGGTCAAGCTGCTGATAGGCGGCGAATTTGTCGAGTCAGAAACCACGCAATGGCGCGATGTCATCAACCCGGCCACGCAAGCGGTGTTGGCCCATGTGCCTATGGCCACACCCACCGAAGTTTCCGCAGCGGTCTCCAGTGCCCGGCGTGCGTTTGCCAGCTGGCGCAAGACGCCTATCGGCACCCGTGCCCGCATTTTTTTGAAATACCAGCAGCTGATACGCGAGCACATGGCCGAACTTGCCGCCATCCTCACCGCAGAACAGGGCAAAACGCTGGCCGATGCCGAGGGCGACATCTTCCGCGGCCTGGAGGTAGTCGAACACGCTGCCAATATTGGCACGCTGCAACTGGGCGAATACGCACAGAACGTTGCCGGCGGTGTCGACACCCATACCGTGCTGCAGCCTCTGGGCGTGTGTGCCGGCATCACACCGTTCAACTTCCCGGCGATGATCCCCTTGTGGATGTTCCCGATGGCTATCGCCTGCGGCAACACCTTCGTGCTCAAGCCCTCCGAGCAGGACCCGATGGTCACCATGCGTCTGGTGGAGCTGGCGCTGGAAGCAGGCATTCCGGCCGGGGTGCTTAATGTGGTGCACGGCGGCGAAGAGGTGGTGAACGCGCTGTGCGACCACCCCGACATCAAGGCGGTGTCCTTTGTCGGTTCCACCCGCGTCGGCACCCATGTTTACAACCGTGCAAGCCTGGCCGGCAAGCGCGCGCAGTGCATGCTGGGCGCCAAGAACCATGCGGTAGTCTTGCCTGACGCCAACCGCGAGCAGACACTCAATCAGCTCATCGGCGCCGCCTTCGGCGCAGCCGGCCAGCGCTGCATGGCCACTTCGGTTGCCGTTCTGGTGGGCGAGGCGCAACAGTGGCTGGATGAGCTGCTTAGCCGCGCACAGACACTGAAAGTCGGCGCCGGCATCAACAACCCGGACCTGGGCCCGTTGATTTCGCCAGCAGCCAAGGCGCGGGTGGAAAACCTGATCGCCGAAGGCGTGGCCGAGGGTGCCACGCTGCGCCTGGACGGGCGCGGGGTGACGGTGTCAGGCTACCCGGACGGCAATTTTGTCGGCCCGACGGTACTCTCCGACGTGACCACCGAGATGTCGGTTTACCGTCAGGAAATCTTCGGCCCGGTGCTGGTGGTGCTTTGCGCCGCCACGCTGGACGAGGCCATCGAGCTTGTGAACGCCAACCCCAATGGCAACGGCGTGGCGCTGTTTACCCAGTCCGGCGCCGCCGCCCGCCACTTCCAGGAGAATATCGACGTGGGCCAAGTCGGCATCAATGTGCCGATTCCGGTGCCGGTGCCGCTGTTCTCCTTTACCGGCTCGCGCGCAAGCAAACTGGGTGATCTTGGCCCCTACGGCAAGCAGGTGGTGGCGTTCTATACCCAGACGCAGACCGTGACCTGCCGCTGGTTTGACGATGCGGCAAGCGTCGGCCGGGTCAACACCACCATCTCGCTCAAATAGGAGGCGACATGGACTTTGCACTGAACGAACAGCAACTGGCGCTACAGGACGCCGCGCGCGACTTCGCCCGCCATGCGCTTGCCCCGCACGCCGCCGACTGGGACCGCGACGAGCATTTTCCGCTGGAGACCATTCGAGAGGCGGGTGAACTGGGCTTTCTCGGCCTGTATACGCCGCAGGCGTACGGCGGCCTTGCACTGCCGCGACTCGATGCTGCCATCGTGTTCGAAGAACTCGCCTACGGCTGTACCTCCACCGCAGCCTACCTGACCATACACAATATGGTGACGTGGATGATCGCGAGCTTCGCCCAAAGCGAAGTGGCCGCCCGCTGGGTGCCGCGCATGGTCGCTGGCGAAATATTGGGCAGCTATTGCCTGACCGAGCCGGGCGCGGGTTCGGACGCCGCTTCGCTCAAAACCCGCGCCGAGAGGGATGGCGATGGCTGGCGCCTGTCCGGTAGCAAGATGTTCATCTCCGGCGCAGGTGCAACCGAAGTGCTGGTAGTGATGGCCAGAACCGGTGGTGCAGGTGCGCGCGGCATCTCGGCTTTTATCGTGCCGGCGGATAGCCCCGGCATCAGCTATGGCAAGAACGAAAAGAAGATGGGCTGGAAAAGCCAGCCCACGCGCGCTGTGAGCTTCGACAATGTGTATGTGCCGCGCGAGAACCTGTTGGGCGCGGAAGGTCAGGGTTTCACCTTCGCTATGAAGGCGCTGGACGGTGGGCGCATCAATATCGCGACCACAGCGGTGGGTACCGCGCAGGCAGCGCTGGATGCGGCCCGCACCTATGTCGCTCAGCGGGTGCAGTTCGGCGCGCCAATTGCCAGCTTGCAAAGCGTGCAGTTCCGGCTGGCGGATATGGTGACCACGCTGGTGGCCGCACGGCAGATGGTGCGTCTGGCTGCGTACAAGCTCGATAGCGGCACAGCCGATGCTTCGGCCTACTGCGCCATGGCCAAGCGTTTCGCGACCGACGCGAGTTTCACTGTGGCCAACGACGCGCTGCAGCTCTTTGGCGGCTACGGCTATCTGAATGATTTCCCGCTGGAGCGCCATGTACGCGACCTGCGCGTGCACCAGATACTGGAAGGCACCAATGAAGTGATGCGCATGATTATCGCGCGCCGCCTGCTTGGCGACGGCGATAGCCTGCTGTAGGGGGCGGTAGGGTGGGTTAGCCCCGCGGGGGCGTAACCCACCACATGCGAAGCAATATCGGTGGGTTACGGGCGCACCGCGCCCTAACCCACCCTTGTATCTGTTGTCTCGTGGTGATTAGCT
>NZ_WSSB01000008.1:103551-189237 GCF_009831765.1 Craterilacuibacter sinensis | reverse complement strand
GCAGAGTTGCGAAGCAATACTTCTACCAAGGCATCCAGATATAAGCGCTGGGTGTTTAATTTCGGTTTCTACAATTTGACAAGTTAATGTCTGGTGGCCATAGCGAGGTGGTCCCACGCCTTCCCATCCCGAACAGGACCGTGAAACACCTTAGCGCCGATGATAGTGTGGCATTCGCCATGTGAAAGTAGGACACCGCCAGACGCCCCATTAGAAAACCCCCGACCTTGATTAAAGGTCGGGGGTTTTTGCGTTCTGCTTTGCTGCGTTTTTGGGTCTGCAGAAATGAATGTTTTAATTGCTGTTAAACTGAGCAACTAAATTCGGCTTATCTTTGGGGAGAAATTGTGCAAAGTGCAGTTTTGTTACTGGCCGTATTCCTGGGTTTATTTGCCGGTATTGCGCTCTCCCTGATGCTGGGGCGGAGTAAAATTTCGGCCGCAGTCGAGCAGGCCACGGCCATGTCGGCAACCGAGATGGCATTGCAGGTGCAGCAGATAGCTGCACAACAGGCACAGTTGGCTAAGGCCCAGGATGAGATCGAGCAAGGGCAGTTTGAGCTTGTCCGTGTAACAGGCTTATTGGAAGGGCAACTGCAGGCACGCGTACAGTTCGAGGAGAGGGCGCGCCAAGTGCCTGTCCTGCAGTCGCAGCTATCGGCCTATGAGCAGGCGATGGCGAGTGAGCGCAAGTCTTGCCAGCAGTATGCTGCCGCCTTGTCTGCCGAGCGCGAACGCCATGCCGGAACCTCCGCGAGGCTACAGGCGCTGCAAGAGGCGCAGGAACAGTTGCTGCAGCAACAGGCCGAGGCCGGCCGGCGTCGCGAAGGCCTGGAGTCCGAGCTTGCGACCATGCAACAGGCTTTGTCTGATGCTGGAGCCAGTCAGGCCGCTTTGCAGGGGCGGCTTGAGTCCCTGCTTGAAGTGCCCGCGCAACTGAAGGCGGCTGTGAGTGCGCGTGATGATCTGGCAACACAACAGGCTACGCTGCGTGAAGAATTGGGGCGAGCCAAGGCGATGCTTGCCTCTGCGCAAACCGATAGCCAGGGTCTGGCTGAGCGTCTGGCACTGATGCAAGCGCAGCGGGACAGTGCCGCACTTGCGCGTCATGCGCTGGAAAGCGAGCTGGCTGCATTAAAAACCCAGCTGGATGCGGATCGCGAGAGTGCCGGCAAACAGCTGGCCTTGCTTGCCGAAGCGCGAGAAGCCATGTCTACCCAGTTTGAAAATCTGGCTCAGCAGATTTTTGAAGCCAAAAGTCAGCGTTTTGCCGAGCAGAATCAACAGAACCTCGATACTTTACTCGGCCCGCTTAAGACCCAGATTGACGGGTTCAAGGCCAAGGTCGAGCAGGTCTATGTAGAGGAAGGCAAGGGGCGTAGCGAGCTGAAAAGCCAGGTCGAAATGCTGGCCAGCCTTAACAAGACGTTGAGCCAGGAAGCCAGAAACCTGAGCCGTGCGCTCAAGGGCGACAATAAAGCACAAGGGAACTGGGGCGAACTGATTCTCAAGGATTTGCTCGAGCAATTGGGCTTGAGTGCCGGTGTCGAGTTTTTCGAGCAGGCAAGTTATACGCGTGACGATGGCAGCCGGGCGCAGCCGGACGTGGTGCTGCGCTTGCCCGAAGGGCGGAATCTGGTGATCGATGCCAAGGTGTCGCTGGTCGATTACACCCGTTATGTGGCGGCAGAAACCGATGCCGAGCGTACTATCGCGCTGGCCGCCCACTTAGCCTCGGTGCGCAGCCACCTCAAGGGTCTGTCGTTACGCGAGTACCAGAAGCTGCACGGGCTGGATGCGATTGATTTTGTGTTGATGTTCCTGCCGGTCGAGCCTGCCTTTATGCTGGCGGTGACACAGGACAGGGAGTTGTTCCGCGAGGCCTGGGATAAAAATGTGCTGCTGGTCAGCCCATCCACGCTGATGTCGGTCGTGCGTACCGTGTCCCACCTGTGGCGACAGGAGAAGCGCAACCGCCAGACCGAGGCCATTGTTAAGTGTGGTACCCAGTTGTATGAAAGCGTCTGCGCGTTTGTTGCCGACTTTGACAAGCTGGGTACGCGTTTGCGTCAGGCTCAGGACAGTTTTGAATCGGCTAACCGGCGCCTAAGCCATGGCAACAACAATATGATAGGCAAGGCCGGGCAGCTTAAGGAACTGGGTATTAGCTCGACCAAGCAGATCGAGGGCAGCCATCTGGAGCGCGCCCGTCTGCAGGAAGAACTGACGCTGCCGCAGGATGCGACCGCATTGGGAACCTCCTGAGCGGGCGTCGCGCTTGCTGCGCTGCCCACGCGCATCACAGGCGTCAGGATTGCGCTGCTACATGGTGCAAGGCACGCTGCGAGCGCTCTTCGCGCGGCGTGATATTGAAGTGGCTGCGATAGGTGCTGGAGAAGTGCGGCCCGCTGGAAAAACCGCAAGCAAGACCGATTTGTACGATGGACTTGGAGGTTTGTTGCAGCAATTGCCGGGCACGGTTCAAGCGCAGTTCGAGATAGTACTTGGATGGAACGGTACTCAAGTATTGCTTGAACAGACGTTCAAGCTGGCGGCGCGAAACGCCGACATAAAATGCAATATCATCGGTTGACAGCGGCTCTTCGATATTGGCTTCCATCAGACTGACCGCTTCGGTTAGCTTGGGCTGGCTGCCGCCGATACGGGTGACCAGCGGAATACGCTGGCGTTCGTTGCCCGGACGGATACGTTCCATGCTGAAAAGTTCGGACAGGCGCGAGGCAAACTCGCTGCCCAGCAGTCCGGAAACAAGCGTCACCATAAAATCCAGCGTAGCCGCGCCACCGGCGCAGCTGGCACGGTTGCGGTCGGTTTCATAGAGATTTCCGGACACGATAACATCGGAAAACTCGTCGGTCAGGCGGTTGATTTCTTGCCAGTGTATGGTGGCGCGATAGCCGGACAAGAGCCCGGCGCGAGCCAGCCAGTAGCTGCCGCAGCCGATACCGACAATCAGCATCTTGTCGTTGCCGGGCAGGGCGGCGGCACGCGCCAGTTCTTCTACCGCTATTTCCCCATGTGTATCGCCAGCCAAGACAAACAGGGCATCCAGTCGTGGCGCGTTGAGCAGGGGAAGATCAACCTCCAGCTTTTGGCCGTTGAGCAGCGTTACCGCTGCACCATCGAGCGAGAGAGTCAGATACTCATAACAGCGTTTTTCTGCCAGCTGATTGGCTGCGACCAGTACTTCCGTGGCAATGGCCAGATTAGCCATCGAAGCATTCGGAAGCAGCAGGAAGCCGTAACGTAGCTGTTTATTTGCCTGTGACTTAGGGGAAACCATGAATTCGGGGTAACCGGTGTGAGCATTGGTTAAGGATCAAGCTTGCCTGCTAGTTCAGCCTTGCGACAAGGTAATACGACTATTGTACGTTTAATGTGTTGTTTCCGGTGCGATCACTTTAGCTTGTGGCCTGTCGCCGTAGATATCGAAGCCGAAATATTTGTTTTGTATTTTATGATAGCGCCCGTTTTGTCTGATTTTTTGCAATGCCTGATTCAGTTTGAGCCTTAAGGCATGGTTTCCCTTCTTCACGGCAATGCCGGCTCCCGGGCCAAAGTAGGCCGGATCGGAAAAACTGTCGCCGGTGAAGGCAAAATCGCGTCCATCTTGCGTGCTTAGAAACGCCTGCTCGCCTACTGCACTATCGACAAATACGGCATCAAGCTTGCCTTGCTGCAAGGCAAGGAAGGCATCGCTGATTTCGCTATAGCTGATGATTCTGGCTTGCTGTTTGCCCCAGCGCGCACGGGCAAAGTTTTCCTGAGTCGAGGATTCCAGTACACCGATGCGCTTAGCGCGCCACGTGCCGGCCTCTGTCTGGCCATGTTTGCGGCTGATCAGCCGACTGGGCATGTTGTAATACTTGTCACTGAAGTCAACCTGGCGCATGCGTTCCGGCGTGATCTGCATGGATGACAGGATGGCATCGAATTTTCCTGCCTTGAGTGCCGGGATCAAGCCATCCCAATCCTGAGGGACGATCAGGCAGCGTACTTCAAGCGCCTGACACAGTGCATAGGCGATGTCGATATCGAAACCTTGCGCTTGCCCCTGTTTGTCCTGCCAGGAAAAGGGAGGGTAGTTGAGATCGACACCGAAGCGTAGGACGGGTGCCCCATAGGCGATGGTCGGCAGTAGCCAGAGCCACGCCAGCAGGCCGGAAAAACGTCTCATTCTATCTCCATATTGATCCGGCTTGTGCCATTTGTCTTGAACGGGGCTATTGATTCTGGACAGCTCAGGGGCGGCGATTTTAACGCGTTATTCCCTGTGTGGGTATGTATCACGCTTTGTCGGGCACGAAGTTTCATCGGTCTTTGGCTATGGTTAGCATTCATGCGTACGAATTGCACTTCTGGGTATGTATACATGCGTGTCGCAAAACAAGAATGCGCTTATTGGGGCAGCATCTACAATGCGTCGACACTACCCAGTGACCATACAACAAAGGGAAGCTCCATGTCGTTTAGCAACAAGACCGAACTTGTCCGCCTGATTGCCGATATCCAGGGACTGGCCAGACAGAAGCTCTCTTCTGCCGAGTCCGATCAACTGCTTCCTTTTTTCCCTATCTATTTCGAAGAAACCGAGTATGCCGACCTGTCGCGCCAGAGTGCGCTGGATCTGGTCGGTGTCGCGATGGCGCATTACGAGTTTGCCGGGCAGCGCCAGCCAGGGCAGGTCAAAGTCCGTATTTACAATCCGGATTTCGAGCGTGATGGCTGGCAAAGCACGCATAGCGTGATCGAGATCGTTAACGACGACATGCCTTTCCTGATCGACTCGGTCGCGATGTTCCTGGCGCGCCATAGCCTGAACCTGCATTTGCTGGTACACCCGGTGGTCGCGGTGGCGCGTGATGCCTCAGGCCAGTTGCAAGCGCTTAAGCGCACTGAAGACCGCAGCTTGCCGCTGGAGTCGCTGATTCATGTGCAGATGGATCGCGTCAGCGACGAGACGCGACTGCATGCTTTGCAGCAAGAGTTGACGCAGGTGCTGGCCAGCATCCAGTTGGTGGTGCGCGATGAGCCGGTGATGCGTGAGCGAGTGAGCGCCCTATGCGAAGAGCTGGCCGGGCAAGGCGAGCAGGGGCAGGAGGGACGGGCTTTTCTCGAGTGGATGGCAGCCAATCATTTCCTGTTTATGGGTTACTGCAGCTACGACCTGGTCAAGCGTGACGGCAAGGACAGTCTGAAGATCGTCAAGGATTCGGGCCTGGGCATACTGGAAGACCAGGGTAGCAAGGAGTATTCCGCCAGTTTCGAAGCGCTGCCGCAAGCGCTGCGCGAGCTGGCGCATCTGCCGCAGCGCATCGTGCTGAACAAGTCGCAGTCGCGCTCCATCATCCATCGTCCGGCGTATATGGACTTTGTCGGCATCAAGCGTTTTAACGCCGCCGGTGAAGTGGTGGGCGAATCGCGCTTGCTGGGCTTGTATACCGCCAGCGCCTATCAGGCGCCGCTGCAGGAGATTCCTATCCTGCGCGAGAAGCTGGCCTATGTGACCGAGAGTTGCGACTTTGTCGACAACAGTTACAAGGCCAAGACCCTGGGTTTTGTGCTGGAAACCTATCCGCGTGACGAGTTGTTCGAGATCGAAGCGGAAACCCTGCTGCCGATTGCCGAGGGCATCGTCAATCTGCAGGAGCGTCCGCGCGTGCGCCTGTTTGTGCGCAAGGATAGATACCATCGTTATGTCAGCTGTCTTGTGTATGTGCCGCGTGACAGCTTTAGCACTGAAGTCCGGCTCAAAATCGAGAAAGTATTGCTGGCGGCCTTTAACGGCAATGCGGCCGAGTTCAGCGTGCAAATCGGTGACGGCGTGCTGGCGCGGGTGCATTACATTATCCGTACCCAGGCTGCAGACTTGCCGGCGTATCGCGAGAGCGATGTCGAGCAGGAAATTGCCCGCGTTGTGCGCGGCTGGGTTGACGAGTTGTCGGTGCAACTGACCGAAGCGCATGGCGAAGAGCAGGGTAATGCCTTGTTCGGCCTCTACCAGTCGGCATTCCCGCTGGCTTACCGCGAAGAATTCAGTGTGCGCAGTGCCGTGCATGATATCCAGCATATTACGCAGGTCAGCAGCGAACAGCCGCTGGCGATCAAGCTGTATCGCCCCTTTCATCGTGCTTCCCAGCAGTTCAACCTGAAACTGTTCCGCAGTGGTGCGCCGCTGGGCCTGTCGGCCAGCATGCCCATTCTGGAGAACATGGGCGTCAAGGTGCAGGACGAGCATCCCTACCGTATCGAGCGTGCCGATGGCCGCATGGTGTGGATTTCCGATTTCGGTCTGGAGCTGGGCGCAGCCTATGCGCAGATGGCGGATGAAGACGTCCAGCAGGACTTCCAGCAGCTGCTGGCCGAGGTCTTTGCCGGGCGTTGCGAGAGCGACGGTTTCAACCGTCTGGCACTCTTGGCCGGGCTTAACTGGCGTGAAATTACACTGGTGCGTGCGCTGGCCAAGTATCTGCGCCAGGCCGGCCTGACTTTCAGCCAGGCCTATATCGAACAGTGCGTAGCCAATTACCCGCAGATTACCCGCAAGCTGGTCGAACTGTTCGCAGCCAGACTGGCGCCGGCACAGCAGGATAGCGCGCGGGCCGAGGCATTGTGCAGCGAACTGAAGGGCATGCTGGACAAGGTGTCCAATCTGGACGAGGACCGCATTCTCAACGGTTTCCTGACCGTGATTATGGCGACCCGCCGTACCAATTTCTGGCAGGCGGATGCAGAGGGACAGACCAAGTCCTATGTGTCGTTCAAGCTCGAGTCCGCAGCGATACCGTTCCTGCCGCAGCCGCGCCCGTTGTTCGAGATCTGGGTATACAGTCCGCGTGTCGAGGGCGTACATTTGCGCGGCTCCAAGGTCGCGCGTGGCGGTTTGCGCTGGTCTGACCGTATGGAAGATTTCCGTACCGAGGTACTGGGTCTGGTCAAGGCACAGATGGTGAAGAACTCGGTGATTGTGCCCATGGGCTCCAAGGGTGGCTTCGTCTGCAAGCAATTGCCGGCGGCTTCCGAACGCGAGGCCTTTATGGCCGAGGGCATTGCCTGCTACAAACTGTTCATCTCGGCCTTGCTCGACTTGACCGATAACCTGGTGAGCGGGCAGATCGTGCCGCCACAGCAGGTGGTACGTCTGGATGCGGATGATCCCTATCTGGTGGTGGCTGCCGACAAGGGGACGGCCAGCTTCTCCGATATCGCCAACGGCGTTTCGGCACAGTACGGCTTCTGGCTGGGCGACGCATTTGCCTCCGGCGGCTCGGCCGGTTACGACCACAAGGGCATGGGCATTACCGCACGCGGGGCATGGGAAGCAGTCAAGCGCCACTTCCGCCATCTGGGCAAGGATATCCAGCGTGAAGACTTTAGCGTGATCGGTATTGGCGATATGGCCGGTGATGTCTTCGGCAATGGCATGCTTTTGTCCGAGCATATCTGCCTGAAGGCCGCGTTCAATCATCTGCATATTTTCCTTGATCCGAACCCGGTAGCCAGCATCAGCTTTGCCGAGCGCGCCCGCCTGTTTAATCTGCCGCGTTCGTCGTGGACCGATTACCAGCGCGAGCTGATTTCGGCCGGCGGCGGCATCTTCGAGCGTTCAGCCAAGTCCATCCCGCTGTCGGCCGAAGTGCGTACATGGCTTAAGACCGAGCGCGAGAGCATGGCGCCATCCGAGCTGATCCACGAGATCCTCCAGGCCGAGGCCGACCTGCTTTACAACGGCGGTATCGGTACTTATGTCAAGGCAACGAGCGAGAGCCACGCCGATGTGCGCGACCGTGCGACCGATGCATTGCGCGTCAACGGCAGCGAGCTCAATGTCAAGGTGGTGGGCGAGGGCGGCAATCTGGGGTGTACGCAAAAAGGCCGTATCGAGTTTGCCCTCAAGGGAGGCCTGATCTGCACCGACGCGATCGACAACTCGGCCGGCGTTGACTGCTCCGACCATGAGGTGAATATCAAGATCCTGCTGGGTGGCGTGATGCAGCAGGGCGATATGACCCTTAAGCAGCGGAATGAACTGCTGGCGGAAATGACGGATGAAGTCGGCCATCTGGTATTGCGCAACAACTATCTGCAGACGCAGATTCTGGCGGTCAATCGCCTGAATGCACCGCAGATGCTGGGTGCGCAGACGCGCATGATGCTGGCGATGGAAAAAGCCGGCGAGATCAACCGTGCGCTGGAATATCTGCCGACTGATGCCCAACTGGCCGAGCGTCGCGCCTTGCGATCTGGCCTGACTACGCCGGAAGTGGCAGTCTTGCTGGCCTATAGCAAGATCACGCTGGATCAGGCGCTGCTGGCCTCCGATCTGCCGGACGATGCTGACTTTCTGCCGATTCTGGTCGATTACTTCCCCGGGCCGCTCAAGGTGCGCTTTGGCGAAGCGATGAAGTCGCACTATCTCAAGCGCGAAATCATTGCCAACCAGCTGGCCAACCGTATCGTCAACCGCATGGGTACGACCTTCATGTTCCGCCTGAAGGAAGAAACCCCGCTGCCGGCTTGCGATATCGCGCGCGCCTGGTGGATTGCCAGCCATGTCTTTGACGCCGAGAAGTTGTGGTGTGAAATCGAGGCGCTGGATAACCGCGTACCGGCCGAGTTGCAGGTCGAGATGATGGTGCTGGTGCGTACCCTGATCGAGCGTGTCACGCGCTGGGTGTTGCGTAACCGCCGTCCGTTTGGCGCGGTGAGCGCACAGATCGAACGCTATGCCGACAAGGTGCAGGCCCTGCTGCAAAGCCTGCCGCAGCTGATCGATGCGACGGTTTACCCGCAAGTGGCTGCACTGGAAGCGCGCATGGCGGTAGAGGGTATGCCGCAACAGTTGGCGCAGGTGCTTGCGCGTCTGGCATTTGCCGTGCCGCTGATGGATATCATCGAAATCGGCGAGGGCAGTGACAGGGCGCTGGAAGATCTGGCGGCCGGTTATTTCACGCTGGGACGCGAATTGCAGCTGGACTGGCTGTGTGACGCGATCACCCGCTTGCCGCGCGAAAACCGTTGGCAATCGCTGGCACGTTCGGCCTTGCGCGACGACCTGTACCGCATGCATCGTCGCCTGACGCGCATGGCGCTGGATGCTGGGATTGAAGGCGATTTTGCCCATTGCTGGCTGGAGGCGCGTGCGGTGAATGTCGAGCAGTGTCAGCAGATGTTTGCCGAACTGCAAACCTTCGAATTGCTGGATCTGGCCATGCTTTCGGCCGGCATGCGCGAGCTGAACAACCATTTGCTGAGTTAAGCGAATAAGCCGGGGTGACCCGGCATCAAAGGCAAGGGCCTGCTCGAAAGAGCAGGCCCTTTTTTATTGTCGTGTCTCTGAAGTCGCTGTTTCTGACAATTATGCAACAGTTTTCAGGCATTACTCCCGTAATGGAGTAAAGGCTCTTTACTTGGGGTTGTGCTGGCGGTAGCTTTTATAAAAGTAAAACTAAGTTCCGCCTTGCGGAATAAATAAGACGGGAGACAGCATGGCGGATGAAGTACTGGTCAGTTTTCGTGGCGTACAAAAAAGCTACGACGGCGAATCATTGATTGTCAAAAATCTGGATCTAGACATCCGCCGTGGCGAATTCCTGACTCTGCTCGGCCCCTCCGGTTCGGGCAAAACTACTTGCCTGATGATGCTGGCCGGCTTCGAGACGCCCAGCCACGGCGAAATCCATTTCGATGGCAAGCTGCTCAACCATATCCCGCCACATAAACGCAATATCGGCATGGTGTTCCAGAACTATGCGCTGTTTCCGCATATGACGGTGGCGGAGAACCTTGCCTATCCCTTGACCTTGCGCAAGATGGGCAAGAGCGAGATTGCCGACAGGGTCAAAAACGGGCTGGCCATGGTCAGGCTGGAGAGTCTGGGTCACCGCTACCCGGGGCAACTCTCCGGTGGCCAGCAGCAGCGTGTCGCACTGGCACGGGCGCTGGTGTTCGAGCCCAAGCTGGTATTGATGGATGAGCCCTTGGGTGCGCTGGACAAGCAGTTACGCGAGCATATGCAGCTGGAAATCAAGCATCTGCATGAGCGTCTGGGCGTGACGGTGGTGTATGTCACCCATGACCAGGGCGAGGCGCTGACCATGTCCGACCGCGTCGCCGTATTCAAGGATGGCATTATCCAGCAGATCGACACCGCCAGTACTTTGTACGAGTCGCCGGCCAACTCTTTTGTGGCCAACTTTATCGGCGAAAACAATACCCTGCGTGGTGAAGTGGTAGATCTGGCTGGCGAGCTGTGCGATGTACGCCTGCATGATGGTGCACTGGTCAAGGCGCGGCGTGTGGCCATGCTTGGCTCGGGCGAGGTGACATCGATGTCGGTTCGTCCGGAGCGGGTGCGTCTGAATGCAGCGGCTGCTGGCTGTGAAAACCGGCTGCAAGCCAGGCTGATGGAGTTTATCTATCTGGGCGATCACGTGCGCTTGCGCATGGAGGTGGCCGGGCAGGGCGGCTTTATCGTCAAGGTGCCGGTGGGTGAAGTCGATGCCGCCTGGCAGGTGGGCGACATGATGGATGTAGGCTGGATGGCACGCGATGTGCGGGCGCTGGATGCGCTGGCAGCCTGAGTGGCGGGAAAAAATAAGTACAAAACCAAACAACAGCAAGGAGAGAGCAATGAATATGATCAAGAAAAGTGTGGCACTGGCCGTGATCGCCGGTTTTGCCTTGCCGGCCCTGGCCGGCAAGTCGATTACCGTGATTTCTTTTGGTGGCGCCAACAAGGCGGCACAGGAAGTGGCTTTTTACCAGCCGTTTGAAAAGACCAGCGGCATTGAGGTGACCGCCGGTGATTACAACGGCGAAATGGCCAAGATCAAGGCCATGGTGGATGCTGGCAAGGCGACATGGGATGTGGTCGAAGTCGAGTCACCGGAGCTGTTGCGCGGTTGTGAGGAAGGGCTGTTCGAGAAAATTAACTGGGCCAAGGTGGGTAACAAGGCCGATTTCGTCAAACCGGCGGTGTCCGAGTGCGGCGTGGGTATTTTTGTCTGGTCGACGGCAATGGCCTACAACGCCGACAAGCTCAAGGTGGCACCGACCAGCTGGAAAGATTTCTGGGATGTGAAAAAATTCCCGGGCAAGCGTGGCCTGCGCAAGGGGGCCAAGTACACGCTGGAGTTTGCGCTGATGGCCGATGGCGTGCCGGCCAATCAGGTGTACAAGGTGTTGGGCACCAAGGCCGGTGTTGACCGCGCTTTCAAGATGCTGACCCAGCTCAAGCCGCATATCCAGTGGTGGGAAGCCGGTGCGCAGCCGCCGCAGTTCCTGGCTTCCGGTGATGTGGTGATGAGCTCGGCCTACAACGGCCGCATCGATGCTGCACAAAAAGACGGCAAGAACCTGAAGGTGGTGTGGAACCAGAGCATTTACGACGTTGATTCCTGGGCCATTCCCAAGAGTGCCAAATCGGCCGAGGCGACCCAGTTCATCGCCTTTGCCAGCAAGGCGGAGCAGCAAAAGAACTACGCCAGCCAGATTGCGTACGGCCCGACCAATACCAAGGCTATCAAGCTGTTGCCGGCCAAAGTCGCCGCCAACTTGCCGACTGATCCTGCCAACCTGAAGGGCGCGCTGGCGATTGATGTCGGCTTCTGGGTAGATAACGGCGAGGATCTGGAACAGCGCTTCAACGCTTGGGCTGCGCGTTGATTCAAGGCCGGCCGCAGCATAGGCTGCGGCCGTTTTGGCGGTGTCGTTAAGGCGCCCTGATCCTGTCGGGTATTCCCATGTCTGAAAGCTTTTCCATGAATACGCCGCTTACGGCGGCAGATGGCGTGCCGCTCAAGACGCGCTTGCAGCAACAGCGGCGTATGCGCCAGCTTAAGGCCTTGCTGCTGGTGTTGCCGCTGGCGCTGTTTTTGTTGCTGACCTTTCTGGTGCCGATTGCCACCTTGCTGACACGCAGTGTCGACAACCCGGAGGTAGTCAGCGTGCTGCGCGAAACGACACAGGCTCTGAAGCCCTGGGATGGCAAGAGTCTGCCGGCCGTTGCCGTCTATGATGCGCTATCGCGCGACCTGCAGCGCGCCCAGGCCGAAAAAACGGTTCCCGATGCCGCCAAGCGCCTGAATATGGAGCAGAGCGGTTTCCGCTCCCTGCTGCAGAAGACCGCCCGCAAGATACCGCTTGCGCCCGAGGCCGGGCAAAGCACGCGCGACGCCTTTATTGCGCTGGACGAGCGCTGGGGCGATGTCAGCCACTGGCAAGTGATCGCACGTAACGGCAGCAGCTGGACGCCCTACTATCTGATGAGTTCGCTGGACCTGCGCCAGGGGGCCGACGGCAAGCCCGAGCTGGTGCCGGAAGACGAGCGCGCTTTCCTGTCCATTTTTGGCCGTACCTTGTGGATGAGTTTCTGGGTCACCGTGTGGTGCCTGGCACTGGGCTATCCGCTGGCCTACTGGCTGGCTACCTTGCCGACCCGCAAGAGCAATCTGCTGATGATCCTGGTGTTGCTGCCATTCTGGACTTCGGTGCTGGTGCGGGTGGCTTCGTGGATCGTGCTATTGCAGTCCGAAGGCTTGGTCAACGGTGCCCTGCTCTGGCTGGGCATCGTGGATGCGCCGCTGGAGCTGGCATTCAACCGCACCGGCGTCTACATCGCCATGGTGCATATCCTGCTGCCCTTTGTGATTTTGCCGGCTTATAGCGTGATGAAAAGCATACCGCCCAGTTATATGCGCGCCGCGATCTCGCTGGGCGATCACCCGTTTGCCGCTTTCTGGAAGATCTACTTTCCGCAAACCATTGCCGGGGTGGCCGCCGGTGCCTTGCTGGTCTTTATCATGTGCATAGGCTATTACATCACGCCTGCGCTTTTGGGGAGTCCGCAGGAGCAGATGGTCAGCTATTACGTCGCGTTTTACACCAATGTGACGATCAACTGGGGCATGGCTGCGGCATTGGGGTCTTTGCTGCTGCTGGCTACTTTGCTGCTGTACGGCTTGTATAGCCGGCTGGTCGGCGCTAACCGCTTAAGTCTGGGGTAAACCATGTTGCCAAGTTATGCATCCCCTGTTGAAAGAGTCTGGTTCTACCTGTTTCGCGGCTTCAATATTCTGGTGCTGGTCTTTCTGGTCAGCCCCTTGCTGGCCATCATTCCGCTTTCGTTTTCGGCCGACTCCTTCCTGGTTTATCCGATCAAGGAATTGTCGCTGCGCTGGTACGAGGAGTTTTTCACTAGCGGGGAATGGACGCGGGCGCTGATGAACAGCTTTATTGTGGCGCCAGCGGCCACCCTGATCGCGACCGCGCTGGGTACGCTGGCGGCGGTCGGACTGACCAGCAGCGAGTTTCCCGGCAAGTCGCTGATCATGAGCATCCTGATTTCGCCCATGGTCGTGCCGGTGGTGATTGTCGGTGTGGGGGCGTATCTCTTCATGGCGCCGCTGGGCCTGACCAATAATTACTTCGGCCTGATCCTGGTGCATGCTGCATTGGGCGTGCCGTTCGTGGTCATTACCGTATCGGCAACGCTCAAGGGTTTTAACGTGAATCTGATGAAGGCCAGCGCCAATCTGGGCGCCGGGCCGCTGACCACCTTCCGCCGCGTGGTGATGCCGCTGATTGCGCCGGGGGTGATTTCTGGGGCGCTGTTTGCCTTTGCCACATCGTTTGACGAAGTGGTGGTGACCCTGTTTCTGGCTGGCCCCGAGCAGGTGACCTTGCCGCGGCAGATGTTTAGCGGGATCAAGGAAAACATCAGCCCGGCCATTGCCGCCGCAGCGACGGTGCTGATTCTGTTTTCGATTGCTCTATTGTTGACGCTGGAGTGGCTGCGCGGCCGCGCCGAGCGCATTCGTACTTTGCAGCGCTGAAAACCAAATGGCCGCCCCTGAGGGCGGCCATGGCGGGAGAAGTTACAAGGGATGGCAGATTCTGCCTCAGCTAGGATTGTCAGGGCCTCCGCCCGTACTCCAATTAACTGGTTGAGGGTCCATGTGTGCGCATCCAGATACGGCAACACTTGCAAACAGCACAAGCATTGCGGCCAGCACTACGCGCAACCTGATCACAACAACGCCTTCCTTTCCTATCCGTCACCGCTTAGGCGGCCTAGCCAGTATAGACAGCCCGATCGGGCTGTCAGAATTTTTACCGGCTTAATGTTTACCTGTACTGCCAAAGCCGCCTTCGCCGCGTTCGGAGTCGCCGAATTCTTCAACGATATTGAAGCTGGCCTGCACCACCGGCACGATAATCATCTGGGCGATGCGCTCCAGCGGGGCCAGGCAAAAAGCTTCATGCCCGCGGTTCCATACCGAGACAAACAGTTGCCCTTGATAGTCGGAGTCGATCAGGCCCACCAGATTGCCCAGCACAATACCGTGCTTGTGCCCCAGCCCGGAGCGCGGCAGGATCATGGCGGCAAGGCCGGGGTCGGCGATATGGATTGCCATGCCGGTCGGAATCAGCTGGGTTTCGCCCGGCTGGATATGCAGATCCTGGTCGATGGCGGCTCGCAGGTCCAGGCCGGCGGAGCCAGGGGTGGCGTAAGCTGGCAGATTTTGTTGCAGGCGCGAGTCCAGAATTTTGATGTCGATAACGGATGGCATGGTGTTGTCCTTATTGGTTTTTGGTTTGGGCCAGCAAGCTGGCCAGGTGCTGCACAATGGCGCGGGCGACATCCGCCTTGTCCATGCTGGGTAGCGGATGCTCGCCGGCGTCGTCCAGCAGGGTGACTTCGTTGCTGTCTGCACCCATGGCGTGCTGGGCCAGGTTGGCGACCAGCAAGGGCAGCTTTTTACGCCGGCGCTTGGCATCGGCAAACGCAATCAGGTTCTGGCTTTCGGCGGCAAAGCCTACACAAAACGGCGCGGCGGGCAGGGCGGCGATGGTGGCCAGAATGTCGGGGTTTTCTTCCAGCTCCAGTGCCGGCGCGCCATCACCCTTCTTGATCTTGTGTTCTGCACGGTTTTTGACGCGATAGTCGGCTACCGCAGCTACGCCGATAAAAACATCGCATTGCCCGGCATGCGCCAGTACTGCGTTGTACATTTCGCGAGCGCTTTGTACATCAATGCGGGCCAGTCCCAGCGGCGCAGGCATGCCGGTCGGGCCGGATACCAGTGTCACCTCGGCGCCGGCGTCGCGACAGGCACGCGCCAGTGCATAGCCCATCTTGCCCGAGCTGATATTGGTAATGCCGCGTACGGTGTCTATCGGCTCATAAGTCGGGCCGGCGGTGATCAATACCCGCTGTCCGGCAAGCTGTTTGCGTTCAAACAGCCCCAGCGCCAGCTCGAAAATCTCTTCCGCTTCCAGCATGCGCCCTGCACCGGTTTCGCCGCAGGCTTGCGCCCCCGAGGCCGGCCCTAAGATAGTCACGCCATCGGCTTTGAGCTGGGCGACATTGCGCAGGTTAGGCGCGTTTTCCCACATCTGGCGATTCATGGCCGGCGCGACGGCCAAAGGGCAGGTGCGGGCGGCCGCCAGGGTGGAGAGCAGGTTGTCGCATGCGCCATGCGCCAGTTTGAACAGCGTGTCAGCACTGGCCGGCGCGATCAGGAACAGGTCGGCGCGACGGGAGAGATCGATGTGCGCCATGCCGCCAGCCGGTCTTTCGTCCCATAAGTCGGTGTAGACAGCGTGTCCCGATAGCGCCTGAAAGGTGAGTGGTGTCACAAAGCGGGTGGCGGCCTCGGTCATCACCACTTCTACATGGTGGCCGGCCTTGACGAACAAGCGGGTAAGCTCGGCGGCCTTGTAGGCGGCAACGCCACCGGTCACGCCCAGCAGAATGCGTTTGGCAGTCATGCGTGGTCTGCTTTTTTAGGGAGGTAATGGCCAAGTTTACCGGATTTCGCCATGAAATATGGTGTGGCTTGGGTGCTTGATGACATGAGCTTGGCTGCGCCTGCTACAAATAAACGGTATTGCCTTTGTGGAGCCGCACCATGTCCATCGCCCACTGGCCGGCCGACGACAGGCCGCGGGAAAAATTGCTATTGCGCGGCGCGGCCGCTTTGTCGGACGCCGAACTGTTGGCTATTTTTTTACGCACCGGTATGGCAGGGGTGTCTGCCGTGGCGCTGGCCCAGCGCTTGTTGCTGCATTTCGGTTCCATTTCGGCCTTGTTTGCCGCCAGTGAAAGCGAGTTTGTCCGCCATCCGGGGCTGGGGCAGGCCAAGTATGCGCAACTGATGGCGGTAAAGGAGATGGCGCAACGGGCGCTGGCCGAGTCGCTTGCCAAGTGCGATGCCTTGTCCAGCCCGGCCGATGTACGCAGTTATCTGCGCCTGGCCATAGGCTCGCGCGATATCGAGGTGTTTGTTGTGCTGTTTCTTAATGCACAACATCAGGTGATTGCGATGGAGGAAGTGTTTCGCGGCACGCTGACCGAGACGCGTGTCTATCCGCGCGAGATTGTACGCCGTGCCCTGTTTCATAATGCGGCGGCCCTGATCGTGGCGCATAACCATCCATCCGGTCGTGCAGAGGCTTCGATGGCGGACAGGGCGCTGACGCAAACGCTCAAGTCGGCTCTCGAACTGGTCGATATTGCTTTACTCGACCATTTTGTGGTGACTGCGGCCCATGCAACTTCTTTGGCCGAAGAAGGCGGCTTAGGCTGAGTTGGCGCAGTCAGTCGTGCATTTGGCAGTCTGTTTCTTAAATAGTGTGCGAATACTTGCGTTATATGCCAATCATTGCGTTTAAATGCTGCTTTTTGATTGGCATGAAATTAATAATATCTTAATATTCGACCCTTTAGCTTTTACCCTCAACCCGAACCTATCAGATGAACAGGGAGAGGCTATGCCCAAGCTGGTTGTAGTTGGCAGTATCAATATGGATCTTGTGGCGCTGGCCCCGCGTTTCCCCGCACCGGGTGAGACTTTGAGCGGCGAGCGTTTTGCGACCTTTCCCGGCGGGAAAGGTGCGAATCAGGCCGTGGCGGCCAGCCGCCTGGGAGCCGAAGTGGTGATGGTGGGCTGCGTTGGCTCCGATCTGTTTGGCCGCGACCTTGTCGCCGGGCTGAACAAGGAAGGCGTCGATACGCGCCATGTCCACACCATTGAAGGCGTCGCCAGCGGCGTCGCCTGCATCACGGTCAGTGGTGCCGAAAACAATATTATTGTGATTGCCGGTGCCAACCATGCACTGACGCCCGAGCATGTCGCGGCGGCCGAAGCTGAAATCGCCGCGGCCGATGTGGTGCTGACGCAGCTGGAAGTGCCGCTGGCCGTGGTGGCGGCCACGGCCGCACTGGCGAAAAAACATGGCGTGCCGCTGATCCTGAACCCTGCGCCGGCCGTACATTTGCCGCCGGCCTTGCTGGATGAGGTGAGCTATCTCACCCCCAACGAGCACGAGCTGTCTATCGTGATGGATGCAGGCTCGACGCCATTCCCGGACATGCTGGAGCGTTTGCCGGGCAAGGTGGTGATGACCAAGGGCGAGCATGGCGCCTATCACGTTGCCGCCGACGGCACGTTTGTGCATCAGCCCGGCTTCACCGTTTCGGCGGTGGATACCACCGGTGCGGGGGATACCTTTAATGCCGCCTTGGCAACCTATCTGCCTTTGGGACTGAAGCCTGCCATGCGCATGGCTTGCGCGGCGGCGGCCTTGTCGGTGACCCGTTTGGGTGCTCAGGGCGGCATGCCGCAGCAGGATGAACTCGACGCTTTTCTCAAGGATGTTTCATGAAAAAGACCGGAACCCTGAATGCACAGCTCTCAAGGGTGCTGGCCGAGCTGGGGCATGGTGATGCCGTTGTGATCGCCGATTGCGGCCTGCCTATTCCGGCCGGGGTCGAACGCATCGATCTGGCGCTGACGCAGGGCATACCTTCCTTTACCGATACGCTGGCGGTTGTGCTGTCGGAAATGCAGGTCGAGCATGCGCTGATGGCCAGGGAAATCCGTGAGGCCAACCCGCCTCTGGCTGGCCAGATCGATGCCCTGACCGAGGGCGGTATTCCGGTGCGTCTGGTCAGTCATGCCGACTTCAAGACGCTGACGCGTCAGGCGCGTGCGGTAATTCGCACTGGTGAAGCCAGCCCCTACGCCAATGTGATTCTGTATTCCGGCGTGGTTTTCTGAGGATGATAGTGTGAGCACGCTGGTAGAAATGAGCGGTATTGCCAAGTCTTTCGGGCCGGTAACGGTGCTGAAAGACGTGGCTTTTTCTTTGTCGGCCGGAGAAATTCACGCGCTGATGGGCGAGAACGGCGCCGGCAAGTCCACCCTGATGAAGATTCTGACTGGTCTGTATCAGGCCGATGCCGGCTCCATCCGGGTGGCTGGCGAAGCTGTCGATATCCGCAACCCCAGACAGGCCGAGGCGCTGGGGATTGCCATCATGCATCAGGAGCTGAACCTTATTCCCGAGCTGTCGGTGGCCGAGAACCTGTTTCTCGGGCGCGAACAGACACTGGGGTTTAGCGGCATTCTCAACGCCGGACGCATGCGTGCGCTGGCGAAAGAATATCTGTCGCGTCTGGCGGTGGAGCTGGACCCGGATGCCGAGGTTGGCAGCCTGTCCATCGGTCAGCAGCAGATGGTCGAGATTGCCCGTGCTTTGTCTCTGAACGCGCGCGTGCTGATTATGGACGAGCCGACTGCTGCGTTGTCCGAACGCGAAATCGACGCCTTGTTTGCCGTGATTCGCGAACTGCGCGCCGACGGTGTCGGCATTGTCTATGTGTCGCATCGCATGGAAGAAATCTTTGCCTTGTGCGACCGCATTTCGGTATTGCGTGATGGCGAGTTTGTCGGCACCGAACGTATTGCCGACACCTCGCTTGACCACGTGGTGCAGATGATGGTCGGGCGCGAACTGGGCGAGCGCTTTCCCAAGCGCGAGGTCAGCCATGGCGCCGAGCGCTTGCGGGTAGAAAACCTGTGTGATGAAGGCAATATTGCCGGCATCAATTTTTCCGTGCGCGCAGGCGAAGTGCTGGGGATTGCCGGCTTGATGGGGGCAGGGCGCACCGAGATTGCCCGCACCCTGTTTGGCCTGAATAAGCGCCTGTCCGGCAAGATCTTTGTCGACGGCAAGGAGGCGCGCATCAATAAGCCGGCCGATGCCATCGGCTACGGTGTCGGTTTCGTCACCGAAGACCGCAAGGCGCAGGGTCTGGTACTGGGGTTGTCGGTGCGCGAGAACATCACCTTGTCGGCGGTGCCGACCCATGGCCGTAGCGGCATCGTGTCGCGTAGCGAAGAGAAGAGTCTGGTCGCGCGCTGCATCGATATGCTGAAAATCCGCACCCGCGATGCCGAACTGGAAGTGCAGTCGCTGTCCGGGGGCAATCAGCAAAAAGTGGTGCTGGCCAAGTGGCTCAACCTCAAGCCGCGCGTGCTGATTCTCGACGAGCCGACCCGTGGCGTCGATATCGGCGGCAAGGCCGAGATCTACCATATCATCAACCAGCTCGCCTTCGAGGGCGTGGCGGTGGTGGTGATTTCTTCCGAACTCCCTGAAGTACTGGGGATTTCCGACCGTATCCTGGTGATGCACGAAGGGCGGATGGCAGGCGAGCTTGCCACTGCCGGTGCCAGCCAGGAATCCATCATGCATCTGGCTACCGGAGGGTATTAAGTGGCCGTCAGTCAAACCAAAAAACTGCTGCACAAACTAGGGCCGTTGTTGGGCCTGGTCGGTCTTTGTGTCGTGCTCGCCATTATGAGCGACAACTTCCTCACCGTTGGCAACTTGCTTAATGTCATGCGCCAGGTGTCCATCAATGCGCTGATCGCCTTCGGTATGACTTTTGTCATTCTGTCCGGTGGTATCGATTTGTCGGTGGGGGCCATTCTGGCCTTGTCCGGTGCGGTCACCGCAGGGCTGATGGCATCGGGTACTGACCCGGTGCTGGCGACCTTCGCCGGTCTTGCCTGCGGCGCGCTGATGGGGGCTTTCAACGGTCTGGCCATTACCAAGGGCAAGCTTGCGCCGTTTATCGTGACGCTGGCAACGATGACCATCTTCCGTGGGCTGGCGCTGGTGTATACCGGCGGCCGTCCGGTGACCGGCGTCGACAGCGATTTCTTCTTTATGCTGGGTAACGGCTACCTGGGCGCGCTGGTGCCGATGCCGGTGATCACCATGTTTATCGCCTTTGGCGTGCTGTGGTTCATCCTTAAGCGTACCGCCTTCGGCCGCCATGTGTATGCGGTTGGCGGCAACGAAGAAGCCTCGCGCATTTCCGGCGTCCACGTGGACCGCGTCAAGATCATGATCTATGCGATCTCGGGCTTCTTGTCGGCGCTGGCCGGCCTGATCCTGACTTCGCGCCTGAACTCGGCGCAGCCGACAGCCGGCACCGGCTATGAGCTGGATGCCATTGCGGCGGTGGTCTTGGGGGGCACCAGTCTGGCCGGCGGTCGCGGCTGGATTGTCGGCACCTTGATCGGCGCCTTGCTGATCGGCGTGCTCAACAACGGTTTGAACCTGCTGGAGGTGTCGTCCTTCTACCAGCAGGTGATCAAGGGTGCGGTGATTCTGCTGGCGGTGCTGCTTGACCGTCGTGCGGCGCGCTGACGCAATAAAATCCATACCAAGTCACAAGGAAAATAGAGCATGAATACGCTACTGAAATCGCTGCTGGGTACGGCGCTGGTCGCCATGCTGGCGACCGGCTGCAGCAAGCAGGGACCGGAGGCCAATATGGCAGACGCTTCCGCACCGGCAACCGAGTCGGGCGCGCCTAGCATAGGTCTGGCTGTATCGACCCAGAACAACCCGTTCTTCGTCTCTCTCAAGCATGGCGCCGAAGAAGAAGCCAAGGCGCTGGGCCTGAATCTGGTTGCGGTCGATGCGCAGGATGACCCGGCCAAGCAGATTGCCAGTATCGAAGACCTGATCCAGAAGAAGGTCAAGGTCATCATGATCAACCCGACCGACTCAGCTGCCGTGCTGTCGGCGGTGAAGGCGGCTAACGCTGCGGGCATTCCGGTGATCACGCTGGACCGTTCGATTGATGGCGGCGATGTAGCTGCGCATATCGCGTCCGATAACGTGGCGGGTGGCGAAATGGCTGCCGGGTTCATCAAGGAAAAACTGGCCGGCAAGGGTAATATCGTCGAGCTGGAAGGGATTGCCGGTGCGTCCGCTGCACGCGAGCGCGGCAAGGGCTTCCATAACGTGATCGACAAGGAAACCGGTATCAAGGTGGTGGCCAAACAGCCTGCCGACTTTGACCGCGCCCGCGGCATGAGCGTGATGGAAAACATCCTGCAAAGCCAGAATAATGTTGCCGGTGTGTTCGCACATAACGACGAAATGGCATTGGGTGCGTTGCAGGCGCTGGATTCGTCCGGCCGCAAAGGCGTAGTTGTCGTGGGCTTTGATGCGACCGCCGATGCTGTAGCCGCCGTCAAGGCTGGCCGCATGGCGGCAACCGTGGCGCAGAAGCCTGAGCTGATCGGCAAGATGGGCGTGGAAACGGCCAAGAAGATCATCGATGGCCAAAGCGTGGACAAATATGTACCGGTACCGCTGGAGCTGATCAAGCAATAAGCTTGTTTCTCTCTTTGAAAATAATGGCACCCGCGTGGTGCCATTATTTTTGACTTGGCGCAACATGCGATATGGGTTTTGTGGGCATGCTGCTGCTTTTCCCACAGTGAAGAGCAGTCCGATGAAGAAGATTTCCGTATTGATGATCGGCGCCGGCGAGACCGGTACCCCGCTGCTGCGCCAGCTACTGGATGCACCATTTGTGGAGGTATATGCCGTGGCCGATCTTGATCTCGCTCTGTCGGGCATCGCACTCGCGCGTGAGCGCCAGATTGCAGTAAGTAACGACTTCGAGGCACTGGTTCGTGCCCAGCCTGCTGTTGATGTCATCATCGATGTGACTGGCGCGCCGGTGGTACGCGAGCGTCTGCGTACGCTGATGCAGGAGAGCGGCAATGCACACACGGTTATCGTGCACGAGCGGGTAGCCTTGCTGATGATGTCGCTGGGCGCAGGCCAGCTAGTCCAGAGCATGCACGCCGAAACCGGCTACTAAGCCTTCTCTTTGGCCGGCACATGCCTATCCTTGACGGGCGTCCGGCCGTTGTTTTTCATGTCTGCCTTCCATCAGAAAGCCGCAGCGCTTCGCCCCCGCAGACAAGCCCGATTATCTTTATCTAGCCTGGCGCGGGTTCCGGCCTGGACTTAGGTAATACAACCCTCCCGCTCCTGCCTCCACCTTGACGACTGGAAACGTAAGGCTTTCCCGCTGATCTATTGCCAGCCAAGGCAAGATTGATGACAGCCCGACCGTGATCATGATCAATGCGCTTGTATGCTGGCGATTCACGGTGAACTCGTCGAGCAAGATTGGCCCCTCGCCGCGCGCCTACAGCGCTCGCCAAATCAGCTCAAAGACTGGGCTGGCAACAACGTCCTCTGCAAATATCCATTCTGTTTTTATACAAATTTTACACCTTGCCATTTTCATTTTACATGCCCTTTATACGTCCTTCCCTAGAGTACAGCTGTCGGTAAAACCACTGGGGTGAACATGCAAGACATGATCTGGGTGACAGGTTTGGCGCTACTTTTTTGCGCCGTGTACGGGCTGCTGAAGCTATACGAGAAGCAGTCAGATAAGGGGATGTCATGACTCTGCTGACGATTGTCGCTGCTATTTCGGCGCTGGGGCTGGCGGGCTGGTTGGTGTACGCCCTGCTGCACGCGGAGGATTTGGCATGATGCTGCAATTTTTCTGCCTACAGGGCGTATTTATGCTGCTGCTGACCCTGAGTGCCCATCCCATGGGGGCTTGGCTGGCACCGCTAGCCGCTGGCCGGGTAAGCGGACGCTGGCAACGAGTGGATGCAATGCTGCTGCGCATGGCGGGCATCCGCGACGAAGGCATGGGGTGGCGCCAGTATGCATTGGCGGTATTGGTATTCAACCTGCTAGGCGCGCTGCTGCTGTATGCGCTGCAGCGGTTGCAGGGTTTGTTGCCGTTGAACCCACAGGGCATGGGAGCGGTGGAGGTCGGCTCGGCATTCAATACCGCGATCAGCTTTGTTACCAATACCAACTGGCAGGGTTATGCCGGCGAGAGCACGATGAGCTATCTCACCCAGATGGTGGGTCTGGCGGTGCAGAACTTCCTGTCTGCCGCTACCGGGATCGCCGTGGCCTTTGCGCTGATGCGTGGCTTTACGCGTCGCGAGAGCGCCGACCTGGGCAACTTCTGGGCCGATGTGTTGCGGGTATCGGTCTATGTGCTGCTGCCCCTATCCATCGTACTGGCGCTGGTACTGGTGCAGCAGGGCGTACTGCAGAACCTGTCCGGCTATACCACCTACACCACGCTGGCAGGGCACGCTCAGACGCTGGCGATGGGGCCGGTTGCCTCGCAGGAGGCGATCAAGATGCTGGGAACCAATGGCGGTGGCTTCTTCAATGCCAACTCCGCCCATCCGTTCGAGAACCCTACCGAACTGACCAACCTGCTGCAAATGCTGGCCATTTTCCTGATCCCTGCCGGGCTTACCCATGCCTTCGGCCGCCTTGCCGGTGATCGCCGTCAGGGTTGGGCCATCTACATTGCCATGAGCGTGATCTTTATCGCGTGTGCCGTCGCGGTGATGGCAGCAGAAAGCCAGGGCAACCCGCTACTCACCGCACTGGGGATCGATGGTGGCAGTGGTAACTGGGAAGGCAAGGAAGTGCGCTTTGGTATGGCAGCTAGCAGTCTGTTCATTACCGTGACGACTGCCGCCAGCTGCGGTGCCGTGAATGCCATGCACGACTCCCTGACCGCGCTGGGCGGGATGGTGCCGATGTGGTTGATGCAGCTGGGCGAAGTGGTGTTCGGTGGTGTGGGTTCCGGCCTGTACGGCATGTTGATATTTGCAGTGTTGGCGGTATTTGTGGCCGGCCTGATGGTGGGGCGTACACCGGAATATCTGGGTAAAAAGATCGAAGCCTTTGATATGAAAATGGTCGCACTGGTGATCCTGACCACGCCGGCACTGGTGTTGCTGGGTACAGCTGCCAGCGTGCTGCTTGCCCCAGGTCTTGCCGGTCTGGCCAACCCCGGTATGCACGGTTTTTCCGAGGTGCTGTACGCCTTCAGCTCGGCGGCCAACAACAACGGTAGCGCTTTCGCCGGCCTGTCAGCTAATACCCCGTTTTATAACGCCATGCTGGGCATTGCCATGTGGCTGGGCCGCTTTGCCATCATCGTGCCGGTGCTGGCCATGGCCGGCAATCTGGCAGCCAAGAAAACCCTGGCGACCACCAATGGCAGCATGCCTACCCACGGTGGCCTGTTTATCAGTCTACTGGTTGGCAGCGTATTGCTGGTCGGTGCTTTGACCTACCTGCCTGCATTGGCATTGGGCCCGGTGGCCGAGCATCTGATGATATGGGCGCACTAAGCGAGAAAATCATGACAGAAAAGAAAATAAGCCTGCCACTGTTTGATCCTGCGCTATTAAAACCAGCGCTGCTGGATAGCGTGCGCAAGCTGGCGCTGCGTGAACAGCTAAAAAATCCGGTGATGTTCGTGGTGTACCTGGGCAGCGTGTTGTGCAGCGTGTTGTGGGTGATGGCCTTGCAGGGCCAGGGGGATGCCCCCGCCTGGTTGACCGGCAGCATTGCGGTATGGCTGTGGTTTACCGTGCTGTTTGCCAACTTTGCCGAGGCATTGGCAGAAGGCCGCAGCAAGGCTCAGGCTGCCAGTCTGAAAGGCCTGAAAAAAGCCACTATCGCCAAAAAACTGGCTGCTCCGCATCGCTATGGAGCCGGCTTTACTCTGGTAGACGCCAGCGATCTGCGCAAGGGAGACGTAGTACTGGTGCAGCATGGCGAGTTGATCCCCTGCGATGGCGAGGTTATCGAAGGGATTGCCAGTGTAGACGAGTCTGCGATCACCGGCGAATCCGCACCGGTGATCCGCGAATCGGGGGGGGATTTCAGTTCGGTGACCGGCGGCACCCGCGTCCTGTCAGACTGGATCGTGGTGTGCGCCACGGTCAACCCGGGTGAGACCTTTATCGATCGTATGATCGCCATGGTGGAGGGTGCCAAACGCCGCAAGACACCGAACGAGGTCGCGCTCACCATCCTGTTGTTGGCGTTGACCTTGGTGTTCTTGCTGGTCACGGTGACTTTGCTGCCATTTTCGGTGTACAGCGTGAACAGTGCCGGCAGTGGCACGGTCATTTCGTTGCCGGTACTGCTGGCATTGCTGGTATGCCTGATCCCCACCACCATCGGCGGCCTGCTGTCGGCCATCGGCGTGGCGGGTATGAGCCGGCTGATGGCGGCCAACGTCATCGCCACCAGCGGGCGCGCGGTAGAAGCGGCCGGTGATGTCGACGTGCTGTTGCTGGACAAGACCGGCACCATCACCTTTGGTAACCGCCAGGCCTCGGCGTTTATTGCCGCGGCCGGCCATACCCCGGTGCAACTGGCCGAGGCGGCCTGGCTGGCCTCGCTGGCTGACGACACGCCGGAGGGAAAGAGTATTGTGGTACTGGCGCAGAGGCTAACCCGCAGTCCTGCCGTCCTGCATGAGGGCGAGCAGAGTGGTCATAACACACTGCACGCGCTGCAGCAGGGGCTCACCCCGGCCGGTGTTAGCTTTGTGCCCTTTACCGCACAATCGCGCATGTCCGGCATCAATCTGGGCTCCCGCCAGATTCGCAAGGGTGCGGCTGACGCCATCCGCCGCCATATCCAGCAGCAGGGCGGCAGCTTCAGTACTGTCTTGCAGCAGCAGGTTGACGATATCGCCAGCCGCGGCAGCACACCGCTGGTGGTCGCCGAAGGCGCAGAGGTGTTGGGCGTGGTGGAGCTGAAAGACGTGGTGAAGCCGGGCATCAAGGAGCGCTTTGCCCAGTTGCGCCAGATGGGGATCAAGACGGTGATGGTGACTGGCGACAACCGTCTGACCGCTGCTGCCATTGCGGCCGAAGCCGGTGTGGATGATTTTCTGGCTGAAGCCACGCCGGAAAACAAGCTAGCGCTGATCCGCGATTATCAGAAGCGTGGTCAACTGGTCGCAATGACCGGTGACGGCACCAACGACGCGCCGGCGCTGGCGCAGGCCGACGTGGCGGTCGCGATGAATAGCGGCACCCAGGCAGCGCGCGAGGCCGCCAATATGGTGGATCTGGATTCGAGCCCCACCAAGCTGATTCAGGTGGTGGAAATCGGCAAGCAGATGCTGATGACGCGCGGTGCGCTGACGACTTTTAGTCTGGCCAATGATGTGGCCAAGTATTTCGCCATCATCCCGGCGGCCTTTGCCAGCACCTATCCGCAACTGGCGCTGCTTAACGTGATGGGGTTGACCAGCCCGGCCTCGGCGCTGTTGTCGGCTGTGATTTTCAATGCGCTGATCATTGTGGTGCTGATCCCGTTGGCGCTCAAAGGTGTGCGCTATCGCGCGCTGGGCGCCGAAGCCCTGCTACGCCGCAATCTGCTGGTATACGGCCTGGGCGGCCTGCTGCTGCCGTTTGCCGGCATCAAGCTGATCGACATGCTGCTGGCTGTGCTGGGTTTGGTGTAATTCGCGCGCCGGCAGCCTGGCTGCCGGCAATACTGAAAGGAATATCATGCAATCTATCGTTGCCAATCCGAATCTCGCCAGCCGCGCAGAGCGCGCGCTCTGGTGGCCAGCGACCCGCCTGTTGCTGGGGCTGACTGTACTGTTGGGGCTGATCTATCCGCTGGCCGTGACCGGCCTCGCTCAGGTGTTGCTGCCCGCGCAGGCGAATGGCTCGCTCATCGTGCAAAACGGTCAGGTCGTGGGCTCGGCGCTGATCGGTCAGTCCTTTGGCAAAGCGGACGAATTCTGGGGCCGCCCATCCGCGACCGCCAGCAGTCCGTATAATGGTGCCGCCTCCGGTGGCAGCAACCTGGGACCGGCCAACCCGGCACTGGCAAAAGCCGTCGCCGAGCGCATCGCCGCGCTGAAAGCGGCCGGTCCGGTCGCGCCAGGGCCGGTACCTGCCGATCTGGTCACCGCGTCGGCGAGCGGGCTGGATCCGCATATCAGCCTGGCCGCCGCCTTGTATCAGGTGCCACGCATCGCCAAGGTGCGCCATCTTGATGCCGGCAAGCTGCAACAGCTGGTGCTGCAACAGGCAGAAAACAGCTGGTTTGGTAGCCAGGCGACGGCGCGGGTCAATGTGCTGCGCTTGAATATGGTGCTGCCGCGCGGTTGATTGCACTGCCATTTGCCGGGATTGACCGCAAGCGGTCAATCCCGGCCTGACTTAGACCAGATCGAATGCCCATGCTTGTGTCAGAACACCGTCCCGACCCCGATGCCCTGTTAGCCAGCTTGCCGCGCCCGCGTGGCCGGTTGAAACTGTTTTTTGGTGCCGCCCCTGGCGTCGGCAAGACTTATGCCATGCTGGCCGAGGCGCAGGAAAAACGCGCGCAGGGTCTGAGCGTGCTGGTCGGCTGGGTCGATACGCATGGCCGCGCCGACACCGAAGCCATGTTGTCCGGTTTGGATGTATTGCCGCGGCGCCAGCTGGATCACCGAAGCAAGGTGCTGGCGGCGCTGGATATTGATGCCATCTTGGCGCGTCACCCGGCGCTGGTTGTGATTGACGAATTGCCACACAGCAATGCTGTCGGCAGCCGCCATCCCAAGCGCTGGCAAGATGTGGAAGAGCTGCTGGCCAGCGGCATTGACGTGTACAGCGCGATGAATGTGCAGCATCTGGATAGCCTGCGCGACATCGTCGGCCGCGTGACCGGTGTGGAGATCAGTGAAACCGTGCCGGACCATGTGTTTGACCAAGCCGATGAGGTGAGGCTGGTCGATTTGCCGCCGGACGATTTGCTGCACCGGCTGGCAGCAGGCAAGGTCTATCTGCCCGAGGTGGCCGAGCGTGCCGCCGCCAATTTTTTTCGCAAAGGTAATCTGATCGCACTGCGCGAGCTGGCGCTGCGCCGCATGGCGGATCGCGTCGACGGCCAGATGAAAGCGCAGCGTGCCATTAGCCACAGCGTGCCGGTATGGGCCACCAGTCACAGCATGCTGCTGCTGGTGGATGGACGTCACGGCAGCGACTGCGTACGCCAATGCCTGCGCCTGGCACGGCTATTGGGCGCGCCATGGCATGCCGTCTGGCTGGACAATGGTGGCGCCTCAGCTGATGAGCGCAGCGCTGCACTGGCTGCGTTGCAGCAGGCTGCCGAGCAGGGGGCAACGACCCTGGTGCTCAGCGGCCAGCAGCCAGCACGTCTTGTCGTGGCCTACGCGCGACGCCACAACCTGTCGCTACTGGCAATGCCGGCACCGCTGGCCTCAGCGCAGCTGCAACGAGCCCTGCAGCAGGATGCACCCGACCTGAGTCTGCTGCTATTGAGTAGCCAGAGCAGCGAGAAACAGCCCAAACGTTGGCCGCAGTGGCAGCTGGCACGGCGCGGCTGGCTGGCATCCAGCCTGCTATGCGCGGCCATTACACTATTAGCCTCGCCGCTGCACGGCGTGCTGGAACCCACCAATCTGGTGATGTTTTATCTGTTGGGGGTGCTGTGGTCGGCAGTACGCTATGGCCGTGGCCCGGCAGCGCTCACGGCCGTGCTGTCGGTGGCGCTGTTCGATTTTTTCTTTGTGCAGCCACATTTTTCTTTTGCCGTATCCGACGTGCAGTACCTGATTACCTTTGTGGTGATGCTGATCGTCGGGCTGGTGGCCGGGCAACTGGTGGCGAGTCAACGTCATAGCGCGGCGCAGGCGCGCCAGCGCGAGGCGCACACCCGCACGCTGTACGAAATGGCGCGTGAGCTGGGTGTGGCCCTGCTGCCCGAACAGGTCGGCGAAATCAGTACGCGCTTTTTGCATGCCAGCTTGGGCGGCAGCGTGCGCTTGTGGCTGCCTCCGGATGACGACGGTGCGCTGCTGCCGCAAGAGGGGGCAGATTTGGGCGAAGATAGCGCGATCGTACGTTGGTGTTACGATCGCGCCGAGCCAGCAGGGGTCGGTACTAACACCTTGCCGAATGCACCTTATCTGTATTTGCCGCTAAAAGCGCCCATGCGCACGCGCGGCGTGCTGGTGCTGGCGGTGCCTGACCGTGCATTACTGGCGGAACCGGACAATCGCCGCCTGTGCGAAGCAGTGACTGCGCTGGTGGCCCAAACGCTGGAGCGCTTGCACTACATTGCGGTCGCTCAGCAAACGCTCGTGATTATGGAGTCGGAACGCTTGCGTCACTCGCTATTGGCGGCGTTGTCGCATGACTTGCGTACGCCACTGACGGCGCTCACCGGCCAGGCGGAAACGCTGCAGCGGCAGTTGGCCCGCGACGCTTCCCCTCTGGCGGCGCAGGCCGCCACCTTGCAGGCGCAAAGCCAGCGCATCTCGCGGCTGGTGACCAACTTACTGGAAATGGCACGCTTGCAGGCCGGTGGCGTGACCTTGCGGCGCGACTGGCTGCCACCGTTGGAGCTGATTGGCGGCACCATTGCCGCTCTGGGTAGCGCCACCGCCAGCCACCGCTTGCAGATAGACGTGCCGCAGGACTGCCCCATGCTGTACGCCGACCCGCTTCTGCTCGAGCGCCTGCTGGTCAACCTGCTGGAAAACGCGCTGAAATATAGCCCGGCTGGCAGTACCATCACATTGTCGGCGGACGCCACAAGTTCGCATATCCGCCTAAGTGTTACCGATGAAGGCCGTGGCCTGCCGCCGGGTGACCCTGCCGAGTTGTTTACCATTTTTACCCGGGGCGAGCGTGAGTCCAGTATCAGCGGGGTGGGGCTGGGGTTGGCAATCTGCAAGACCATTGCCCATGTGCACGGCGGTACGATCAGTGCGGCCAATCTGCCGGCAGGTGGTGCCTGCTTTTCCCTGTTGCTTCCGCTGGAGACCCAGCCGGAATTGGACTTTGATCCGGAGAAACTGTAGTGAATAGTGCGGCAAACATATTGGTTGTCGAAGACGAAGAGGTCATCCGCCGCTTTGTCAAAGCCACCCTGGAGGATGACGGGCATCGCGTGCATGAAGCCGAAAATATGACCCGTGGGCTGATCGAGGCAGGTACGCGCAAGCCCGATCTGATCGTGCTCGATCTTGGCCTGCCCGATGGTGACGGCGTCGGTTTTCTGGCGGATTTGCGCAGTTGGAGCAGCGTGCCGGTCATCGTGCTGTCTGCCCGGGTGAGCGAGCTGGATAAAATCAGCGCCCTTGACGCCGGTGCCGACGACTACCTGACCAAGCCATTCGGTTCCGGCGAGCTGCAGGCCAGGGTGCGCGCGCAGCTGCGCCGCCGTGGTAACAGTGCCGCAGGCGAAAGCGAGAAGGTGACACTAGGGGAAGTGGTGGTGGACTTGGGCTTGCGCCGCGTCAGCCGTTCCGGCGAGTTGGTGCATCTGACGCAGCTCGAGTATCGCCTGCTCGTGGCGTTGATTGCCCAGCGCGGCAAAGTGCTGACCCATCGCCAGCTGCTGAAGGAGGTGTGGGGCGCCAACTACGTCGAGCAAAATCACTACTTGCGAATTTATATGGGGCATCTGCGACAAAAGCTCGAACAGGACCCCGCTAGGCCGCATTATCTGTTGACCGAAACGGGGATAGGTTATCGTTTGAGTGCAGAGGCTGAAAATCAATAAGCTCAGTATCGTAATGGGGTCGTCGAGCAGGTGTGAACTCGCGCTGCGAATCTATTCCGCTTGTCAAGTCAGATCAGGGTGGAGGGTGCTTCCAGCGCCTGCTATGCGTCATCTCCAGATCAAGAAAATATAGATGGCTTCTTTTTGCTTGCTAGCCAAGCTGGCTTAGCCAAACCCGCGTCGTTTAAGTGCGAGGTAGAGCATGCCGGCGGTGATGGCATCATTGAGTGCATCATGGCGCGGCAGTGCCGGCACCTTCAAATCGTCGACGAGGGTCTGTAGCCTGAGATCGACATGGCTGTCCGGTTGCTGTCTGAGCTTGTAGTCGTAGTAGCGCCCCGAGATCTCTATCCTGCGGTTAGGCAGGGCACAGCCGATCAGGCCCTTCACGTATTTGTTGAGAATGGCCATGTCGTATTCGAGGTAGTAGCCGACCAGTGGCCGTCCGCCGATAAAGTCCAGCAGCTGAAATACGGCATCGGCCGGCGCCATGCCGTCTCCGACATCGCGCGGGCGCAAGCCGTGTACGCTGACATTGCCCGCATCTGGGCGCTTTTCCGGCCTGACCAGCAGGTAGAGCGACTCGCTGGACAGGATGCGGTTGCCGCGCAGTTTGACCGCGCCGATAGAGAGCAGCTCTGCTTCGGCGATATCGAGGCTGGTGGTTTCGCAGTCTACGCTGACGATTTCGTCCGGGTGCTCGTCGAATAGGCCGGCATAGCGCGGGTCGGTGAGCCGGCCCTTTTGCCAGCGACGGGTGAGGGCGGCCAGCATCAGAAACTCCCCAGCTTGAAGTGGTGGCGCAACATGCTCTTGTAGCGCTTGACCACGGCAAAGGCATCTTTCAGCAGGTCGCGCTCCAGCGTGGACAGGCGATAAGGTGCAATCAGATTATCCGGCTGCCGCCCCTCTTCCAGTGCATCCAGCCCCGAACCCAGCTTGATCCCGATCAGAAAGGTCAGCGCCTCGGCCAGATCGTGCGACAACTCCTGTTCGAGCAGGCCTTTGCTTGTCAGGGCGGCAAGGCGTTCCAGCGTGTTGGTTTCGTGGATGCCAGCCTCCAGTGCCAGTGCGCGCGTACCATGCACGATGGGGAAGATGCCGCCCTTTTTCAGGTCCAGCACGGCCTCACCGTCTGCTTCGCGTGTCAGCAACTGGGCGAACAGCCCGAGTGGGGTGTCGAATTGTTCGATGGCGCGGGCGAAGCGGGCATAGAACGCGGCATCGTCGGCGATGGCCTGCTGCAGCACCTCGTGTGCTTCTCTTAATAAGCCGGCATCGCCGGCGACGGCTTCGGCATCCACAAAGATGGCGAGATTCATCAGCGAAGTGCTGTCCGGCTGGAATGTCCATTGCTGGATACGCGCCTGCATCTCGCTTTGATTCAGCCTCCATGCCGGATTGCTGAGCATGATGCCGCCGGCGCATGGCGGGTAGCCAAAGCGCGCCAGCGCCCCCGAGAAGGCATCGCATATCTCGGCGACGCCATCTTGGGGAAAGCCGTCGCGGATGATCAGCGCGTTATCCTGATCCGTCTTGAGAATCTGCTCGCCACGTCCCTCCGAGCCCATCACAATCAGGCAGCTATTTTCCTGCAGAGCCGGTGGCGCCAGCATCTGCCATGCCCGCTCGAACAGGCGCGCGTTCAGCGTCTGCACCAGTCGCGCGAGCTGCGGCGGTTTGACACCGTGTCCGGACAGGATGCGTACCAGACGCGTGATCTGGCCGGCGGCATCAGCCAGTTCGTCCAGATTCTGCGCGCGTTCGATACGCTGGGCGATCAGGTGGGAATGGTTGGAGAAATAAGACAGCACATCGACCTGGGACAGAATGCCGACCGCTTGGCCGGCTGAGGTGACCACCAGACGGCGGATATTGTTGCGCGTCATCGTCAACAGCGCATTGAACAGGAAGTCGTCGATGTCCACGCTCATCAGCTGGAATTGTCCCAGTTCGCTAAGCGGGGTGTGATAGGGCGTGCCGTTGATGATGACGTCGCGAAAATCGGTGGTGGTGTAGATGCCCAGCCGCGCGCCATCTTGCACCAATAGCGACTTTACCCGCTGCGCTTTCATGGTTTCGGCCGCTTGCTGCAAGGTGGTGCTGCCATCGACCTTGACAGGTTCACGCAGGCGCACATCGCGCACGCGTGCGGTGAGCAGGGTCTGCAGTTCCCGATGGCCGGGGCGTTCCGACAAGGCGGCAAGCTTGTGCGATACGCTGGCGTAGAAGTAGGCACCAAAGCGCAGGTTACGCCCGGTCAGTTCCATCAGTTGCGCGCGCGGGATGGCGTAGAGCAGGGCTTCTTCATGCACGACAAAGCGGTTATGTGTCTCACCGGCGATCAGTGCCCGGGCATCGAAAGTATCGCGCTCGCGATAGACCCCGATCACTTCCTCGCCGGCCATCTCGCGCACGATGCCCTTGATCACCACCCACAGGGTATCGACCGGCTTGCCCGGCCCCATGATTTCGTCGTCGTCGGCAAAAAAGGCAATGTCGGCACAAGCTTCCAGTGACTGTTGTTCGGAGGCGGTCAGGCTGTCAAAGGGCGGGTGGCTGAAGTCGAAGCGGCTCATGCAAGTCTCGGGTCGGGTTTGGCGTATCCTTTTAGCATAAGCTCGTGCCGGCATTAGGGCTACTGCGCTGCAAGACGAGTGTCGGTCGCTTGCAACAGGCAGGCCGGGCGGGATGCCCGGCATGGAGGGGAAGGGGCTTAACTGCGCAGGCTGAATAGCGGTGCGCCGTCACGCAACATCAGCAATTCGCCGGGCGCGAGCGCGGTCCAGACTTCGTTATCGGTCAGCGGCAAGGTCGCGATTACGGCCACGCGATCCTGTGCTGTGGTGAGCGTGGAAAAGTCGACGCTGACATCGTCGTCGACCAGATGCGCGGTGTTGAATGGAGCCTGGCGTACGATATAGTGCAATTGGGTGGCGCAGTGGACGATCAGCCATTCGCCGTTGGACAGCATGAAATTGAATGTACCGTGTGCACGGATTTCGGCGCTCAGGCGTGCCACCTCGTCAAACAGTTGCCCGGGTTCAGGCGCACGGTCCCAGCGCTGGCGCAATTGTTCGAGGATGTGGCAGAAGGCGTGTTCCGAGTCGGTGCTGCCGACTGCCTGATAGTGGCTGCCTTTGGGCGGATTAAATGCCTTGAGATCGCCATTGTGGGCGAAAATCCAGTATTGCCCCCACATCTCGCGCACAAAGGGGTGGCAGTTTTCCAGGCGGACCTCGCCCTGGGTGGCCTTGCGGATATGGGCGATCACGTTTTTCGACTTGATCGGATAACGGCGCACCAGATCGGCGACCGGTGAATCGCTGGAGGGTTTGTCGTCGATAAAGAGACGTACGCCCGCGCCCTCGAAAAAGGCGATACCCCAGCCATCGGCATGGTGGTCGGTCAGTCCGCCGCGGCGGTGAAAGCCTTCGAAGGAAAACAGAATGTCGGTCGGGGTATTGCAGTTCATTCCAAGCAGTTGGCACATAAGGCGGGTTCCGTCTGGCGGGCAGGCGCTTTAAGAAGCGCTTACCCTTGTAATTTGGCGGTTTGGCCTTAATCTTACCGCTTTTGTCGCAGCTTAAGGTGAGCCTATGACCACCATTGTGGTAGTGCGCAAAGGGAATGAGGTCGCGATTGCGGCCGATAGCCAGACCACGTTTGGCGACGACCAGAAACTGCTCGCCGGCTACGACCGTTTTCACGACAAGATTTTCCGTATCGGCGAGCACCATTTCGCCATTGCCGGCTCGGCGGCACATGATCTGGTCTTGCAAAATGCGCTCAGGAGCCTGAAAACGCGCGATCTTAGTTCGCGTGCCGGCATTTTCGAGACCTTCCGCAAGCTTCACCCCAAGCTGAAGGACAATTTTTTCCTCAAGCCGGACGAGGAAGAGGACGACCCGTACGAGTCCAGCCATATGATGCTGCTGCTGGCCAATAGCCACGGTATTTTCGGCGTTTACCCGATGCGCGAGGTGTACGAGTTTTCGCGCTACTGGGCAATAGGCTCGGGCCGGGCTTACGCCATGGGGGCGATGTACAACTGTTATCAGGACGAATTGACTGCGGCGCAGATCGCCGAGCGCGGCATTATGGCCGGCTGCGAGTTTGATCTCTCGTCGGCGCTGCCGATGTCGCTTTACACTTTTACGCTAGGCAAGGAATAACCATGAACCAAACCGATACCCTGCAGCGCTTTATTTTTGACGACGCACCGGTGCGCGGTGCACTGGTCAGGCTGGACGATGCCTGGCAGGCGGTGCTGTCGCGCCGCCACTATCCGGCGCCGGTGCGCGATCTGGTCGGCCAGATGATGGCGGCCTCCGCCTTGCTGGCGGCCAATCTCAAGTTTGACGGCACGCTGATTATGCAGATCCAGGGCAAGGGCGCGCTCAAGCTGGCGGTGGTCGAAAGCAATGCCGACCGTACTTTGCGCGCGACAGCCAAGTGGGACGACGTCAAGGACGGCGCTACGCTGGCCGAACTGGTCGGCGTGGGCGCCCAGTTCGTGATTACGCTGGACCCGAAAGAAGGGCAGCCGTGGCAGGGTATTGTCGCGCTGGAAGGCGACAGCCTGGCCCAGATGCTGGAAAACTATATGCAGCGCTCCGAGCAGCTGGATACCAAGCTGGTACTGGCTGCCGATGCAGGCTCCGCTGCCGGCATGTTGTTGCAGCGCCTGCCGGACGGGCATGGCGATGCCGAGGGTTGGAACCATGTGCAGACGCTGGCCTCCACGCTCAAGGGCGAAGAGTTGCTTGAGCTGCCGGCAACCGAAATCCTGCACCGCCTGTACCACGATGATGCGGTGCGCCTGTTCGACGCCGAGACGCTGGCCTTTGCCTGCAACTGCAGCCAGGAGCGGGTCGGCGATATGCTGAAGATGCTCGGTGGCGAAGAAGTGGCCAATGTGATTCTGGAGCAGGGCAGCATCGAGATTAACTGCGAATTCTGCAACCAGCAGTATGTGTTTGACGAAGACGACGTCAATGCCCTGTTCCAGATGGATGTAGTGCATGCGGTGCGCGAGGCACGCCACTGATGGCAGATGATAGCGCCGTCACGCATGTCGTGGTCGAGCGCTATCACCGCGCGTGGAAGGCGCTGGATGTGGACGCGGTGATGGCTTTGTATCATCCCGAGGTGCGCTACCATGACTTTCACGGTCGCAGCCTGATCACGCTTTGCGGGTTGCGCGACTATGTGCTCGACAGTCTGCCCTCCGGTGCCAACGAGTCGCTGGCACACACCGACCGCATCCGTGTCGACGGCGACTGCGCTTTTTTGCAGTATTGCTATACGGTGAAAAGCCGAATGGTGCGCGGGCGACTGACGCGCTTTCACGGCAGCGAAGTGATCCGGGTGCAAGACGGCCTGATCATCGAGGTGAAAGAGTACTGCGTGGTCGCCGGCAACAGTGCAGCACAAGGGGCAGGCCGCATCGGACTGTCGCCCTTGCGCCTGACTCGGCTGGTGGCCGACCTCGAGGACTATTTCAGCCGTCACCGACCCTATCTTGATCCCGATCTCAATCTGGCGGCGGTGGCCACGGCCAGTGGTTACACCCGCAACCAGATTTCCCATGCGCTCAACCATGTGCTGGGTGTCTCCTTCTATACCTATCTTGCGCGTGCGCGCATAGCCCATCTGCTGGCGCTGCCGGCAAATGCACGTCCAGCGTCTGCCATGGACATGGCGCTATACGCCGGTTTTTCTTCCATTTCCACTTTCTACAAAGCCTTCCGTCAAGCCACCGGCACCACGGTGCAACGCTATTTTGCCGCCGCCGATTTCGAGCGGTCCCGCACGCACGACAAAACATAAAGCCCGCCCTTAGTATTGCCGCACGTTTAAACGACAGCGGGGGGCGGGAGATGTTGCCGGATTTTGTCAGGGTGTTGCACCGGGCTGCGACCAGTGAGGCTGAGCATTACTACGATGCACCGGCACTGGTGTTGGGCGGCAAGCCCGAGTTACGGCTGTGGCCCTTGTTTGGACGTGTGGCCGGTAGTGCCGGCATCTGGGCCTCCGACGACTATAGCAAGCACAAGTCTTTGCCCGATGAATACGAGTTTTGCCTATTGCTCAGCGGGCGGGTACGGATAGGTGATGCGGCTGGGCGTAGCATTGAGTTCGGTGCGGGGGATGCCTTTTTGCTGGAGCCTGGCTTTGAGGGTAGCTGGACGTCGCTTGAGCCGGTGCGCAAGTTTTTTATGATGCTGCCGATGGCGCCACCTCCGCAATGGGAGGGTGCATGAGCCATCTGCCTGCAAGCTGTCTGTGGCAGGGTGCCTTGCCTGCTGTCGCGCCATCTTCCCTGCCGCCCGTCGCGGAGGAGTGCGATGTGGCCATTATCGGGGCCGGCTACACCGGTTTGTGGACGGCCTATTACCTGAAGCGGCAGGACCCGGCGCTGCACGTGCAAGTATTCGAGGCTGCGCATGCCGGCTTTGGCGCCTCCGGCCGCAATGGCGGCTGGCTGATCGGCGGTATTGCCGGGCAGGATGCGTGGCTGGCCAGCCTGGATGAAGATGCAAGAGAAGCCACACGCCAACTTTTGTACGGCATTGTCGATGAGGTGAAAACCGTGTGTGAGCGCGAGGGCATAGGCTGCGATCTGGCCCATGGCGGCGTGTTGTACGCGGCCCGTGGCGTGGCGCAGGCACGGCGTGCCCGCGCCTGGTTGACCGATCTGCAGCGTGCGGGACATACCGCTGCAGATTTTCGCTGGTTGTCCGCAAGCGAACTGGCCGCACAGCTACAAATAGCCGATGGCCTGGGCGCCGTTTTTTCGCCGCATTGCGCCACCTTGCACCCCTTGAAACTGGTGCAGGGCCTGCTGCACACGGTGCGGCGTATGGGCGTGCGTGTGCACGAAGCGTGCCCGGTGGCAGGCTTTGGCAAGGGCCGGGTTCGCCTGCAAGGTGGCGAGGTGCGGGCGCGCTGGATTGTGCCGGCACTGGAGGGCGCCAGTACTACGTTGCCAGAACTTAAAGGGCGGGTGCAGCCGGCGCAAAGTCTGATTGTCGCGACCGAACCTTTGTCTGCGGCGCAATGGGATGCGATTGGCCTGGCCGGTCGTGCGGCTTTTTCCGATCTGTCGCGCGGGGTGACTTATGGCCAGCGTACAGCAGACGGGCGTTTACTGTTTGGTGCCCGTGGCGGCTACCAGTTTGCCGGTCGGCCGCGCTGGGATTTCGATCCGCAAGGCGATGAGTTCTCGCTACGCACCGAACTGATGCGGCAATTCTTTCCGCAACTGCAAGACGTGCGCATCACCCACGCCTGGGGCGGTTCACTGGGGCTGGCGCGAGGCTTTACTCCGTTTGCCCTGCGGGATCGTAGCCGGGGTGTGGCGTGTGCCGGTGGTTACGGTGGCGAAGGGGTGGGAGCCAGCAACCTGATGGGGCGTACGCTGGCCGATCTGATTTGTGAACGTGAAACCTTGTTGACGCGCCAGCGCTGGGTAGAGGGCGAGGCGGGATTGTCCAGTCTGCGCCGCTGGGAGCCCGAGCCGCTGCGTTATCTGGGCTACCACGCCATCCGTTCGGCGTTTGTGCTGGACGATGCGCTCGCTGACCGGCAGGACATTCCTGCCCGCCTGCGCCGGCTGGTCGGAGCCGGTGCCGATGCGCTGGAAGGCTTGATGCATTGAAGTGACAGGTCTGGCAACAGGCGTTTTTCGATTGTTTCTGCAGGAGATAGGGGATGACAGTAAGTAAGTGGTGTGTGTCTGTCTTGGCGCTGGTCGGCAGCATGGCAACGGCGCAGGCGGAGAGCAGGCTCAATGTCTACAACTGGGCCGACTATATCGCAGAGGGTACGGTGCCGGCTTTTCAGAAGGTGACCGGGATCAAGGTGCGTTACGACGTGTACGACAGTAATGAAATGCTGCGCGCCAAATTGATGACTGGCCATACCGGCTACGACATTGTAGTGCCGACCCAGTACACCGTGGATATGGGGATCAAGGCCGGCATGTTCGAGCCTTTGGACCGGAGCAAGCTGCCCAACTGGAAACACCTCGACCCGCAACTGCTAAAGCTGATGGAGCAGTTTGATCCGGGGAACCGTTATGCGGTGCCGTATCTGTGGGGGCTGAATACGGTCGGGATTAATGTGCCCAAGGTGAAGCAGGCGCTGGGTGGTAAGCTGCCGGATGATCCGTGGGATCTGGTATTCAAGCCGGAGGTGGTGGCGAAACTCAAGGGTTGTGGTGTCAGCGTACTGGACTCGGCCGGCGTGTACTTTGCTTCTGCTTTGCATTGGGCAGGAAAGAATCCCAATAGCAATCAAGTCAGCGATTACGAGGCGCTGATGCCGACGCTGAAAGCAGCGCGCAAGTCTTATCGTATGTTCAACTCCTCCAGCTACACCAATGAACTGGCCGATGGTTCGGTATGTGTGGCCATGGGCTATTCGGGCGACCTGAATACTGCGCGCAAGCGTGCAGCCGAGGCTGGCAATGGCGTGCAGTTGATGGTGTTGATGCCAAAGAGTGGGCTCAATATCTGGGTCGACAGCCTGACCATTCCCAAAGGGGCGGTCAATCAGGCGCAAGCCCATCGTTTTATCAATGCGATGCTGGAGCCGAAAACGGCTGCGGCCAATGCCAATTTCGTCAGCTATGCGCCGGGCGTCGCAGCGGCCAAGCCTTACATCGATAAGGTGCTGGTGTCCGAACCTGTGCTGTTTCCACCGGCAGACGCGCTTAAGGGCAGCTTTGTGACAGTGGCACTGCAGCCGGAAACGATACGCAGCTATACCCGCTTGTGGCAGAAGCTGAAGGCCGGCAAGTAGGTTGTTCTGGCCATTGCATGTAATACAAAGCCACGGCTCCATGTCGTGGCTTTTTTGCGTAAAAGCGCAAGGTCAGTTGCCGCTTGCCGACAGCTTTTGCAAGGTGCTTGCCGGGTCAGGTTCGCTGATGGCTGTCGCGATCAGGCGTTCCAGCCATAGCCGGTGCAATAGCCATAACGGGCGGCCACTGTCCCCTGTTTCCTTCGCGCATTGCTTGGCAACATCAAAGCTGCGGTAGAACGAAGTGATCAGGGCGATCAGGTCGGCTTCGGGCCAGCGGCAGCCGAAGTGGCGGAAACGCTCGGTCCAAAAGCGTATTTGCTCGCGCTCGTGGGCAAGTTCAAGTTCCTGCAAGGCCGGGATCAGGTCCATGGCGCGCCATAGCGCGCCATGGCCGACAAAGCGGACATCCAGCGTATCCAGCGCACTGTCTAGCGCTTGCAATGTGGCGGGCCAATCCAGGTCCTGTGTCCTGATGTTCTCCTGCGCTTCACGTACCGCTGACAGCCATGCCGCAGCCAGCCGGCAGATGATGGCTTCTTTATTGGGAAACAAGTGGTAGAGCGACTTGATGCCGACGCCGGCTCGTTCGGCAATCGCGTTGGTGTTCAGTGCGGTAAAACCCTGCTCGGCCAGCAAGCCAAGCGTCGCCTGCTCGATTTTCTGGACAGTCTCCCAAGTGCGCTGCTGCTGCGGTTCGCGGCGCATGCGCAAGTTAGCGGGAAGCCCGGGGATGGGGGGCAGGGTGTCAGGCATAAGGACTCAAGGCCGGCAATGGATGTGGCAACACTATAAGGGGGGGGCTGTGGCGCGGCAACTACACTGCCGTCCGTTTATTGCAGTAATAGCTGCAATTTACAGTAATAGCTGCAATAAAGGAGGTGTGGTGACAATCAGAGCAAATGCCGCAGTCAAATAATGGAGGAGAGATATGTTGAATACCGTAGCAGGTGGCCAGCGGGCCATGATCATGGGGCTGTTATTGCTGGCCGGTTGCAGCAGTTCGGGCGGGAGTAGCCAGCCCAAAGAGGGCACCATTTATATCAATGGCAAGGTGTATACGCAGGACGATAAACAGTCGGTAGCCGACGCCTTTGTGGTGGAGGGGGGGCAGCTAGTGCAGGTGGGAAGCCGGGCCGATGCCGAGGCTTATAAGAATCGTGGCTACCCGGTCGTGGATCTGGGCGGCAAGATGGTGCTGCCCGGCCTGCATGACAACCATATCCATGCCTTGGGAACGGTGGCGCTGGATATGTGCGATATCGACGGCAAGGCGGTGACGCTGGACGAACTGGCCAACAAGGTGAAGACCTGCCTGCCCAAGTACGCGCCCAAGGCAGGGGATTGGCTGGTGGTGAACCAGTGGTCGCCATACGAGGGTAATAATGTCACCGCCAATTACCAGAATGTCAGGCAGGCGCTGGATGCTGCTGCGCCTAACAATCCGGTGATGCTGGCTGGTGTGGACGGGCATGCCAGTGCCTACAACTCGGCAGCGCTGGCCATGGCGCAGGATGAGAAAGGTAACACGGTCGGCTTCAATGCGGCATCGCTGGCTACAGGTGCGGTATTCGAGGCGTTTGCCCCCTATGTCAACCTTGATAGCGGAGTGATCCGCGAGGATGCCCGTGCCGCCATTCCGGTGCCTGACACGGGTGTGTTAAGTGCCCATGGCAAGGAAGCCGAGCAGTTGTACGAGGCCATTTTGCCCAAAGTGTCCGAGATGATGGCGTCGCGCGGTATTACCGGTATTCAGGATGCCTGTGCCAACGATTTCGTTCGCGACCGTTACCTCAGCATGCAAAAGCGCAATTTGCTGAATATGCGCGTGACGGCGGCCACCTGTTTCAATATGGATGATTACGCGGGCGTGGTGGATATCCCGGGTCACCTGAAAAAGGCAAACGAGGCGCGTAGCGCCTTTGCCGCTAATCCGCTGATCAAGGCGGATGCGGTCAAGATTTTTGTCGATGGCGTGCTGGAAGGCGACCCGTTCAGTAATCCGCCGGTCGCCCCGAATGCCGGCATGATCCATAACTACCAAACACCGCATCTTAAGTATGACCCGGCCAGCGACACCACCACGGTTGAGGCAGACAGCGAAGACTCGGGCAATAAGGGCATCGTCAACTACAAGGGCGAGGATCTGGCGAATTATGTGAGCGCGCTGGACAAGGACGGTTTCAGTGTCCACATGCACAGCATTGGTGACCGCAGTACTCGGGTGGCGGTCGATGCGCTGCAAGCGGCGCGGGACCGCAACGGTGACAGCAAGATTCCGCACACTATTGCACACTTGCAGATGGTGGCACCGGAAGATCAGGTCCGCCTCGGCAAGTTGGGGGTATTCCTGACCTTTACCTATGCCTGGACTTCGCCGTCCATCGCTTACGATCTGCTGGTGACACCGTTCATCCAGCCTAGCAAGAAGGGGCAGTCCATCATGGATGTGCTGTATGACCCTATGGGCTATGTGAAGCAGGCCTTTTATCCGGTCGAGTCTGCACGCAAGGCGGGCGCGGTGCTGGTCGCCGGCAGCGATGCACCGGTTGATAGTCGTGATCCGCGTCCGTTCGTTAATATCGCCACCGGCGTGACCCGCTCAAGCGTGGACAATGGCGACAAGGGCTACACCGCAATCGAGCGTACTTCTTTGCAGAACCTGCTGGCGGCCTACACCATCAATGGTGCGCGCGCTGTGCGTCAGGACAAGCTGACCGGTTCGCTGGAGCGTGGCAAGTCGGCCGACTTTATCGTGTTGAACCAGAACCTGTTTGATCTGGTCGCGGCAGGTGAGCCGCAGAAAATTGCCGAAACCGAAGTCGATATGACCGTATTCAAAGGCAAGGTGGTGTACCGCAAGAAATAGGGCCGTTCATGCCATAGTCGTGATAGCTTTGTCATGGCGTTTATGCAGCCGGCCGGGGTGCTAACCGGCCGGCTTTGTTGTTGGAAAGCGTCTGCCTATTCGAATCAATGCGTCCGCTAGAGGCGCTTTAAATTGCAAAGCGACTGGAGAAACAAGATGAAAGCCATTACCACTGCGGTCAGCCTGGGCCTGATGCTGGCGATGCCCTTGGCGCAGGCCGCCGGTACGCTCAATGTTTACAATTGGTCGGATTACATTGCAGAGGGGACGGTGCCTGCATTCGAGAAGGCCAACAAGATCAAGGTGCGCTACGACATTTACGATAGTAACGAGGTGTTACGCGCCAAACTGATGACGGGTAAAACCGGTTACGACATCGTGGTGCCATCGCATAATACGCTGGGGCTGGGCGTCAAGGCCGGCATGTTTTTGCCGCTGGACAAGAACAAGATCCCCAATTACAAAAATCTGGATCCGGCGCTATTGAAGCTGATGACGCAGTTCGACCCGGGTAATGCCTATTCGGTCCCGTACTTTTGGGGCATCAACACGCTGGGCATCAATGTCGACAAGGTGAAGAAGGCGCTGGGCGGCAAGCTGCCTGACAACCCATGGGATCTGGTGTTCAAGCCGGAGCTGGCGGCAAAATTGAAGGGCTGCGGCATTAGCGTCTTTGATTCGCCCAGCGAATTCTTTCCGGCCGCCTTACATTACTACGGCAAAGATCCCAATACCGAAAATCTGGCCGACTATCAGGCCATGATGCCGGCACTCAAACAGCTGCGCCCCAATTACAGCAGATTTTCCTCGTCCGGTTATATCAACGAGCTGGCCGGTGGTTCGGTCTGTGTCGCCATGGGCTTTTCCGGTGATCTGAATATCGCCAAGCGCCGTGCTGCCGAGGCAAAGAACGGGGTGAATATCCAGGTGATGCTGCCCAAGTCCGGGCTGGACGTTTGGGTGGATGTGATGGCCATTCCCAAGGATGCGGTCAATGTCGACAATGCCTACCGTTTTATTAACGCCATGCTGGAACCGAAAACCGCAGCGGCCAATGCCAACGCGGTGACGTACGCGCCCGGTGTGCCGGCAGCGCGCCAATACATGAGTCCGGCTTATGTGAATGACCGTACTATTTTCCCGACAGCAGACGATATGAAGGGCAGCTTTGTCGGTAAAACACTGCCGGCGCATACCATACAGGGCTACACCCGCCTGTGGCAGGGTCTGAAGTCAGGGCGCTGATGTTGTTTTTAGTTTTGTTTAAACAAATCAACACCCTGTCCTTTGCCGGATAGGGTGTTTTGTTTTGGATCCTTTGTTTGCAGGGCTTGCAGCCGATGTGGTTTTTGTTGCTGTGGGTTGGTCATGGTGTGTGTTTAATAAAACATTAGACATGCCGATGCCATCGGGGTTAGCCTCTGCCTGAGAGCCGGCGCAATAGAACCGTCGGCCTTTTGTATCGGCAAAGGAGAAAACCAAGATGACAATCAAACCGCTGAGCACCCTGGCCTTGGGCCTTGCTTTGTTGGCGCCGGCCGTTTACGCCGCAGGTACCTTGAACATCTATAACTGGTCGGACTATATCGCCGAAGATACGGTGCCTAATTTCAAGAAGGCTACCGGTATCAATGTGCGCTACGACGTCTACGACAGTAATGAAGTATTGCGTGCCAAGCTGATGACCGGCAACACCGGTTACGATCTGGTTGTGCCGTCGAGCAATACGCTGGAGCTGGGCATCAAGGCCGGCATGTTCAAGCCGATAGACAAGAGCAAGATCCCCAACTACAAGGATCTTGACCCCGAATTGATGCGCATCATGGCGCAGTTCGATCCGGGCAATCAATACGCGGTGCCTTACTTCTGGGGCTTGAATACACTGGCCATCAATACCGACAAGGTGAAGAAGGCGCTGGGCGGCAGCTTGCCTGCCAACCCGTGGGACATGATTTTCAAGCCCGAGGTGGTCGCCAAGCTCAAGAGTTGCGGTGTCAGCGTGCTGGACTCCCCAACCGAATTTTTCCCGATGGCGTTGCATTACGCCGGCAAAAACCCGAACAGCACCAATGTCGAAGACTACAAAGCCTTGCTGCCGCAGCTGAAGGCGGCACGCAAGTCCTATGCCCGCTTCTCGTCATCCGGCTATATCAATGAGCTGGCCGGTGGTTCTGTGTGTGTGGCCATGGGCTATTCGGGAGACCTGAATATCGCCAAGCGCCGAGCGGCCGAGGCTAAAAACGGGGTGAAGATCGAGGTGCTGATGCCCAAGCAGGGTACCGGTATCTGGGTTGACAGCATGGTGATTCCGAAAGACTCGGCCAATAGCGACAATGCGCTCAAGTTCATCAATTACGCCCTGGACGCCAAGGTCGCCGCGAATAACGCCAATGCCGTTACCTATGCACCAGGCTCGCTGGCCGCGCGCAAGTTCGTCAACAAGGCGTACGTCAGCGACCGCTCCATCTTCCCGAGCAAGGATGATCTTAAGAGCAGCTTTGTGTTGCTGACCATGCCCCCCAAGGTGATTCAGGGCTATACCCGCCTGTGGCAGAACCTGAAAGCCGGACACTAGGCTTTTTGCTTATTCGCCAAATCGACCCCTGTCCTGAAGACAGGGGTTTTTTACGCCCATCTTTTTGCCCTGTACGGGCGGTGCTTTTCATCTGCGTGAGGCTGACGGGGAAGGGGGGCTGATGTATAAGCAGCAACCCGTCACGGAGACATCCCTTTTTCAGCGTACACTGGGCTTTTGCGAGCCTGATACATGAAACAAGAAGAGATTGTTGCCGCCACCCGCATCTGGCTGGAGAAGGCGGTGATCGGGCTGAATCTGTGTCCGTTTGCCAAGTCGGTCTATGTGAAAAACCAGATCCGCATCGTGGTCAGCGAGGCGCCGCATCTGGATGCTTTTCTGGAAGAACTGGATCGCGAACTCGACTTTCTGGCGGCCGCCAGTCCCGATGAGACTGACACGACCTTGCTGGTACATCCCTCGTTATTTCCCGATTTTGACGACTTCAACCAGATGCTGGACATTGCCGATGCGGCTTTGCCCGAGCATGGTCTGGACGGCATCTTGCAGATTGCCCCGTTTCACCCCGACTTTCGTTTCGAGGGCACCGAGGCGGATGAAATCAGCAACTACACCAACCGTTCGCCTTATCCGACCCTGCATCTGATTCGTGAATCGAGTATCGCGCGCGCGGTAGCGGCCATGCCCGACACCGATGCCATCTACCGGCGCAATATTGCCCTGCTGCAGGAAATGGGACCGGCCGCTTGGGCGGATTTGGGTATTCCCATGCCGCAGCGCAAGTAAGCAAGGCGGTGATGGCATCGAACTCGTCTAGGCTAGGCATAGGGAATGAACTGGACAGCATGCTTGGCGGGACGGGAAATGGCACAGCAAACGAGTAACAAAACACCGTGGTTATTGGCTTTGACCGCAATGGGCGTGGTGTACGGCGATATCGGCACCAGCCCGCTATACGCTTTTCGTATGGCTTTTGTCGGGTTGTATGGCCTTACGCCCAGTGAAGCCCATGTGCTGGCGACTTTGTCGGCACTGTTTTGGGCGGTGCTGTTGGTGATTTCGCTCAAATATATGCTACTGGTGCTGCGCTTCGATAACGACGGTGAGGGCGGGGTGCTGGCGCTGGCAGCGGGGGTGCATGCCAAGGCTGCGCAGCACCCGCGTGTGGCCGGTTTTGCCGTTGCGCTGGGTATTTTCGGTGCGGCGCTGTTCTTTGGCGATGCGGTGATTACGCCGGCCATTTCGGTGCTCTCTGCCATCGAGGGGCTGAGTGTGGTGGATCCGGCACTGACCCCGCTGATTTTGCCGTTGACGCTGCTGGTGCTGGGCGGGCTGTTTGGCATCCAGCGCTTTGGCAGCGGCACGGTCGGGCGTCTGTTCGGGCCGGTGATGCTGTTATGGCTGTTGACGCTGGCGGCGCTGGGCACGGCCAGCATTGTGCAGCAGCCATCTGTACTGAAGGCTTTGAGTCCGCTTTACGCCATCCGCTTTGCCATCGAGTCGCCAGGTGCGGCTTTTTTGCTGCTATCGGCGGTATTTCTGGCCATGACCGGCGGCGAAGCACTGTATGCGGATATGGGACATTTCGGCGCACGCCCCATCCGTCTGGCCTGGTTCCGCCTTGTGTGGCCGGCACTGATGCTCAATTATTTCGGTCAGGGGGCGCTGCTGCTGCGCGACCCTTCTGCCGTTAATCATCCCTTTTATGGCCTTGCGCCTGATGCCTTGCAACTGCCTCTGGTTGTGCTGGCTACGCTGGCAACCGTCATTGCGGCACAGGCTACCATCGCCGGCGTATTCTCCATGACGGTGCAAGCCGGCCATCTGGGTTATCTGCCCCCCTTTAATGTCAAACACACCTCGGATGCCGAGCGCGGGCAAGTGTACTTGCCCGGTATCAACTGGCTGATGCTGTTGGCGGTGGTTTTGCTGGTGCTGGGCTTTCGCTCGCCCAATGCCATGGCGGCGGCTTACGGCATCGCCGTGTCCGGCGCGATGAATATCACCACCGTGCTGTGCCTGACGCTGGTGTTCCTGTCGTTCCACGGCACGCAGCGCTTGAAACTGATGGCCTTATTGCTGGGCTTGTGGCTGGTTGAACTGCTGTTTTTTGCATCCAACGCGACCAAGATCATTGCCGGCGGCTGGGTGCCCTTGACGCTGGCACTGGTATTGTTTGCCCTGATGACCAGCTGGAAGCGTGGCACTGCCGCCATTGCCAGCCAGCGTGATGCTTGTGCACAAACGCTGGCTGACTTTATCGCCCGGCCGCCGGATGTGCTACGGGTAGAGGGCATGGCGGTGTATCTGAGCTCGGACCCGACCGGCGTGCCGCTGGCCTTGCAGCAAAACATCAAGCATTACAAAGTGCTGCACCGGCAGATTGTATTGTTGCATGTGGATGCACAGGAGGTGCCGCGCGTGCCTGCAGCCGAGCGCGTTACGGTGCAGATGCGGGTGCCCGATCTGTGGTGCGTGCATCTGCGTTATGGTTTTCGCGAAGAGCCGGATGTGCCGGCGGCGCTGGCTCAGGCAGGTCGTGCGGGGCTGGCGGTTCAGCTGGAAGACACCTCATTTTTTCTCACCCGGGTCAGTGCGCTGGAAACTTTGGCAGATGTGCCGCGCTGGCGGCGCAGCATGTTCCGCTGGCTGGCGCGGCAGGGCGAAAGTGCTGCTGTCTATTACCATCTGCCGCCCGGACGAGTGGTGGAACTGGGGACGCAAGCGGGCGTTTGAGGGGGCTGGCCGCCGCTTCTGCCTTGCTCTATGCTAAGTGAATTAATAGCGAGGAGGCAGAAGCATGATAGAGCTTTACACCTGGGGTACGCCTAACGGCAAGAAAATCTCTGTCGCGCTGGAAGAGCTTGATCTGCCTTACACCGTGTTTCCGGTCGACATCAATCAGGGCGAGCAGTTCGCGCCCGACTTTCTCAAGATCAGCCCGAACAACAAGATTCCGGCCATCGTTGACCCAGACGGCCCGGATGGTACAGCACTGGCGTTATTCGAGTCAGGCGCCATCCTGATTTATCTGGCGGACAAGACCGGCCGCTTGCTGCCGGCAGCGGGGGCGGCGCGTTATCGCGTGCTGCAATGGCTGATGTTCCAGATGGGCGGCTTCGGCCCGATGCTGGGGCAGGCGCATCATTTTTTGCGCTATGCGCCCGAAACCCTGCCGTATGCGCAAAAGCGCTATCACGACGAGACCTTGCGCCTGTATGGCGTGCTGGACCGGCAACTGGCCGATCATCGCTTTGTCGCCGGTAGTGACTACAGCATTGCCGATATTGCACTTTACCCGTGGGTTGCGCGCCATGAATGGCATATGGTCGCGCTGGCTGACTTTCCCCATGTGCAGCGCTGGGCCGACATGATGGCTGCGCGCCCTGCCGTACAGCGCGGCATGGCGGTGCCGCAGTCGTCCTGATTGATGCTTTAGCGTGTCCGTGGCTGTAGCAGCCACAAGGCTAGCGCGCCGCCAACCAGCCCCCAGAATGCCGAGCCTACACCCCACAGGCTCAAGCCTGAAGCGGTGATCAGAAAGGTGATCAGTGCCGGTTCGCGTAAATGCTCGTCGCGCATGGCGGTGGTGAGGCCGCCGGCAATGGTGCCGAACAGGGCAAGGCCGGCAATGGCCAGTACCAGTGTCTGCGGGAAGGCGGCAAGCAGCGCACCGATCGTCGCGCCGAACAGGCCCAGCAGCAGGTAAAACCAGCCGGCCGCCACGCTGGCCAGATAGCGGCGCTTGGGGTCGGCATGGGCATCGCTATTCATGCATAGCGCGGCGGTGATGGCGGCAAGATTCAGGGCAAAGCAACCGAAGGGGGCCAGCAACAGATTGATCAGCCCGGTGCTGGTGATCAGTGGTGAAACCGGTGTCGGGTAGCCATGGGCGCGCAAAGTCGCCACGCCGGGCACATTTTGTGATGCCATGGTCACCACAAATAGCGGCAAGCCGACGCCCAAGAGTACGGCCGGGTTAAACGCCGGCGTTGTCCATACCGGCACTGCCAGCGCAAGGGTCAGCCCCTGCAGTTGCAACTGCCCTTGCGTTGCCGACAATACGATGCCCAGCAGCAGGACGCCGACAATGGCGTAGCGCGGCAAGCTGCGCTTGAGGACGAGATAGGCAATAAACATCGGCAGCACCAGCGTAAGGCTGGCTTGCATGGAGGTGAATACATTCATGCCGAATTTCACCAGAATGCCGGCCAGCATGGCCGAAGCCATGGGCAAGGGAATGCGCCCGATGATGCGCTCGAACAGGCCGCTGACGCCGCTGAGCGTAATCAGTCCTGCCGAAAACACGAAAGCCCCGATGGCCTCGGGCAGCGAGACGCCGGACAGGCTGGTGATCAATAGCGCTGCGCCCGGTGTCGACCAGGCGGTGACGACCGGGACCTTGTAGCGTAGCGACAGACCTATGCAGCTGATGCCCATGGCCAGCCCCAGTGCCATCAGCCAGGAACTGATTTCTGCCGGGTTTGCGCCGGCGCTGCGTGCCGCTTCAAACACGATGGCAGCCGAACTGGTATAGCCGACCAGCACCGTGACAAAACCGGCGACGAGGGCGGGGAGATCCTGACGAGTCAGCATGATGAATACGGGGCTTTGGCAAGCACCTATAATGACTTATGGGTAAAGTGGCTGTCTAGCGTATCTGTCAGGCAAAAAACCTGTCGTTCAGCCTGACGGCCGGCTTACACTGCGCTTTTTGCAAGGAGTTGGCCATGAGCCATGAAGATGTGATCGCCGCCACCCGCTTGTGGCTGGAGAAAGCGGTTATCGGGCTGGATTTGTGTCCGTTTGCGCGCAAGGTGTATCTGGAGAATCGTGTGCGGCTGGTCGTCAGCGACGCGCGCCATCTGGATGGTTTTCTCGAGGATCTGGATAGGGAGCTGGCATTGCTGGCACAAACGCCGGCGAGCGAGATTGATACCACCTTGCTGATCCATCCGACGCTGTTTAGCGACTTTATCGATTTCAACGATGTGCTGCTGCTGGCGGATGAGGCCATCAGCGAGCAGGCGCTGGATGGCGTATTGCAGGTGGCCAACTTCCATCCCGATTTCCAGTTTGACGGTTGCGAGCCTGACGATATGGTCAACTATGTCAACCGCGCCCCGTTTGCCACGCTGCATCTATTGCGTGACGCCAGCGTGGACGCGGCGGTGGCGGAAGAGGCAGGGGCCGATGCCATCGCCGAGCGCAATAGCGCGACGCTGGAAAAGTTGGGCCATGCCGGCTGGCTGGCTTTGGGGCTGGGTAAGCACTGAGCTTGTTGTCGTTTGATAAAAAAAGCCGGCCGCTCCTGATGGAGCGGCCGGCTTTGGCTTGGGGGGGGCAGACTCAGGCGGCCATGCGGCGCAGCACTTCGTCGCGGCCGATCAGGGCCAGTACCGCATCAACCGATGGCGTCTGCGCGGTGCCGCATACCAGTACGCGTAGCGGCATGCCCAGCTGGCCCATTTTGATGCCTTCATCGGCGCAGAACGGTTTGAACAGGCCGTGGATGGATGCGGCGTTCCATTCGCTCAGGGCGGCAAGACGGGTCGCGAAGCGTGCCATGCGTGCCGGCGTATCGCCCGACAGATGCTTCTCTACATCCGCATCCGTTGGGGTGAGCTTCTGGTAGAAATAGTGGCACTCGTCCGCCAGCGTATTCAGATCCTGTACCCGTTCTTTGACCAGTGCCAGCACCTCGGTGAGCGCAGGGCCTTCTTCGAGTGTGATGCCGGATGCGGCCAGGCGCGGCGCGACCAGTGTCGCGAGACGGGTATTGTCGGCCAGCTTGATATGCTGCGCGTTCAGCCACATGAATTTCTCGTGGTTGAAACGGCTGGCAGACGGGCTGACTGCTTCCAGTGTGAACCACTCGACGAACTGGGCCATATCGAACAGTTCGTCGTCACCGTGGCCCCAGCCCAGGCGCGCCAGATAGTTGAGCAAGGCCTCGGGCAGGATGCCGCGCTCGGCGTAATCGACCACGCTGACCGCATCGCGGCGCTTGGACATTTTCTGGCCGTTTTCGTTGAGTATCATCGGCAGGTGGCCGTAGATAGGCAGCGGGGCATTCAGCGCTTTAAGGATGTTGATCTGGCGCGGCGTGTTGTTCACATGGTCATCACCACGGATCACATGGGTGATCTGCATATCCCAGTCATCGACAACCACGCAGAAGTTATAGGTCGGGCTGCCATCGGGGCGGGCGATGATCAGATCATCCAGCTCTTCGTTGGCAAACTCGATACGGCCCTTGACCGCATCGTCCCAGGCCACCACGCCATCCAGTGGCGTCTTGAAACGCACCACAGGTTTGACATCGGCCGGCGGCGCAGGCAATACCTTGCCTGCCTCTGGGCGCCAGCGCCTATCGTAACGTGGCTTCTCGCCGCGCTCTTCTTGCTCGGCGCGCAAGGTATCCAGCTCTTCACGGCTCATATAGCAGTGGTAGGCGTGGCCGCTGGCCAGCAGTTTCTGGATCACTTCCTCGTAACGCTCGAAACGGTGGGTCTGGTAGAACGGGCCTTCATCGTAGTCGAGGCCGACCCAGTGCATGCCGTCAAGGATGGCTTTGACCGATTCGGGCGTCGAGCGCTCAAGATCGGTGTCTTCGATGCGCAGCACGAAAGTGCCGCCGTGCTTTTTGGCAAATGCCCAGGAAAACAGGGCCGTGCGCACGCCACCTATATGCAGGTAGCCGGTCGGGCTGGGGGCGAAACGGGTACGTATCATGATGGGTCAGGCTCGGGTTCGAAGGTAAGCCGGCTATTTTACGCTGCAGCAAAAAAAACCCGCAAACACGATTGGTGTTTGCGGGGAAAATTCCACTCGGGGTTAGGAAAGGAATAGGGGAAAATCAGACCATGGCGCTCATCTGTGCCATGGTGTCGGCCGGCAGCATTTCCACCAGCAGCCAGGCCGCAGTACAGGCCAGCATGCCGCCCATGCTGTAGTTGAACAGGTGCAGGCGGCGCGGCGAATCCAGATAGCGGCGGATATATTCACCGCCCCAGGCCCAGGCTGCGATGCAGGGCAGGGTAATGATAAAAGTCACGACAAAGAACAGGCTGCCCGCCTGCCACACCGGCATGCTGTCAGGCAGGAACACGATGGCGACGTTAAAGCCCATCAGCCATACTTTGGGGTTCAGCCAGTTGAAAAGCACACCGCCGGCAAAGCCCATGGGTTTGCCTTTGCTGGCTTTTCCGTCGGCGCCGGGCTCGGCGGCATGCGCCATATGCCAGGACAGCCAGAACAGGTAGAGGCAGCCGGCCAGCGCCAGCCACAATTTGATGCTCTCCATCAGTGCCATCATGCTGCCTAGCGCCAGTGCCAGTATCGCAACCTGGCTGGACAGACCCAGTGCCATCCCCATGAGCGCCGGCAGGGTGCGTTTCAGACCGAAATTCACGCCGCTGGAGGCCAGAGCCAGATTGTTCGGGCCCGGTGTAATGGCCATGATGGTGAGGTAGGTCACCAGCGCGATGAAGTTCATATCGGTATCCGTCAGAGAGGCTGAATTCTGGCGATATATTAGCGTTGCCCAATAAGTAATTACAGATCCAGAAGTGTTGAATTGAGACCATAACAGTTTGCATTGTGGTCAACTGTTATGGTCTGATTGTGGCTGAACTGTGCTGCCTGGGCCCTGATGGGGCCGGGATGATGGATAAAGGGGCGGGAATGAGTAGCGAAACGCTGTATATGTCTTTGGTGGGCGAGTGGAGCGCGCTGATAGAAAACGGCACGGTCAGGGTCGGTGAGCGCCTGCCCTCGGTGCGCAAGGCTTGCGCCATTCACAAGGTCAGTCCGTCGACCATACTGGCGACCTACCGGGCACTGGAGGATCGCGGCCTGATCGAGGCCCGGCCGCAGTCGGGGTTTTACGTCAAGGGTGTCGCGCGCCTGCCTTTGCCGCTGATGCGCCGCCAGAGCGAAACCCATGCTGGCGAGCAGGGCGAGGCCGATCAGCTGGAGCTGGTGATGAGTGCGCAAACCCGCACCGATGTGATCGATTTATCGCTGGCCAGTCCGCGCGGCAGCGATTTTTATCCGACCACCCGTCTTAAGCAGATCGTCAGCAAGCTGGTGCGCCAGCATCCCGAGCTGACCACCGACTACCCGTTTCCGCCGGGCTCCGAGCGGCTGCGCCGCCAGATTGCCCAGCGGGCACTGGGGAGTGGCTGTGTATTAAGCCCGGACGATATCGTGGTGACCAATGGTTGTTCGGAGGCGCTGCAACTGGCGCTGCATGCGGTGTGCAAACCCGGCGACACCGTGGGGCTGGAGTCGCCGACCTACTTTGGCCTGATTCCGCTTGCCAAGAGTCTGGGTCTGTCGGTGATAGAAATTCCGACCCATCCGGCAAGCGGCCTGTCGCTGGATGCACTGGAGTTGTTGCTGTCGGAAAAGCGCCTGTCGGCTTTGGTGGTGCAGCCTACGGTACAGAACCCGCTGGGCGCCAGCATGCCCTTGGCTGCGCGCCAGCGTCTGGCGGCGCTGGTTAGCGAGTACCGTATTCCGCTCATCGAAGACACCCCGCATGCCGACCTGTTTTACGGTGCGGCGCCGCCGGATTCGGTCAAATCCTGCGACAAGGAAGGCTGGGTCTTACTGTGTTCCAGCTTCAGCAAGACGCTGGCGCCGGGCTTTCGCATAGGCTGGATAGCGCCGGGGCGCTTCTTGCACGAGGTGATGCGCCTCAAGATTGCGGGGTCCCTGGGCCAGCCCCGTTTGCTGGAGGAGGCGCTGGCGGAATATCTGGAAAGCGGTGGCTTCGACCACCATCTGCGCTTTATCCGCCGCCAGTTTATGGCGCAGATGGAAAAGCTGCGCGCGGCCGTGGCCAGCCATTTTCCGGCTGGTACCCGTGCGACCTCGCCATCCGGTGGCTGCTTGCTGTGGGTAGAACTGCCCAAGGGCGTGGATACGCTGGCGCTATTTCAGCGCGCGCTGGCCGAGGGCATTACTGTCGCGCCGGGCGCGCTGTATTCGGCGCGCGGGCGTTTCAATAACTGTGTACGCCTGTCGTGCTGCTATCCGTGGACGCCGGCTTACGAACGTGCACTTTTGCGTTTTGCCGCACTTGCCTGCGAGGCTGCCGCAACGCCCGCGCCTTGATTTAGCCCGGTTGCGTGGCCGGTTGTACCGCTTTGCGTTTGGCTGCCGGCCAGGCGCCGGAGGCATCTTCCGGTGCCGGCTCCATCACAGGCTCTGCTGCTGGCTCGGGCTGGATCTGGGCCGGTTCCTGATTGGATAGCCAGGGTATGGCGCTAAGCGTGCCGCTGATGCGTGCCTCGGCCGGTTTTTTGCAGGTCAGGCAGAGCGGCTTGCCCTTGCGCTCGTTGAGCGCCTGATTGACCCGTTGACCGAACACGGGCACTTGGTTCTCATCCTGCCAGCGCAGCAGGGCATCGGCCAGTTGCGGCATGGCGACATTCTTGTTCTGGTAGCGGTCGCGAAATGCGGTCAGCCACAATTCCCCGGCCTGATCCTGCGACAGCAGGACGGTCTGGTAAGTGACCGAAACCGCAGCCCCCTTGGGGACGATATTGGACAGTTGCAGTGCCTGTTCGCTTTTCATGCGTACGCAACCATGGCTGCGAAACCCCGGTACGCTGGATGGCGCATTGGTGCCGTGTATGCCTAAGCCCAGTTTGGCTTCGCCGAAGCGGATAAATACCGGCCCCAGCGGATTGTCCGGCCCCGGCGGCACCACGGTCTCGACCGGCTTGCCTTTTTTGCGCATTTCTTCCTGGATGGAGCGGGGAACGTGCCAGCTCGGATTACGGTAAATGCCGGTCACCGCATATTCGCCCACCGGCGTGCGCGTCAGCATCTTGCCGACGGCGACCGGAAAGCTGTCTTTTAGCTCGCCATCCTGAAACAGGAATAAGCGTGTCTGCGGCAGATTGATCACCACATGGGTGCCGCTCGGCTGAATCGCCACATCGGGCTGCGGAATGGCCGCAGCCGTCGCCGAGAGCGATAGCAGCAGGAAAAAAGCAGACAGGCCGGACAGTGGTTTCATGGTTAGGCTTCGGCAAATAATTAGGCTGGGAACAGTTCCGGATTTTAGCAGAAGCGCTGCTTTGCGAGGCCAGCTTTGCTGCTTAAGGGATAGCGGGCGTGCGTTTGTGGCGTGTTTCTGAGAAAATCGCCGCCTTCGCTTTGATTTGATTACCAAAATAATGTCTGATACCCCGGCCTTGGCCCAGATTGAGTCGCTCGACTATGAAGGTCGCGGCGTCGCCCATGTAAATGGCAAGACCCTGTTTATCGATGGTGCTTTGCCGTATGAAACCGTCGAGTACCGCAGCTACCGCAGCAAAAGCAGTTACGAGAATGCCGAAACCGTACGCGTGCTGAAAGAAAGCTTTATGCGCACCACACCGCGTTGCCCCAGCTTCGGGGTATGCGGTGGCTGCTCGATGCAGCATATGGAGTTCACCGCCCAGGTTGCCATCAAGCAGCGCGTGCTGGAAGACAATCTGGCGCGCATCGGCAAAGTGACGCCCGAGCGCGTGCTGACACCGATTGCCGGCCAGAGCTGGGGCTACCGTCACCGTGCCCGCCTGTCGGCACGCTGGGTCGAGAAAAAGGGCGAGGTGCTGATCGGTTTCCATGAAAAACGCTCGCGCTTTATCGTCGATATGGCCGAGTGCCATGTGCTGCCGCCACATATTTCCGCTTTGCTGCTACCGCTGCGCACGCTGGTGGGCAAGCTGTCGATACGCGACCGCATGCCGCAGATTGAATACGCCGGCGGCGTTGATGTGGATGTGCTGGTGTTCCGCAATATGGACGCGATCAACGCGGCCGACGAGGCACTGTTTACCGCCTTTGCCGATGCGCATGGCATCGCGCGTCCGCTACAGATCTGGCTGCAACCCAAGGGGCCGGAAACCTGCTATCCGCTCTATCCCAAGGATGCGCCGCGCCTGAGCTATCGCCTCGACGATTTCGGCGTTGAAATGCCGTACTACCCGACTGAGTTTACCCAGGTCAACCCGGGCATCAATAATGTGATGGTCAGCCGTGCCTTGCGCCTGCTGGATGCGCAGCCGGGCGAGCGCATTGCCGATATGTTCTGTGGTATCGGCAACTTCACCTTGCCGATTGCGCGTTCGGGCGCAACCGTGCATGGCATGGAAGGCAGCGAGGCGCTGGTCAAGCGTGCCGTGGAAAATGCCACGCATAACGGTCTGGAAACGCAGGTCAGCTATGAAATGGCTAACTTGTTCGATGTGACCGAAGAGAGCTTTGCCGCACTGGGGCATTTCGACAAGATGCTGATCGATCCGCCGCGCGACGGCGCTGTGCAGCTATGCCAGGCGCTGACCGACGAGAGTGCGCCCAAGCGCATCGTTTATGTGTCGTGCAGCCCGTCCACGCTGGCGCGTGACGCCGGCGTGCTGGTCAATACCAAGGGCTATACGCTCAAGGCAGCCGGCATCATCAATATGTTCCCGCATACCGCGCACGTAGAAAGCGTGGCCTGGTTTGAAAAAACCGGCCCGTGTAAAACCCGCGAAGAGCTGGCCGCGATGGCCGCGGCCGAAGCGGCCGAGCGCGAGGCCGCCAGGGCCGCATCGATGGCGGCACGCGCCGAGCGCGAAGCGATAGAGGCCGAGCTCAATGCGGCGGAGAATGCGCGTCTGGCCGCCGAGCGCGCCGAACGCCTGGCCGCCAAAGAAGCCCGCCGCGCCTATTACTTTGCCGAAAAAGCACGGCGCGAAGCCGAAGCTGCTGCGGCAGGCGAGGCACCGGCACAAGACTGAGCCTGTCCATCAGGACGGGTCAGCCGGCATCTTTAAAAGAAACGCCCCTTTGCGAAAAGGGGCGTTTTTGTGTCCGCATGCTCTGCCTAAGATGTCGCGCCGGTTTGGCCGGCGTATCCGCTTCAGGCGGGGACGCCGTCAGGGCGCTTGTCCACGGATGAACGGGCCTGCTTCTGGCGATTGAAAATCCGCCCGACCTGTTCGATGACCTGGTTGCTGCCTATTTCTGCTTCATGCATATGCGCGATGATCTGCTGGAGTACCTTGGCGTCGTGCAGCCAGTCGCCCTTGACCGTCTGCATGGCGCGTTGCACGGCACCATGTACCTGGGCGTGTGGTTTCTCGAGTGCCTGATAGCCAGGAAGGTGGCTGTAATCGCTCTTGCCTGCCCCCTCGTAATACCAGTTGCCCAGACGGCACTGGGTATGACCGATATTGGTGGCCTGAGCCTCGCTGCCTTCGCCATTTTGCTCAAGTGCGATATAGCTGTTCTGCATGTAGATGATGTGGTCGAGCTTGACCAGTGACGAGAACGTCATGTCCTTGGCGCAGGCCAGACTGTCTATGGTCGACTGTGCAGACTCGGCTACATGCTCGAACTGGGTGCGAAAGCCGGAAACGCGCTGGCTGACCGAGCTGCTTTGCGCTTCGAGCGCCAGCGTTTGCGCCACCATGGTTTCAACGCGCTGGTGCAGGCTATTGATCACCTTGCCGATTTCCAGTGTGGCTGCATGCGTGCGGTCGGCCAGCTTGCGTACTTCGTCAGCCACCACGGCAAAGCCGCGGCCGACCTCTCCGGCGCGTGCCGCCTCGATCGCGGCATTCAGCGCCAGCAAATTGGTCTGCTCGGTGATCTCGGTAATGATGCGTACCGTATCGACAATGCGGGTGCTGGCTTCCCCCAGATGGCGGGCGCTACCGGAAAGCGTCTGCATATTGCCTGTGATTTGTTCGAATTCGCTGTCGAGCTCTTCCACTGTCTGCCGGCTGCGCTGCGCGCCATCCAGGTTCTGTTCGGCCATGCCCTGCATGCCGGCCATTTCCTGAGTGGCCCTTAGCAAGTCCTGCTGGTTGCCTTTGAGGTTGCGTAGCAAATTGCCGGTATTCAGGGCATGCAGCTGGCTGGAGAGGCGGTTCTTGGCATCAAATTCGGCGGCCTCCTGCATCGAGCGCAGGGCAACATTGATGTTTTCCATAGACTGGGCGAACTCGCCCGGCAAGCCTGAACTGAGTGCCGGGCGGCTGTAGTCGCCTTGTCCCGCCCGCTCGAAGCAGGTGGCGATGTCTTTGGAGTGCGCTTCGATAATGTCCAGCAGATCATTCAGGCTCCAGGCGACCTTGCCGACTTCGCCTAGCCCCTTGGTGCGGGTGAGTCGGACATGGGTCTCGCCCTGAGCGGCCAGACGCAGCACATATTCGATTTCTGCCAGTACGGCCAGCGGGCGGCGCTGATGCCAGTAGGCATAGCAGGCAAAGCCGACGGCCATCAGCGGTACGCTGATGTTGGAGAAGCCAGCGCCGCGCTGGTAGATGCTGATGCCGGCCACGATCCACACCAGGCAGACAAAGACGATGCAGCTCAGGATGAATTTCTGTTCCAAAAAAAGCGTGCGACGGCTGGCCTTGCTGGTCGCGCTCAGTAGTTCCAGATCCTTGCTCATATTGCCATCTCTCCCGTGCGGTTTGTTGCCTGCCGGTACAAATCAAGCACGAATTTTTCGTACGTCACGCCCTGTTGCAGAAGTTGTGCCTGCAGCCATTGCAAGGAGGCCTCGGGACCGTTAGCTGCACCCGCAGTCTGTTCGATTTCGTTCATCTTGTGGTAAAGCGTGCTGACGGCATCGATTGCATTTTGTGGTGCCTGACGGCGCACCGAGAAGTAGCCGACCGGCTGCTTATTGCGCTGGTCGATAGTGATATTGGCAAATACCCAGTAATAGTGTCCATCCGCAGTCATATTCTTGACGATGCCGAAAAACTCATGCCCCGACTTGAGCGTATCCCACATCAGGCGGAACACGCCGCGTGGCATGTCGGGGTGGCGTACGATATTGTGCTGCACCCCGAGCAGGGCGTCTTCCGCATAGTTGCAGACTTGCATAAAGACACGGTTGACGTAGGTGATGCGCCCGGAAAGATCGGTTTTGCTGATGATCAACTCGTCTGCCTGAAAGCGGACTTGTTGTTGGGTAGGGGTGATCCTGGGTTTCATGGTCTTGTGCTTGCTATGTATGCGGTCAATCGGGGCCGGGCTTGTTGTTTGCCATTGGCAGGCAGATGCCTGTTATGCCAGGAAAATGGCCGGCTTAGTTGTACCTGTCTAGCTGGTGCTATTTGCGAGGGCATATTTTATGCCAAGGGTTTTTTATTTGCATGTTTTTATATATATGGTTTTAAATTTGCAGCCGACTGCGACTGCGTCACCCTGACGAGAATTGCCATCAGCCCTGTCCGGGCGCTCGGCTATGGCGGATAATGGCGTTTTGCATCCGCTACGGACCCGCCACCATGAGCCATCAAGCCTTGAGCGACAGCGATTACGAACGCCTGTCCGCCACCCTGTCCGCCTTTCACGCGCAAGGCGCGATGAGTCTGGAGACGCTGGACGGCTTTTTCGCCGCCTTAATTGCCGGGCCCGAGGTGATACGTCCGGCCGAGTATTTGCCGCTGATTCTGGGCGCTGCATTTGAGGATGAAACCTCGTTTGCCAGCACCAAGGCATTTGATGCCTTTATGCATCTGGTCAGCGGACACTGGCTGGATATCGCGCGTACGCTGGAAGCTGGCGAAGAGTTTCATCCGTGGCTGGAGGCCGATGGCGAGGGCAAGGTGTCGGGAAATGACTGGGCCGAAGGCTTCGAGCGCGGCATGGCCTTGCTGCCGGGCGACTGGCAACTGGCTTTCGATGACAGCGAAGCCGGTGCTGCGCTGGCGCCCATCATGATGCTGGCGCTGGAGCGCGACCCCGATCCTGCTGTGCGTACTGTGGTTGAGCAGCGTGAAGAATTGCTGGGGCAGATCACGCCGGCAATCGCGACACTATATGCCTTCTATACGGGCTTGCGCGCACGCATGGATGCGGCACTGGCGGCCGCCGAAAACGACAAGACTTTGTTTGACGAGCCGGTCAAGCCGGCCAAAACGAATAAGCGCCGTTAAATAAGGTGCGTGTCAAGCCAGCTCCTGCCGATGGCCGGGGCTGGCTTTTTTGCGTCAGGCCTCGCGCTTGAGTGGCCACTTTTGCAGCAGCAAACCGCCCAGAATCAGCGCAAGGCCGATCAGGGTGGAGGCAAGGATGGGTTCGCCGATAAAAAAGTGAATCAACCACAGCGAGATAATGGGTGACAGGAAAATCAGGTTGGCGATGCGCGCCGTACTTTGGGTGAGCTTCATTGCCGTCAGCCACAGCACGAAGGTGTAGCCCATTTCGATGGCGCCTACATAAGCCGCCCCCGCCAAGCCCTGCCACGCAACCGGCACCAATTCGCCGCTTAGTGCACACCAGAGCATAATCAGTGGCAGTGCCATGATGAAGTTCAGCGTCAGCCCCAGTACCGGCTCGCGCGTGTCGCGGGTGTTGAAAATCCAGTAACTGGCCCACAGCAGAGTGGACGCCAGCGCAAACAGCATGCCGTTCATATTGGAAAAAGAGAGCGCCAGCACATCGCCCCGCGTACCGATGATGAGTACGCCGATATAGCACACCAGCGCTGCTGCCAGATCGAGCTTGCGCAGGCTATGGCCCAATAGCGGCACTGACAGCAGGGTCATGCTGAGCGCCCAAGTGTAGTTGATGGCTTGCGCTTCCTGCGCCGGCAGCAAGGCATAGGCCTGAAACAGGATCAGATAGTAGGCAAAGGGGTTGACCGCGCCCAAAAGCAGCGAGCGGCGCCAGTAAAGCCGCAGAGCCGGCATAAGCTCGCCCAGACGGCGCTGTACGGCGAGGATGGATAACAGCGCGAGCAAGCTGGCAGTGCAGGCATATAGCAGCAACTGCGCCGGTGACAGATAGCTGAGACTGATCTTGAAAGCGGTGGCGACGGTTGACCAGGCGAGAACTGCGGCGAGGCCGAACAAGGTGGCACGGGTTTGCTGGTTCATATCCTTGGCAATAGAGAGTGGTGAGTAGGGGGCTGCATGTTCCGTTATTAGCCGGGGTTTTGGACGCACAAAAGCGCGTTGATTAAGCCGGAAAGCGCCGTAGCCGTGGCAGAGGCGGTCAGGCCGACAGGGCCGCCAGTGGCATTCACATACAGGTCGGCGACCAGACCATGCAGGTGGACGGCGAGGCTGGCGGCATCAAAAGGTGAGAGTTGCTGTGCCAGCAGCGCCGCGATGGCACCGGTCAGCACATCGCCTTGTCCCGCCACAGCCAGCGCTGCATTGCCGCTGGCGTTGATGCGGTAAAAACCATCGGGACGGACGATCAGGCTGCCGGCTCCCTTGAGTACCACCACTTTGTTTAGGCGCGCAGCCAGGGTGCGCGCCGCAGCGAGGCGGTCAGCCTGTACCGCTGCGCTGCTGATGCCTAATAGCCGCGCGGCCTCCGCCGGATGCGGCGTCAGGATGGCAGGCACCTGTCTTGTTGCCAGTGTGGCGAAAAGTCCCGCATCGTGAGCCAGCAGATTAAGCGCATCGGCGTCTATCACCAGGGGCGTGTCGCCTGCCAGCACCGCCGACAGTGCCGCTTGCGCCGCCGTGCTTGTGCCAAGGCCCGGACCGATGGCGCAGATGCTGTGCGGCGCGAGCGGCAAGGAAAGCGGCGAAATCATCAGTTCGGGCTGTGTGGTATCGACCGCCAGACGGCTGTCCAGCGTGGCAAGCAAGACCTTGCCGGCGCCACCGGCCAGCGCGGCGCGTCCTGCCAGAAGCGCCGCGCCCAGCATGCCGGGCGCACCGCCGACGATACACACGGTCCCAAAGCTGCCCTTGTGGCTATTGGCATGGCGTTTGAGCGCCGTAACGCCGGGGCGGTTCAGTTCGCCTTCCGGCGTTGGCAGTAGCGTCGCGGGTACATCCAGTGTCGCCAGATGAACTTCTCCGGCCAGTTCGCTGCCGTCTGCTGTCAGCAGGCCGGGCTTGAAGCAAAGAAAGGTCAGCGTATGTGCCGCGCGAATGGCTGCATTGGGTGCGTGGCCGCTCATGGCATCCAGCCCGCTTGGCGTGTCCAGCGCCAGCACAGGTACGCCACGGGCGTTGACCTGTGCGATCAGCGCGTCCCAAGGTGAGGCAAGCGGCCGGCTCAAGCCTATGCCGAACAAACCGTCAACGATCAGGTCGGTATGGGCCGCAGACAGGCTGGTGTATGTCGCCATGGCGCAAGCATCCCAGCGCGCGCGCGCCGCTTGCGCTTCGGCCGAGCTTTGTTTTTGCGGGCTGATGACGGTCACGGCATAGCCTGCGTTAAGCAGTTCGCAAGCCAGGTGTAGCGCGTCGCCGCCATTGTTTCCGGGGCCGGCCAGTACCGTGATGGCGGCACTTGCCGGATAGCGCGCCATGATCCAGTGTGCGGCGGCGCAGGCGGCGCGGCGCATCAGGCCCAGTGCTGCGGCGCTTTGTTCCAGTTGCCTTTGGGATTGCAAGGAAAAAAGTGCCGCGCTCATGCCGTATCGCCCCAGCGCGGCACCAGTTGGTGGGGCACGCCTATCTGGTCGAGAATGCGCGCCACGATGAAATCGACCATGTCGTCTATGCTCTGCGGGTGGGTGTAAAAGCCGGGTGAGGGGGGCAGGATCACCACGCCCAGACGTGCAAGCTTGAGCATATTCTCCAGATGAATGGCGGAAAACGGCGTTTCGCGCGGTACCAGCACTAGCTTTTTCTGCTCCTTGATGCTGACATCGGCCGCGCGTTCGATCAGATTGTCGCTGCTGCCCATGGCGATGGCGGCCAGTGTGCCCATCGAGCATGGGCACACTACCATGGCATCCGCGGGGTTGGAGCCGGATGCCACCGGCGCAAACCACTCCTCGCGGCCAAAAGCCTTAAGCTGTCCCGCCGCCGCCGCGTATTCCTGGCTCAGCCACTGCTCCAGATCGGCGGCGCGCGCAGGCAGCGTCAGCCCCATTTCCTGTTTGGCGACGATATGGGCCGCTTGTGAACACAGTACCCAGACGCGGCAGCCGGCCTTGACCAGTTCGCGTATCAGCGCCAGGCCATAAGGCAGACCGGAAGCGCCGGTCAGGGCAACGGTCACGGTTTTGCTGTAAGAGTTCATCAGGCATCCTGTTGCGGTGTAGGGGCGAGCAAGCGTGCCGCGATGATGCCGTTGACAAGACCGGTCACCAGCGCGGCCAGCGCGAAAGGCGGAACAAAATAAAGTATGCCGTCGCTGGGAATCAGCCATAGCCGGGCCAGCAGCAGTTGCCCGGCAATATGGCTGAAGGCGGCGACAATGCTGAGCGAAACCGGGCCGAACCATGTGCCGGGCAAGCGAAAGGCCAGCGCCAGCGCGGCAAGGCTGGCCAGTGCGCCGGCCAGCGACAGGAAAAACCCCGGTGTCAGCAGGCTGCCCAGCAATAATCCGGCGCCGAGAATGCGTAACAGGCTGACCCAGAGTGCGGCGCGCCAGCCCAGGTGATATAGCGCCAGCAAGGTGACAATATTGGCAAGGCCGGGCTTGATCCCGGGGAGCGGCGAGGGCAGGCCCGCATCGATCAGCGCGAGGACAATGGCGATGGCTGCCAGCGCGGCAATACGCTGATCGTCTGCACCGACACGCAGGCTCAGATGTTCAGAAACTGAGGCTGTCATAGTGTGCTGCGCCGTTGCCAAGCTCGATGCTGGTCTGATTCGGCAGGCAGATGGCGCTTTGCCCAGCCTTGTCCAGCCAGCCTTGCTTGACGCAGTACTGGCGCGCGCCCGGGTCGCTGCCGATACGGGCGCGGCCGTTATGCACTTCGATGCGGGTCAGCCCCAAAGGACCGGGCACATCCAGAATCTGGTTGTGCAGCAAGCTGACTTCCCGCCACAGTTTGCCTTTGCTGCGTATCGTGAGCGTGCGTGCCGTCTCACCGGCCCATAACTGCCAGAACAGGGTGAGGCATAGCGCACCGGCCAGCATCATCACCAGATAGTCGCCCGGACGTATCAGTCGCATCCCGCTCTTTGTAACTGGCGGTGGCGCAGCAGTACTTGTTCGTGCGCAAAGCGGCGGGCCAATGTTTCGGCGATAAATACCGAGCGATGCTGGCCGCCGGTGCAGCCGATAGCCACGGTCAGATAGCTGCGGTTTTCCTGCCTGAATTCGGGCAGCCATTTTTCCAGCATGGTCTGGATGTCGGCAATCATCTCGGCGACTTTGGGTTCGCCGGCAAAGTAGTCGATGATGGCCTGATCCTTGCCGGTAAGCGGGCGCAGTTCGGGGATGTAGTGCGGATTGGGCAGACAGCGCACATCGAATACGAAATCGGCATCCAGCGGTACGCCATGTTTGAAACCGAAGGACTGGAACATCAGGGTCAGACGGCTGCTGTCACTCTCGACCAGCTGGCGTACCCAGCTTTTCAGGGTGTTGGCCGACAGTTCGGACGTGTCCATGCGGATACCCTGCTCGGCAACGGGCGCCAGGAGTTCCATCTCCATTTCTATGCATTCTTCCAGCGACAAGCCCATGCCGGACAAAGGATGGCTGCGCCGGGTTTCGGAGAAGCGCTTGACCAGAACCGGCTGTTTGGCTTCGAAGAAAATCAGCCTGATATCGATACCGGCTGCGCGCAGCTTGTCCATTTCCTGCGGCAAGGCGCCCAGCGTCTGGTGGCTGCGCGTGTCGACGCTGATGGCAATATGGCTGTAGCCGTAGTCATGGTAGAGCGCGACCGCCTCCGGCAGCATGGTGGCCGGCAGATTGTCGACGCAGAAAAAGCCGGCATCCTCCAGGCTGCGCAAGGCGACTGATTTGCCCGAGCCTGACAGCCCGCTAATCAGAATCAGCTGCATGTTCCTGGTCCCGCAAGAAATTGGTGTGGCGCTCGACAAATTCGCGCGTGCTGTCGATGCCGCGCAGTTGCAGGATGTAGTTGCGTACGGCCGCTTCCACCAAAACGGCAAGGTTGCGTCCGGCGGCGACCGGCAGGATAACCTTGCGCACGGTGACGCCGAGGATATCCTGCGTTTCGGACTGGATATTGAGCCGGTCCAGCGCCTGCATTGCCTGATCATTGGCCTTGATCAGATGGATGATGAGTTTGAGTACTTTTTTCGGGCGTACCGCAGTTTCGCCGAATACGGTGCGGATATTCAAAATGCCCAGACCGCGTACTTCGAGAAAGTCGCGCAAGAGTGCCGGGCAGCGGCCTTCCAGTGTATCCGGGCCGATGCGGTAGTATTCGACCGCGTCATCGGCGACCAGACCGTGGCCGCGCGAGATCAGCTCCAGCGCCAGTTCGCTCTTGCCCATGGCCGAGTCGCCCATGATCAGCACGCCGATCTCGAGCACATCGAGAAACACACCATGCAGCACGGTGGAGACCGCCAGTGCCCGTGCCAGATAGATGCGCAGTACATCCATCAGATAGGGGCTTTCCAGCGTGGTCGTCATCAGCGGGACATTGTGGGTATGGCAGTAGTCGCGCAGCAGAGCAGGTACCACCTGGGCATTGGCGACGATTACCACCGACATCGACTTGTAAAACAGCTGATCCAGCGCGGTTTTTGCGGCCGATTTTTCCAACCGGCTCAGATAGTCAACTTCGGCAAGGCCGAGCACCTGCACCCGGTTGGGGTGGATGAAGTTGAGATGGCCGACCAGCGACAGCGTTGGGCGCTGATCGTCGTTACCGATCAGGTTATCCGAGCCAGAGCGTCCTGCAACCCAGGTCAGGTTGAGCTTTTGCTGGTTATCCTGGTAAAGCTTGCGGACGCTGACGCTAGGCATGACTACTCCATCCGGTCAAAAGCCGGAACAATTCTTCGCTGTCTGCGGCTTGCTCCAGTTGTTCACGCAAGCTGCGGCTGGAGAAAAGCTGGGCCAGTTCGGACAGCACCTGCAGGTGCAGGTCGGTTGCCTGTTCTGGCACCAGTAATACGAACAGCAGCCGGACCGGTTTGCCGTCGGGGGCGTCAAACGGAATGGCCTGCTTCAGGCGGATAAACACGCCCATCGCTTCTTTCAGGCCACGGGCGCGGCCATGCGGGATGGCGACGCCTTGGCCCAGTCCGGTCGAACCCAGTTTTTCACGCGCAAACAGACTGTCGAACACTTCGCTGCGGGCAATATTGCCGGTGTTTTCCGCGAGCAGACCGACCTGCTCGAACACCCGCTTTTTGCTGGCAACATCAAGGTCGACCAGAACATGATCACGGGAGAGTATTTTGCCTATCAGGGACATAAAAACTCGTACAGGATGAAATCGGCGTTCATTCTACGCTGGCGCGTGACATTGAAATAGCCCTGTTATCAAAGCAAAACGGGAACCATAAGGTTCCCGTTTTTAATCAAGGTGTTACTCTGCGGCCGGTTGCGGGATGGCGCGGTGTTCCGACAGTTTTTCCTTGTGCTTGATTACCTGGCGGTCCAGTTTGTCGATCAGCGCATCGATGGCGGCATACATATCATCGGCGGTCGCTTCGGCGTGAATATCCTTGCCGGCCAGATGGACATTGACCTCGGCTTTTTGCACCAGCTTGTCAACCGAAAGCGTGACGCCGGTGTCGATCACATTGTCTACATGGCGAATCACTCGGCCGAGTTTTTCTTCGACATAGTCGCGCAGTGGTTGGGTTACTTCAAGGTGGAGACCAGTGATCTTGAGGTTCATACCCTAACTCCTTCTGTTAATCGACCTGGAACAGTCCGGGTCCATGGGGATGCTGTTAAGTGGAAGTCTAGAGTGCTTTGCGCTGGCTGGCTGGCGCAATCTGCATGGCTTCGCGATATTTGGCGACAGTGCGTCTTGCAACCTGTATGCCCAGTTTGGCTAATTGTTCGGCCAGTGCATTATCCGACCAGGGCTTCTTGTTATTTTCGTCGACGATAAGCCGGCGTATATGTGCCTTGATTGCGGTAGAAGAGCATTCGATGCCGCTGTCGGTGTCCAGCGCACTGCCAAAGAAATATTTGAGCTCGAACAGACCGCGGCTACACAGCAGATATTTTTGTGTGGTGACGCGGGAAATGGTGGATTCGTGCAGACCCAGTTCATCGGCAATATCGCGCAGGATAAGGGGACGCATTGCGACTTCGCCTTGTTCAAAGAACTGTTGTTGCCTGTCAACGATAGCTTCCGATACTTTCAGGATGGTGTCAAATCGCTGCTGGATGTTTTTGACCAGCCAGCGGGCCTCTTGTAACTGCCCGGAGAGATTATTGCCGCTATCCCTTTGTTGTTGCAGGAGATTGGCGTAAATGTTGTTTACACGTAATTTTGGCTGGGCTTGTCCGTTGATGGTCGCGATCCAGCGACCGCGGAATTTGCGTACCACCACATCGGGCATCACATAACGGGTATCTTCACCATCAAAGCCTCCGGCCGGTCGCGGGCGTAGTTGGGCAATCAAGGCCTGTGCTGCGCGGATCTCGTCTTCGCTGGCATCCAAAAGCTTGCGCAGCTTGCTGTAGTCGCGGTTGCCTAGCAAAGTGAGATGGGTCTGGATGATGGTGCGGGCCAGGGTTTTGGCCGGGAGGGTCTCTGGAAACTTGTTTAGCTGGAGGGTCAAAAATTCGCTCAGGTTGTAGCTGCCTATTCCAGGCGGCTCCATCTGGCGCAAGAGCTGGCGCAGATATTCCAGCTCTTCAGTTTCTACCTCCAGCTCCTCTGGCAGGCTCTGGCAGATTTCATCAATGTGGGTGCTCAGATAGCCGTCGTCATCGATTTCTTCTATCAGCAGAGTCAGCAGGGCGCGTTCGCGACTCGAGAGTGTCAGCTCGCCCATCTGTGCCATCAAGAGTGCGCGCATGCCCGGCTTTTCCGGCGTATTGAGTATGGGGTCGAACTCGCTATCGTCGCCGCTATGGCTAGGTTTACTGCCGCTTCCCCATTCCTCGTATGCTTCGCTACCCTCGCGCGGCGGTGCCTCATGCGGTTCGTCAGGCGAGGACTCGTGCGCAACGTCGCTGTCCTCGCTGCGTTCCAGTAACGGATTTTCCTGCAGATAACGCTCCAACTCCGTACCGAATTCCAATGTGGACATCTGCAGTAATTTGATCGATTGCTGCAGCTGCGGAGTCAGAGTGAGCTGCTGGCTGACTTTGAGTTGGAGTGTTTGTTTCATAGCGCCTTACAGATGGAAGTGCTCGCCCAGATAAACCTTGCGTACCTGCTCGTTATTCACCAGTTCGTCCGGCAGGCCGTAGGCCAGCACCTTGCCGTCGTTGATGATATAGGCGCGGTCGCAAATGCGTAGCGTTTCGCGCACATTATGGTCGGTGATCAGCACGCCGATGCCGCGCTCCTTGAGGAAGGCGATGATTTTCTGGATATCGATCACGGCAATCGGGTCGACACCGGCAAAGGGCTCGTCCAGCAGGATAAAGCGTGGACGGGAGGCCAGTACACGTGCAATTTCGACCCGGCGTCGCTCGCCGCCGGACAGCGCCATGGCGTTGGTGTCGGCCAGATGGGCGATATTCAGATCGTCCATCAACAGTGCCAGCTCGTTTTCCATCTGCTCGCCCTTGACGCCGGAAATTTCCAGCACCGCGCAGATGTTCTCCCTGACCGTCATGCGACGGAAAATGGAGGCTTCTTGCGGCAAATAGCCCAGTCCCATGCGCGCGCGTTTATGTATGGGCAAATGGGTGATGGTGATATCGTCCAGAACGATTTCACCCGCTTCGGCCGCAATCAGCCCGACGATCATGTAAAAACTTGTAGTCTTGCCTGCGCCGTTTGGCCCCAGCAAACCTATCACTTCGCCACTGGCAATTTCCAGCGATACATCTTTGACGACCGTACGTTTCTTGAAGCTTTTCTTGATATGGGCAACGCTCAGCCGGCTGACGGTCATTTCTTTTCCTCTGTCTTGGGCTGCAGGATTACGGTAACCCGCCCTTTGGCCGCACCGGTTGTTTGTGGATTGCTGCCGCTGACTTGATACAGTTCGGTCTGGGTGTTGTAGGTAATCACATTGCCGGCAACCGAATCCTGTCCGCGTTTAACAAAGGCATTGCCGGTCAGCACAGCGATGCCGCTCTGGCTGTCGTAGTCGATGCGGTTGCCCTTGCCGTCGATATATTCATTCTTGCCTTCGACTTTCTGGCGGAAGGTGGCCGGCTTGCCGGTGGCGAGCAGAGTTTGCTGGCCGTTGGCATTGCGGGTCACGACCACATGGTCTGCTTTGAGCTGCAGCGTGCCCTGATTGACGACAACGCTGCCATCCCACACTGTCACGCCGTTGTTCTGGTCCAGCGTGCCCCTGTCGGCAGACAGTTCTATCGGCTTGCTGCTGTCAGCGATTTCGGCATGAACAGCGTGCATGGAAAATAGCGAGGCGCACAGGGCCAGTGCCGGAAATTTAAGGTTGTGCATAGCTGATCCTGACTTTCGACAACAGGGAGATCAGGCCCTGCTTTTGTGCATAAGTAAAACCGATGGCATTGGCGACCGAGTCGCCCTGATAGACTGTGACGGCGGCCGGGCTTTGGGCCGTCGAGGTGTTGAGGTTTACCGTCAGTGCGCGCGTATCTATCTTGACGTCACCCTTGCCTGGCTCTGCCTTGTCTATCAGCTGCACCTTGCGGTCAAACCATGCCATGCCGGTGCTGTTGTTGTAGCGCCCGACTTCGCCTTCGACCGTGTAATTGATCCGGCCCTGTTGGTAGCTAGTGAGGAAAGGGTGCTCGAACTCGATATCCTTTGCATCGGGGAACTGCCACATCCTGCGCGCCTGCAACCGGTCGCTGGGCAGGCCCTGAGCATCAAAGCGGGTCGCGGTAAAGTCTTCGACCGTGTACTCGGGCTGGTCACGGTCGATCACGCTTTGCACGCTGCTTTGGCGCGTGACGCGGTCAAGCAGCATGGTCAGCACCGACAGCATCAGTACCAGCAATAGCGGAAACAGGCGGGGAAAGCGTTTCATAGCAGATATTTCGCGATGGCAGTGTCAAATGTGCCTTGCGCCTGCATGATCAGTTCGCACACCTCGCGCACTGCACCTTGTCCGCCGCTGGCGCCGGTAATATAGCGTGCATATTGCTGCACGCGATCCGGCGCTGCCGGAACCACGACCGGAAAGGCGACGCGGCGCAAGACCGGCAGGTCAATGATGTCGTCGCCGACAAAGGCACAGTCGTCCGGACTCAGGCCGCTTTGTGCCATCAATTCGTCAAGGGCCAGTTGCTTGTTGCTGACGCCGGCAAAATAATAGTCAAAGCCCAGCGCGCGGGCGCGGTGCTCGACGCAGGCATCGGCACGGCCGGAAATAATGGCGAGTTTGACGCCGGTGCTTTGCAATAGCTTCAGGCCAAGGCCGTCCTGTACATAGAAGGATTTGGACTCTTCGCCTTGGGCGTTGTAGTAGATGCGCCCATCGGTCATGACGCCATCGACGTCCAGTATCAGTAGCTTGACCCTGCGGGCGTATTCTTGTGGTGTATGCATGCTGTCTTTCAGACGATGCCTGCGCGCATCAAATCGTGCAGATTGAGTGCGCCTATGGCATGGCCGGCCTCATCGGTGACGATCAGGCCATTGATCTTGTATGTTTCCATCAGCTTGACTGCCTCGGCGGCCAGTCGCGTCGCGGCGATGGTACGCGGCGAGCGGTTCATGACTTCATCTATCACCAGGCCAGCCAGATTTTCACTTTTATCCAGCGTTCTGCGCAGGTCGCCATCGGTATAGATGCCGGCCAGTCGCTGTGTCTCATCCAGTACCGCCGTCATGCCCAGCCCCTTGCGTGACATCTCCAGCAAGGCGTGCTTGAGCGGGGTGCCGGCTTTAACTGCAGGGAAGTCATCCCCCGCGTGCATGATGTCGGCAACGTGAACCAGCAGGCGCCGCCCCAGGCTGCCGCCCGGATGGGACAGGGCAAAGTCTTCCTGCCGGAAGTTGCGCGCGTCCAGCAAGGTCACGGCCAGCGCGTCGCCCAGTGCCAATGCTGCCGTGGTGCTGGCAGTCGGCGCCAGCCCAAGCGGGCAGGCTTCTTTTTCTACCGTGGCATCCAGGTGGATATCGGCCTCGCGTGCCAGTGTCGAGCCTGGGCGGCCGGTAATGGCAATCAGCGCGACCCCTTTGCGCTTGAGCGCAGGCAAAAGCGCGATCACTTCATCGCTTTCGCCCGAGTTGGACAGGGCGATCAGCACGTCTTTATCGGTAATCATGCCCAAGTCGCCATGTGCCGCTTCGGCCGGATGGACAAAGAAGGCGGGCGTGCCGGTGCTGGCCATGGTGGCTGCAATTTTGCCGGCAATATGGCCGGACTTGCCGATACCGGTAATGACGACGCGGCCACTGCAGGCGAGCAAGATGTCGATGGCCGCCATAAACTCGCCATTGAGGCGATCTGCCAGCTTAAGTATGGCATCGGCTTCTATGCGAAGGACGTCGCGTGCCAGTTCCAGACGGTTTTGTATGTGCGCTTGTTCCATAGTCGCGCAGTATATCAGCTTATAATCGGCCTTCCTGCACCTGTCTGTACGGATTTCAAACCCTGAACTAGGAAATTATTGCCTGATGCATTCTCTTGCTCCTATCGTGCTGGTTCTTCTCTGTGCCGTGCTGGCCGTCACCTTGTGCCGTAGCGTCAAGGTGCCACCCATGCTGGGCTATCTGGTGGTTGGTTTTATTGCCGGCCCCAGTGTGCTGGCGCTGGTGCCGGATGGGGAGGAAACCCAGTTTCTGGGTGAGATAGGCATTGTATTCATGATGTTTTCCATCGGGCTGGAGTTCTCCTTGCCCAAGCTCAATGCCATGCGCCGGCTGGTGTTCGGTGTCGGTTTGGCGCAGGTGGTGGTGACGTTGTTGCTGATTATGGGCGGGGTGTGGGTCCTGAGCGATAACCCACTGGCCGGTTTCGCTATCGGCGGGGCGCTAGCCATGTCGTCAACGGCAATCGTCAGCAAGCTGCTGACCGAGCGACTTGAGCTGAATCAGGCGCATGGCCAGCTGGCGATGGGCGTGTTGCTGTTTCAGGATATTGCCGTCGTGCCACTCTTGATTCTGCTGCCGGCTTTTGCCGGCGGCTCGGATACGCTGCTGATGGATCTGGCGCTGGCCGGCGTCAAGGTGGTGGTGGTGATGTCCTTGCTGTTTTTCTTTGGTCCGCGCCTGCTGCGGCCATGGTTTCATGTTGTTGCCCGCCAGCGTTCGGGTGAGCTGTTTATGATTAATGTGCTGCTGGTGACGCTGGGCATTGCCTGGCTGACCGAGCTGTCCGGCCTGTCGCTGGCGCTGGGCGCTTTTGTTGCCGGCATGCTGATTTCGGAAACCAAATACCGCTTTCAGGTGGAAGAGGATATCCGTCCGTTTCGCGACATCTTGCTAGGATTCTTTTTTATCACCGTCGGCATGAAGCTGGAGTTGCCGGTGCTGTTCCAGCGCTGGGATGAAGTGCTGGTGATGCTGTGCCTGCTGCTGCCTTTGAAGCTGGCGATTGTGTTTGCTATCGGTCGTGCTTTTGGCCTGCGCAGCAATGATGCACTTAAAGGCGCACTGGCACTGGCGCAGGGCGGTGAATTCGGTTTTGTCTTGTTGGCGCTGGCCAGTAATCTGGCGCTGGTGCCGCTGGTTTCCGTGCAGGCGGCATTGGCGGCCATTATTCTCTCGATGCTGATTGCGCCTTTTTTGATCCAGTACGCCGACGCGATTACCCGGCGCTTGATCCGCAACGACTGGATGCTGCAGTCGCTGGATCTGCACCAGGTCTTTGTGCAGAGCATGAGCAAGTCCGAGCATGTGCTGATTTGCGGCTATGGCCGCAGTGGTCAGGCGCTGGCACGCCTGCTTGAGGCCGAGGATGTGCCGTTTTTTGCGCTGGATCTGGATCCTGAGCGGGTACAGGAAGCCAGTGCCGCCGGAGACCCTGTGGTGTTTGGTGATGCCGCCCGTAAGGAGGTGCTGGGCGCTGCCGGTATTCAGCGCGCCCGTGTGGTGGTGATTACCTTTGCCGACACGCATGCCGCCGAGCGCATTATCGAAACCGTGCAGCAGCTCAAGCCCAATTTGCCGGTTATTGTGCGCACCATAGATGATAGCGATATCGAGCGCTTGCGCGCCGCTGGTGCCGATGAGGTGGTGGCCGAGGTGATGGAGGGTAGCCTGATGCTGGCATCCCAGGCCTTGATGGTCATGGGCGTGCCGGTGAGCCGGGTGTTGCGCCGTATCCGCACCGTGCGTGAAGCGCGCTACGGCCTGTTTCGCGGCTTTTTTCGCGGGCTGGGGGATGAGGTTGCGGTCGGGGATGAGGGCCAGCAGTTGCGGCTGGAAAGTGTCCGTTTGGTGGCGGATGCCTATGCGGTGGGGAAGCGTCTGGGGGAGCTGAATCTGGTGGCGCTTGGGGTCGAGGTTAAGACGGTACGGCGTCGTCAATTCAAACGCTCTGATCTGAGTAATGATTTTGTGCTGGAAGAGGATGATGTGGTTGTGCTGTTGGGGCGCTCTGATCAGCTGGCTTCGGCCGAGAGCTTTTTGCTGCAAGGAGATGCAGACTAGGCCAGCGCAAGCGTAGGGCCGGAAAGCGGGAGGAGTTTACCCGCTTTCCTGTTTGTGTCACGGCAGGATGGTCGTGATCTGTTTTTTCAATTCCTGCTTCAGTGCCTGCTGTTTTTCGCCGGGGCTTGTTTTTCCCTTGACCATGGCATTGAAGTCCAGCGCATAGATGGGCGCGTTGATCTGGCCGGTAATTTTCAGCGGCACATTGACTCCGCCTAGCTGTTTGAACGAGCGCGGGTTGGCTTTGACATCCAGCGTATAGTCAATAATGCTTTGCGGTAAATCGAGCTTGCCGTTGCCATGCACATTAACCAGCTGTGAAGCCAGTTGCAGATCCTGATTGCGCGCAATGCCGTTGTCCAGATCGAAGCTGGCCGACAAAGACTGGAAGGTGGTTTTCTGTTTCTGATCGGTAGCCAGCGAGGTGGCGCTCCAGTCCTTGAGTTCTGCCGGCAGGTTTTTCAGCGCTGCGACCAGATCAATGCCGGTCAGAGCGCCTTGTGCCAGTTTGACGCTGGCTTGCCCGGTGAGTGTGTCGCGCAGTCCGGCCAGTGACTTGCCGTGGGCGACCAGGTTGACTTCGCCGCTGCCCTTGCCTTCGATGCGGCTGAAGTTGAACAGGTCAAGCAATAGCGGGCGGATATGCATGCCGTGCAGCTGCTGCTTGAGCGAGAGCGTGGCATCCTTGCCGCGTTGCAGTCTGGCGCTGCCACTGAGTTTGCCTTCGTAAATGCTGGCCGACAGATTGTCGACGGCAAAAGCGTTGCGGTCGGCCTCTACATGGGCATTGATGTCGCGTACGCGAAAACGCCCCATATTGAGTTCGCCGATATCCACCTTGCCTTTCAGGTGCAAAAAGTCCATCCAGTCCAGTTGCAGCGGTGCCGTGTTCTGGAATAGGGCGACAGCCTGCTCGGGTTTGGTTTCAGGCAGGTAGCGGTTCAGGTCAAGCTGGTCGATAGAGAGGGCTGCCTCGTGGTGTGGATCAAGAAAACCGGTCTGGTCCAGCGCAAGGGCCAGACGAGTGCCATCCAGCTTGCCGGCGACCCGTAGCGTGAGCCGGCTACTGTCCAGTTCGCCACTCAGTGTGCCATCCAGTGCGGCGAAAAGCTGGCCGCGCGGCAAGACTGGTGTAATTAGGCGGGCATCCAGCTTTAATGGATCCATGCGCAAGGTGTTGAGTCCTGCCAGCTGCAGTGGTGCCGACAGCTTGATCTTGATGGAGTGTGGGCCCTGCGAGGAAATCAGCTCGCTACTGATTTGTGTCGCATAAAGTCCGGCCGGGGTGAGTTTGAGCTGATCTAGCACGCTATTGAAGCGGTAACGGGTTTGGGCATAGCTGAACTCGCCCGCGCCGGTGGCATGTGGAATGAGGACTTCTGCCGGGTTGGCGCTGGCGTGAGGAATGCTGGCCTCGAGTTGTAGCTTGGGTTGAGTGCTGTCCAGCTTGATTTGCAGTGCCTTGGCTGTGGTTTGCAAGGTGGCGGTATTGATATCCAGATTGCCTGTGACCCTGAGCGATGTGCCGGTATTGCGCCCGCTGCCGGTGAGTATGGCGCTGATGTCGTGTGACGTTATTTTGTTACTGCTAATGCGGTAGGGCGCAGACAGGGCAAGTTTGAATTCGCGCTTGCCCTCAAACAGTTTGCCGTCCAGTTGCAGGTGGGCAGCGGATGTCATGTCGACCAGTTCAAGCTGAGTATCCCTGAGCGCCGCTGTATGGCCGCTGATTTCATCCTGGAAGTCGATATTGGTATTACGTAGCGCAAAGCGATCAAGCTGAAGCTTGAGCGAGGTCGTCTGGTTTTTTTGTAGCAATCCGGCGATGTTGAGCCTGCCATCGCTTTGCTGCCTCAGCTTGAGTGTCATGCCATCGGCGGCGAGGCGGCGTAATTCATATTGCTTTTGCAGCAGAGGCCACCACGCCAGATCAATGTCGAGCTTGTCCAGCGTGAGTAAAGCACTGCGCGTGCCGGCGGGGTAAACGGCAATGCGTTCTATATCCAGGCCAGGGTAGGGGAAAAAATGGGGGGAAATGCTGCCGTTTATTTCGGCATCGAAGCCACGCTGGGCGAATTCATGGACGATATTGTGCCGCACCGACTGCGCATCAAAGCGCTGATAAAACAGGATGAGGGCGCATGCAGACAGAACACACAGCGTGAATGCACCGTAGACAAATGTTTTTAGCCAGAGCCGGCCAGAGTTTAACTTCATGCTGAGTCGGTCTAGATAGGCGCGGAAGAAAATATGCTGGAGCGGGTGAAGGGAATCGAACCCTCGTCGTAAGCTTGGGAAGCTTCTGCTCTACCATTGAGCTACACCCGCACTGCGAAGTGAGCATTGTATGAAAAATGGCCGTCTTTCGCAAGAAAGTGGCAATGTTTTTTTAAATGGAGCAGTTTTGTACGGTTGCGCGCAATATGCTATAAGGATTTATTTTTTTTGCGGCAGTTAAGGCTAATAATTTTCCAATTTCAATCGATAAATGCCCTTCCCCTCTTGACCTCGCGCTTGGACGTGGTAATTTGTAATCATGTATATCGTATACAAAGCGGGGCATGCTGGTAGTCATCATCTGGCTCGCATGTTTAATCCTTGCGCCATACCCGGTGGCAAGCTTATTTCCCGATGGACTCTGACCCGGCTGTTTTAGCCGGCTCAAGATGTCTCCTTCACGTGGTCGACCATGTCAGACGCAATCCGTCTGCCGGCACCTGCCTCGATGTTCTGCATTTGCAAACAGCCTGGTCCATGCAGATTTTTGCGTGGAAGTCGTTATTGTCCGAATAATTAAAGAGAATTGATCATGGCCAGATCACAATGGGGCTCCCGCCTCGGATTCATACTTGCTGCTGCCGGTTCGGCGATTGGCCTGGGTGCCATCTGGAAGTTTCCTTACGTCGCTTCGCAAAACGGTGGCGGGGCATTCCTGCTGATTTTTATCGGTTTCGTGTTTACGCTGGGCATCGTGATGATGATGGCGGAGATGGCGCTAGGTCGCGCCGCCCATTCAAGCGCAGTCGGGGCTTTTCGCAAGATGGGCGGCAAGCACTGGGCGCTGGTCGGTTATATGGGGGTGCTGGTCGGCTTTCTGATCTTGTCGTTCTATAGTGTGGTCGGTGGCTGGACGATAGCCTATATCGCCAAATCCATAGGCGGCGAGATTATCAGTAGTGATGCCAAAGTGCTGGGCGGGATTTTTACTGGCTTTATTTCCAGCCCGAGTGAGCCCCTGTTCTATCACGCAGCCTTTATGGCCTTGACTGTCGGTGTGGTGTTGGGCGGCGTGCAAAAGGGTATCGAAAACCTGTCCAAATTCCTGATGCCGGCCCTGTTCGTGATGATGCTGGTGTTGATTGTGCGTGGCTTGTTTTTGCCGGGTGCCCTGGATGGCGTGGCTTATTTCCTTGATCCCGATTTTTCCAAAGTCAGTGCCAAAACGATTATCGATGCGCTGGGGTTGGCTTTCTTCTCGTTGTCGCTGGGTATGGGGGCGATGATTACCTATGGCTCTTACGTAGAAAAAGACACCTCGATTCCGGGTTCTGCAGCTTGGGTGGTTTTGCTGACGACCGTGGTGTGCCTGCTGGCGGGCTTGATGGTGCTGCCAGCCGTATTTGCCTTCGGTTTTGACCCTTCGGCGGGCCCCGGTTTGACCTTTATCACCATGCCGGCGGTGTTTGCCAAGATGGTAGGCGGGCAACTGTTTGCGGTGGTGTTCTTCGTGCTGCTGCTGGTAGCCGCTCTGACCTCGGCGGTGTCGCTGATGGAGGTGGTGACCAGCTTTATGATCGACGAGTTCCATATGCGCCGTGTACAGGCGGCCTTGCTGATGGCTTCGCTGATGTTTGTGTTGGGGGTGCCTGCTTCTTTGTCGCTGGGCATCTGGAGCGAGTACACCCTGTTTGGTAAAGGTGTGTTCGATTTGCTGGATTATGCCACCTCCAATGTGCTGATGCCGCTGGGCGGTGTGCTGCTGGCCTTGCTGGCTGGCTGGAAAATCTGGCCTCAGATTGAGGTCCAACTGGCGGTGGGAACCCGTAGCAGCGCTTTATGGCTGCCGGCGATGAAGCTGACTTGCCGTTATATTGCGCCGGCCCTGATCGGTTTTGTACTGGTTAATGGCTTGTAAAGGCGGCTGAGGCCAAGGCTTTGGCGTGCGCGGACAAGGCGTCCCCTTCGGTGGGGGCGCCTTTTGTTTTAAGATTTTGCCTGTTCATCACTTCTGGAAAACACCATGTCCAAACGCATCCTTGTCCTCTACAGCGGTGGCACCATCGGCATGGATCACACGCCCGCGGGTCTTGCGCCTGTGCCGGGGCTGTTGCCACGCCTGCTGGAGCGCTTTCGTAGCGAGCAAATGGATTTCGAGCTGATCGAGTATCCGCAACTGATAGACTCGTCGGCGATCACGCTGGCTAACTGGAACCGCCTGATCGGCGATATTGCTTGCCATTACCATGCTTACGATGGTTTTGTGATTATCCATGGCACCGACACCATGGCTTACACCGCCAGCGTACTGGCCTTTGCCTTGCAGGGGCTGGCCAAACCGGTGGTGATTACCGGCTCGCAATTGCCCTTGGTGCATGCCCGAAGCGATGGCTGGGGCAATCTGGCCGATGCTTTTGAGGCTGCTTGTCAGGAGGGGTTGCATGAGGTCGTGCTGGCATTTGATCGTGTGCTGCTACGCGGTTGCCGGGCGCGCAAGGTCGATGCGGCCAGCTTTGCCGGCTTTGCCAGCCCGAATGCCGCGCCGCTGGCGCACTTCGGTATTCATGTTCAGTGGCAGCGTGCGCTGTGGCGTCAGGTACAGGGCGATTTTCATGCGCAGCCTCTGGATGAGCGGGTCAACATCCTGCCGCTGATGCTGATGCCGGGTGCGGCAGCCGCCGGTTTTGGCGTCTTGCTGCAAGGCGAGCATCATGGCGCGATATTGATGAGCTACGGTAATGGCAATGCACCGGCAGATGCCGCGTTGCTGGCCGGCGTCGCTTCGGCGAGCGCGCGCGGTTTGCCGGTGCTGAACCTGACTCAGGTACAAAAAGGATCGGTAGAAATTGGCGCGTATGCTGCCAGTCAGCCATTGGCACAGGCCGGTGCCTTGCCGGGGCTGGATATGACGCCGGAGGCTGCGCTGGCCAAATTGACGGTATTGGCCTCCATGCCTTTGACGGCTGAGCAGCGGCGGGCCTATTTGCAGCAGGACTGGGTGGGGGAGATGACCGTTCCTGCCTAAAAAACGGGCGCGTGAAGATTTCCATTTTTATTCATGTATTTATTGCATTTGTCCACAGTGTGCGCACAGGGTTTTTCTGTGCGCATGTGGGCAACTCAGGTTTGTCCGTGTGGCTGACAAGCCTGTGCTTTGCTTCTGTTATTCACGGTTTGTACGCCGCTTCGGCTCCCGTCTTTGCGAGAAACTGCCCGATGCCAGGCTGTGCGCCGTATAATCTTCTCCCTTTACCGCTTTTGTTGATGCCATGCCGCTTTCTTTGCGCGTTGCCGTATTGGGGCCGGAGTCCAGTGGCAAGAGCACGCTGGTGCAGGCGCTGGCAGGCAGGCTTGGCTGCGCCGGCATGCGTGTGGCGTGTGTTGACGAGTATGCGCGCAGTTATTACGCCAACCGTCCCTACCTTCCGTCCCTGGCCGATGTCGAGGCGATTGCCTTGGCCCAGTGTCGCAATGAGGATATGGCTGCACAGCAGGCTGATATCGTGTTGTGCGACACGACTGCGCTGACCTGCCGTATCTGGGCTGACGTGGCTTTTGGTGGCGCCAGCGGGACGATAAACCGTTTGTGCCGTGACTACCGTTATGGTTTGACGCTGCTCGCCCGTCCGGATATTCCATGGCAGGCTGATCCTTTGCGCAGCCATCCGCATGAGCGCGAATGGTTGCTGGGTTTGTACCGCCAGGCGTTGGCAACACAGCCAGAAAGGGTGGTCGAGGTCTATGGTGTGCTGGAACAGCGACTGGAGCAGGCTCTGTCTGCACTGGATGATGTGCTGCCGTAAGGGCGTGTGCCTCAAATTTAGGCAATGCAGCTTCTGCTAATAAAATCAGTGTGTTGCCTGTCTTGTCCACAAGCCGTTCACAGTACTGTCCCGTCGCTGCGTGGACAAACAGAGGATGGGTTGCCTAAAAAACAGGCTTGCCCAGATAAGTTAATAAATTCAATGCTTTGTGTCGCTTGTTAACAGGGTCTGCACAGGGCTGTCCAAGATGGGTGTGAAGAAATGGATGAAGTGTTTGAGCTACGCAATGAATATATTGCCTTGTGCGATCTGCTGAAAACCTGTGGTATTGCCGAGTCCGGTGGAATGGGCAAGCAGATGGTGGCCGAGGGTGTGGTCTGTGTCGATGGTGCGGTCGAATTGCGCAAGACCTGCAAAATCCGCCCCGGACAGGTGGTGAGCGGTGAGGGCTTCACCATACGCGTGATAGCGGCCCATGCTTGAAACCGGCGACGATTTCGATCCGCAACCGGATGCGCCGCAGGCACCCAGTGACGATATGTGCTGCGGTAGCGGCTGCGAGCCTTGTGTCTGGGATAGCTACCAAATAGAGCTGGCGGATTACCGCGTGCGCCTGGCTGCGTGGCAAGCGCGGCAGGAGCGTGTGTGATGGCCAGCATAGACCTGCATTTTCACTCCAGTATTTCCGATGGCGCTTTGAGCCCCGCCGAAGTCGTGACGCGTGCGGCCGGTCGCGGCGCGACATTGCTGGCACTGACCGATCACGACTGCACGCGCGGCTATGCCGAGGCAGCCGCTGCGGCCGGCGAGCTGGGTATCGCCCTGCTCGGTGGCGTCGAAATCTCGGTCAGCTGGGGTAAACATACCATCCATATTGTCGGGCTCGGTATTACGCCGGGCGAGCCTGTGCTTGAGGCGGGCCTGGCTTCAATCCGCCATGGCCGCATCGAACGGGCGCATGCCATGGCGCATGCGCTGGACAAGGCCGGCATGCCCGGTACTTTTGATGGTGCGATGGCGCTGGCCGCCAACCCGGAAATGATAGGGCGTGCGCATTTTGCCCGCTATATGGTCAATGCTGGATATATAAAAGATGTAAGGGCCGTATTTCGCAAGTTTCTGGCCGCCGGCAAAACCGGCTATGTGCCGCACCAATGGGCCAGTCTTGCCGATGCCGTGAGCTGGATCAGAGCGGCAGGGGGCGTGGCGGTGATTGCCCATCCGGGGCGCTATGATTTCGGCAGGACACTGACCGAAAGGCTGATACTCGACTTTAAGGACGCCGGCGGCGAGGCGATAGAAGTCGCCAGCGGCAGCCATAGTCTGGACGATATGCACAAATACACCCTGCTGGCCGACCGTTTTGGTCTGCTGGCTAGCGCCGGTAGCGATTTTCATGCGCCAGGCGAGGGTGGGCGCGACGTGGGGCTGACGGCTGAATTGCCGCCTTTATGCCGCCCTGTATGGCGGGAAAAGGGCTGGGGCGCTTGAAGTCCCGGGCGAGGAGATAGATATGGCACAATTTTTTACCATCCATCCGGAGAACCCGCAGGCGCGGCTGATACGCGAAGCGGCCAAGATCGTCGAAGCGGGCGGGGTGATCGTCTATCCGACCGATTCCTGTTATGCGCTGGGTTGCGCTTTGGGCAACAAGCGGGCGATGGAGCGCATTCTGGAAATACGCCAGATCGACCTTAAGCACCACCTGACGCTGGTGTGCGCCGATTTGTCCGCGCTGGCCAATTATGCCCGCGTGGACAATAGCCAGTACCGCCTGCTTAAAAGTGCCACGCCGGGTAGCTACACCTTTATCCTGCAGGCAACCAAGGAGGTTCCGCGCCGCACTCTGCATCCCAAGCGCTCGACCATAGGCTTGCGCGTGCCGGATCACCAGGTGGCGCTTGCCTTGCTGGAGGCGCTGCACGAGCCGATTTTGTCGTGTACGCTGATGCTGCCGGGAGAGGACGAGCCCTTGGTTGACCCGTACGAGATTCGCGAGCTGCTGGAAAACCGGGTTGATCTGGTGATTGATGGCGGCTGGTGCGGCACCGAGCCGACGACGGTGATAGACATGACCGATGGCGTATCGCTGGTTCGCCAGGGCAAGGGTGAGGTTGCACCATTCGGGCTGTAGCCTGACACATAATAGAATTCGGGCCGCGCGATGCGGCCATTTGCTGAACTAGGGGGGAATTTTGGACGATATTATCCAGAAAATTGCGATTTATGCGCTGCCGGTCATTCTGGCCATTACCTTGCACGAGGCGGCGCACGCCTATGTCGCCAAGCGTTTTGGCGACGCCACGGCCTTTATGATGGGGCGGATGACCCTGAATCCGCTCAAGCATATCGACCCGATCGGCACGGTTTTGCTGCCGCTGGTCGGACTGATTGCCGGCGGCTTCATTTTTGGCTGGGCCAAACCGGTGCCGGTCAATTTCGGCAACCTCAAGCCGGTGCGTAGCGGCATGCGCTGGGTCGCAGCGGCGGGGCCCTTGTCCAATCTGGCCATGGCGGTGGGCTGGGTTTTGCTGTTCAAGCTGGCAATCAGTACCGACTCCATGTACAGCGAGCCGCTGATGCTGATGAGTCAGGCCGGCATCAATATCAATGTGGTGCTGATGGTGCTGAACCTGATGCCGCTATTGCCGCTGGATGGCGGGCGCATCGTCGAGAGCTTTTTGCCGCCGGGCATGGCTTACAAATACTCGCGTATCGAGCCTTACGGTATCTGGATTTTGCTGGGCCTGGTATTTACCGGTCTGCTCTCGCCCATACTCAGGCCATTCATGAATATCGTGTATGATCTTCTCAATCTGATTTTGTAATTTTATTTTTCCAGGATTGTTCATGTTCGCAGATCGCGTTCTCTCCGGCATGCGCCCAACCGGAAGGCTACACCTTGGGCATTATCACGGCGTTATCAAGAACTGGGTGCAGCTGCAAAGCGAGCACGAATGTCTGTTTATGGTGGCCGACTGGCATGCGCTGACTACCAATTACGACGATGTCGGCGTGATTGAAAGCAGCCTGTGGGATATGGTGATCGACTGGCTGGCTGCCGGTGTCGATCCGGCGCAGGCGACCATTTTTATCCAGTCCAAGGTGCCGGAGCATGCCGAACTGCATCTGGCGCTGTCCATGATTTGTCCGTTGGGCTGGCTGGAGCGGGTGCCGACCTATAAGGACCAGATCGAGAAGCTGAGCCACAAGGATCTGGCGACTTACGGTTTCCTAGGCTACCCGCTGCTGCAGGCGGCCGACATTCTGGTGTACAAGGCTAACCGCGTGCCGGTGGGCGAAGACCAGGTGCCGCATGTCGAACTGACGCGTGAAATGGCGCGCCGCTTTAACCATCTGTATGGCCGCGAGCCGGGCTTTGAAGACAAGGCCATCGCCTCTATCAAAAAACTGGGCAGCAAGAAGAGCAAGCTGTACCAGCAGATGCGTACCCGTTACCAGCAAGAAGGCGACGACGAGGCACTGGATGCCGCACGCGCCTTGCTGGCCGATACGCAAAACCTGTCCATCGGTGATCGCGAGCGTCTGTTTGCCTTCCTCGAGAATAAAGGCCGCGTCATCCTGCCCGAGCCGGATGCCTTGCTGACGGCGGCCAGCCGTATGCCGGGTCTGGACGGCAACAAGATGTCCAAGTCGTACGGCAACACCATCGCCCTGCGCGAGGCGCCGGAGTCTGTATCCAAGAAGGTGCGCGCCATGCCGACCGATCCGGCCCGTGTGCGCCGTACCGACCCGGGTGACCCGGCCAAGTGCCCGGTGTGGCAGCTGCATCAGGTGTATTCGGATGAAGCCACCCGCGAGTGGGTGGTCAAGGGCTGTACCAGCGCCGGTATCGGCTGTCTCGATTGCAAACAGCCGGTAATCGAAGGCGTGCTCAAGGAGCAGCAGCCTATGTTCGAGCGTGCGCAAAAATATCTGGATGATCCGACGCTGGTGAAGGCCATTGTCGCCGACGGGTGCGAGCGTGCGCGCAAGATTGCAAACGACACCATGAAGGACGTACGCGAGGCGATGGGGCTGGGCTATTGAGTCACGCCGCTTTTTCGCGACAGCCCCGCGTATGGTCGCGGGGCTTTTCATTGATGGGGCCGCATGACTGAGCACAGCTTATCACCTGACGCAGCGGGGACTGTCGCCGGCACGCCCTTGGCGCATGTTTTCGGCCAGCCGGTGCTGGAAATGCCGGCCGACCTGTTTATCCCGCCAGATGCGCTCAAGATCATTCTCGAGAGTTTCGAAGGCCCGCTGGACTTGCTCTTGTACCTGATCCGCAAGCAGAACCTGAATATTCTCGATATTCCGATGGCGCCGATTACTGCGCAGTACATGCGCTATATCGATGCAATGCGCGCCGAGCGGCTGGAGCTGGCGGCCGAGTATCTGCTAATGGCGGCCTTGCTGATCGAGATCAAGTCGCGCTTATTGTTGCCGCGCCCGCAAGTGGACGAGGCCGGCGAAGTGAGTGATCCGCGTGCCGAACTGGCGCGGCGGCTGCTGGAGTACGAGCAGATGAAGCTGGCCGGGTTGGCTTTGGACAAATTGCCGCAAGCCGAGCGCGATTTTGCCTGGCTGGCAGTCTTGATCGAGCAGGGCGCCGAGCAGCGCCTGCCTGAGGTCAGTCCGCTGGATTTGCGCCAGGCCTGGCTGACCATTCTGTCGCGTGCCAAAAACCAGCGCAGTCATCAGGTAGCGCAGGATGAACTGTCGGTGCGTGAACAGATGAGCTGGATTTTGCGCTATCTGGACGGGCGCGATTATGTTGCGTTCGAAGAGTTATTTGATCCGGGCAAGGGTGTTGCACACCTGGTGGTCAATTTTATTGCCCTGCTGGAGCTGGTCAAGGAGGGCATGGTGCGGGTGAATCAGGACGCCGCCTATGCTCCCATCTATGTCCGTATTGCCGTGGTGTAATGTCTACCAGGCCAGCTTGTATCTGAGGCGGATGCTGCCGTTGCCGTTTACGCTCAGCGCCAGTCTTGATGACTTGTCTTGATACAGGTTGAAAGAGGGGCGGCTGCCACCATCCAGCGATAGCCAGGCCCAGAGCGGATTGTTTTCCTTTAGCCTGAGCGCTGTGTTTGATGGTAAAGGGGCGAGGGCTGGCGCGCCGATGACGGATAACGCCGTAGTAGAAGTGATAGGTTGTTTGGTATTTTCGCCCTCCATAGCGATGGTAGGGGGAAGACTGAAGTCTGTTGCCGGGCCCATAGTTGGCATGCTGCTCGCGGGTTCTTGAGCCTGCGCCATGTTGGTCGCCACATAAGCCGCCAGTTGTACGAACAAGGACAGGGTGAGTAATGCTTTACCGTGTTGTCTGGCTGTGTGTGGCATGGACTTGCTCCTGTCCCGAATTTTTGCCTGGCTGGTGTGGCGGCTGGCGCATTTGCTGTTGTTCACCATAGATGAAGCCATGGTGAATTTTGGGATATCAGCACCAGACAGGGCTGATGGGGGCGCAAGACAGGTAAAAACAGGGTATCTTAGTGCGACGCAGGATAAAAAATCGTGTAAAATCCGCGCCTTCCTGTGATTTTGTCCAAAATCTGATCTGGTTTCGATGCCTCTTTTTACCGATCTCAAGTATCTGAAGACCGTTCTTGAAACGGCGCTGCTGACAGCGCAAGAGCCGCTATCGGTATCCATGCTTAAACGTTTGTTTACCGAGGATATCAAGGCGGCGTTGATCAACCAGATTCTGGAAGAAATACAGCAGGACTGGCGTGGCCGCGGGGTGGAGCTGATCAAGCTCTCGTCCGGCTGGCGCTTTCGGGCGCGCGCCGAATTTACCCCCTATCTTTCCCGGCTGAACCCGGAAAAGCCACCGCGCTACTCGCGCGCGGTGATGGAAACGCTGGCGATTATTGCCTACAAACAACCGGTGACCCGTGGCGATGTTGAAGCCATACGCGGTGTCACGGTGTCGACCAGCGTGGTGCAGACCCTGCTTGAGCGGGGCTGGATCGAAGTAATCGGGCACAAGGATGTGCCCGGACGGCCCGGTCTGTATGCAACGACCCGCAAGTTTCTCGATGATCTCGGCTTTCATTCGCTGCGTGATTTGCCGCCTTTGGCGGACTTGGGAAATCTGGTGGTGCCGGATGCCGGGCCGGTTGAAGCCTCTGGCGAGATGCCAGAAGGCGAAGTCCCCCTCGTTGATGAGGCGGAAAATCTAGTTGATTAGGAAAAAGCATGTCTAAAGGACAACGCAATCAGGCGCGCCAACCGGTGTCGCAAGCCAAGGGCCGCGAAACGTCGCAGCCACGCACCGGCGGTAGCTTTATCAAGCCGCGCAATGCACAAGACAACAAGCCTGCACCATCGCGCCAGGAGGGCTACGGCCAGCGCGACCGCAGCGAACAGCCACGTGGCAACTATGGCGACAAGAAGCCGTTCGTGCGCCGCGAGGGCGACGCCCCGCGTGAAGGTGGCTACGGTCAGCGCGACCGCAGCGAACAGCCACGCGGGAACTACGGCGACAAGAAGCCGTTCGTGCGCCGCGATGGCGACGCCCCGCGTGAAGG
>NZ_WSSB01000008.1:0-103253 GCF_009831765.1 Craterilacuibacter sinensis | reverse complement strand
TACGGCGACAAGAAGCCGTTCGTGCGCCGCGATGGCGATGCACCGCGTGAAGGCGGCTACGGCCAGCGCGACCGCAGCGAACAGCCACGCGGCAACTCCGGCGACAAGAAGCCGTTCGTGCGCCGTGATGGCGATGCCCCGCGTGAAGGTGGCTTTCAGGGCCGCAGCAGTGGTGCATTTGGCGACAAGAAGCCGTTTGTGCGTAGCGAGGGGCCGAAAGTGCCGCGCGCCAAGAAACTGGCTTTGCGCGCGCCAACCCAGGCGATCGCCGAGAAGGCGCAGCGTCTGCGCGAGACCCGCGTAGATCTGGACAAGATCGAGCCGGTCCGCCTGCAAAAAGCGCTGGCAGCATCGGGTTCCGGTTCGCGCCGTGAAGTCGAGGAGATGATCGAAGCCGGCCTGATTCTGGTCAACAACAAAGTGGCCGTATTGGGCGATCGCGTGGGTCCGCATGATCGCGTGACGGTGAAAGGTCATCCGGTCAAGCTCAAGTGGGCCGACCGTCTGCCGCGCATCATCATGTATCACAAGCAGGAAGGTGAAATCGTTTCGCGCGACGATCCGGAAGGCCGTGTGACTGTATTCGACCGCCTGCCGCAGGCCAAGTCCAGCCGTTGGGTGGCCATCGGCCGTCTGGACGTGAATACCTCCGGTCTGTTGCTGGTGACTACTAGTGGTGAGCTGGCTAACCGCATGATGCATCCAAGCTTTGAAGTCGAGCGCGAGTATTCGGTACGCGTGCTGGGCGAGCTGACACCGGAAATCATGAAGGCGATGACGCAAGAGGTTGAGCTGGAAGATGGTACGGCGCATTTCGAGCGCGTCTATCAGCTGGGCGGGCGTGAAGAAGGCGCCAACCACTGGGTGAATGTGGTGATCAAGGAAGGCCGTAACCGCGAAGTGCGTCGTATGTTCGAACACTTCAACCTGACCGTCAGCCGCCTGATCCGTATCCGTTTCGGTACCGTCGGCTTGCCGGGCCGCCTGAAGCGCGGCCAGTTCTACGAGCTGAACGAAGCTGAAGTGGCCGGCGTGATGAAGTGGTCGGGTCTGACCTCGACCGGTTTGCAAAAGCGCCGCTAAAACGCCGTCTTGTTGATGGCAGGCTAGCCGATAACCGCCCGTGCACTTTGTGTTGCGGGCGGTTTTTTTGTAGAAAGGGCAAGGGATGAATAAAGCATTTACACGCGAAAGTGATGATGACGATCTCGAGGAAGGCTTGCCGGCCGAGAGCCGACTGCCCGCCACTGGCAAGAACTACATCACGCCGGCCGGCTGGCGCCGCCTCAAGGATGAGCTGTCGCAACTGGTGCACCGCGAGCGTCCGGAGGTGGTGCAGATCGTCAACTGGGCGGCTTCCAATGGCGACCGTTCGGAAAACGGCGATTACATCTATGGCAAGCGCCGCTTGCGCGAGATAGACCGCCGCATCCGTTTTCTTACCAAGCGTCTGGAAGTGGCCGAAGTGGTCGACCCCGAGTTGCGCGAAGCGTGTGACCAGGTGTTCTTTTCGGCCACGGTCGATATCGTGCGCGGGGATGGCAGGGCGCAAACCCTGAGCATTGTCGGTGTGGACGAGATTAATCCCGAGCGCGGCCATATCAGCTGGATTGCCCCGATTGCACGGGTTTTGCTCAAGGCGCGCGAGGGCGACGTGGTGGTGCTGCGCGGGCCGGACGGGATGGAAGAAATCGAAATCTGTGCCGTGCGTTATCAGCGTCTAGATTGACGCCGCACCCTCGCGTGCAGCCAGGGCCTCGTTCAGTGCCAGCCAGTGGCTGCTGGCCTGGGGGCCCAGCTGCTTAAACGTCTGCGTCAGCAGGCGTTGTTGTTCCTGGAATAAAGCTTGCTCCAGCGCCTGGCCTGCTGGGCTGAGCTGTAAAAGTTTGACCCGGCGGTCGTGGCTGGCGCTATGGGTTTCAATGAGCCCGTCCGCGATCAGCCGGCGTAGCGGCAAGTTGATGGCTTGTTTGCTGACGCCCAGCGCCTGCAGCAGTTCGCCCACATTCAGCCCGGGCTGGTGAGCAATAAAAAACAGGATGCGGTGATGCACGCGCGCCAAGCCACGTTCGGCCAGCATCTGGTCAGGCTTGGCAGTAAAAGCCTGATAGGCGTGGAAAAATGTCGCCATCGTGTGGCGGATTTCTTTGTTGCTGTAATTATCAGGCATATTGACAGCAGCCTAGGTGCTCGGTAAATTGGTCAAATATATTGACATTAATGTCCGAGACTATCAAGAGGCTGCCATGTTTTCTCAACGTATCGAACGCTTGTCCGGCTCGCTGATCCGCGAAATATTGGCGGCAGCACAACGCCCCGAAGTGATCTCTTTTGCCGGCGGCCTGCCGGCTTCGCAGTGCCTGCCCGAACTTGACTTTAGCGATATGCCGCAAGCGCTGGCGCAGTATGGCACCACCGAAGGCGAGCCCGAGCTGCGGGAGGCCATCGCCCGCGAGGCGCAGAAAATGGGGATAGCGTGCGGTGCAGATCAGGTCCTGATTCTGTCCGGCTCGCAGCAGGCGCTGGATCTGGCTGCCAAACTGTTTGTTGACCCGGGTACGCCTCTGGTGACCGAAGGGCCGACGTATCTGGCGGCCTTGCAGGTTTTCAATCTGTTTGGCGCCAGCGTGCATGCTGTTCCCCAGCAGCAGGGTTCGCTAGATCCAGCTGATCTCGCGCAGGCCTTGGCCGAATTCAAGCCGCGCATGACATATCTGATTCCAAGCTTCCAGAATCCGTCCGGTGCCTGTTACGACGAGGCTACCCGTGCTGCGCTGGCTGAGGTGATTGATCAGGCCGGTGTCCCCCTGTTCGAGGATGATCCCTACCGTGCATTGTCCTACGACGGGGATGCGCCTGCGCCTCTGGTTTCGCATCTGAAGAAGGCCTCGTGGATCTATGCCGGCTCTTTTTCCAAGACGCTGGCACCGGGCTTGCGCGAAGGTTATCTGATTGCCACGCCCGACCTGTATCCCTACCTTGTCAAACTCAAGCAGGCGGCCGATCTGCATACCAACCGTGTCGGCCAGTGGTTTGCGGCGCGGGCATTGAATGATGCCGCTTACCCCGCCCATATTGCCCGCTTGCGTGCGACTTACCGTGCCGGGCGCGATGCGATGCAGGCTTCGCTGGAAAAGCATTTTGCCGATCTGGCTGACTGGCAGTTGCCTAGCGGCGGTCTGTTCTTCTGGCTGACCCTGAAGCAGAAGCGCGATACGCGCAGTCTGCTTAAGCTGGCGCTGGAGCATGATGTCGCCTTTATGCCGGGCGAGCCGTTTTATCCGGTGCCGGAAGAGGGTATCGGCCATCTGCGCTTGAATTTCAGCCATACTCCGGCGCATAGGATTGAAGAGGGGATTGAGCGCCTCGCCGGCTTGATTCGCAACTCGCAGCCGTAACGCCATATCAGCGGGCGGGTGTCTGTCGCGCGCAGGGAAAAGCCCGTACCTATTGGTGCGGGTTTTTTTGTTTAGCGGGTGGGACGCAGGAGAATGCAGACCGGATCAGGGGCAGGCGGCTGGCGCAGGCTTTTACTTCAGTAATGGGCGCAGTGCTTTTTCTACCGTTGCGGCCATCAATGGTTGCGCTTGGGCGTTCGGATGGATACCGTCGTTTTGGAACAGAGCCAGCTTGCTTTCAAAGCCGGCAACCAGTACCGGGACATACGCCGTCTTGTGTTTTTTTGCCACATTGTCGTATGCCTTGCGGAACCTTGCCGTGTAGTCCGGGCCATAGTTGGGGGGCAGCGCCATGCCGACCAGTACGACTTTGGCCTTGCTGCGCTGGGCCAGCGCAGCCATTTGTGCGAGATTGGCTTCCATTACAGACAGTGGCAGGCCGCGCAGGCCGTCGTTGCCACCCAGTTCCAGTACGACGATATCGGGCTTGTGCCGTGCCAGTGCCTGCGGCAGGCGGGCGAGGCCGCCGGCGCTGGTTTCGCCTGATTGCGAGGCATTGACGACCTTGTGTTTGGGTGCCAGACGTTTTTCCAGTAGCGAGACCCAGCCCTGGCCGGAGGCCAAACCATAACCGGCGGACAGGCTATCGCCGAATACCAGTACGGTGGCGGCCATGACTGGCGTGCACCACAACATACAACATACAACAAGCAAGCGGAACATGATGAATCCATCCGGAGAAACGACCGCCATTTTGCGTGCCAGCGCCGTGGGCAAGCAAGTGGCTTATCACGGCGAGATGCTGACTATCTTGCGCGATGTCAGTCTGGCGGTGGCGCGTGGCGAGACCATCGCCATCGTTGGCGCATCCGGTTCGGGCAAGTCCAGCCTGTTGGCCATTCTTGCCGGGCTGGATCAGGCAAGTTATGGCGAGGTGACGCTGTTTGGCGAACCCTTGTCAAAACTGGATGAAGATGGCCGCGCCGCGCTGCGCCGTGCGCGCGTGGGTTTCGTGTTCCAGAGTTTCCAGTTGCTGCCGCAGTTAAGCGCGCTGGAAAACGTGATGCTGCCTCTGGAGCTGTGTGGCCGCAAAGACGCCGCTGCACTTGCGCGGCAAAGGCTGGAGCGGGTGGGGCTGGGGCATAGGCTTAAGCATTATCCGCGCCATTTGTCCGGCGGCGAGCAGCAGCGTGTGGCGCTGGCGCGTGCCTTTGTGACCGATCCCGAGCTTCTGTTTGCCGACGAGCCCACCGGCAGCCTGGACCCGGTGGCGGGCGAGCAGGTGATCGATCTTTTGTTCCGGATGAATGCCGAACAAGGCACCAGTCTCGTGCTGGTGACGCATGACCCGGATCTGGCCGCGCGTTGTGACGCCATCTATCGCCTGCATGATGGTTGTTTGCTGGGGGCGGGGGTATGAATCTGCTGCAACGCTGGGCTTTTGCCTTGAGATTGTTGCTGCGCGAATGGCGTTCGGGCGAGCTGGGGGTGCTGCTGCTGGCGCTGGTGGTGGCGGTGGGGGCGATGACCAGCGTGTCGTTTTTTGCCGACCGTATCGAACGCGGGCTGAGCCAGCAAAGCGCGCGCTTGCTGGCGGCCGATCTGGTGGTCAATGCCAATGCACCGCTGCCGGCACCATGGCAGGACGAGGCGCGGCGCCTGGGGCTGAGTCTGGCCAGCAGTGTGTCTTTCCCTTCGATGAGCTTTGCCGGCGATGAGGCAGCGCTGTCCAATCTGAAGGCGGTGAGCGCAGCCTATCCGCTACGCGGTGAAGTCAGCCTGCGCCTGATGAATGGGCGCGAGCAGAACGGACGCTTTGCGCCGGCGCAAGGGGAAGCCTGGGTGGATGCACGCCTGTTGTCGCGTCTCAAGCTTAAATTAGGAGACCGCCTGGGTGTGGGGCGCTTGCAGTTGACCATAGCGGGCGAGATTTTGCGCGAGCCGGACGGTGCGCTGGATCTTTACAATTTTGTGCCGCGGCTGGTGTTCAATCAGGCCGATCTGGCCGCCAGTGGCCTGATTCAGGAGGGCAGCCGTGCGCGCTACCGTTTGATGGTGGCGGGCGATGGCCGCCAGGTCGAGGCGTTCCGGCGCTGGGCAAAAAGCCATCTGACGCCCGGAATGCGGCTGGAAAACATAGAAGAAGCGCGGCCCGAGGTGAAAACCGCACTGGAGCGGGCGCGGCGCTTTCTGGGTATCGCCACCATGCTGACGGTGGCGCTGGCGGCGGCCGCGGTTGCGATGGCGGTGCGCCGTTATCTGGCGCGCCACTGGCAAAGCGTTGCGGTGATGCGTGCGCTGGGCATGGGGTCGGGCGAAGTGTGGCAAGTGTTTGCCTTGCTGTTCGCCATGCTGGCGCTGGCGTGCGGGGTGATCGGTGCCGGGCTGGGTTATGGCTTGCAATGGCTGCTGATCAGCGTGGCTTCGGGTCTGGGTGTCGAAACCCTGCCGCAACCGGCCTGGTGGCTGGGTTTGCTGGGGCCGCTATCGTCTCTGGTTTTGCTGTTGGGACTGGCTTTGCCGCCCATTCTTGCCCTGCGCCAGGTGTCGCCATTACGGGTGATGCGTAGTGAAACGGGGGCGCCGCGTATCGGTGCGCTGGCGCCGGTGCTGGCCTTGTCGGCTTTATTGCTGCTGGCGGCATGGCAGGTGGGCGATGCAACGCTGGGCCTGTGGTTGCTGGGAGCATTGGGCAGTTTTTTTGTCGCGGTCGCGCTGGTCAGCATGGCTTTGCTTGCGCTGGTGCGGCGACTGGCGCGCCGTTCGGGCAAGCTTGGCTGGCGCTATGGTGTTGCCAACCTTGCGCGGCGGCCGTGGTTGGCGCTGATTCAGCTGGTGGCCTTGTCGGTGGGGCTGATGGCCTTGCTGCTGCTGACCGTGGTGCGCGGCGATCTGATCAATAGCTGGCAGAACAGCATTCCGCCGGATGCGCCCAATAAATTTGCCATCAATATCCAGGAGGATCAGCGCGCGGCGCTTGGCGACAGTTTCGTGCAAAGCGGCAGGCCCGCACCCGAGCTCTCGCCCATGGTGCGGGCGCGCCTGCTGGCCATCAACGGCAAGGCGGTTAATCCGGCCAAGCTGGCAGATGAACGTGCACGGCGCCTGGCCGAGCGCGAATTCAACCTGTCCTGGCGCGACAGCCTGCCGGCCGGCAACCAGATTGTGGCTGGGAAGTGGTGGGAGGGCGCCCGCGTCACGCCACAGTTTTCGGTGGAGGCGGGACTGGCCGACACGCTGGGCATACGCTTGGGCGACAGTCTGTCGTTCGATATTGCCGGCACGCCTTACCAGGCCAAAGTCACCAGCTTGCGCAAGGTGGCTTGGGATAATTTTCGCGCCAACTTTTTTGTACTGGCGCCGCCAAACTGGTTTGCCGGCGAGCGCGCCAGTTATATCACCAGCTTTCGTCTGCCGCCCGAGAGCGAGGGCTTTGTCAGCCAGTTGCTGGCACGTTTTCCCAATCTGACGGTGATAGACATCGGCGTCATCATTACCGAAGTGCGTGCGGTGGTCGAGCGCCTGTCGCGGGCGGTTGAAGTGATGTTTTTATTGTCACTGGCCGCCGGTGTGCTGGTGTTGTGGGCGACTTTTGCCGCAACACGGCATGAGCGGCTGGCCGATATGGCGCTAATGCGGGCGCTGGGTGCCTCGCGCCGCCAGTTGCGCGTGGTCTTGCTGTCCGAACTGGCTTTTATCGGTGCCTTGTCCGGTTTTCTTGCCGGCGCTGGCGCCATGCTGACTGGTGCCGTTATTGCCAAAGAGCTGCTGGCCTTGCCGTTTACGCCCAATCTGTGGCTGCTGCCCGGTGGCGTGCTGCTGGGCATGTTGGTGGTGTGCGGCGCGGGCTGGCCGCTGGTCGGCCGTGTCGCCAATGCGCCACCCTTAGCGGTATTGCGGGCGGAGTTGTGAGTGGGGATCAGGAACTCGGGAATGGGGAATGGGGAATGGGGAATGGGCGCTCCCAACCCCTGATCCCTGATCCCGCCCTCGCGCGTGCGGGTTTGTGAATCGACAGGGAAAAATCATGGATCAACAAGTGCTGGCCGCGATGGCCAAGTGGCCGGATGTACCTGCTGTGTATGGCTGGCTGGCGCTGGATGCGCGCGGGCAATGGCGGCTGAAAGGCGAGCTGCTGAGCCAGCCGGCGATGACTTCATTTTTCGGGCGTAATTATCAGGCGGATGCGGCCGGGCGCTGGTTTGTGCAGAACGGCCCGCAGCGCGTGTATGTCGCGCTGGAGGCGGCGCCGCTTGTCTTGCGTCGTCACCCCGGCGCCTGGCAGGCGGCGCCGACTGGCGCCAGTGCCAAGGCGAGTGCCTTTTTTGTGACAGCGGGCGGTGAGATGTATGCCGCTTTTGCCGGGGTGCTTGCCTTGGTGGACGACAGGGATCTGGCTGGCGTGCTGGCTGAATGCCTGCCCGATTGGGATGGCGAGTTGGCGACTTTGCCGGCAGAGCTGGTGTGCGATGGCGTGGCTATTGCGCTGGAGCCATCTTGCGCTGCCGATTTGCGGGCCCGTTTCGGGGTGTGCATGACACCGACGGCGGATGCCGGTTAAGCCGTGCGGATGGTATCATCCGCTTTTATTCAATCATTGATTGACTTCGCTTTATGCGCATTTTGTTTGTTCGCTTTTTTGCCGCTTTGCTTGCCGCCGCTGCCTTGTGGCTGGCCTGGGTCGTCATCGTGCCGGTGCCGCTGCCCGCCACCCCTTACAATGTGACCGTTGGTCCTAACCGTACCCTGTCGCAAGTGGCGCGGGCGCTGGAGGCCGATGGCGTAATCCGTAACCGCTGGGTGATGGTGGCCCTCTCGCGCATGACCGGCGCCGACCGCAAGGTCAAGGCCGGCTTGTACGAGTTTTCCAGTCCGGTCGCAATGTGGGAGATCCTCAAGCGTCTGGCCGAAGGCAGCCCGGATCAGCCCAGCGTAACCGTGATCGAAGGCTGGACTTTCCGCCAGTTCCGCCAGGCGCTGGCGCGCGAACCGGGGCTTGTGCAGACATCGGCCGGCTGGAGCGAGTCGCGCATTATGGCCGAACTGGGGGCGAGCAATCAGGCGGCCGAGGGCATGTTCTTCCCCAGTACCTATTTCTATACGCCGGGCGCATCAGACCTGGAGGTGCTGCGCCGTGCTTATCGCACCATGCAGCAAAATCTGGAGTCGGCCTGGAATGCGCGTAAAGAGGATGTGCCTTATGCCACGCCTTACGAGCTATTGACCATGGCCAGCCTGATCGAAAAAGAAACCTCGAAAGACAGCGACCGCCCCATGGTGTCTTCGGTGTTTGCCAACCGGCTGAAAATCGGCATGCGCTTGCAGACCGATCCGTCGGTGATCTATGGCATGGGCGAGCGTTATCAGGGGCGCATCGGCAAGGAAGGCCTGCGTCGCGACACGCCTTACAATACCTATACCCGTAGCGGCTTGCCGCCTACGCCGATTGCCCTGCCGGGCGCGGCAGCGCTGCATGCGGCGGCGAATCCGGTCGAGAGCCGTGCACTGTATTTCGTTGCCAAGGGCAAGGGTGAGTCGCACTTCTCCGAGACGCTGGACGAGCATAATGCCGCCGTGCGCCAATACATTCTGAAGAAAGGGTCGTGATGCGGCCACGCTTTATCACGCTGGAAGGCGTAGATGGTGCCGGCAAGAGTACCCATCTGGGCTTTATCCGCGACACCCTGTCTGCACTGGGGGTGGATGCCTGTTTTACCCGCGAGCCAGGCGGCACCGCGCTGGGCGAGCATTTGCGCGCGCTCTTGCTGGCGGTGGAGACCCAGGTTTCGCTGGAAACCGAAACCCTGCTGATGTTTGCCGCGCGTAGCCAGCATCTGGACGAGGTGATACGCCCTGCGCTGGCAGCAGGGCGCTGGGTGGTGTCCGACCGTTTTACCGATGCGACCTTTGCCTATCAGGGCGGCGGGCGCGGCGTGGCAGACGCGCGTATTGCCGCGCTGGAAGACTGGGTGCAGCAAGGCTTGCAGCCGGATCTGACCTTGCTGTTTGATGTGCCCACCGAAATTGCAGCCCAGCGCATGTCGGCCACGCGCGAGCTGGACCGTTTCGAGCGTGAGCAGGGCGATTTTCATCGCCGCGTGCGCGCCGCCTACCTTGTACGCGCCAAGGATAATCCGCGTTTTTATGTGTTGGACTCGACCCGCAGCATTGCTGACATCCAGGCCGATATTGCCCGGCGCCTGGCGCTACTGGCGGAGCAGGCCTGATGCTGTATCCGTGGCATCAGGCCGACTGGGCGCGTATCAGCAGCGAGTTTTCGCGCCTGCCCAATGCCTGGCTGTTTACCGGCATGGCCGGCAGCGGCAAGCTTGAATTCGCCGAACATCTGGCGCAGGCACTGTTGTGCGACCAGCCTCTGGCCGACCATGGAGCTTGCGGCCAGTGCGAATCGTGCCGCTGGTTTGGTAGCGGCAGCCATCCCGATTTTCGCCGCTTGTCACCCATTATCGAGGGCGAGGAAGAGGGCAAGGAAGGCAAGCCGACGCGCAAGCTGGCTCAGATCAAGATCGAGGCGGTGCGCGAGATCATCGAATTCTCGCAATTGAGCTCGCACCGTCACGGCCAGCGCGTGGTGCTGGTGGAGCCGGCCGAGACGCTGAACCCTGCGGCGGCCAATGCCTTGCTCAAGGTATTGGAGGAGCCGCCGGATGATGTGCTGTTCTTATTGGTGGCACATTCGCCACAGCGGCTGCTGCCGACCATCAAGAGCCGTTGCCGCCAGTATCCGCTGGCGCGCCCGTCGCATGAAATGGCGCTGGCCTGGCTGAAGTCGCAAGGCATCGCGCGCGCCGAAATCGAGCTGGCACACAATGGCGGCGCGCCTTTGTTCAATCATGACCCGGCTTTGACGGCGCTGCGCGACCAGTTTGTCGCCGCGCTGGCCGCGCCCATGCTGACCGGCATGCTGGATATGGCCGAGCTGGTCGACAAGCAGAAATTGCCGCTCGCCGTGCCGCTGGACTGGCTGGCCAAGTGGCTGCATGACCTTGCCGGTTTGAGTCTGGCATGCAGACTCCGCTATTATCCCGAGCATGAAGATGCATTATCGTCGCTGGCGCGCCGTGCCAGGCTGCCCGAGCTGATGCGCTGTCAAAGCGCGGTGACGACACTGGTGCCTTATGGCCAGCACACGCTGAATGTCCGCCTGCAACTGGAGGCGCTGTTAATGGACTATCTCAAGGTATTTGCCTGATATGACGAGCCTGGAAACGCCTGCTGAACGTACTGATCCCGCTGCCCGCGCCGGTGTGCTATCGCTGTCCATCCGCGAGCGCAGCGCCTTGTTTGCCGCCTATATGCCTTTTCTCAAAAATGGCGGGATGTTTATTCCGTCGGCGCGGGAGTACACGCTGGGGGATGAGGTCTTCCTGTTGCTGACGCTGATGGACGATACGCAAAAGACTGCATTGCAGGGCAAGGTGGTGTGGCTGACGCCGGCCGGGGCCAACAATAACCGCACCCAGGGCGTCGGTGTCGAGTTTGCCGCCGGAGAAGCCGCAGATCAGGCGCGTGAGCGCATCGAAAAACTGCTGGGCGGGGTGCTCAACTCCAGCCGTAATACGCATACCATGTAATTAAGGGAGCCGCAGTCCGGTAGCAGCGATCCGGTTTGTTGATGTTATTGCCCCCTGTTCCCGAATCCCGAAAGAAAAACCATGCTTGTCGACTCCCACTGCCACCTGAATTTTCCCGATCTGGTCGCCCACTTGCCCGAAGTGCTGGCCAATATGCAGGCGGCGCAGGTGACGCACGCCATGGTGATCGGGGTGGCCATGCCCGAGTATCCGGCGGTATTGGCACTGGCCGAGGCACATGCCAACCTGTTTGCCACGGTGGGGGTGCATCCGGACAGCCAGGAGGCCGAGGTGCCATCCGAGGACGAGTTGGTGGCACTGGCCGCTCACCCGCGCGTGGTGGGCATAGGCGAGACCGGGCTCGATTACCACTGGTGCAAGGGCGATCTTGGCTGGCAGCACGCGCGCTTTCGTCGCCATATCCGCGCCGCGCGCCGCGCCGGCCTGCCCTTGGTGATTCACACCCGCGAGTCGGCACAGGACACCTTGCGCATCATGCGCGAGGAGAATGCGGGCGAGGCCGGCGGGGTGATGCATTGTTTTACCGAAAGCTGGGAAGTGGCAGAAGAAGCGCTGGATCTGGGCTTTTATATTTCGCTGTCCGGCATCGTGACCTTCAAGAACGCCAGGCAGATCCATGAGGTCGCGCAAAAAGTGCCGCTGGATCGCCTGCTGGTCGAGACCGATGCACCTTATCTTGCGCCGGTGCCATATCGCGGCAAGACCAATGAGCCGGCTTTTGTGCGCCATGTCGCCGGACATATCGCGTCTTTGCGCGGCATGACGCTGGAAGAAGTGGCCGCGGCAACAACTGAAAACTATTTCCGCCTGTTTGCCAAAGCCGGTGCGCAGCGTGGCTAGGCGCGGGCGTATCACCTTATTGGGGTGTGGCTCCAGTTCGGGTACGCCGGCGCTAGGCTGCAGCTGCCCGACCTGTGTGTCGGACAACCCTAAAAACCGCCGTACCCGCTGCTCGGCCTATATCCGCATCGATGAGCTGGGCCTGTTAATTGATACCGGGCCGGACTTGCGCCAGCAAGCCTTGCGCGAAGGGCTGACCCGGGTCGATGCGGTGCTGTATACCCACCCGCATGCCGACCATCTCAACGGTATCGATGATCTGCGCGCGTTTTGCTATGTGAAGCGCGGCCCTATCGATCTGCTGGGCAATAGCTTCACCATGGACAATATCCGTGCGCGTTTCGGCTACGGCCTGATGCCGGCCTCGCCAAGCTGGGATAAGCCGGTACTGGTGCCGCATGATGTCGAGGGGCCGCTGAGTTTTTCCGGGCTGAAACTGACGCCTATCCCGCTTAAACACGGCCACTGGCCATGTAGCGGCTGGCGCATCGGCGACATGGCCTGGCTGACCGATGTGTCGGACATTCCCGAAGAAAGTCTGGCTTTGCTGGATGGCGTACGCCTGCTTTTTCTCGATTGTCTGCGCGACACCCCGTATTTTTCACACCTGTCGTTTGCGCAGGCGCTGGACTGGGCGGCACGCATCGGTGCACAGCGCACGGTGCTGATTCATATGACGCACGAGCTGGAATTTACCGCTTTGTCGGCGCGTTGCCCGGCGGGGGTCGAGGTCGGCTTTGATGGTTTGCAGCTGGATTTCAATGTGAATTTTTAGCTTAAATGAATTTATAAATTCAAAACGAAATGATAAATAATTAATATTAGCCAGTATCTACTTGCCTTGTTGACGACAAACTAGCCTGCCTTATAGATTGCCCTATTCAAGTGATAAAGAATAAGGAGAGGCGTATGGCTTTGCGGTCCCCTTTGCCGATGTGGGCAAAAATTCTGATCGGCCTTGTTGCCGGTGTGGCGACGGGTTTTCTCGCCGGAGACTGGGCTCACTATCTTAAGCCGGTTGGCGACCTCTTTATCACCCTGATCCGCATGGTGGTGTTGCCGGTGATCTTTGTGTCGCTGGTGTGCGGCGTGACCGCGATGCACGACCTGAAGAAAATGGGGCGTGTGGCAGGCAAGACCATGCTGCTGTACATGCTGACCATGGCTGCAGCCGGTGCGCTGTCGATGACGGTTGCCAGCTATCTGGGTATCGGCTCCGGTCTGGGCTACACCATCCCTGCCGTGGCGCAGACTGCGGAAGTACCGTCTTTTGTCGACACCATCATGTCCATCGTGCCGGCTAACCCGTTCAAGGCGTTTGCCGATGGCGCCATTTTGCCGGTGATCGTGTTTGCCATCTTCTTCGGCCTGTCCATCAATCTGGCGGGCAAAGAGGGCAAAGTGGTGGCGGACTTTTTCCGTTCGCTTAACCAGGTCGTGTTTCAGCTGGTGAATATCGCGCTGTCTTTTGCACCTTATGGCGTGTTTGCGCTGATGGCCTATGTGACCGCGGATAACGGCTTTGCCATTTTGTCCGGTCTGGCTGCGCTGGTGGGCACTATCTACTTCTCCTGCCTGGTGATGCTGACCGTGGTATACGCCGTACTGCTGCTGGTGTTCGGCCTCAATCCGTGGCACTTCATCCGCAAGATGCTGCCGGTGCAGCTGTTTGCCTTCTCCACCACCAGCTCCAACGCGACCTTGCCGCTCAACCTTAAGGCCGCGGAAACCCAGCTGGGCGTGCATAACAGCATTGCCTCCTTCGTGCTGCCACTGGGGGCAACGGTGAACATGAACGGTCTGGCGACCTATCTGGGCGCGGTGGCGATCTTTGCCGCCAACGCCTATGGTATCGAGCTGTCCATGATGCAGAAGGTGACCGTGGTGCTGACCACTACGCTGGCTGCCATCGGTGCTGCCGGCGTGCCGGGTACGGGTCTGGTGGTGATGAGTCTGGTGCTGTCGTCGGTGGGCTTGCCGCTGGAAGTGATTGCTGCGATTGCGGCGGTTGACCGTATCATCGATATGATCAATACCCCGACCAATGTGTCCGGCGACACGCTGGCGGCGGTGCTGGTCGCCAAGAGCGAAGGCGAGCTGGAGCTGGATGTCTACAACGGTGACGTTGAGCTGGCCGAGGCGGCAGTCGTCTGAGTGGTGTTTTGAAATATTAAAAAAGGGATGCCTCGGCATCCCTTTTTTATGGCTAAGCCTGCTTAGAAGCGGCGGCTCAGGCCGGCCTTGTGCAGGATGGTCGTGGAGATTTCCTCGATCGACTTGTGGGTGGTGCTGATAAAGGGGATGGCATGCTGGCGGAACATGGACTCGGCCTCGTTCACCTCGGAGCGGCAGTTTTCCATGCTGGCGTAAGTGGAATCACGGCGGCGCTCGCTGCGGATATTATGCAGGCGTAGCGGATCGATGGTCAGACCGAAAATCTTGTTGCGGTAAGGCAGCAGGCTCTTGGGCAGGGTGGGGCAGCCCAAATCTTCCGGTGTAAGCGGGTAGTTGGCGGCCTTGATGCCGTATTGCAGCGCCAGATACAGGCAGGTTGGCGTCTTGCCCGAGCGCGATACGCCGACCAGAATCACGTCTGCTTCTTCCAGATCTTTCAGCTTGATCCCGTCATCGTGGTTAAGCGAGAAGTTGACGGCCTCAATGCGGTGATCGTAACGCTCTTCGTTAATCAGGCCATGTGCCTTGCCTATGGTTTGCGCCGCCTTTTGCCCCAGTTCGTTTTCGATCTGGCCGATAAAGCTCTCGAAAAAGTCGATGGACAGCGCGCAGTCGAGCTTGAGGTGGGCGCGGACTTCCGGATTGATGATGCTGGTAAACAGCAAAGGACGGTGATGGTCGCTGGCCGCACGGGTGCAGATTTTCTGTGCGACTTCGGCGGCTTTTTCAACCGTATCGATGTAAGGAATGGTTTCGCGCTTGAATTCCTGCATATCAAACTGGGTCAGCAAGGTGGAACCCATGGCTTCGGCGGTGATGCCTGTGCGGTCGGAAACAAAAAAGGCGGAGCGGCGGTGTGGCATGCGGGTACCTGTCGGAGTCGGGTCAGCCAGTCGGCAATGGCGCCATTATATCGCGGCTGAGCACTGCGGCCCTACCTCGTGGCATGGTTGTGATGCAAACTTATGATGCAGTGCAAAACGTTAGCCAGATTAGCCGTTATTCGTATAGAATTCCGGGCTTGATATCATCCCAATCCACTACAGGAAGAAGAAGTGATGGCTGAGAGCTACGTGATCTGGTTCGAGAAGCTGCGCATGACTGACGTTGAACAGGTAGGCGGCAAGAACGCCTCTCTGGGTGAAATGATCAGCCAGCTGGCCGGTTCCGGTGTACGAGTCCCCGGTGGTTTTGCCACTACGGCTGACGCATACCGCGTCTTTCTCAATCACAATGGTCTGGCTGACCGCATTAATGCCAAGCTGAACCAGCTGGATATCGATGATGTCAGCGAACTGGCACGCGTGGGTAAGGAGATCCGTCAGTGGATTATCGACACCCCGTTCCCGGAGAAGCTGGACGCCGATATCAAACAGGCTTGGGACCAGATGGTGGCTGACGCTGGCGGTGCCGATATTTCGGTTGCCGTGCGCTCGTCCGCGACTGCCGAAGACCTGCCGGATGCTTCGTTTGCCGGCCAGCAAGAAACCTTCCTGAATATCCGTGGCCTTGAGAACGTCAAGGACGCGATGAAGCATGTATTCGCTTCGCTGTATAACGACCGCGCCATTTCCTACCGCGTACACAAGGGCTTTGCCCATGACGTGGTGGCCTTGTCTGCCGGCGTGCAGCGCATGGTGCGCTCCGACCTGGGCGCTGCCGGTGTGATGTTCACCATCGACACCGAGTCCGGTTTTGACCAGGTGGTCTTCATCACGTCGTCCTATGGCCTGGGCGAAACCGTGGTGCAAGGGGCGGTCAACCCTGACGAATTCTATGTCCACAAGCCAACGCTGGCTGCCGGTCGTCCTGCCATTTTGCGCAAGACCATGGGCTCCAAGCTCTTGAAGATGGAATTCACCGACGCCTCGCAAGCCGGCCGTTCGGTACGCACCATCGATGTGTCTGCCGACGAGCAGAAGCAGTTCTCCATTACCGATGCCGAAGTGGCCGAACTGGCCCACTACGCCCAGATCATCGAAAAGCACTACCAGCGTCCTATGGACATCGAGTGGGGCCGTGACGGGGTGGATGGCAAGCTCTACATCCTGCAAGCCCGTCCAGAGACCGTGAAGTCGCAGGAAAACCGTGTTGATACGCTGCGTCGCTACCGCCTGAACAGCAAGGCTGCCGTTCTGGTCGAAGGCCGTGCCATCGGCCAGAAAATCGGTCAGGGCGTAGTGCGTCTGGTGCGTGATGTGTCCGAAATGGACAGCGTCAAGCCGGGCGATGTGCTGGTGACCGACATGACCGACCCGGACTGGGAACCGGTGATGAAGCGTGCCGCTGCCATCGTGACCAACCGTGGTGGCCGTACCTGCCACGCCGCGATTATCGCGCGCGAACTGGGCATCCCGGCCGTAGTGGGCTGTGGCGACGCGACCCGCGTGCTGCGTGACGGCATGGAAGTGACCGTTTCCTGTGCCGAAGGCGATGCCGGCCTGATCTACGATGGCCTGCTCGACATCGAAATCATCGATCTCAAACTCGACTCCATGCCGAAGAGCCCGGTCAAGATCATGATGAACGTCGGTAATCCGGAACTGGCCTTCGACTTTGCCCAGCTGCCGAATGAAGGCGTGGGCCTGGCGCGTATGGAATTCGTGATTAACCGCCAGATCGGCATTCACCCGAAAGCCCTGCTCGAGTTTGACCGCCAGTCGGCCGAACTGCAGGCGGTGATCCGCGAGCGTATCGCCGGTTACGCCAGCCCGGTTGACTTCTACGTCGACAAGCTGGCCGAAGGCATTGCCACGCTGGCCGCTGCCTTCTCGCCGAAAAAGGTGATTGTGCGTATGTCCGACTTCAAGTCGAACGAATACGCCAACCTGATCGGCGGCAGCCTGTACGAGCCGCACGAAGAAAACCCGATGATCGGTTTCCGTGGCGCCGCGCGTTATATCGCACCGGCCTTCCGCGACTGCTTCGAGCTTGAGTGCCGCGCGATGAAGAAGGTGCGCGACGACATGGGCCTGACCAATGTCGAAGTGATGATTCCGTTTGTCCGCACCCTGAGCGAAGCGCGTCAGGTCGTGGAAATTCTGGAAAGCTTCGGCCTCAAGCGTGGCGAAAACGGCCTGCGCCTGATCATGATGTGCGAGCTGCCATCCAATGCCGTACTGGCCGAGCAGTTCCTCGAGTACTTCGACGGCTTCTCCATCGGCTCCAACGACATGACCCAGCTGACGCTGGGCGTGGATCGCGACTCCGGCGGCCCGATCGCTACGACCTTCGACGAGCGCAACGAAGCCGTACTCGCCATGCTGTCGATGGCGATCAAGGCGTGCCGCAAGCATGATAAATACATCGGTATTTGTGGCCAAGGCCCATCCGATCATCCGGACTTCGCCAAGTGGCTGGTCGAGCAGGGTATCGAGACCATCTCGCTGAACCCGGACACCGTAGTCGAGACCTGGATCTATCTTGCCAAGGAACTGAACGCGTAAGCGTTGGCATCCGGAAAAAACCGCCCCGCCTCACGGCCCGGGCGGTTTTTTATGTGTAGCGCGGATTGGCTGGCGATGCAGATGGGCGCAATGGAGATATGGATGAACATATGAGATGCGTATTGTTGCTGTTGCTGTGCATGCCGCTCCAGCAGTAGTGCCGTCTCCACCTGTTCCATCGCTCCCCTGAGTTCAGCCGTGCGCGCCGCGACCTCCTGTCCCAGCCGGCTTTCCGCCTCGCGCGCTACCTTGAGCGCTTCGGCTTGCGCCGCCTCCTTTTCGGCGCGCAGGTCGGTGTAGCGCAAGGTGATGGCCGAATTCATGATCAGGAAAAAAGCCATCATTCCCAGATAGTGTGCATTGTCGGCCAGCAGCCCCGGTTCGATGGCGCCGATATTACGTGCCAGACGCAGGCAGGCGCCGCCTTGCTGTAGCACCAGTACCAGTACCAGCACCAGCGCATGTGCTGCTCGGTTGCCGTGTGCCAGTTGCCATCGCGAGACCAGCAACAGCAGCAGGTTGATGAGTATCGTCCAGACAAAATAGGCCGAGCGCAGCCAGACGACATTGACCAGGGGCAGCCACGGTGTAGCCAGCAGCGCGATGGCGATGCACAGGGCGCTGGCCCCCAGCGCGATACGCCGCCAGCGGCCGCGGTACAGCCCGAGGTAGTGGCAGGTGAACAGGGTGTTTAGTGGTGTGATGGCAAACCAACTGATGATGAACAGGTCTTCGAACAGCCCTGCTTGCCCGGGCAGCAGGTAGAGCAGGCCGTGTCCCTCTGCGTTGAGCATGCAGGCCAGATTGGCCAGCACACACAGGCCGAAGAGCGCGAAGGGCTGGCTGCGCGTGCGCAGCCAGAACCAGGAGCTGCTTACCAGCAGCACCAGATGGATGGCGTAGAACACGCCGAACAGCAGTTGCTCGCGCCCGACACCGGCAACCAGTTCCGAGGGGGTATTCAACTGCATTGCAAAGCTCAGCGTGCTGCTGCGTAGCCTCAGGCTGCGCGTCGGGCCAGTCTATGCGGAACACCGGATAGCGGCAGTCGAGCGGACGTCGTGCTGCCGGCGTGTGGTCGCCGGCCTGCTGCAGCTGCTAGCGGCCATTTGCCTCGCGCTGATACAGCACTGTGTCGTTCAGCAGGGGCGAGCGCAGTACCAGCTAGCTGTAGCCGCTTGGTGCGGAGTCTGGCGACAGAGTCAGCCGCAGCCACACCATGCCCGTACGATAGCCCAGCGCCGGCTCACCCGTGGCGGGGGTGAAGCGCTGGCCAGTCACCGTGTCTATGCTTTGCATGCTGTGCGGGTCGGCTAGCAGCGCCCAGCGGATAGATTCAGGCGCCGTACCTGCCTGTGCCAACTGCCAGAGCGTCAGCAGGAACAGTGCGAGCAGGCGTATGCCGAACAGCCAGTTCTCATGGGTGCGGCGTGGCGGAGAAGAAAGAGGCTTCATGTAAGGTCTGGTAAGTTTTGTACGGATTTTTATCTATACGATATGGGCATTCTTTAGTCTTGCATTGTATGCAATGTAAGCTTATGCCGCGAGCCGGTTGCAGTCGGCCGTTATCCCAAGGAAAACCCGCATGAACAAGATCCACCGCATCGTCTGGTCGGCCGCCCGCCAGAGCTACATCGTCGCCCACGAACACTCGGCTAGCTGCGGCAAGCCCAGCAGCGCCAAGCAGGTGGTCGTCACTCTAGGCCTGCTGGCCGCTACTACCTTCTCTAGTCCGCTACTGGCGGCCAATGTGCAGGTGGGGGATGGAGCGATGGCCACAGTGCAGAATTCGACTGCCGTGGGGGAGGGGGCGCAAGCTCAAGCGGTAAATTCGACCGCCGTGGGGAAGACCGCGAATGCCGCAGGGGAGGCTTCGACCGCCTTGGGATCGGGCGCGAATGCCACAGGGCAATATTCGACCGCCTTGGGGGTGATCGCGGAAGCCACAGGGCAATATTCGACTGCCTTGGGGGTTCAGGCGAACGCCGCAGGGGTGTCTTCGACCGCCTTGGGGACGTTTGCAAAAGCCACAGCAGATTCTTCGACCGCCTTGGGGATGAGTGCGAACGCCGAGGGGGTGTCTTCGACCGCAGTGGGGCAAGGGGCGCAAGCAATCGCAGAGAATTCGACCGCCTTGGGGGTGAGTGCGACCGCCAATGGGTTTAATTCGACCGCCGTGGGGACGTCTGCAAAAGCCACAAACCAGTCTTCGACCGCCTTGGGGGTGAGTGCGAACGCCGCAGGGTTGAGTTCGACCGCCGTGGGGCAGGGGGCGCAAGCCATCGCAAACTATTCGACCGCCTTGGGCATGGGGGCGAAAGCCGAAGGGGTGTTTTCGACCGCCGTGGGGGAGGCGGCGCAAGCCATTGCAAACTTTTCGACCGCCGTGGGGCGGGGGGCGCAAGCCACAGCAGAGTATTCGACCGCCTTGGGGATGAGTGCGAACGCCGCAGGGTTTGGTTCGATCGCCTTGGGATCGGATGCGAACGCCGCAGGGTTGAATTCGACTGTCTTGGGGACGGGGGCGCAAGCCACAGCAGACTATTCGACCGCCTTAGGCATGTGGGCGAACGCCGCAGGGTTGAATTCGACCGCCTTGGGGATGAGGGCGTTGGTGAGTGGGATAAATTCTGTCGCGATCGGTGCGTATTCTGTAGCCGATGCGGCGAATGTCGTGTCGTTCGGTAATGCCACGCAACAACGCCGTCTGGTCAATGTGGCTGAAGGCAGCGACGATAACGATGCGGTCAATATGAAGCAGTTCAATGCGCTGAAGACCCAGGTTGACGGTTTGAGTGCAGGCGGCGAGGTGGTCGACCAGGTTGCTCGCGATGCGGCGTTGGATGCGAAAAATGCTGCCAGTGCTGCCGATGCCAAGGCGAGTGCTGCGCAGACCGACGCGACGAGTGCGCAGAATAACGCCGGGACTGCGCAGTCCACAGCAGATCGTGCCGAAACCAAGGCAGATAAGGCGCTGGGCATACTGGAGGAGGGTACTTTGCGCGTGGCGGGTGCCCAGAGTTCGGGTGAGAGGAACTCGATTGCTATCGGTGCCGACGCGAAAGCGGATAAGGCCAACAGTATTGCTATCGGCGCGGGTTCTTATGCCAAGTCGTCCGTCGCCATCGGTGTGAACAGTGCTGCGTCTGGCACCAACACCACAGCGATCGGGGATGAAGCCAAGGCGCGTGGCGAATTCGCGGTAGCGCTGGGCAATAATGCCGAAGTGAAGGCTAATGCCAAAAATGCGGTCGCGCTGGGTAATGGTTCGGTGGCCACCGAATCCGACACCGTGAGTGTGGGTGCGGCGGGGGCGGAGCGTCGAGTAGTGAATGTGGCGGATGCAACCAGCAAGACCGATGCGGTCAATCTGGGGCAATTGCAGCAGTTTACCCGCGAGCTGGGTAGCCAGTTTGACCAGCGTATGGATAGCTTGGAAGACACGATCAAGAGCAGCCAGCGCGAGTACCGCGCCGGCATTTCGCTGGCTGGCGCCAATGCGGCGGCGGTGACCAATGCGATGCAGGTGCAGGGTGTCGGAGTGGGCCTGTCCAGCTTTGCCGGGCATGGCGCGCTGGCGCTGGCCTTGGGGCGCAGGCTGGAGAGTGGCAATTCGCTTAGCCTGAGCGTGGGCGTGAGCGGCAGCAAAACGCAGGTGTCGGGCGGCTTTGGCGTGCCGTTGAAATGGTAAAGTAGTTTTACCGGATGGGATGCTTGGGTTCGAAAGCGAGGGGAGATCCCTCGCTTTTTTGTTTTTACATGGTTAAGTATTCCTTAATCTCTAAATGATTAAATGCCGCCTATCGAAACCGGATGCACAAGGAACACCACCATGAAAAAACTCGCCATCACCACCCTGATCGTCACCGTTCTGCCACTGGCAGCCTATGCAGGCGATGCCCAGAACAGCTACACCGGCCCGAGCGCCGTACCGAGTGTGACGACAATTACCGCGGCGCAAAAAGCGGCCGACGATACCCGCTTCGTGCTGGAAGGGCAGGTCGTCAGGCAGCTCAGCAAAGACACTTACCAGTTCCGCGATGCCAGTGGCGAGGGCGTGGTCGAGATCGATGGCAAGCATCTGCCGACGGTCAAATTTGACGACAAGACCCGCGTGCGCCTGTCCGGCAAAGTCGACAAGGACTGGTATCAAGCCACGCCGGAAATCGATGTGAAAATGGTCGAAATCCTGAACTGAACCCATCCGGCTGCATGGCGGAATGGATAGCTTCAGGCGCCGGAGCGGCAGACTGAAACCCCTCTGCTATAACATTTAGCATGTGATAAATAATTTTTTATGAGTTTGGCTTGTTTGTATCTTGAGTGGGTATTGCCAGCAAGCTGATCTGGAGATGATGATGAAACGTTTTGCTTTGACTGCGATGATTGCCGCCCTGCCTTTTGCCGCACATGCCGAATATACCGGCCCGGGCGCTGTCCTTGCGGCACCCGCTACCGTGGTGACGGCCGCTGCGGCCGCCAGGCTGGCGGATCACGCCGCGGTGACGCTGGAAGGCAATGTGGTCAATAAACTGAGCAAGGACAAGTACACCTTCCGTGATGCCAGCGGCGAGATCCGGGTCGAGATCGACCATAAATATCTGCCGGCAGAAAACTTTGATGCAACTAGCCGCGTGCGTCTGAGCGGCAAGGTGGACAAGGAAATCAGCGGGGTGGAAGTCGATGTGAAGTCGGTGCAGATCCTGCGTTAAGCACGTCTGCTGTTGCAAGATGAAAAACGAGCCTCAGGCTCGTTTTTTTATGGAGCATGGTGTTAGCTTGTTTAAATATGCATTAAGGGTAGATAATGCTGTTTAAAATCATGTGAAGTTTACCTGCCATGCTGCCCTATCTTGCCCTGACACTGGCCATGCTGTTGTGGGCCAGTTCCTTTATTGCTCTCAAGTATGTGTTTGCCGTGTTCGACCCGGTATTCGTGCTGTTTGCGCGCATGGTGATTGCGTCGTTATGCGTGCTGCCGCTGATCCTGCGTGCCGGCAAGCGCTGGCGCTATCAGACAGGTGACTGGAAATGGCTGCTGGGGCTGGGACTGGCCGAGCCCTGCCTGTATTTCCTGTTCGAGGCCAAGGCCTTGATGCTGACCAGCGCCTCGCAGGCGGCGGTGATTACCGCCACGCTGCCGATTCTGGTGACCGCCGGTGCCATGCTGTTTCTGGCCGAACGCCACGGCCGTCAGGTGTGGGCCGGCATGGTGGTGTCGTTTGCCGGCGTGGTGTGGCTGACTGTGGGCGCCAGCAGCAGTGCCGACGCGCCCAATCCCTTGCTTGGCAATGCGCTGGAGTTTCTGGCCATGGTGTGTGGCGCCGGCTACATGCTGATCGCCAAGAAGCTGTCGCCGCGCTACTCGGCGCTGCTGCTGACCGGGGTGCAGGCGCTGATGGGTTCGCTATGGTTCGGCATCGGTATGCTGACGCCGTGGGGACAGTGGCCGGATACGCTACCACTCTGGCCTAGTGTGTGGGTGGTGTATCTGGGGGCATGTATCACGCTGGGTGGCTATGGCCTGTATACCTGGGCGGTGAGCAAGGTCGATGTGGCGCGCGCGGCCTCCTTTATCAACCTGATTCCGGTGTTTTCGGTGGCACTGGCCTGGCTGATTCTGGGCGAGATGCTGAATTTGTCGCAGTGGCTGGCATGTGCGCTGGTGTTCGGCGGGGTGCTGGTCAGCCAGAAGAAGCCGCAGACGGCAATGCGGATGCCGGTGCCAGCAAAAAGCTGATCGTTTTTGTGTTAAAGGAGTCGTTATGCCCCACCTGAATATCGAATATTCGGACAATTTGTCGGCATTGGATACTGGTGCGCTGCTGTTGGCGATGAATCAGGCACTGCTGGCTTGTGGCCAGTTTGAAGAGCGCGATATCAAGAGCCGGGCACAGAAGATGGATGCCTTTCTGATAGGTGTTTCGCTAGCGCAGCGCGCATTCGTGCACGCCAAATTGTCCATTCTTGATGGACGTACACCGGCTATCAGGCAGGATTTGGCGGCGTGCCTGCTGCAGGTGTTGCAGCAGCAGTGCTGGCCTGGTGGTATCGAAGTGCAACTGTGTGTAGAAGTGCTGGAAATAGAACGTGCCTCGTATGCCAAGGCGTGTATTGAGTGCTAAGCCATACTCTGTGGCAAACGGGCAGGGAATAGGGCGGAGTTGATGGCCGCGACAGACTTTCGTCACGGCCGTCGTGATGTTTACTGCTGGCCGTAGCTGCGCGCAACTTCGCCTGCCACCAGCGCCTTGAACTGGCCGACGCCGAATTCGGTCAGCGGCTTGCCGTTGACGAACAGCCCCGGCGTCATGTCGACTTTCAGTGCCTGACGGTCGGCCTCGTCCTGCTGCACGATGGCGTTGATGGCCGGCGAATTCATGTCCTGCGCCAGACGCGTCATGTCCACCCCCTCATGCATGAAGATGGCTGCCACTTTGTTGGCGTCGGCCTGATGGTTTTGCGCCCAGTAAGCCTGGTTCTGGTACAGGGTTTCCAGCAGCGGCCAGTACGGCTTTTGCAGGCGGGCCGCTTCCAGCATGCGCACGATCTGGTCCGCGCCGTGGTGCAGGGCGGCGTAGCGGATCACCACTTTCACCTGCCCGGGATACTGCTCGACCATGCCCTTGACCAGCGGCGAAAACGCGGCGCAGGTCTCGCAGGCCGGATCGGTAAATTCGACGATGGTCACCTTGGCGTCGGCGGGGCCGAGCACCGGCGCATGTGCGCGGACCAGTTGTTCGCTGTTGACGCTGCCTTGAGCAGCCATATTTTCGGCTTGCTGCGACTGGTAAAAACGGGCCGCGCCAAAGAAGGCAAGCAGTGCCAGCAGCACGCTGGCCAGCAGGATGGATTTATTTTTCATTTCGTGGTGCTTTCGAGGCAATAAACAATAAGGTGTTGATGGCGGCAAAGGCCAGCAGCGACAACAGCGGCAGGGTGATAAAGCCGAACAGCTGCAGGTCGATCTGGGCGCAGGACGTGCTGCCCTGGCCGCAGGGTTGCAGATCCTGCGGGATCAGACCGGCGTAGATCAGGTTGTGATAGAAGGCCGCCAGCGCGCCGATGATGCCCAGTGGCAGCGCATAGCGGATGGCCGCAGCATCCGCTTTGGCCAGCCCCTGGCCCAGAATCAATACCAGCGGGAACATGGCGATGCGCTGATACCAGCACAGCACGCAAGGTTCGATGCCGACGATTTCGCTGAAAAACAGCGCGCCCAGCGTGGACACGAGCGCGATCAGCCAGGCGATAAAGACCAGATTCCATTGACGCGGATACTGCATATATTTCCTTGTTAGCCGCCGGTCTGCGACATAAAGCGCACAACCTGATCCGGCGTTTCGTTAAAGTGGTGGCGTTCGGGCTTGCGGGCGATGGCATCAATAATGGCGGCGCTAAGCGTCGCATCATCGGCACCTGCACGCAGCATGCGCCCCAGTTCCAGCTTGTCGTTCTGCCCCAGACACAGATAGAGCGTGCCATCCACGCCCAGACGCACGCGGTTGCACGCCTCGCAAAAATGCTGCGAAACCGGCGTAATCACGCCGAAGCTGAGCTGACCAGCGGCGTCGCGCCAGTAGCGCGCCGGTGCGCGGTTGCCGCTATTCGTTTCTGGGCTCAGGCCAAATTCGGCCGCCACACGCTCGCCCAGTGCGCTTAAGTCCAGATAGGCAGCCGCCTGCCCGGTCGCACCTATGGGCATGGTCTCGATCAGACGCAGCACAAAGCCGTTTTCCAGCGCGTAATGCACCATGGTGTCGACATCGCGGTCATTGACCCCGGCTTGCACCACCATATTCAGCTTGATCGGGGTAAAACCTGCCGCGCGGGCTGCGGCCAGGCCTGCCAGCACGTGATCCAGCTTGTCGCGTCCGGTGATGCTGGCAAAACAGGCCTTGCTCAGCGTGTCCAGGCTGACATTCAGGCGCTGCACGCCCGCCTGTTTCAGTGCCTGCGCATGGCGCGTCAACTGGGTGGCATTGGTTGACAGCGATAAATCACGCAAGTTCGGGATGGCGGCTATGTCGCGAACCAGTGTCGTCAGGCCGCGGCGCAGCAGGGGTTCGCCGCCGGTCAGCCTGACTTTGGCTACGCCCAGCCCGACAAACAGCCGTACCAAGCGTGCCATTTGTGTGTGGCTGAGCCAGTGTGCCGGCTCCTCGAAGCCCTTGAAGCCTTCGGGCAGGCAGTAAGTGCAGCGCAAATCGCAGCGGTCGGTGACCGAGACGCGCAGATAGTCGATGCTGCGCCCGAAACCGTCTATCAGTCGGGGTGTACTCATGGCCGGGCCTTGTTGTTGCTATGTGCGGCCTGCTCGTGCGCAGCCTCGCTCATCATGTCGATAAAGCGCAGCCGTTCGGGATCGCCCGTTTCCAGTTGGCGTGCCTTGTCCAGATGCGCAAGTGCGCGCGCCGTGTCTTTGGCTTCCATCAGGGTTTGCGCGATAAACACATGCAAGGCACTGTCGTCCGGGTTATGGGCGATGGCGCGCTGCAAAATGGCCAGTGGCGGATGCGGCTGCTTGCCCGCCGGTGCCATCACCAGCGCCATGCCGTATTCGGCCAGCAAATTGGGCTCTTCATCGAGCGAGGGTTCGATGCGGGCAAAGGCGTCCACTGCCGCATCGTAGTCGCCCAGCACATAGTAGCTGTGCGCCAGCATGGCCCAGCCGGCCTTGTCATCCGGATTGGCCGCCAGTCGCGCTGCCAGCTTGTGCACCATATCATCGGCAAGCATGGGGCTATCTGGTTGTACGCCGTTTACCATATCGAAGCGCCCCAGATAGGCATAGGTTGCAGCCGATAGCGTCAGGGTCAGGCATAGTGCCGTGCCCAGCAAGACAGGTGCAAGGCGGCCGGATGCTGCCGACGCCAGAGCCGGGGCGGTTTTTTCTTCTTCGGCCATGCGCCGGGCCAGATCCTGGCGCAGCGCCTCCGCTTGATCCTTATTCAGTTCACCATTGGCGCGCTGCTGTTCCAGCATCAGCCAGTCATCATCCTGCACGGGGCGCAGATCGGTGCAGCTTTCTTTGGGCGGGCACCATAGAGGCCAGACAAAGGCCAGCGCGATAAGCAGGCTTAAGCCCAGCACGGCAAGCAAAAAGGCAGTCATGCCAGGGTGTCCTTGTTTTGTTGGGCCAGCAGGGCGTTGATGCGCGCGGCGGTCGCGGCATCCGGCGGCGGGGCATCTTGCTGTTTTTGCCGTTGCACAATATGCCCAAGCATCAGTGCACCGCAGCCCAAGAGGGCAAACGGCCCCAGCCATAACAGCCAGGTCAGTGGCTTGAATGGCGGGCGGTAGCGCACGAAATCGCCATAGCGCTCGGTGAGAAAGCTGATGACTTCGCTGTCGCTATGGCCGTCGGCGATCAGCTTGCGCACTTCGCGCCTGAGGTTTTGCGCCAGCTTGGCATTGGAGTCGGCCAGCGTTTCGTTCTGGCACACCAGACAACGCAGTTCGCGCGAAATGGCCTTCAGGCGTGCATCAACAGCGGCTTCGTCCGGGCTGAGCGCCGGTGTCGCGGCGAGTGCCAGCGTGGTGCAGACCAGCAACAACATGGCTACCAGGGTTTGCAGCCAGAGCAGGGTATGGCGGGTGCGCTTCATGCCTGCAGCTTCCGTATCAGTGGCAGCAGAACGTCGTTGATGCTCTGTTCGGTCACCGGGCCCAGATGGCGGTAACGGATCACGCCCTGCTTGTCGATGACGAAAGTCTCGGGCACGCCGTAGACGCCGTAATCGATGCTGACCCGGCCATCGTCATCGGTAGGGGTCGCCAGGTAGGGGTTGCCCAGTTCGGCCAGCCACGCACGGGCGGCGCCGGCCTCATCCTGCTGGTTCAGGCCGACAACAGGCACCTGCTTGGCCAGCTGGCCGATCAGCGCGTGTTCGCTACGGCAGGCGGCACACCACGATGCCCATACATTAAGCAGCCATACCTGGCCGTGCATCTGCGCCGGCGAAAAGCTGGCCTGCGGATTCTCCAGCAGGGGCAGGGTGAAGGCGGGGGCCGGCTTGTCCAGCCGCTGCGAGGGCAGTTCGCGCGGGTCTTTGTCCAGACTGGCAGCAAAAAATCCGACCATCACCACAAACACCGCCAGCGGCAGGGCCCAGATCCATTGTTTTTTCATTGTGCTTTCCTTTTGCCCGGACGATAGCGCCGGTCGGCCACCGCGATCAGTCCGCCCAGTGCCATCAGCAGGCCGCCATACCAGATCCAGCCGACAAAGGGCTTGTGATAGAGGCGTATGCCCCAGGCCGTGTCGCCTATCTTGTCGGCCAGTGCCACATAAACATGGGCGAGCAGGCCGTCGTGGATGGCCGCTTCGGTCATCGGCATGCCGGGCATGGACAGGTAAACGCGTTTTTCCGGCTTGAGCGTGGCCACCGCCTTGCCATTGCGGCTGACGGTGATGCTGGCTTGCTCGCCCAGATAATTCGGGCCTTCTAGAGGACCCGCGCTTAGCAGGGTAAAGCGGTAGCCGGCCAGCGTGGCGTGTTCGCCCGGGGCCAGCGCTACATCGCGTTCGCTCTCGTAGCCCGAGGTCAGGGTGATGCCGATCACGGCGATAGCGACGCCGATATGCGCCAGATGCATGCCCCAGACGGCAAGCGCAGGGCGCTGGCCTTTGCGCAGACGGCTTGCCAGATCAAGCAAGGCCGACAGTGTAATCCATAGCGCCAGTGCCACACCGATGACGGCTAGGGCCGACACGTTGCCCACGCCCCAGACCCACAGCACGGCCAGCAAGAGCGAGACGAGCAGCACCCAGCCCAGACGCCGGGTGATTTCGGCCAGTGCATGCGCCTTCCAGCGCGTCACCGGCCCCACGCCCAGCACGAACAGCAGCGGCAGCATCAGCGGCACGAACACCGCATTGAAGTAGGGCGGGCCGACCGAGAGTTTGCCCAGATCCAGCGCGTCCACCATCAGCGGGTAGAGCGTGCCCAGCAGTACCGAGCCGGTGGCTACGCATAGCAGCACATTGTTGGCCAACAGCAGCGACTCGCGTGACAGCGGCTCGAAGCGGGCATGGCTTTGCAGTGCCGGCGCTTTGAGGGCGAACAGCAAAAGCGAGGCGCCGACCACCAGCGCCGTCAGTACCAGAATGAACAGGCCGCGCGACGGGTCGGATGCGAAGGCGTGAACCGAGGACAATACGCCCGAGCGCACCAGAAAAGTGCCCAGCAGCGACAGCGAAAAGGTGAGGATGGCCAGGAGCACGGTCCAGCTTTTGAACACGCCGCGTTTGTCGGTGGCGGCCAGCGAGTGCATCAGTGCACTGCCGGCCAGCCACGGCATAAAGGACGCGTTTTCCACCGGATCCCAGAACCACCAGCCGCCCCAGCCCAGCTCGTAATAGGCCCACAGGCTGCCGATGGCGATGCCCAGCGTCAGGTTGACCCAGGCAAAGGTGGTCCACGGCCGCGACCAGCGTGCCCAGGCCGCATCGATGCGGCCGGACATCAGCCCGCCTATGGCCATGGCAAAAGCGACCGAGAAACCGACATAGCCCATATACAGCAGGGGCGGGTGGATCACCAGCCCCGGGTCCTGCAGCATGGGGTTCAGTTCGCGCCCTTCCAGTGCCGGGATGTCCAGCCGGGTAAACGGGCTGGAAGTCAGCAGCAGAAACAGGCCGAAGCTGCCGGCAATCCAGCTCATCACCGCGATTACGCGGGCTAGCAGTGCCGGGTCCAGCGCGCGCGAAGACAGCGCCACCGCCAGCGTCCACAGGCAGAGCAAGAGCAGCCACAGTAGCAGCGAGCCTTCATGCCCGCCCCAGACTGCAGCCACGCGGTAGACCGTGGGCAGCAGGGTGCTGGAATGCTGGGCGACATAGCCGACCGAAAAATCGTTGAGCAAAAACAGCGCAGTCAGGCAGGCAAACGACAGCAGCACCAGGGTACTGAGCGCGAACGCCAGCGGGCGTGCCGCCGCCATCAGCCGGCTGTCGTTGAGCGCCGCACCGGTAAACAGCAGGGCACCGGACAAGAGCGACAGCACGACGGCGGCAATCAGGCTGAACAGGCCCAGTTCGGGCAGCATGGCCATCATGGCTGTACCACCGTCTGGCCTGCGCGTTCGAGCGCATCGGCGGCCTCGGGCGGCATATAGTTTTCGTCATGCTTGGCCAGCACTTGCGAGGCCTGGAATACACCATCTGCACCCAGTACGCCTTGCACCACCGTGCCTTTGCCCTCGTTAAAAAGGTCGGGCAGGATGCCCTGATAGCGCACCGGCACACTATGCACCTTATCGCTTACGGCAAAGCTGACCTGCAAGCCGCCGGCGCTGCGCTCGATGCTGCCAGGCACCACCAGGCCGCCGATGCGCAAGGTGCGATCGGTGGCGACTTGCTTTGTTGCCACCTCGGTCGGGGTGTGGAAGAACACCAGGTTGCTGCGAAAGGCATTGAGGATCAGCGCGCTGGCGATGCCGATGACGGCGAGGGCCGCCACGACCAGCAGCAGGCGTTTTTTTCTTTGTGGATGCATCAGTCTTGTCCTGTGTGGCGGGGCTTGAGCGGGGGCCGTGCCGCTTTTGTCTGCTGGCGGATTTCATCTGCCACGCGCCGCGCACGGCGCGACAGCAAAGCCGTTTCCAGTGCCAGCAGCAGCAAGGTCACGCCGAACGAGCCCCAGACATACAGGCCGTAGCCACCCATATGCAAAAAGGCGGAAACGCTGTCCCAGTTCATCGTGCGTCTCCCGCGAATTGTCGTCTGGCCCATTCGCTGTCGCCTTCACGCTCCAGCAGCAAAGTGCGCGCGCGCTTGAGCGAGGTGGCGATGGTGTAGGCCCAGGCGGCCAGCGCCATCACCAGCATGCCGAAGAGCATGGTAGAAGCCATGGACGGGGCGCGCGTCAGGCTGACCGACGCCCCCTGATGCAGGGTGTTCCACCATTTGACCGAGAAATAGATCACCGGCACATTGACCACGCCGACCAGCGCAAACAGCGCACAGGCGCGGTCGGCGCGGCGCTCGTCGTCAATGGCGGCACGCAGTGCCATCAGTGCCAGATACAGGAATAAGAGAATCAGCTCCGAAGTCAGCCGTGCATCCCACACCCACCAGGCGCCCCACATCGGCTTGCCCCACAGTGCCCCGGTCCACAGCGACAAAAAGGTAAACAGTGCGCCGGTGGGCACCAGCGCCTGGGCCATCACCATGGAGATGCGGGTCTTCATCACCAGGCCCATCGCGCTCCAGAAGGCGATCACCAGATAGATGAACATCGACATCCACGACACCGGCACATGCACGAAAATAATGCGGTAGCCCTCGCCTTGCTGGAAGTCGGTCGGCGCGACGAAAAAGCCCAGATACAGGCCAAGCGTGGTCAGTAGCAGCGCCAGCGCAAAAAACAGCGGCGACAGACGGCCGGCCAGCGCGTAAAAGCGGGGCGGCGAGGAGAAATAGAACCAGTTGATCTTCATGGTGTGTGCTATTCGCAGGCAAGTTCAAGACAGGCGGCACTGGCAAACGGGGCAAAAAACACCGATAGCAGGCAAAGCGCCGCGAGGATGGACAGTTCGGCCTCAAAGCCACTGCCGCTTTGTGCGCCGGCCACCGCCAGCGCGCCGAAAATCAGCACCGGGATATACAAGGGCAGCAACAGCAGCGACAGCAGCATGCTGCCGCTACGCAGGCCCAGCGTCAGAGCGGCGCCTATGCTGCCGACAAAGACCAGCGCCAGCGTGCCCAGCGCCAGTGTCAGCGGCAGCAGTAGCAGCGCGCTGCCGGACAGCTCGAACTGCAGGCCCAGCAGCGGCGATACCAGCACCAGCGGCAAGGCCGAGCCCAGCCAGCGTGCCAAAGCCTTGGCCGCGACCATCGCCGGTAGCGGCAGGGGGCTGAGCAGTAACTGCTCCAGCGTGCCATCGCGCCAGTCACCTTCGAACAGCTCGCCCACCACGATCAGCGAAGAGAGCAAGGCGCACACCCATAACGCCCCCGGCCCCAGCGCCCGCAATAGTTGCGGTTCTGGATTGATCGACAGCGCGAACAAGGTGGCGCACAGCACAAAGAAAAACAGCGCGGACAGCGCGTCGCCAGGCTTGCGCAGCACCAGCGCGCATTCGCGTTTGAATAAAACCAGCGCCAGAGTCATCAGGCGAAGTCCTCCAGCGCCAGCACCCGCACGCCGGCGACGGCCGCGTGATGGGTGAACAGTACACGCCCGCCCGCTGCCGCATGGCGGTGTATGGCCTGCCATAGCTGGCGGCAGGCGGTGTCATCCAGCGCGTTGAAGGGCTCGTCCAGCAGCCAGAGCGGACGAGCCAGCAGGGTGAGGCTGGCCAGTGCCAGACGCCGGCGCTGGCCTTGCGACAATAGGCGCGCGGCCAGCGACCATTGCTCGGCCACCTGCCACTGCGCCAGCGTCTCCCGTATGGCGGCGTCGTCCAGTTGCACGCCGGCCAGACGCAAGCTGGTGCGGATATTTTCGCCCACGCTTAAGGCGTCCTTGAGTGCCGGCTGGTGCGTGCACCAGGCGAGGCGGGCGCGCCAGGCGTGGCTGCGCGCATCGACCGCCTGGCCTTGCCAGCGCAGCTGCCCGCTTTGCAAGGGCGCGAAACCGGCGATCTGGCGCAGCAAGCTGGTCTTGCCGCAACCATTGCTGCCGGCAAGGTGCAGCACTTCGCCGGCGCCCAGGCTAAAGCCCAGTCCGGAAAAAAGCGTGCGCCGGCCTTTGCGGCAGCCAAGATCTATGGTTTCAAACATGCGTAAACGGGCACCAAAAAAAGGGGAGGATTTTACATTAGAAAATAGCTATATGCTTGCATTTAAAGAGAAAAACCGGCCGGACGGGCAGTCCGGCTGGTTTTTTACTCTGCGTTGCCTGCGTGGATCTGTGCGCCACCTTCGTTCTGCTGGCCTATGCCCTGATCGACCGGTGGCATGCGGTGGGCGATGCCCTTATGGCAGTCGATGCAGGTCTGGCCGGCGGCTTGCGCTTCTTCATGCTTGAGCGCCGAGCGCGTGCCTTGCACGCTGGTGTCCATGAATTCGAAGTTGTGGCAGTTGCGGCATTCGCGCGAGTCGGAAGCCTTCATCCGCGCCCACTCGTTCTGGGCCAGACGCAGGCGGTTGGCTTCGAACTTCTCCTGCGTATCGATGGAGCCGGTGAGTTTGCCCCACACCTCTTTGGACGCTTGTGCCTTGCGTATCATCTTGTGGACGAAGTCCTTGGGCACATGACAATCCGGGCAGGTGGCGCGCACGCCCGAGCGGTTGTTGTAATGGATGGTTTCCTTGTATTCCTCGTAGACATTGTTCTTCATCTCGTGGCAGGAAATGCAGAAGGACTCCTGGTTGGTCGCCTCCATCACGGTATTGAAACCGCTCCAGAAAATAATGCCGGCCACGAACAGGCCGAGCACCGTCCATGGGCCGGTTTTCTTGAACCACTGCCATGCGCGCTGGTGCAGCTTGGGTTTGACTTCACTCATGGTGTTCTCCGGGCTTATTTCTTGAAGGTGTTGCCAACCAGCGGCTTGGCATCGACCTGAGGTACATGGCACTGGGTGCAGAAGTAGCGCGCTGGCGACAGGTTGGATAGTTCCTGGCCGGAACGGCTCTTGAAGTGGGTGACTGGCACGCGCGTGGTGTTCATTTCCACGTAACGGCTGGACGAGTGGCAGTCCATGCACTTGTTGAAGTTCTTGCTGATCTCGTAACGGCTGACATCGTGCGGCACCAGCGGCGGCTGCTGCACATAGTCGCGCACGATGCGCTTGGTGTCCTTGATCGGCTTGTACATGTCGGCCTTGCTATTGCCCAGTTCGGCACGGGCTTCCAGTGGCGCATCGGCCGGGGCTGCATGGGCGGCAAAACCGGCAGGGAACAGCAGGGCACAAAGCGCGGCGCTTAACGCCAGACGGGAGAGTTTATTCACGGTTTCTGACTCCTGATTTCAAAACGGTGGCCGAAGCGGAACACCTGCTGCTCGCAGACGTCGATGCAGCGGCCGCAGTTGCTGCAGGCGCCGCTTCGGATAATGGATGAGCCTTCGCCTTTGAGGACGGGCTTGAGTACCTGGGGTTCGGGGCAGACCTTGAAGCAGTCCATGCAGTCGTCGCAGTTGTCGCGCTTGTCGGCGCGTATGCGCAGCAGCGCGCCTTTGCCCAGCAGGCCGTAGGCGGCGCCCATCGGGCAGATATGGCCGCACCAGCCGCGTTGGGCGATGGTCAGGTCGTAGACGAAGATGGCTGCCACCAGTACCAGCGACAGGCCTGTGCCGAAAATCAGCTCGCGCTGCAATAGCGAGACCGGATTGACCAGTTCCCACAGCAAAGAGCCGCTGATGGCGCTAAACAGCAGCACCGAGCCCAATAGCCACAGGCGCAGGCTTTTGGCCGGCGCATGCCCGCCCTTGATGCCGGCACGGCGTCTCAGCCACAGGGCACTGTCGGTGACGGCATTGACCGGACACACCCAGGCGCAGAAGCTGCGACCGCCGGCTAGCAGATAGAAGGCGATGACGATGGCGGCTCCGATCACGGCGGTCAGTTCGGGCAGATGACCGGCCGCCAGCGACTGGGCCAGCACGAACGGGTCATTCAGCGGCACGGTATCGGCCACCAGGCTGGCACTGAGGTTGCCCTTGAGCAGCCACAGCCCGCCCAGATAGCCGGACAGGCTGCCCGAGAAGGCAAACAGCAACAGGATGGCGGCCTGGCTGACGCGGCGCAGGATCAAAAAGCGTTCCCGCAGCAAAAAGCTTCGCTTCATGGTTTCCACTCCCCATCCAGTGGCGGTGGCGTCCAGGCCGACCCGGCGCTGGTCTCCAGTCCGCGCACCGGCAGTTCGACCATATCCTCGCCCAACAGCGATTTGCCGTGGTTGCCGGCCTTTTGCTCCCAGCCCAGACGGTAGTGCGCGCCCAGCTTGCCCTTGGCTTGCGACAGCGGCAGGACCTTGATCGCCGCTTCTTCCAGCACGCAGGCGTGCTCGCACTTGCCGCAGCCGGTGCAGTGCGCCGAATGCACGGTAGGCAGCAGCATGCCGTGGCGGTCCGAGCGCGGGTTGCGCTGCTTTTCCAGGGTGATTGCCTCGTCTATCGCCGGGCAGACGCGGTAACAGACATCACAGCGCAGGCCGAGAAAGTTGAGGCAGGTTTCCTGGTCCAGCAGCACGGCCAGACCCATGCGCGCCTGATTGATATCGCTAAGCCGAGGGTCGAGCGCGCCGGTCGGGCAGTGCTGCAGGCATGGCATGTCGCTGCACATCTCGCAGGGTATGTGGCGTGCCTTGAAGTAGGGCGTGCCCACGCCCAGGCCTGCACCCAGCGGCGCCAGCTTGAGCGTGTCGTACGGACAATCGCGCACGCACAGGCCGCAGCGCACGCAGGCCGATAAAAAATCGGCCTCGGGCAAGGCACCGGGTGGGCGCAGGGCATCGGCCGGGGCGCTTTGCGCCTGTGTGCTGTAGCTGGTGAGACCCGCCCCGACCATCCCTGCGGCGCAGGCCGCGCCCAGCGAGCCGGACATGAACAGCCGGCGCACAGGGTTGGCGGGCTTGCCGCTGACAGGTTTGGCCTGCTTGCTCATCAGAGCTTGACCACGCGCACGGCGCACTTCTTGTAGTCGGTCTCTTTCGAGAGCGGGCAAGTCGCGTCCAGTGTCAGCTTGTTGATCAGGCGGCCTTCATCGAAGAAAGGCACGAACACCAGACCCTTGGGCGGCTTGTTGCGGCCGCGGGTTTCCACCGACAGCTGGATCTCGCCGCGGCGCGACTGGATCTTCACCTGCTGGCCGCGCTTGATGCCGCGCCGTGCCGCGTCGTCCGGGTGCATAAACAGCTGGGCATCCGGTACGGCGCGGTACAGTTCGGGTACGCGCCGCGTCATGGTGCCGGTATGCCAGTGCTCCAGTACGCGGCCGGTACACAGCCACAGATCGAAGTCCTTGTCCGGGCTTTCCGCCGCCGGCTCGTACGGCAGCGCGATGATGCGTGCCTTCTTGTCCTTGTAACCGTAGAAGCTGAAGTTCTCGCCCTTTTTCACATACGGGTCGAAGCCTTCACGGTAGCGCCACAGCGTTTCCTTGCCGCCCACCACCGGCCAGCGCAGGCCGCGCGCCTTGTGGTAGGTGTCAAACGGGGCAAGGTCATGCGCATGGCCGCGACCGAAAGCCGCGTATTCCTCGAACAGGCCTTTTTGCACGTAAAAGCCGAAGTGTTTCGACTCGTCGTTCATATAGCCCTTGCCGTTGACCTTTTCGACTTCGGCCAGGGTAAAGCGCTTGATATGCGGCTGGCCGTACAGTACGTCGTACAGGGTCTTGCCACGGTATTCCGGCTTCTTGGCCAACAGTGCCGCCGGCCACACTTCCTCCATCTTGAAGCGCTTGGAGAACTCCATGATCTGCCACATATCGCTCTTGGCTTCGCCCGGTGCGGCCACTTGCTGGCGCCAGAACTGGGTGCGGCGCTCGGCATTGCCGTAAGCGCCTTCCTTTTCCACCCACATCGCCGTCGGCAGGATCAGGTCGGCCGCCTGGGTCGAGGCGGTCGGGTAGGGGTCGGACACGATGACGAAAGCGTTCGGGTTGCGCCAGCCCGGATACAGCTCTTCATTGATATTGGGGCCGGCCTGCATATTGTTGTTGCACTGCTGCCAGTAGACCTTGATCTTGCTGTCTTTTAGCGCGCGCGCCATCGCAACGGCGTGCAGGCCGACTTTGGCCGGAATGGTGCCGTCCGGCAGCTTCCAGATGTTCTCCGCAGTCTTGCGGTGCTCGGGGTTGGTGACCACCATATCGGCCGGCAGGCGGTGGGCGAAGGTGCCCACTTCGCGCGCGGTGCCGCAGGCCGAAGGCTGGCCGGTGAGCGAGAACGGGCCGCAGCCGGGCTGCGAGATTTTTCCGGTCAACAGGTGGATGTTGTAGACCAGATTGTTGGCCCAGGTGCCGCGGGTGTGCTGGTTAAAGCCCATGGTCCAGAAGCTGACTACCTTCTTTTTCGGGTCGGCATAGGTTTCGGCCAGCTTTTTCAGATTGGCAGCCGGCACGCCGGAAATTTTGGCGGTGTACTCCAGCGTGTAGCTGGATACGAACTTCTTGTAGGCGGCAAAATCGATAGGCGACATCTTGCCGGAGTTGGCGTTCTTGGCCTTTTTCTCCAGCGGATGGGTCGGGCGCAGGCCGTAACCGATATCGGTGTCGCCCTTCATGAAAGCGACGTGCTTGTTGATGAAGTCCTGATTGACGCGGCCGCTACTGATGATGTGGTTGGCGATGTAGTTGAGGATGGCCAGATCGCTTTGCGGCGCGAACACCATCTTGTTGTCGGCCAGCTCGAAGCTGCGGTGCTGGTAAGTCGACAGTACATGCACTTCGCTGTTCTTGCTGGACAGACGGCGGTCGGTGATGCGGCTCCACAAGATCGGGTGCATCTCGGCCATATTCGAGCCCCACAGTACGAAGGCATCGGCTTTTTCGATGTCGTCGTAGCAGCCCATGGGCTCGTCCATATTAAAGGTGCGCATGAAACCGACTACGGCCGAGGCCATGCAGTGGCGTGCGTTCGGGTCGAGGTTATTGCTGCGCAGACCGGCCTTCATGAACTTGGATGCGACATAGCCTTCCCAGATCGTCCACTGGCCCGAGCCGAACATGGCGATGGAGTCCGGTCCCTGCGTTTTCAGCGCTTCCTTGTACTTCAGCTCCATGATGTCGAAGGCCTGCTTCCACGAGATCGGCGTGAACTTGCCGTTCTTGTCGTATTTGCCGTTCGTCATGCGTAGTAGCGGCTTTTGCAGTCTATCCTGGCCGTACATGATCTTGGACAGGAAATAACCCTTGATACAGTTCAGGCCACGGTTGACCGGCGCATCCGGGTCACCCTGGGTGGCCACCACGCGGCCGCCCTTGACCCCGACCAGCACCGAGCAGCCGGTGCCGCAAAAACGGCAGGCAGCCTTGTCCCACTTGATGTCGCCAGCAGCGGCCGCCTGGGCGTTACCCGCCAGCATCGGCATCTGTACCGCGATGGCGGTTGCCGCCGCTGTTGCGGCGTTGGCCTTGATGAAATCGCGTCGATTTAGGGTCATTGTGATTTTTCCTGATTAAACAAGCTGGGGATATCGCCCTCGTCCGCATAGGCGTAAACGAGAGATACATTGAGTACGCCATCGACGTCGTGCAGCGCGACATAGGCATCGGCCGCCTCGCGCGTGTTGTCCTTGTCGATGACTACGACCACACGACCATCGTCGGTGGCAGCATGGATTTCCACGCCGTCCATGGCTTCGAAGGCGGCACATACCGCATGGCGTTTTTCTGGAGTGCAGCGCACGGCAACGCCGGAAACATTCATGGCTGTTTGTCCTTATGGGGAGTGGGGGCGAGCGTGATGGCGGCGGCCGGGCAGGCGCGGACGCATTCGCCGCAACCGGTGCAGGCCTCAAGTGCTAGCAGCGGGCGTGGTGCCTGGCCTATGGCCAGCTCGAAGCGGATGGCATCCGCATCGCAGCTTTCACCGCACACCCGGCATTCGATCTGTTGTGCGGCGAGGCAATTTTTAGCGATGACCGCCTGCCACGGCAGGCTATGGGCCGCTTGCCGGCTCAGGGCACCGCTTGGGCAGGCCGCTTGGCACTGGCCGCAAAAGCTGCAGCCACCGCGCTTCATGTCCAGTACCGGAAAACCGCCTTGCCCTGCCGTGATAATCCCTTCGGGGCAGGCGCGCGCGCAGTCGCCGCAGCGGGTGCAGCGGTTTTCCAGTTGGGTGTCAGGTAGCGCACCTGGCGGATAGAGTTGCGCCTGGCGACGGCGACCCCAGTTGCCGCGTATCAGATCGGCACGGCTCAGTGCTTGCATATCGAGGCTTGGACTTAGGATTTTTAATAGGGAGTAAATACCACCTATCAAATTTGCCAAGTTTGATTTGCATCAATGCTGGTCTAGGGGAGCTATCCGGCTAGTTCGTGAGGACTAGGCGAACTAGTTCTAAAGGCGTAGACATGGGGGGCTGATGTCGCTTATCGGTTTGATGGGTTTGATTATGTCACTTGTCATGAACAATTAACTTGTAATGGTTTATGCGTGCTGTATAAATAGATTTGTCTTTGCCGGGGGCGAACTGTCACCAGTTGGTGATGGGCAAACCGCTGAGGAGGGAATATGGACGACGAACTGGAGTTGCTGGAACTGGATGCTTCTGAAGAAGAACACGGTGATGTGGCGGCCGTCGAGTCCGAGCGTGAGGAGGTGACCGACATCATCCAAGTCTATCTCAACACAATAGGGCAAAAAGCCCTGCTCAAACCGGCAGAAGAACTGGCCTTGTCCCGGCGCGTGGTCGCCGGCGATTTTGATGCCCGCCAGGAGATGATCTCGCGCAATCTGCGCCTGGTTGTCAATATCGCCAAGCGCTATACCAACCGCGGTCTGCCGTTTCTCGACCTGATAGAGGAAGGCAATATGGGGCTGATGCACGCGCTGGACAAATTCGACCCCGAGCGCGGCTTCCGTTTTTCTACTTATGCCACCTGGTGGGTGCGGCAAAATATCGAGCGCGCCATTATCAACCAGTCGCGCACCGTGCGTCTGCCGGTGCATATCGTCAAGCAGCTTAATAGCTATCTGCGCATCCAGCGCAAGCTGGAAGCCCGTCTGGGCTATGAGCCGACACATCGCCAGATCGCGGACGAGGCGGGGGCGGACGAGGCGATGGTGCGCGAGATGATGAATCTGAACGAGCGCATGTTGTCGCTGGATTCCCCCTTGAGCGATGACCCTGCACTCAGTCTGGGCGATGCCATTCCCGACGAGTCGCAGGATGTGCCCGAGTTGCAACTGCATCTGAAGCAGGTGAACCGCTATGTCGAAGGCTGGATGAGCGAGCTGCCGGCCAAGATGCGCTTCGTGGTCGAGCGGCGTTACGGCCTGGCCGGGCAGGAGGTGAGGACGCTGGAAGACTTGGCCCTCGAACTGGGCCTGACCCGTGAGCGCGTGCGCCAGATCCAGATCGAGGGCCTGGAACACCTGCGCCGCCGTTTACGCCACCATGGCGTGGATAGAGAGGCGCTGGCCTGAGCTGGCATTGTTGTCACATTGCGTAGTCTGGCTGAAAAAATCCCCGCCCGTTTTTGACCGGCGGGGATTTTTGCGTGGCAAGCGTGGCGTCTTGGCGTGATTGTTGTGGTCTATGTTAATTCACATATAATATTTTATATATTGTTTTAATTTACCTGTGCTGCTGTATTGTGTGGCCAGCGCGTACCGGGGTGGATAAATGGCCTCGAAGCAAGCCCACCCGCAATCATCAAGAATTGAGTATGGCCAAATTACTGTTGCTGGAAGACGAAGCCGAATTGCGCGAGGAGCTGGCTGATTTTTTGCGCGCGCGTGGCTGGGATGTGCTGGAAGCCGGCAGTGTGGCGCAAAGCCTGCCCTTGCTGGCGCAGGTCGATATGGCGGTGTGCGATGTGATGCTGCCTGACGGCAGCGGTTTTGATGTCGTCAGCTGTTTACGCGAACACTATCCGGCGTGCGGAGTCGTGCTGTTGACTGCGCTGGGTACGACACAAAATATGGTCGCAGGCTTGCAGCAAGGCGCCGACCATTATCTGGTCAAGCCGGTCAACCTGCTTCAGCTGGATGCCACCTTGCACGCGCTGGCTCGCCGTCTGTTGCCATGTTCGTGGCAGTTGAACCGCGCGCAGCGGCAGCTGTGTGCTCCTGATGGCAGTGCGCTTGACCTGTCGGTGGCAGAGTTGCAATTGCTGAGCCTGCTGGTTACGCGTCAGGGCGAGGCTGCCAGCCGGCGCGATATCGTCGAAGCCTTCGGCTACGACTGGCTGGACTACGACCAGCGCCGCCTCGATACGCTGGTCAGCCGCCTGCGCCAGCGTTGCAAGCAAGAATGCGGCAGCGAGCTGCCGCTCAAGACCGTACACCGCGAGGGTTATGCGCTGACGGCGTGTGTGATGCTGGCCTGAGCCGGTATCTGTGCCGGCAGGCGCAGCGTGGCGCGGCAGCCGCCGTGAGACAGGTTGTTCAGCGTCAGCGAACCACCCTGCCAGGCCAGCATCTGCCGCGCCAGCGGCAAGCCCTGGCCGGTTCCCGCCTGGGCTCGGCTGCTGCGGCCTCGGTAGCCATATTCGAATACATGCGCCAGCTCGTCCGGGTCTATGCCCGGCCCGTTGTCGCTGATCTCCAGCACTAGTTCGTTCCCTTCTTGCCGGCCACCCAGCACGATGCGGCAACCGGCGGGGGTGTACTTGACCGCATTGTCTGCCAGCGTGCGCAGCACCAGCATGGTCAGCTGCGGATCGCAACACCACTGTGCCGGCAAGCCCTTGCAGTTGACTTCTATGGCATGCTCATCCGACAGTGCTTGCGCGGCCCGCGCCGCGTCTTCCAATAGTGCCTTGGGCACGCAGGCTTGTGCGGCGGCACGGTGGCGCAACAGTGCGAAGCGCTTTTCATGCAGGGAGTCTTGCAGCAATAGCGTCAGCCGCCGGCTGGCGTTGAGGATCTTCTCGTAGCGACGGCGCGTGCGTATGTCGGACGGGCTGTCCTGCGGCTCGGACAGCATCAGGTTTTGCGCTGCGCTATCGATCACCGCCAGCGGTGTGCGCAATTCGTGCGACACCGTCGCCAGAAACTGCTGTTGCTGTTGCTGTGCATGCCGCTCCAGCAGTAGCGCCGTCTCCACCTGTTCCATCGCTTCCCTGAGTTCGGCCGTGCGTGCCGCGACCTCCTGTTCCAGCCGGCTCTCCGCCTCGCGCGCGACCTTGAGCGCCTCGGCTTGCGCCGCGTCCTTCTCGGCGCGCAGGTCGGTGTAGCGCAAGGTGATGGCTGAATGCATGATCAGGAAAAAAGCCATCATTCCCAAGTAGTGCGCGTTATCGGCCAGCAAGCCCGGCTCGAGCAGGCCGATATTGCGCGCCAGCCGCATCCCGATGCCGCCAAGAAACAGCAGCTGTACCAGAAATAGCGGCCCTGCAGCACGGTTGCCTTGCACCCGTTGCCACAGCGACACCAACAGCAACAGCAGATTGGCGAATAGCGCCCATAGCAGGTAGGCCGGGCGCAAGGCGCTGACGTTGGCCCAGATCAGCCACGGTGCAGCAAATAGTGCGATGGCCGCGGCCAGCCAAGTCGCACCCAGTGCAGTGCGGCGCCAGCGCCCGGCATACAGCCCGAGATACTGGCAGGCGAACACCACCCCCAGCGGCGTCGATATAAACCAGCTGACCACATAAAGCGCGTCGGTCAGCCGTGGCCGGTCCGGCAGCAGATATTGGTAGGCATGGCCTTCGGCGCACAGGGTACTGACCAGGTTGGCCAGCACGCACAGCGCGAACAGGACGAAGGACAGGCTGCGCGTACGCAGCCAGAACCAGGTACTGCTCACCAGTAGCACCAGATGGATGGCGTAGAACACGCCGAACAATAACTGCTCGCGGCCGGCGGAGGACATGAAGGAGGAGGGAGTGTGCAGCGCCCACGGAAAGCTCAGCGTGCTGCTGCTGGCGAGCCTCAGGTAAACCGTGACTGGCTGGCCGTCGGGCCAGTTCACGCGGAACACCGGCTGGCGATAGCTCAGCGTGTGGTCGGTAATCGGTACCCGGTCGCCCGCGTGCTGCACTTGCCAGCGACCATCGGCATCGCGTTGGTAGAACGTCACACGGTCGAGCAAGGCCGAGCGCAGTTCCAGCCAGCCGTAGTGTTCGCCGCGTAAGGCGGGTAACTCCAGCCGCAGCCAGGTGGCACCGGCACGGTAGCCCAGTGCCGGCTGGCCGCTGGCGGGGACGTAGCGCTGGCGAGCGGCTTGCTCGATATCCAGCCGCCCTTGCGGGTCGGCCAGCTGCGCCCAATGAATGGGGGCAGGTGCCGTCTCAGCCTGCACTGCCAGCCACGGGGCTAGCAGCCATAGCGCGAACAGCAGGTAGCGGCAGATCTGGAGTAGCAGGTTGCGGGGTGGTTGGTCTGCCGCCACTAAAAAGAGTTTCATGTAAGAATTTGTAAGTTCTTTGATGGGTTAGTCTTGATAGTATCACGTCATTTTATGGCGATGTCTTGATGTGCTGTAAGCGTTGCATCAAGACCGCCAACCTTTATCCATCGCAAGGGAACACCGCATGAACAAAACCCACCGCATCGTCTGGTCGGCTGTCCGCCAGGCTTACATCGTCACCCATGAGCACGCCACCACCCACGGCAAGCCGGCGTCGACACGGGCTGCTGCCGTGTTTGTGGCAGCGGCCTTGCTCTCGGGGGGCGTGTTGGCGGCTACCGCGCCTTCGGCCGTGGATCTGGATAAATTTTTCAATGGGTCAAGCATCAGCACCCAGGACGGTGCAGCTAAAGGCGGCTGCATGCTCGGGGTGAGCGGCGCAGCTTGTAATACCGCTCCCAAGACCGAGAATGTGACCTACACCAACTACCACACCAAGGGCGGCGATGGCAGTGGTGGTGGTGCAGGCTTGGGCGGGGCGCTTTTTGTCGACAAGGGCCAGACAATTACCCTGAGCAATGTGCAGTTTACCGGTAACGTGGTCGAAGGCGGCACAGGTGGCGGCGCGCCGGATGTCCGCGTGCAAAGCGCCAATATCACGCTGGTGCAGCGCGAAGCCAATGTGGTGGCATTTTCTGCATTTAATACCATTCCCAAGGTGGAGAGCGACGGCAAGAGTATCCAGACCATCAACCTGGGGGACAACGCTACACCGCTGAAAGTTGGCCAACTGGTGACGCTGGATGGTACCACCGGGACGGCAAAAGTCGCATCGGTTTCGGCCGATGGAAAAACCGTCAGGCTGGACAATGCGCTGACCCTGTCTGACAAGGCCATCAAGGATGTTTCGGGCAGCCTGTCGATTGAAAAAGTTGACGATAAAAGCTCCAGAATTACCGGACAGGCTTTGGCGAATCTAGGCGCTGGCGGGCGGATCGAGATGGGAGCGATTGTCTCGGGCGTGGTGGGCATTCCCGACGGCACGATGGTGACCGACGTCAAACGCGACAGTGACAACAAGATCACCGAAGTGATCCTGAACAAGCCGGTGACCGGTACGCTGAGTACGAGCGCCTTGAAGTTCATCAGCACGCCCAAGCTCAATAGCGCGCAGTTTGTGGTGGATGGTGCAGACCGTAAAACCATTATCCTGGCCGCCGCCTCGCTGGGCTTGAGCGTGGGCATGGCTCTGAAGGGTGAGGGGATTCCAGATGGGACGGTTGTCACTGCCATCGACTCAAAAACCGGCAAGGTCACGCTTAGCAAGGAAATGCCCGACGGCGTGCTGAGTTTTTCCAGTAAGGCGGAAATCGGCAAGCAAGGTGCCAATACCATCACGCTGGCCGCGCCGGATGGCCGGATTCAGGTTGGTGGTGTCATTAGTGGCGACGGCATCCCGGCCGGGACGACCGTGACCGCCTACGACAAAACGACCGGTCAGGTCACCTTGAGCAAACCACTGACTGCCGATCTGGCTGACAAGTCTAGTATTGTGACTTCGGCGGTTAAGGCACAGACCACGAACAGCATTACCCTAGGCGAGGTTAAAAATCTGAAGGTGGGGATGACAGTTTCGGGGGAAGGGATTCCTGACGGGGCAAAGATTACGAGTATTGTCGGTAATACCGTTACTTTTGATAAAACGCTGACTAATCCTGTGCAGGGGTTTGTTGCGACTTCGCCGCTCAATACCGGTGGCTCGCTCAATGGGTTGCAAGCAACTGGGCCTACCGGCACGGATGGGAAAAGCGGCAATAATGCCAACTCCGTGTTGCCTTATCTGACCGATGGCGAAGGGTTGGCTGGTTTTAGCGGCCAGAACGCGAATAAGACTCCGCCTAGCAACGGTGTCGGTGGACGTGGTGGTGATGGTGGTGATGGCAGCCAGGGTGTCGCCTTCAATTACACCTTGATCAAGGATACGGCAACGGCAGGGCTTGATTTTGCAAATGCGGTGTCTGAAGCCGGTGCGGCCTTTTCCAATGCACCATTCCCTTCATTTGCTACGGGCGCGACGAAAATTGCACAGTCCGTTATTGCGGGGATTGAGCTTGCCACCCAAATTGCCAATGCGGCCGAATGGGTGAAAGGGTTGAACGATGGTACCCGGGCAAAAGGTGGCGACGGTGGCGATGGTGGCAGTGGCGGTAGTGGCTCCGAGTTTTTTGGAGGCGGTAGTGGCGGCAGTGGCGGTAATGGTGGTGCGGGCGGCCTGTCGAAAACTGAAGGCGGTGCTGGCGGTGCTGGCGGCAGCGGCGGTGCTGGCGGCTTCGGTGCCGGTGGCGGCTCGGGGGGCGCCGGCGGCGCCGGCGGTTCGACCGGTTTTGCCAAGGAAGGCGATGCGGGTGAGGGCGGTTCTGCCGGTTTTGGCGCCGGGGTCGGTTCGAGCGGCGACGGTAGTGGTGGCGGCGGCGGTTCCGGCTACGGCGGGGCGATCTTTGTGCGCGAAGGCGGTTCGCTGACTATTACCGGCAATGCCCTGTTCCGTGACAACTATGCGGTGGCGGGTTCCAGTACTAACGGTGGTGAAGCTGGCCAGGCTACCGGAGCCGATATTTTTGTCATGAAGGGCGGCAGCGTCACGCTGAGCCCGGGGCAGGGCAATACCATCCGCTTTGAAGGCGGCATTGCTGACGACAGCGCAGGCAGTATCGATGGTGCAGCCTATGCCTCGGGGCGCGGTGCGGATGTGCGCATCTCAGGTGGCGGATTGGTGCAGTTCGCCGGTACCAACACCTATACCGGCAAGACCATCATCGCCGGCGGTACGCTGGAAACCACGCTGGGCGATGGCATCCACAGCGACAGTAATATCGTGTTCAACGGTACTGGTACGACGCAGCCAAACCTGAGTGCGGGCGTGCTGTTGCTGTCGGAAAACGTGACCAAAAAGGTGGGCACCATTGTGCCGGGGCAGATCGCTTGGGACGGTGCGGGCGGCTTCGCCTCCGGCCGTGTAGAGGGGATCCAGCTTAATTTCGGCCGTACCGCCAATTCGGCCGACAAGGGGCAGACCCTGCAATGGGGCAGTGACGCCCTGAAAACCAACTCCACGCTGGTGTTCGGCTCTGAATATGGCCTAGGTTCGGTCGAGTGGATGAACGCCATCAACCTGAACGGCCAGACCGGCAAGGTGGTGGTGTTCGATAGTCAGCAGTTGGTCGACGGCAAGAAAGTTGACGATGTAGCCTTTATGCGCGGGACGATTTCCAACGGCAAGCTGGAGGTTGGCGATAACGGCTATACCGGTACGCTGTACCTGACCGGGCAGAATAGCCTGACCGAGCTGACCGTGCACGAAGGCAAGGTGTTGACTGGTGACGGTAAAACATCCGGCAAACTTTCGGCTACCGGATCTACCAAAGTGACTGTCAAGGACGGTGGCAGCCTGTTGCTGGCCGGGGCCGAGCAGCTTTCCACGCTGGCAGTTGACAAGGGGGGCGCGCTGGGGACTCTGAAAGGCGCGGCGCTGACCGCAACCGACATCAGCAACCTGGGCTCCCTGATGCTGGGGGACAAGGCCACGATGACCAGCCTCAATAATGGCGCAGACGCCTTGCTGTCCAATATGGATACCGTCACGGTGTCGGGTGCGCTGGTGAATAACGGCACCCTGTTGCAAGGCCAGATGCTCTCTGGCGAAGGTACGCTTGTCAGCGACAATGCCAATATCAGCGCCGCCACGGTGACCAATAACAAGGACTGGGGGGTGGTCGGCGAGCAGCGGATCACGACCACGGCCCTGGATGGCAACGGCAAGTTTGTGCTGGAAAACCTGACGTCAGGTGGTGCGACCAAAAAAGCTGTGCTCACACTTGATCAGTCTGGCAACTCTGCCTTTGCCGGCACCTTTACCGGCACGGGCGCGCTGAACAAGGCAGGCAGTGGCACGCTCAAACTGACCGGAGCCAATACCGCCACCGGCGGGCTGACAGTCAAGCAAGGCACGGTGGACACCACCGGAGGCGGCACGCTGGCCGACAGCGGTGCGATCACCGTCGAAAAAGACGGCACCTTTGTTGCCGGCACGGTGGACACCGTCGGTGTGGTGACCAATAGCGGCAACTACACGGTGAACGCCGCGCAGACCGTAGCCAGCCTCAATAACACAGGCACAGGCATCAGCACGCTCAAGGCCAACCTGACTAGCACCAGCACCGTTAGCAACGCGGCAGGTGGCACCATTGATCAGCAGGCCGACATCACCGCGGACGGCAAGCTGACCAACGACGGTACGCTGAACATCAGCGGCGAGCGCACCATCACCACCGCCGGGCTGGAGGGCGCCGCGACGGGCGTTGTCAACGTGGCCGATAAGCTGACGCTCGCGCAAAAAGGCAACTCGACCTACGCCGGCCAGATCAACGGCGCAGGCGCGCTGGACAAGACCGAAGCGGGCAAGCTGACGCTGACCGGCGCCAACGGTTTTAAAGGCGGGCTGACAGTTAAGGCCGGTGTGATCGACACCACCGGCGGCGGCACGCTGTTTGACACCGGTGCGATCACCATCGAACAGGGGGCGGGCTTTATCGCCGGTACGGTGGACACCGTCGGCGCGGTGACAAACAGCGGCAGCTACCAGGTGAACGCCGCGCAGACGGTAGCCAGCCTGAGCAATACCGGCACTGGCGTGAGCACGCTGGCGGCCAACCTAGTCAGTAATGACACCGTGACTAACGCGGCAGGCGGCAAGATCGTGCAGCAAGCCAACATCACCGCGACCAACACGGTGACCAATGATGGCCTGATCGAGGTGACGGGTAACCGGATCACTACTAGTGGCGGCTACCAAGGCAGCGGTGAAACCAATCTTGCCGAGGCAGCCAAGCTGACCATCGCGCAGGATAAAGACTCGCTGTATAGCGGTGCTTTTACCGGCAAGGGTGCACTGGATAAAACCGGCACTGGCAAGCTGACGCTGACCGGTGCCAACACCGCCACCGGCGGGCTGACGGTCAAGAAAGGTACGGTCGACACCACCGGCGGCGGCACGCTAGCCGACACTGGTGCGATTACCATCGAAAAAGACGGCACTTTCATTGCCGGCACGGCGGACACCGTCGGCGAGGTAATAAACAGTGGCAACTATCAGGTGAACGCCGCGCAGACGGTGGCCAGCCTGAGCAATACCGCAACTGGCGTGAGCACGCTCAAGGCCAACTTGACCAGCACCAGCACCGTCAGCAACGCGGCAGGTGGCACCATTGATCAGCAGGCCGACATCACCGCGACCGGCAAGGTCAGCAACGACGGCACGTTGAATATCAGCGGCGATCGCACCATCACCACCGCCGGGCTGGAAGGTGTCGCTAGCGGTCGCGTCAACCTTGCCCAAGGCACTGACAAGCTGACGCTGGTGCAGGGCGGCGATTCGACCTACGCAGGCCAGATCAACGGCGCAGGCACGCTCGACAAGACCGGTGCGGGCAAGCTGACGCTGACCGGCGCCAATGGTTTTGGCGGCGGACTGACGGTCAAGGCAGGTGCGATCGACACCACTGGCGGCGGCACGCTGTTTGATACTGGCGCGATCACCATCGGACAAGGCGCTTCCTTCATCGCCGGCACGCTGGATACTGTCGGTGCGGTGGTGAACAGCGGCAACTATCAGGTGAACAAAGCGCAGACGGTGGCCAGCCTGATTAACACAGGCACTGGCGTGGGTACGCTGTTGGCAGACCTGATCAGCAAGAGCACGGTTGACAATCAGGCCGGCGGCACGCTTAAGCAGCAGGCCAACATCAGCGCGATCGGCACGGTGACCAATAACGGCCGGATCGAGGTGACGGGCAACCGGACCACCACCAGTGCCGGTTACACCGGCAGCGGTGTCACCGATCTTGCCGAGGCAGCCAAGCTGACCATCGCTCAGGATCAGGGTAAAGACTCGCTGTATAGCGGTATCTTTACCGGCGCGGGTGCGCTGGACAAGACCGGCGCGGGCAAGCTGACGCTGACCGGCGCCAATACCGCGACGGGCGGGCTGACGGTCAAGGCCGGCACGGTGGACACCACGGGCGGCGGCACGCTGGCCGATGCGGGTGCGATCACCGTCGAACAAGGCGCCAACTTTATCGCCGGCACGGCAGACACCGTCGGTGTGGTGACGAACAGCGGCAGCTACCAGGTGAACGCCGCGCAGACAGTCGCCAGCCTCAACAACACCGGCACCAGCACGCTGAACGCTAACCTTAGCGCGACCGGCAAGGTGAGCAACGACGGCACGCTGAATATCAGCGGCGACCGTACCATCTCCACCGCTGGTCTTGCTGGTGCCGCGACGGGCATCGTCAATGTGACCGACAAGCTTACGCTCGCGCAAAGCGGCGATTCGATCTACGCAGGCAAGATCGCAGGCGATGGGACGGTACAGAAAACCGGCGCCGGTACGCTGACGCTGAACGGTACTGCGGGCAGCTTTGACGCCAGTAACCTGATCGTCGATCAGGGAACGCTTGCGCTGCAAGGTGCCTTCCTGCTTGCCGAGCGCGTCGGGGTGACGGTCAACAGCAGCGCGGACAAGGTGGGTACGCTCAGCCTGGTGCAGGGCGACCAGCGCATCACCAACCTCTCCGGTGCCGGCAATGTGGCGCTGGGAAATAACCGGCTGACGGTGCTGGGCAAGAGCGCGTTTACCGGCAAGGTCAGCGGCACCGGCGTGCTGGATATCCGCGAGGGCGCATTTGAAGTCAAGGATTCGCTCACATCGTCTGACCCGAACAGCGTGTTCAACGTTGGCAGTGCGTCTGGAAATGGTTCGTCGGGCACAGGCTCGTCAAGCAGCGCGGTGGTGACGGTCAGCAAGGACTCGACACTGGCCTTCCCCAAGGTCGATCTGCAGTCCGGCTCGACCCTGGCAGTCAAGGAAAACGGCATGGTTCAGGCCGGCAATATCAATCTTGGCGATAAGACCTTGCTTGAGGTGGCCACGACCGGACAGGTCAATACCGGTACTGGCGGTAAGCTGACGTTGAGTGGCGATAAGGCGCATCTGCTGGTTCAGCAAGGAGCCAGCGTGATCAGTCCGACTGTGACGGTATCCGCTGCGGGCAGTCGCCTGGATGTGGTTGGCAACCTGCAGGCCAGCAATCTCAATATCAGCACTTCGGCGCAAAAGCGTGAAGACGCGGCCATCCTGCATCTTGGCCAGGCCGGTGGCGGTGTTGCCGGTGCGGTGAACGCCGGCCAGACCAGCGTGTCTGGCGGTGTGGTGTCGGGCGCAGGCAAGCTCAGTGGCAGCCTGAGCATGGGGAAAAATTCCTGGCTGACGCCGGGGAACTCGCCTGGCAAGCTGACCGTGGGCAACCTCAACCTGCAAGGTGGCTCGGTCGCGGAAATGGAAGTCGGTACCTCGGGGGCGGGTGCTCGTGTGGCAGGGGTTCATTACGACCAGATCGTGGTCGACGGCAACCTGACCATCAGCGGCGACGCCCAGTTGCAGCTCAAGTCTTATCAGGGCGGTACGTTGGCCGCAGGTGAAGCCCTCCAGCTGTTTGCCGTCCAGCCGGGCAAGGTCAGCGGTCAGTTTGGCAGCGTGCAGAATGCCGGGGTCGGTAACGCCTTGTTCAGCCTGGGTACCGGCAGCGTGGTCGGTCTGGACTCGGGCGGTTACACCGGCTTTGCCGGGCAGGTGATCCGTGACGACAACCAGCGCCAGATTCTGGGCGGCCTGATGGTGAGCGATGCTGGCGGCGTGCAGCAGTTCTACGGTGGCAAGCTGCTGCAGCGCCTGGTTGCGGCTTCTGTGGCCGGCGCGGATACTGATGCCATCTTCGATCGCTTCTCGCCCGAGACCTACGCGTCCTTGCTCGATCAGGCGAAGTCGTCTGCGCTGTACGCGGCGCCGGATGTGTACGACGACCTGCAGAAAAATGCGCGTGGCGTCAGCGCCAGCTACTTCAGCCGCAAGCAGGAAGCCGGGAACGATGCCGGTTATCAGTCCTACGATCTGAACAGCTCCGGTCTGCGCATCAGCTATGTCGACCAAGTTGCGGGGAACCTGACCTGGCGTGGCAACTTCACCGTCGAGCGCAACAAGGTCGGTAGCCAGTACTTCAACGCCGATGGTGACGGGTTGGCGGCTGGCCTGCAGCTGGCCAAACCGGTATTTGCCGACGGCAATGGCTACCTGACCGGACGGGTAGGGTTCGGTGCGCAAAACAACGACGTCACCCGCCAGACCAACGATGGCAAAGCTGAGGTGAATAACCTGAATTCCAGCGCCTGGCTGCTGGGTCTGGGGGTCGCCCATGTAGGCAAGGTGGCTGATTTGCGCCTGCAGTCCGCAGCCGAAGTGATCGGCTATCAGGCGAAAGTGGACGCACTCAAAGAGCAGAATGTGGGTTCGCCATCGGATGCGCTCAGCGTGGACGCGCAAAAGCAGTCCGGCGCGGCGGTGCAGCTCTCGGCCAGCCTGTCCGGCACTGTCACCGAAAAGCTGGATCTGTCTTTTGGCGGCCGTCTGATCCACTTTGATAAGGACGGTTACGACCTGAGCGCACAGCTGAATACCGAGCAACAGGGCTTCAGCGTGCGTGCCAAAGGGCTGGATGCAACTCAGTTCAGCCTGGATGCCGGGGTGAATTACAAGGTCACGCCGTTCGACCACATCGCCGCGAAAGTGCAGGCCTTTGGCCAGGGCGGTTACCAGGCCAATCTGACCTACTCGCGCCTGTTCTAAGCCGGAGCGTCTCACCCTCAAACCCCGTCCTTGCCTGTGCAAGGGCGGGGTTTTCTTTTCTGTGGGGCGAGGGCGAAGGCAGGGGCAAGGACCGGCGTTGACTGGCAAGTCACGGCCAAACGGCAAAAAAGCGCGGCATGTAAGGTTTGGTAAGTTTTTAGCGAGTTTTTATCGATACGATAGCGGCATTGTATGGCTACGCATTTATGCGATGTGTGTTCATGCCGCGAGCCGGCTGCAGCCGGCCTTTATCTCAAGGAAAAACCGTATGAACAAGACTCACCGCATTGTCTGGTCGGCTGCCCGTCAGGCCTATATCGTCGCCCACGAACACGCCACCGCCTGCGGCAAGCCGGCATCGACCCGCGCCGCTGCCGTGGTGCTGGCCGGCCTGCTCGCCGCCGCCACACCGGCGCTGGCGACGCCGGTTCCCACCTGTAGTGAGTGGGGTGGCGAAAGTGTTGTCACCGGAAGCGCTACGAGTAGCTGTGTGGTTTTCGGTAGCTATGACGGCTCGGTCAATATCACCGTTAATGAGGGAGCCTCCATTGATGTGAGTGCCAGCTCGGATGGAGGCGATGCCATTTATGTCGAGTCTAGTGATACCGGTGGGGGTACTGTAGTCAAGGCTATCAATAATAAAGGTTCGCTGATTACTGGTGCCGGGTGGAATAATAGTGGGGGCTCGGCAGGCATTAAGGTTAGCGGTCATGTAGCCGTCAGTGGTGATATCACCCATAGTGGTACGATCAACACCGAGACCAATCCTGGTGATGATTTGGAGCGGCATGGCATCGCCATTGTTTCTGCTAATCCGGTGACTTTTTATGCCTTCAATCCTGTCAATCAAGTGGGCTCACCGGTGATTGAAGGTCAGGTGAAGGTTGAGAAAACGGGTGTTATCCATGCTTGGAATGGCGGTGACGGCATCCATGTTAAAGGCGATCGCTCGGATAATAGCCAGCTGCAGATCAAAGGTGGGATTGACAATGCAGGCACGATCTACGCGGAGGGAGAGGGCGCGGCAATTCGTGTCAATGACGCCACCGTCGGTCATATCAACAATAGCGGCCAGCTGATTACCTATGCCGCCGGCGACCCCGGTCTTGCGGGCGATCAAGGGCTGTACGTCGGCTCCAGTATTGTTAGTCACCACATCACAAACGCTGCAGGTGGCAAGATTAATAGCAATTACGCGGGTGTCGAAATTTACGGCAGTACGCTGGGTGGGGGGAAGGATGGCGACGGGGTTTTCAATCGCGGAGAAATAAATAGCGTTAATGGTACGGCCATATTGGTTAGCAACAGTACGATAAAAGGCGATATCCTCAACGAGGGGACGCTTTCCGCCTATAGCTCGGGTTATTCGCTCTCCAAGACTACAGTTGAAGGCGCTTTTGAAAACAAAAACACGATTACGACTACAGACGGAGAAGGTATTGTAGTTTCAAAATCGACTATTAAAGGAGTGGTTCGTAATTCCGGCACGATCCAGGCCGGCGAGCCTGGCGGTGGTGGGGATAATAATAGTGGGTATTATATTCAAGACTCGACATTGAAAGGCGGTCTGGAAAATACGGGCACTATTCTGGCAAATGAAGATGGTATCCGGTTTGAAGGTAGTGTCGTGGAGAAAGGGCAGGCTGGTAACGCTATTTCAAACGCTGGTAGTATTTCTGCTGGCGAGATTGGCATTGGGATTCTTGGTGCCGGAATCTGGGATGGTGACGATTATGTTGGAGAAAAGCCCAGTCTGGTTAATGGAAATATAGTCAATGGCGGTGATATTTACGCAGGCGAGTATGGGATTTATATTGACCAATCGGAAGTGACTGGCGATGTTGTCAATCATGGCTCGATCATAGCGGGTGATACTGAAAATTTTGAAGATAATTCAGATTCAGATGGTATTCATGTTGCAGCATCCACGATAAACGGTCGCCTGACTAATAGCGGCAGTATTCGCGCGCAAGATGATGCGATCATGCTTTCTGGTGATGATATTGCTGCAAAATTGACCGGCAGCCTGATTAATTTCAAAACCGGCACTCTGACGGCCAACGATGATGCTGTGGATATTGATGGTGCGGAGATTGGTGGCGAAATCCGTAACGAGGGCACTATAGTCGCCGGGGATAGTGGCTATGAAATCGAACGACTGAAGCTTACAGGTAATCTGATCAACACTGGGACGATTACGGCTAAAGACGATGGCTTGGATATAGCGGACTCAGTCATCAGTGGTGCCATCGTCAATAACGGCATCATCGTCGCTGACTACAAGGCGATTGCACTGTATGAGGGCACCACGGCCGCTGGCGTGACCATCGCCGGCATCGGCAGCAAGCCGGCCGTGCTCGACGGCAAGCAGTTTGCGCTGTTTGCGCAGGGGCAAACCGAAAACGAACTGCCGCTCGGCAGGGGCGCTATGCCTGTGGCCAGCTTTGGCGGCATCGCCCTCGCTGGCAGTACCCGCATTGTTGGCGATATCTACGCCCAGGCCGACGCGTTGACGGTCAAGGGTGCTGACAACCGCATCAGCGGTGCGATCGATGTGAAGCAACTAACGGTAGAAAGTGGCGGCGTACTGGTGCTGGACAGCCTAGCTTCCAGTAGCAAGGCGTGGATTGCCGCGCACCCGGATGCAGACGATCTGCCAACCCTTGCCGACGCGCTTAAAACCAGCGATGGTACTCACAACCACGGCCGCTTGGTGCTGGCCAAGGCAGAGAGCTACCAGATTATCGGTGACTACCACCAGACGACCGATGCGACGCTCTCCGTGCGCGCCACCGGCGACAAGACTTACAGTCAGCTGAAAGTCGAGGGTATGGCAGCGCTGGATTCTGGCACCAAGATTGACGTCGACGTGCGCCAGGATAGCGAGATCGCCGCCGGCGCCACCAGCTCCAACACGCTATTCACCACTAACCGCCTGGCTGGGGTGATCCAGGCGACTAACCTGGTGAGCGACGGCAAGTTCAGCGTCAGCGACAACTCGGCGCTGTTCGACTTCAGCGCGGAAATTGACAAGAATAACCTCAACAACGTTGACCTGGTGCTGAAAAAGCTGGTCACGATCGAGCAGGTGGTCAAGGACAACAAGGGCTCGGTACCGCTGGCAAGCCAGGACGCGGCGCGGGTGCTGGACAAGATTGCCGACCGTCTGGTGGCGAATGGCAACGCCGGGGCGATGGCGCCGGTGATCGACGCGCTGGGCAAACTGGGTACAGATACCGGTCTGGCGCAGGCTGTTGAGCAGCTAACGCCGGCCTTGCCGTCGGCAGCGCTGTCGGCGGTCAGCGACAGTCTGGGCGCGATCAACCGCGTGGTGCAGGCTCGCGTCGAGGGCAATATCGGCCTGTCGTCCGGCGACGAGCCTTCCGCCGAGCGCTATGTGTGGGTGAAGCCGTTCGGCTCCTACGCCAAGCAGGATGCGCGTAGCGAGACTTCCGGCTTCAAGGCCAACACCGGCGGGCTGGTGTTCGGCGCCGATGCGGCGATCAGCCCCAAGCTGCGCCTGGGCGCGGCGCTGGCCTACGCGCATAGCGATGTGGATGGCAAGTCTGCCTCCGCCCCGCAGTCGTCCAAGGTCGATGTGTATCAGCTGATTGGCTACGGCAGCGTGCAGTTGGACGCACGCACCGAGCTCAACTTCCAGCTCGATGCTGGCCGCAACCGCAATCAGGGCGAACGCCAGCTGTCGTTTATGGGGGTGAAAGCAAGTTCGGACTACGACAGCCTGAGCTATCACATGGGTGCCGGCATCGGCCGCACTTTTGCGCTGCCGCGCGAAATCACCACCACGCCGTCGCTGCGTGTGGATTACACGCGTATCAAGGAAGACGGGTACAGCGAGACGGGGGCTGGCGCGGCAAACCTGATCAACGGCAAGCGTTCGGTCGAACAGACGCTGCTGGCGGTCGACAACCGCTTCATGCTGCCGCTGAATGCGCGCCAGTCTGCGTCGCTGAACGCGGGTGCCGCCTACGACCTGATGAACGATGGTGCGGTGCTGACCTCGGCCTTCGCCGGCGAGAGCAGTGCCTTGTTTTCGACCGAGTCCTCCGGCCAGAGCCGCTGGCTGTGGCGCGCCGGCATCGGTCACACCTACAAGGCCGATACCGGCAAGGGTGGCCTGGAGCTGAGCACGCGTCTGGATGGCGAATGGCGCAAGGGCGGCTACAGCAATGCCACCGCCTCGGTTAAGGCACGTTACGCTTTCTAAGGAGAAGCTGTTTGACCACTGGTCTATCGATGCAAAGCCGCGGCAGGGTCCGCGGCTTTTTTGCCATCTGTTTGCTTGCTGTGCTGGCCGGCTGTGCCAGCGCGCCGCCGGCCAGTGTGGCGCTATCGGCGCAGGCCGATACGCGCTGGCAGCGCCATGCGCTGGCCGGGGCGGGCTTGCCGCTGGTTTACTGGCAACCGCGCCAGCCGCTAGCCGGGCAGACGCTGGTGGTGTATCTGGAGGGCGATGGCCGCGCGTATGCCAGCCGCGACATTGTGTCGGCCGACCCGACGCCGCAGCAGGCGCTGGCCTTGCAGCTGGCGCTTGTTGATGTGCGCCCGAATATCGCTTATCTGGGGCGGCCGTGCCAGTACGGCGGTGCGGATAGGCAGCCGTGTGCGCCGCGCTACTGGAGCAGCCACCGTTTTGCACCCGAGGTCGTCGACAGCCTGATGCGGGCGCTGGACAGGCTGAAGGCTGAAACCGGCGCGGGGTCGCTCGAGCTGATCGGCTATTCCGGCGGCGGGGCGCTGGCGGTGCTGCTGGCAGCGCGCCGCAACGATGTGGTGGCGGTGCAGACGGTGGCCGGCAATCTGGATCATGTGGCGTGGACCCGGCAACTGGGCTTGAGCCCGCTTGCCGGGTCGCTTAACGCCGCCGATGCCCTGCCCGCCATTGCTCATATCAGGCAGACGCACTGGGTGGGGGAGGCGGATCGGGTGGTGCCGCCTGCGCTGACGCAGGACGTGCTATCCCGTCATGCTTTGGCTGGCAGCCTGCGCGAGGTGGCGGCCGGACATCAAGAGGGCTGGCTGGCGGTCTGGCAGGGCCGGTACTGAGCGCAGTCTCAGCCGCCAGCCTTTTTCACCGTCCAGCCTTGCGCCTGCAGCAAGGGCAGCACCTTGTCGACGTGCCCGCCCTGAATTTCAATCACCCCATCTTTGACCGTGCCGCCGGCGCCGCAGAGCGTGCGCAGGCGTTTGGCAAAGGCGGCCAGCTCGTCGGCCATTAGCGGCACGCCGCTAATGGCGGTGACTTCCTTGCCGCGTCTTACTTCGCGGCGCACGCGCACCACGCCGTCGCCTTTGGGTGCTTGCGCCTTGCAGATGCAGGCTGCTTGCGGCTGGCCGCATTGCGGGCACATGGTGCCGTGTTCGGTGGAGTAAACCAGACCGCCTAATCCCTTGTGTTTCATTGCAGTGCTTTCAGTATTTCTTTGACTTTAATCACGCGCGCCGGCACGTCGTCCAGCTTCACTTCCACCCGCAGCTTGTCCGGCCCTGCCATCTTGTAGCCTTTGCCGCTTTGCATCAGCGCGATGATTTTCATCGGATCGATATCGGGCTTCTTGACGAAGGCCAGCTGGATGACGCTGTCGCTAGCTTCCAGCTTGGCGATGCCCAGCGGGCGTGCCATCAGGCGCAGCAGATGGCTTTCGATCAGCGTCTTGACCGCTTGCGGCGGCAGGCCGAAGCGGTCGATCAGTTCTTCGTAGATGGCGTCGATTTCTTCGCTGCTCTCGCAACTGGCCAGACGCTTGTAGATGACCAGCCGCTCGTGCACACCCGGGCAATAGGCGTCGGGTAACAGTGCCGGACTGTACAGGTTGATCTCGGTGGTCACGCCCAGCGGTGCATCCAGATCCGGCTCACGCCCTTTTTTCAGGTCGCGTACCGCCTGCTTGAGCATCTCGGTAAAGAGACCAAAACCCACTTCCTGCATCTCGCCCGACTGGCCCTCGCCCAGCACTTCACCGGCGCCGCGGATTTCCAGGTCGTGCATGGCCAGATAAAAGCCGGCGCCCAGCTCGCCGGAGAGCTGGATTGCTTCGAGGCGTTTTTGTGCGTCGCGCGTCATGCCGTCCGGGGTGAGCAGATAGGCATAGGCCTGATGGTGGCTGCGTCCGACGCGGCCGCGCAACTGGTGCAATTGCGCGAGGCCGAAGCGGTCGGCGCGGTTGATCAGGATGGTGTTGGCGTTGGGAATGTCGATGCCGGTTTCGATAATGGTCGAGCACAGCAGTACATTGCTGCGCTGCTGCATAAAGTCGCGCATGACCTGTTCCAGTTCCCGCTCAGCCAGCTGGCCATGGGCGACGGCGATACGCGCTTCGGGCACCAGTTCGGCCAGTTTCTGGCGCATGTTTTCTATGGTGTCGACTTCGTTGTGCAGGAAGAACACCTGACCGCCACGTTTGAGTTCGCGCAGCACCGCTTCGCGTATGACCGCGTTACGCGTCGGGCTGACGAAGGTCTTTACCGATAGCCGCCGGCTGGGGGCGGTGGCGATCACCGAAAAGTCGCGCAAGCCTTCGATCGCCATGGACAGCGTGCGCGGAATCGGCGTCGCGGTCATGGTCAGCACGTCGACGTTGGCTCTGAGGCGTTTGAGCTGCTCTTTCTGGCGTACGCCGAAACGGTGTTCCTCGTCGATGATGACCAGCCCCAGACGCTTGAACTGCACATCCGGCTGTACCAGCTTATGGGTGCCGATCACGATATCGACCGAACCGTCGGCCAGCCCAGCCAGCGCAGCCTTGGTTTCCTTGCCGCTGTTAAAGCGCGACAGTGCGGCGATTTTCACCGGCCAGTCGGCAAAGCGGTCGGCAAAACTTTGTGCATGCTGCTCGGCCAGCAGCGTGGTTGGCACCAGTACCGCCACCTGCTTGCCGCCCAGCACCGCGACAAAGGCGGCGCGTAGGGCGACCTCGGTCTTGCCGAAGCCGACATCGCCGCACACCAGGCGGTCCATGGGCTTGCCGGAGGTCATGTCGGCGATGACCGCGCTGATGGCATCGGCCTGATCCGGCGTTTCCTCGAAGCCGAAGCCGGCGGCAAAGGCGTCGTAATCGTGATGGCTCATGGCAAAGGCGTGGCCTTCGCGCGCCGCGCGTTGCGCGTACAGGTTCAACAGTTCGGCCGCGGTGTCGCGCGCCTTTTCTGCCGCCTTGCGCTTGGCCTTGTCCCATGCGGGATTACCCAGCTTGTGCAGTTGTACTTCGTCGCTGGCTTGACCTGCATAGCGCGAAATCAGCGCCAGTTGCGACACCGGTACATAGAGGATGGCGCCGTCGGCGTACTCCAGCTGCATCATCTCGGTTTCGCCCACGCCCAGGTCCAGGTTGACGAGGCCCTGATAGCGGCCAATGCCGTGTGCCTCGTGTACCACCGGGTCGCCGATCTTGATTTCGGCCAGATCGCGCAGCATGGCGTCGGTGCTGCCGGCCTTGCGCCGCCGGCTATGGCTGCGCGTGACATGCTGGTACAGCTCGGACTCGGTGACAACGGCAATGGCAGGCTCGGTGAGGGCAAAGCCGGCCCATAAGGGGCCCACGGCAATGGCGAGCCTGGCCTTGCTGTCGATAAAGCCGGCCCAGTCGTCGCACGCATGGGGCTTGATGCCGTTGTCGGCAAGAAACTGCAACAGGGTTTCGCGCCGGCCCAGACTCTCGGCCAGAATCAGTACGCGCGAGGCGGTGTTGCCGATAAATGCCGCCAGTTTTTGCAGTGGCGCATCGGCGCGGCGCTCGACCGCCAGCGGCGGCAAGGGCAACACCGGCAAGGCGGGCATGTCGCCGCTGCCGGCTTCAAAGCGTGCCAGTTGCTTGATTTGCCCCATCAGCGCGTCGGGGCGCAAAAAGACATCGGCCGGCGGCAGGATGGGCCGCTCGGGATCGTTTCGGCCCATCTGGTAGCGCGACTCGATATCGCGCCAGACGTTCTCCGCTTCTGTCTGCACATCATCCAGCAGTACGGCCAGCGGCGGCTGGCTGAAGTAGTCGAACAGGGTGGCGGTTTCGGCAAAAAACAGCGGCAGGTAATACTCGATGCCGGCCGGCCAGGCACCGGCCGAGACATCGCGGTAAATGCGGCTGCGGCTGGGATCGCCTTCCATGCGCTCGCGCCAGTGCTGGCGGAACGCGGTGACGCCGGCGTCGTCGCTCGGATATTCGCGCGCCGGCAGCATATGCACCTCGGGCAGCGGATAGAGCGTGCGCTGCGTGTCCGGGTCGAAGGTCTTGATGGTTTCGATTTCGTCGTCGAATAAATCGATGCGTAGCGGCAGGGCGCTGCCCATGGGGTAGAGGTCGATCAGCCCGCCGCGTATCGAAAACTCGCCCGGCGCCATGACCTGCGACACATGCTGATAGCCGCCGGCTACCAGGTCGGTGCGCAACTCTTCGCCGTCCAGCTTCTGCCCGGTCTTGAGGAAGAAAGTATGGGCGGCCAGAAAGGACGGCGGTGCCAGACGCACCATGGCCGTGGCCACCGGTGCAATCACCACCTCGCATGCCTTGTGGCGTATTTGCCATAGCGTGGCCAGCCGTTCGGACACCAGATCCGCATGCGGCGAAAAATGGTCGTAGGGCAGCGTTTCCCAGTCCGGCAGCAAGGCGACGCGGATGGCCGGCGCAAAAAAGGCAATTTCGGTTTTCAGGCGCTGGGCGGCTTGTGCCGATGCGCACAGCACCAGCAGGCACTGACCGGGACGCGCTTGTGCCGCGATCCAGGCCGAATCGGCACTTTGCGGCAAGGCGGCGATACGGGTTTTCTGGCCGGCAGCCGGCGCACTTGGCAGGGCTTTTAATGACATAAAGCTATACATTCAAGGGTAAGTGTTTATTATAAGCCTGATATGTCAAAGGGGCAGCTGCATATGGGCTTCTGGCGGGTAAGACGCATAAATAATAAGGGGGATGTGTGGGCGCACGTTTCAAGCTGAATGCCGGCATCGGCGCTGCGGTGCTGCTGGCCTTGAGCGGCCTGTGGCAAGGCGGGGCCGGGCTTGCCGCAGGTGCTGCGCAGTGGCTGGTGCATGGTGTGCTCATCTATCTGCTGCTTGTCCGGCAGCAGGATAGGCCCGGGCGCGGTTTGGGGGTCTGGTGGTGCCTGGGATGGCTGCCCTTGCTTTCGCTATGGCGTTTGCCGCTGGCCGATGCGCTACTGTGGTGTACTTCCTTGATGCTTACCATGGCAAGCCTGCAGCTTGCCTTGCGCTTGCGCCGTTATACCTTGGGTTCTGCTGACGAGTTGCTGCCGCTGGTGTTGAGCCTGCTCTTGCTTCCCGCCTTGTCGGCTGTTCTGCCTTTGCTGGTGTTGGCATGGTGGCGTGATGGGTTTCATCAGGCATGGTTGCTCAATGGTCTGCTGCAATGGGGGCAGGCTGCACTGGTGTTCTCCATGCTTGTTAGCTTTGCCTACCAGCGCCTTCCCAGCGTGCGAGCCTTGCTGGATTTGACGCTGATTGTGGGGGCGCAGTTAGTACTCTGGAGCTTTTTCAGTACGACACATGCCGTATTTTTTCCGCTGGAGTTGCTGTATTTCCCTCTGTTTTTGTGGGCAGGCAGCCGTTTTGGCATCGCCGGTCCTGCTGTTGTCGGCTTGTTGGCTTGCGTCTTGCCGGCAGCAAGCGATGCTGGCTTTATTTCCTCTTTCGAGCCGCAACTCCGTGCACTCTCGCTTTTGTTTGTGCAGATTTTGTGTTTCGCCTCGGCCCTGGCCTTGACGGTGGCTTTGGAGGGGCGGCGTCTGAAAGACAAAGCGCTCAAGGATTTCCGTTCCCGGGTCGGGACACTGATCGATCAAAGCCCGAATATTATTGCGTTCAAGGATATGCAGGGTCGTTACCTGATGGTTAACAAGGCTTGTGCACATCTGGTCGGCTCTAGTCCCGAGCTGATGATAGGCAAGACGCCGGAAGATCTGTTTCCGCCAGAGCAGGCTGATAAGCTTAATGCCTTAGGCGAGCGGGTGATGGCTAGTCTGGTGCCGTGCGAAGCCGAGGCGACCATGCTTGTGGCCGGGCAGGAGTTGACCTTGCTGGTGAGCCAGTTTCCATTGTTTGATAGTCATGGCCACCCGGCCGGGATTGGCACCATAGGGTCGGATATCAGCTTGCGCTATCAGGAGGAGAAGCAAAAGCGCGAGAGCATGGAGAAGTACCGTGCCGTTGTTGAGCAGTCGCTGGTGGGTATTTTTATTCAGCAAGATGGCTTGCTGATCTATGTGAACCCGACGCTGGCCCAGATGGGTGGCTACAGCGCGGATGAATTGCAGAATGTGCCTCTGGACTCGATGCTGGTCGAGGATGAAATTGAGCGCATTAACCAGCAGATTCTTCACCGGAAGCAGGCCAATCTGGAAATTTTGTGTTTTCCAACCCGTTTGAAGCATAAAAATGGCTCAGCCATCGATATAGAAGTTCATAGCCGGCTGATCGAATACGGTGGTCGCATGGCCTTTATCGGCGTGGCGATCAATGTGACCGATCGTGTGGCGGCACAAGGCGAGTTGCGCCTGGCTGCCAAGGTGTTCGAAAACTCGGCGGAAGGCATCCTGATTGCGGATGCCGCAGGTGTGATAGTTACTGTCAACGAGGCTTTCAGCCGCATTACTGGCTACAGCCGGCAGGAGGCGGTAGGGCGCTGCTCGCGCATGCTGCGTGATCTGGATGTCAATGGCGGCTTGCGTGAGGACCTGGCGCGCTGCGGACATTGGCAGGGCGAAATGTATGATCGCCGCAAGAGCGGCGAATGGTATCCGGCCGAGCTGACCATTTCTGCCGTGCGGGATGGCGATGGCGGGATGCTTAATTATGTAGGGGTCTTTGCCGATATCACCGAGCGCAAGCAGGCTGAAGAACGTCTGCATTTTCTGGCCAATCACGATCCGCTGACCACCTTGCCCAATCGTTCGCACCTGATCGGTCACCTGGATACTGCGCTGGGCGGGGGGGGCGATGATGGCTTTAGTCTGGCGCTGATGTATATCGATATTGACCGCTTCAAGCTGATTAATGATTCATTTGGTCATCGCACTGGCGACGATATCTTGTGTGAGATTTCCCGCCGTCTGACCTATGTGTCCGGACGTTATGGCATGGTCGCGCGTTTGGGGGGCGATGAATTTACCCTGATCGTCGAGGAGTACGAGGGCTTGGAGCAGTTGGGCCGGATCGCAGAAGAGGTGCAGGCCGAGCTGGCTAAACCTTTGCAGGCCGAGGGGCAGGTGTTATTTGTGACCGGCAGTATCGGTATCAGCCTGTATCCGCATGATGGCGAGGATGCGCATACCTTGCTGAAAAATGCCGATGCCGCCATGCATCGCGCCAAAGAGCGGGGCAAGAATACCTGGCAGTTCTTCGATGCTGATATGAATACGCAGTCGGTTGAACGCTTGCTGCTGGAAAACGCCCTGCGTCAGGCGCTGGAAAAGAACGAATTCGAGTTGCATTACCAGCCGCAGGTGGATAGCAATACCCTGCAGCTGGTTGGCGTCGAAACCCTGATCCGCTGGCGTCATCCGCAGCTGGGGCTGGTGTCGCCGGCCCGCTTCATTCCGCTGGCCGAGGAAACCGGCCTGATCAAGCCGATCGGTGCCTGGGTGTTGCAAGAGGCGTGCCGCCAGCTGGCGCGCTGGGATGAGGCCGGGCAGATCGTGCCACGGGTGGCCGTCAATTTGTCGCCGCGCCAGCTGGAGCAGGGTAATTTGCTGGCAGTGGTGGATGCAGCGCTGGAGGGGGCCGCTATCGATGCCGAGCGTCTGGAGCTGGAAATCACCGAGAGCATGCTGATGCAAAGGCCGGAAGAAGCGGTTCGCATCCTGAATCAGCTCAAAATGCTGGGCGTAAAACTGTCGATTGATGATTTCGGCACCGGCTATTCTTCCTTGTCCATGCTTAAGCGTTTCCCGCTGGACTACCTGAAAATAGACCGCTCTTTTGTCGAGGGCTTGCCGGGAGATGATGACAGTGCCGCCATTACCCAGGCGATTATCGCCATGGCGCGCAAGCTGCGTTATACCGTGATTGCCGAAGGCGTAGAAACCGCCGAGCAAGGAGATTTTCTGTGCCGCAACGGCTGCAATATCCTGCAGGGCTATTATTACAGTCGCCCGCTGCCGGTTGCCGAGCTGGATGCGTTTTTTTCACGCCATGCCGTGGCGGTCAGGGCGCGAGCCGGAGTAGAATGCGCCGTTTTGTAGGGAGTGACATCAGGTGAGCAACCGCAAACTTATCCATGGCTTTCACGCGGTGAATGCCCGCCTGTGGCAGAACCCGAAAAGCCTGATTGAAATTTATGTAGCCGGCGGCCGTCAGGATGCGCGCACCAAAGAAGTTCTGGACAAGGCCGGTGCCGAAAACGTCAAACTGCACATCGTCGACAAGGCGCGCATGGACAGCATGACCGGCAATGCCCGCCATCAGGGCGTGGCCGCCGTGATCGATGCCAGCCGAAATTATGTGGATCTGGACGATGTGCTGGACCATATCAGCGAGCCGCCGCTATTGCTGATCCTCGACGGCGTGACCGACCCGCACAATCTGGGCGCCTGCCTGCGCGTCGCCGACGCCATGGGCGTACATGCGGTGATCGCCCCGAAGGATCGTTCGGCCGGCATTAACGCTACCGTCAGTAAAGTCGCCTGTGGCGCGGCCGAAGTGGTGCCCTATATCACCGTGACCAATCTGGCGCGAACCATCCGCGACCTGAAGGATATGGGCGTATGGATAGCCGGCACCACCATGGAAACCGAAACCGACCTTTACCACTTCGATGCCTCAGGCCCCTTGGCCTGGGTGATGGGTAACGAAGGCGAGGGCATGCGCCGCCTGACGCGCGATCTGTGCGATGTGCTGGTGTCCATCCCGATGTTCGGTACGGTGGAAAGCCTGAACGTGTCGGTCTCCTCCGGCATGGTGTTGTCCGAAAGCCGCCGCCAGCGCGTGCTGGCCGGCAAATAAAGGAGTCGCAAGATGCAAAAACTGGTTTTGCAGGTTGCCGGCATGAGCTGTGGCGGTTGCGTCGCCGGGGTGACCCGTGCGGTCGAAGCGCTCGATGGTGTGCATGGCGTGACGGTTGATTTGTCCAGCGGCCGGGTCGAAGTCGAGTACGACGGCTCGCTGCCTTCGCGTGAAGAAGTCATCGACGCCATTGCCGACGCCGGTTTTGAAGTTGTAGCCTGATCCGGAAGCGGCGGTTGTGCATTTGCCATGTACGGCAAAAATGCGTACAATCCGCCGGCTTTAACCCTTGCCTTTTGCTATCGCATGGCAAAAGGCTTCACAGCCACAAGGAGTTTACATGCGTCATTACGAAATCGTGTTCATCGTCCACCCGGACCAGAGCGAGCAGGTTCCGGCCATGATCGAACGCTACAAGGGCATGGTCCTGGGCGCCGAAGGCCTGATCCACCGTCTGGAAGACTGGGGTCGTCGTCAACTGGCTTACCCAATCCAGAAAGTTCACAAAGCTCACTACGTTCTGATGAACGTAGAGTGCAAGGTTGAAACCCTGGCTGAAATCGAGCACGCCTTCAAATTCAACGATGCCGTTCTGCGTCACCTGACTATCAAAATGGACAGCGCGATCACCGAAGCGTCCCCGATGATGAAGGATGAAAAGGCCAAGAGCCTGCTGGAAACCCAGCCGGCTGCTGAAGCCGAGGTTGCTGCCTGATTTCAGGTAACACCTTGCAGAACAGACTGGTACTGACTGCGACGGTTGAACGTGAAGATGTCCTGAGATACACCCCCGCCGGCGTGCCGGTGCTGGAAATGTGGCTCAGACACCAATCACGGCAGACCGAAGCGGGGGCCGAGCGTGATGTGATCTGTGAAATCCAGTCCGTCATGGTGGGCGAAGCGTGTCGGGCATGGGCCGGACGCGTGGCCGGGCAGGAATTGACCGTCAGCGGTTTTCTCTGTCAGCGCAGCTTGCGCAACCCCCGGTTAGTACTACATATCGAATCCGCAGAATTTGTAAAAGGTTAACAAAATGGCTCGTCAACTCTTCAAGCGCAAGAAGTTCTGCCGCTTTACGGCAGAAGGCATCAAGCATGTCGATTACAAAGCAACCGACCTGCTGAAGGATTTCATTGCCGAAAACGGCAAGATCATCCCAGCCCGTATCACCGGCACCAAGGCACGCTATCAGCGTCAGCTGACGACCGCAGTCAAGCGCGCTCGTTTCCTGGCTTTCCTGCCTTACACCGACCAGCACTAAACCGAGAAGAAAGGATAAACAATGCAAATCATTCTCCTCGAGAAAGTCGCTAACCTGGGTAACCTGGGTGATGTTGTAACCGTTAAAGACGGCTACGCACGTAACTTCCTGGTACCACAAGGCAAGGCCAAGCGTGCAAACGCCGCTAACCTGGCAGCTTTTGAAGCCCGCCGTGCCGAACTGGAAGCCAAGCAAGCCGAGATCCTGGCCGATGCCAAGGTTCGTGGCGAGAAGCTGGAAGGCGCCAACATCACTATCGCCCAGAAGGCCGGTGTTGATGGCCGTCTGTTCGGTTCCGTGACCAACGCCGACATCGCCGAAGCCATCACCGCTTCCGGCGTGGCTGTGATCCGTTCCGAAGTTCGTATGCCTAATGGCCAGCTGAAGGCTATCGGCGAATACGATCTGGAAATCGCACTGCATCACGACGTAGTCGTGAACGTTGTGATCACCGTGGTAGCTGAAGCCTGATTTTCAGGTCTCGCTGCACGAAAAAAGCCGGCTCAAACGAGCCGGCTTTTTTGCGTCTTGCTTCTACACAAACAGTACCAGCGCCGCCATGGCGCCGTGCGCGCCCATGACCAGACTTTGCTCGATATCGGCCGTGCGCGACGAGCCCGAGATAAAGCAGCCGAAGCCGTGTTCCTCGATCCTGATGTGGCGGTAGGCGTCGCGCATGGTGTCGACCAGTTGCGCGCGCGGCACGACCAGTACCAGCTTTTGCGTCAGAAAATAGAGCGAACGGTAGCGGTTGCCGGGCGTACTGACCCATACCGCCGCATTCTCGGCGACCGCGAGCTGGCCGGGTACGATCGCGACATCGACATCATGCCAGGCATGCGGGCTATCGGCCTCCTCGTGTCCGGCTTGTGTTAAATCGACCAGACGGCCGTGAGCGGGGAAGTGCGCCGCGACGGCTTGTCTGATGGTCTGGTTTTCTGCCAGTTGCAGCGCCTGCCCGCCTAAGTTGGCGATCAGGCCGGCAAATGCCGCGTAGCGGTCGTCGTACTGCACGAAAGGCAGTGCATGGATGTCGGGCAAGGCGGTGGCCGGCGGACGGGCGGTGCGTATCCGCGCGAGGATGGCATCGCGGCTCATGGTTTTTTCCTGTTTTGCTGCCACCACTGCTTAAAGCTTTGTGCTGGCATCGTTGGCAACTCGCGTCCGGGGCGGCTGTAAGGAATGGCGCTATTGAGGCGTTCGGGCAGGATGGGGACGATTTTGCGCATGGCACCACCGGCCAGCTCGAAGAGCTTGGGGTGGCCAAGCAAGGTGCGCAGTGCCAGTACGCCACCCTTTTTTCCCTTAGCCATGGCGCCGGCGTCAAAGGCGCGGGCACGCTGCGCGACCAGCTGGTCGGCCAGCGGAATCTTGACCGGGCACACATTGTTGCACGAGCCGCAGGTGGTACAGGCAAAGGCCATGCTTGCATGCTTTTTGATGTCACGGCTGGGACCCAGCGTCGAGCCTATCGGCCCGGGAATGATGTAGCTGTAGCTAAAGCCCGAGCTTCTGCGGTACACCGGGCAGGTATTCATGCAGGCACCGCAGCGTATGCAGCGCAGCGACTCGTAAAAATCGGCGCGGCCGAGGATGTCGCTGCGGCCGTTGTCGACGATCACGATATGCATCTCGCCACCGGGGCGGGCCCGTTCGAAGTGCGAGGTATAGGTGGTGGTGGGCGAGCCGATGGCCGAGCGCGCCAATAGCCGGGTAAACACGGACAGGTGTTCGAGCTTGGGAATGACTTTTTCCAGACCCATGCTGGCAATATGAAGCGGCGGCAGGGCTGCGCCCAGATCGGCATTGCCTTCATTGGTACACACCACCACCGCGCCGGTTTCGGCGATGGCGAAATTGACGCCGGTAAGCCCGGCATCGGCGCTGAGAAAGTGTTCGCGCAAATTGGTGCGTGCGGCGTGGGTGAGGTAGGTCGGATCGTTATTGCCGGCCGCTGTACCCAGCTCGCGCTGGAACAGTTCGCCTATTTGCTCTTTTTTCAGATGGATGGCCGGCATCACGATATGGCTGGGCGCCTCGTGCCTGAGCTGCACGATGCGCTCGCCCAGATCGGTGTCTATCACTTCGATGCCGCGTGTTTCCAGATAGGGGTTGAGGCCACATTCCTCGGTCAGCATGGACTTGGATTTGACCAGTTTTTTCACCGAATGCGCGGCCAGAATGCCGTGCACGATGCGGTTATGTTCGGCGGCATCTGCCGCCCAGTGCACCATCACGCCATTGGCGCGGGCCTTGGCCTCGAATTCCTGCAGGTAAACATCCAGATGCGACAGCGTATGCGCCTTGATCTGGCGTGCCAGCTCGCGCAAGCCTTCCCACTCCGGCAATTGTGCCGCCTGTACATCGCGCTTGTGCCTGACCCACCAGATGGCCGAGTCGTGCCAGCTGGCGTGGGCATGGTCTTGTAAAAAGTCGCGTGCGGCGCGGGCGTGGTTGACGCTATCGTCTTTCATGCCGCGGCCTTTCCGTTCAGGATTTCGACAATGTGCAAGGTGCGCAGCGTACCGTGCTGGTGGCGCAGGATGCCGCCCATATGCATCAGACACGATGCTTCGGCGCCCACGATAAACTCGGCGCCGGTCGCGGCATGGCCGGCGATACGATCCTGACCCATGGCGACCGAGACGTCCGCTTCATCCACGCAGAATGTGCCGCCAAAGCCGCAGCACTCGTCACGCCTCTGCGGCTGGGTGAGGGTGATGCCGTCGACCAGCGCCAGAATGCGTTCCAGCCGCGACTGGTAGGGCAGCATCAGTTCGGAGGCGGTGGCATGGTTGCGTTGACGCAGTCCGTGGCAGCTCTGGTGGATGGAGACCTTGTGCGGAAAATACACCGGCTTGGGCAGCGCGCTGACGTTGAGTACGTCTTGCAGGAATTCGACGATTTCGTAGATGCGCGGCTGCAGGGCGGCATAGCCGGGCGTATGTGGCGGGTAATGGCAGGCGGTGTGGCTGACGCAACTGCTGGATGGCGCTACCACATAGTCGTAGCCGGCAAACAGCTGGCTGAAGCGGTGCGCCGCCGCCGCCGCGCCCTTAAGATCGCCATTATTGAAGAGCGGCTGGCCACAGCAGGTTTGCGCCATCGGATAGTCGACATCCAGACCGTAGGCTTCCAGCAGTTCCAGCGTGGCAATGGCTATATGCGGCGTCAGCGCGTTGACGTGACAGGGGATAAACAGACCGATTTTCATGGGTTCGCACGGCATGTGGGCATGGGCGAATTAAAGCGTAGCATCCGAATGTTTGCTATCGGGTTTGACCCTATGCCGGACGGGCTTGGCGGAAGATCACAGGAGTCGAACCTGTTTGAGTTACGACTTGAAAGCCTTGCTGGATAAGGCTTTGCGTTTTGTGCTGTTTTTTTTGTGCGACAGTTGTGCGAATTAGCCGGTAGGTTCGGCGGCTTTTGAGCCGGTCTGGAGCGGTGATGACCAGTCATTGACGGGCTTGTATCCGCCTGCTTTGGTTGTGTCAGGTATCCATCTTCCATAGTTTCGGATAACCATCTCGGTGTCTACATGGCCAAGCTGTGCCGACACCCACATGATGTTTTCACCGGCCGACAGCATCATGGACGCGAAGGTGTGCCTGGTCTGGTATGCGTTGCGCTTTGCCACCCCGGCGCGCTTCAGTATCGTCTCCAGCTGGCCGTCGATGTGCTCGGCTTTTTCCCAGGGTTTGCGCTGGTGCGGGTTGATCCAGACATGGTTGTCGCCGATGTCCTGCCAGGTGATTTGCCGCTGGGCGTGCAGTGCGTCGAGAGACGCGGGGAGTAGCAACACCTTGCGCGTGCCGGCTTCGGTTTTGGTACCCTTTTCCTTTCCTTTGACGAATGCGCGACTGACATGCACAGTTCCGGTGGCGAAATCCACGTCGCACCAGCGCAAGGCGATCAGCTCCGAGGTGCGCAGGCCTGTATAGCAGGAGAACAAAAACTGGTTGTGCATGGAGCCAGAGCAGGCCGACAGTACCGACTCGATCTCAGCTTGGTTGAAAGGCATGGGGGCATAGTCTGTGGTGGCGGTGCTACGCGGGACTAGCTTCTTGAGTACGACACCGACAAAAGGGTCGCGCTCGATGATGCCGTCGGCTAGTGCCTGTTGCACGATGTGTCGCAATGGGATCAAATCATTGCTGACCATCTTGATCGTCACCCTACGTTCCGCGGCCCAGTCCCGGATATCGGCGCCGCACAGATCCACAATGCGCATCGCGCCGAATGCCGGCTTGAGTTTGAAACCTACCGCCTTGCGGTACTCGATCATGGTCGAGTGCGCCAAGATGTGCTCCTGCTGGCGCAGGAACTTGTCCAGTAGCTCGCTGATGGTCGAAGATGCCGCGGTCATACCAAACAGCTTGGCCCGTTTGGAGCGCGGAAAATAGTCACCATAAGCGAACGTGCCGCGCTCGATGGCGTTGATGACTTCTGCCCGTAGCCTGGCTGCGTACTTCATGTTTGCCGGTGTGGGCTCCAGCTTGATGGTTTCCCGGCACTCGACGCCGCGAAATGAAAAGGCCACCTGTATCGACTTGCCGCGTGCGTTTACGCCGACCGTCGCGGTGCCGAGCTGCTTGTTGATGCCCATTTCTCTACTGCCTTCAGGTTGATCCAGATTTTCTTGTCGCCCGCGCGCCGCCATTCGACGCCTTCCAGCCAGATTCCGCTGCGCCTGCGCGAGCGGATGCACTCGGACGACTCGCCGGATGCTTCACAGTAGCGTGATAACGGCACCCACTCAAGCAGGCGCTGCCCACCCATCGGACTTGCGGATGTTGCGGCCTTGTGCCGAAGCTCGGCCACTTCCGACTCTAGTGTGGCAAGCCGGTCGGCGAGTTTTGCGGGAGCGGAGATGGCCGACGCCAGTGCGGCGGCCAGTGATTCGTGCGATTCCATTGCATCCTCCAATAAGAAACCCCGCTCAGTGGCGGGGTGTGATGTAGCGCAGTAGTGGCTTGCCATTGCGGTAGCCGATGTGAACCCAGCGACCTAGCATTCGCACCCCCTTGCAGTTTTGTTTCCATGTGCCGGCGTGATGCGGAAGCCAAATAGGGCTGTCTCCTCCACTTTATTCTTGAGTAGGAGGGGGTTATGTTCTGGTCGGGTCATGGCGAAGGTGGGGAATGCCATGTGTGCTGTCCTGTCGCAATGATGGTGCAGTCCTGCCTGGCCCAGCTGCGCCAGGCGCTGATGGTGCTGTGCTGGTTTCCGCTGTAAAACACTGTGGTGAGCGTGCCTCGGGGGTTTAGCTCGATGCGCTCAACGCTGCGGGTGCAGCCGAAGCGTTTCAGCACATCGCCAGGTGTGGGGTGTTTTCTGGGGTCTCGGGTCATCGGTCGCCTTGCCAATATGAAAGGCCCGATGTGGGCCTGGTCGTGGTGTGGATCTGTGTTCGGGCTTGTCTCGGCTGCGGCCAAGTCGGTCACGTGAGCTGAAGGGGCCTCGCTGCGCTGCGCCCGGGCTCGTCTTGCTAGACTGCCGCTTGTTCACCTTCGGTTTTCACCTGTTGGCCCTTCACTGCCGAGCGCAGGCTTTTGTATAGATCGGGATGGCTTTCTGCCAGATACGCAACGATGGCCAGATCCTCGTGCTTGATCTTGGCGAGGTCGATCTGTTCGATATGGACCAGGCGCAGCAGTTCTCGCGTTGGCTTCGGCATATTGCGGCCGGCTTCATAGCGGCTGCCGCCGGACTGGGTAACGCCGATGGCGGACCAGAATGCTTGCTGGTTCAGGCCAAGCTTGCAGCGGATGTCACGGGGATGCTCGATGGGGGCAAACAGTTTCATGGGTGTGTCCAGTCAAAGAGAAGTAGGGCATTAAGATGGGGCGGCTGACGGTGATGCTGGCTTATCTGGACGGTGTATTTGTTCAGATGAGTTCCAGGCTGGAGATTCCGCCTTCCGGCATGGGGCGGGTGCCTATGGTGTCACCTTGCACATGACGCTCCTTGAAGTGGCGGGCGCCGGGCGTGGTCGGTACATAAGGTTTGCAGGTCTGGATCGGTTCTGCGCCATCAGCGCGTGGCCGCCCCAATTTGACGCCCTTTTTCAGGCAGCCACAGCTTTTCACCCGGCCTTCCCTGACGCGATAGACCGAGAGAACGGCTTCCTTGCCGCAGATGCAGCGAAAGCGGGCCATCCTGATCTTGCGCCCCCTGACGATTTCGAAGCCGGTATCCTCAATCAGGGTGAGGTATTTGAGTTCGGGATTGCCTGCTGCGGAGCAGGCGGTGGCGGGGGCTGTTTTGGGGTGGGGTTTGGCGGTAGTCATGATGATCTTTCTTTCAAGATGGTGTGGCCGTCGAGCGGCGCTGTTACATGCCCGGCTGGCTGTTTCATGCCGCTGCAGCCTGCGGCGGATTCAGGAGGGGTTGCAGCTGGCGGCTGACATCCTCGCGGATCTGCCATAAGCGATGGCGCGGCATGGTGCCGAAGGCTTCATGCTTGAGTGCTTGTTCGAAGGTCAGCGCCTTTTCGGTCATCAAGGCCAGATCACGGCCGTAGGTCTCGCTATTGCGCCGTTGCAGGGTGACGACGCCGGCAATGCGCGCCCGGTATTTGAGATAGAGACTGGACTCGGTAAAGCTGCGCCCCTCCCGTTCGACCGGGCCAAAGAATTCATTCAGCCACACCACCACCGGGGCATCGGTACTGGCCAGTAGCGCGGACAGGCCGGCCAGGGTGTCCTCCATTGCTTGCCCGCCCACCAGAACGCTGTGCAGCAGGACCTGCTTGCCGACATCGCGCAGCACCGCCAGCGCACCGGTCTCGGCCAGATAGCCGGTAACCGGAATAAAGCTGGTCGCGCCGTTGTCGACCACACTGTCGCCGTCATGCGCCAGCAGCCATTCGATCATGTCGTCGATGGCGCGGCTGTTGACCTGGCGTTCGCGGTCGAGCAGCGGCAGGGTGCAGACATTCAGTGCCTGGTAACGGGCCAGCGTCTGGTTGACCGGATCGGTATCGATGGCCAGCAGCGGACGGCCGTTGTCGGTGATGGACTGGGCAATCAGGCTGGCGATCAGGCTCTTGCCGACGCCGCCTTTGCCTTGCAATACGATATGGATGGTGTCTTGGGTCATGGCTTTACCAATCGGTGGGTTTGTCACGGTACTGCTGGTAATCAAAACCGGCGCTTGAAGGCGCCGGTGTGCGGGGAATGGGTAGGGCCGGCGGGACGGCCTGGCTTGGCGCATGAGGCGGCTTTCGTTTGGGGTGGCGGATGCGGTACAGGGTGACGCGCAGCTGATCCAGCGTGAGTGTCAGGCCGGCAGCGGCGAGGGACTGCACCAGCTCGGCCTGACTGACACCGCGCGCCATGGCCGCCTCGATCTCCGGTAAAAGCATCCGTAGCGCGGCCGTCTTATTGATTGGCCGTTCTCGCCCCGGCAGCGCCCTGACTGCCTGTTTGCGCTGCTGTTCGCTGTTCATGCACGCTTATTCCTGTTCATACGGTGTTCATTTCGGGTTCATGGGGTGTTCATACCGTGTTAATGCGAGGACATGACGTGTCATGAACATGGACGGCAAATAAGTCAGCGCACCGTGGCAATGACCCGCTGGGGCGCACCGGTGGTTGGGCGCACCGCGATAAAGACCGGCTCGCCGGCGGCGGTAAAGTAGGGCGATTTGATGATCCAGCCCGAACGGCGCAGCGTGCGCAGGGCGGTGTCGGAAGCGTCCAGCAGTTTGATTTCATCCATGGTGTTTCTCCCTGGGAAGGTATGGGGTGGCGCCGACCACCCTTGCTATCGGGTTTAGCGGACGTTCCCTTGAAGTGGCCTCGCTTAAGGAGGCCGTCATGGCGGTGGCGCTATGCGCCTGCCTGTTTACGCGTCAGTGATGGCGGCTTCATCCCACCACGCCTCTGCCTGGCGGCCATCTGCGGTGACATAACGCACGAGATAGGATTTTGTGCCCGTGCTGTATTCTGCACGCCCAATCACGACGCCCTTTTCGGCAGATAGGGTGAGCTGTACTTCTTGGTTCAGTTGGTATTCAAAGTCATGCATGTGATGTCCTAAGTTTGAGGTTTGTGCAAACTCACGTTCTGAAAACACGCGGCGCGATACAAGGCAAAGATGACTGGCGCGGACGCTAAACAGCCTGGGGCTCATGGCTTACCTTCTTGCGTGCTGGTCGAATGAATAGCAAAGGGATACGGGTGATTTCTGACAAGGGGGATGGCGCCATCGGACTGCCGGATGGCTGGCGCCTGCCGTTTGCACTCCTCAACCTGGTGGGTCAGAGTGCGTGACCCGGATAACCCGGCCTAAGCCGCTGCGCAGGTCGTAGCGCAGAGATCAAACAACACGAAAACGGGGTGCGCTTAGGCTGTCGCAGGGGTGGACGAACCATCCGGACGGCTTGATGGTCGTGCCAGATCCAGGGCGATACTGAGCGCGAAAATAGCCGCGGATGCCGGATCGGTGTGCGGGTAGCTCTTGATGACCTGACCATCGACCAGGTAGTGGAAATCGACGGCATTGGGCTGGCTGAGATCCAGTAGCCAGGCATGGCCGTGCGCTGGAATCAAAGCGGCCGGCGGTGCTTGCTGGGGCGCTGTTTGGGAAGGTATGTCTATCTGGTTGATCAGCCTGGCCGCTGCCAATAGGTCGTTGGCTAGTTTTTCGGGACCAGACACGCCCATGCTGGCCGGCCAGCTCTCCAGTTTGCAGTGGCCGGAGGCTTCACATACCGCCTCAAAAATCCGTCGTTGCTGTGACGGGCTGACCGCAACCAGGGGCAAGGTGGCGGCTGGGCTTGCGGATGCTGCTTTCATTGGCCTGCTCCTATGATGGACACCCCAACCGCCTCGATGAAGCGGCTCGGGTGTGGCCCCTGACGGGGGCAGTCGTTCAAACTGTCATGCTCAGGGCGCTGGCAACTGCTTTACGGAACCGGTAATAGTGGTGGCGCCAATTGCTGTGGGGGTGACCCCATCGTGTGCGGCAAGTCAGCAGCTTGTTCATGCGCACTCCATTGGGGCGCTTTTTTTTCGGGAATGGCGCATATCGCAGCGGCCCTGCGCAGTGTGTTGTGCTTGCCATACGGGTCTCCTGTTCCTTGCTTTCATCTGTTAGTGCCTGGTCGCCGCACCGCGAGATGCGGGCTATTTGTAGCGGGTTTGGCCGCTTACGGCCGGCCAGTCGTTCAAGCCGTTGTGTTCAGGCCGCTCCCGCCTGTTTCTTGCACTTCTGCCGCGCCTCATGTTTCCGTCTTCTGCGTTAAGTGCCTGCCATCGTTGCCTTCTGTGGGTGCGCCTACGTCGCTCGCGCTTTGTCCACCCATTCCGGCCTCGCGCATCAGGGTGAGGTGTGGGGATCTTGTTGACGCCATCATTGCGGTGCTGTTGCTGCAGCCCGTCGCGTCTGGCGTCGTAACGTGGATTATTTTGTTAAGGATCGGAGCTCTTAAATTAAGTTCTCTGGCATGTCGGCAATTTAGCAAGCTAAATTTGATGCGTCAAGGTAAAAGTTTAGCATGCTGAATTTCTGGTTTGGGAGTAGTGGTTTTAGGAACGCAAGTGCATCTCTAGATCTCTAGAAAAGATTGCTCTGCCTTGAGTGGGAGCTGTAATGCTGCTTGGTGTGCTAGGGAAGTGAGATCTTTGCCGAAGGAATTCGGAGAGATAGGAAAAAACAAGAGTGGGTTGTTGCTTAATGGATGAAGCATGTAGGTATGTGCCTACATGCTTTTGTCTTAATTTAGGCTGTGATTTATAAGTTAAAACTTACTGATACGACCTGGCCAACGATATGTAATGTTTCGGGATCTTCAGGGCGTAGTTCCATATCTTTGTAATTTTCGCGATTATCAGACCGTGCCAATAAGCTCCCATCCATCTGAAGGATCAGTCGCTTAACGTAGCACTCATTGCCTTTGCAAATTACATGTACTTTCCCGCTAACTATCTCGTTCTGTTTATGTACGATCAGACTAGCCCCATTCGGTATGGTTGGTTCCATACTGTCGCCGTTAGCGACAATAGAAAACAAGTCTTCCGCTTTGTAGCCATTACGTTTAGCCCAGCCTCCTCGGCAGTAGTTTGGTTGCCCCTTAGTATCAATTTCTAGCACTGGTTCTCCATTGCCAGCAGAGGCCTTTACCGTGTAGCGAGGGATGGCTATGACATCATGCTCAATGTCTTCATCACTATTTATCACTACTACAGGACGCCATGGCGTTTGGATGGCTGCTCCAAGGTTCGGAGCCAACATTTCACCCTTCCCAGTCGCAAGCCACTCGGGGTGAACGCCAAGAGCTTTTGCAGCTTTATGCAAGTGCGTTGATTTTATGTCTTTGGTTTCGCCTGTTTTCCACAGAGTGAGTGCGCCAGGTGAAATGCCGATTTCGCCCGCGATCTCCCTTTGGGATTTCCTAGAGTGCTTGATAGCTAAAATTACTCGTTCTGCCAGTGTCATGTTCAGAATTCTAAACCCTGATAGATTTAGCATGCTTGCACGTCTGTCATTTAGTATGCTAAATTTCACGTATGAAGAAAACGACCGCACTAAATTATTTTGGTTCGCAAGCTGCTCTCGCAAAGGCGGCAGAGGTGAATCCAAGCGCGGTATCTCAATGGGGCGATGATGTACCAAATGGGTCAGCCTACGTTTTGGTGAGGTGCCATCAAGCGTTAGCCCGTCTTGATCGGAAGGAATGGCTTCAACAGTCGAAAGAACAGAGCTTGTAGTGTCTTTTTGACATCGAGCGCAGTAGCACTAGTCCTTTGCATGCAACAGCCTCCGTTAGTGACTCGCACGACGGTTGAAGGTTTCCCTTGCTTGCCCTTGCCTGGGCGAGCTTTGCCGGTCTTGGCCGGCGTTTTTATTCACTGTAGTGGCTGTATTGGAGCGCGTCATGAAAGCAAACCCACATCAAACATGGATCAGTGTGTTGCGTGATCATGTCGGCGCTTGGCGCCAGCGTAAGCGTTGGTCCAATGAGACCGTAGCTGCCGAGATTGTCGAGTCCTACTACCAGCTCGGCTTCGATGCGGTCTGGTTGGTGGACTTCCATCGCGCCGGTCCCTGCATCGATCCGGTGACCGTCATGAAAACCAATAATCAGCGCCTGGTGCGCTGGCTGGATGACCAGTCCAAAGACACCAGTTTGCTGCCGGCCAATATGGTGCCGCTGGTTCTGCTGGCGCTGCCTCTGGATCTGCGCCTGTCAGCGGCGACCGAGATGTTGTCGCGGGTCGGCCTGTCGGTCGGTCTACGGGTGATGGGCAATCAGGCGCAGGCGCATGCCCCCTTGATGACACGCCTGGCGCGTGAAGCGGGCGAGGGCGTCGCGGCATTTGCCAGCCTGGGCGAGCAACTGGATGTGGAACGTCTCAAGTCGGCCGAGCTGGAGCTGGAACAGGCCGCGGCCGAGATCCAGCATTCGCTGAGTTTTGTCCGTAACCAGTTGGTACAGGTATCGCCGGCATGAGCCGCGACTTTGCCCGCCAGCAGATGCAACTGGCCGCCTGGCGTATCAAGCGTTGCCCGGAACGGGAGAAAGCCCAGAACCGTGATCGGGCGCTCCATGCCATCAAGTCGTTTCTGGAGGGTGTCACGCGTGATCGCGTGGGACAAAGAGAGCGGCAGGGCTGAGGCCGATGCCGACTACGTGATGACGCTACCGATAGTCGGCTGGCGCAAACGGGAGTTGCGCCGGCTGGGCGAGATCTACGGGGTGGCCTACCGCAAACGGGTCGAAGAGATGGTGAGTACGCAGTGGACGCGACGCGACAGGTCGAACGAGCTGCCGCTACTGGAACTGGATGGCAACCCGCGCGATACGGCGCTGAGTTTGATCAGGGAGAAATAGGGATGGGTATACGGGACATAGAACGCAGCATGGGGCCACTAGAGTGTGCGGCCATCGAGATGTTGCACCCCAGTAGCGAACGACTCTACCGGCGCCTGCGTCGGCTGGTAGACCGGGAGTCTGGCATGGTCGGCAATCGCCCTGACAATCAGGCCAGCTATGCCATGCTGGCCCAGTTCGCCCGCTGGGATCCGCCACAAGGTAGCAAGCGTAGCCCTTGGCTGGCGACGCGCCGCCAGACCGAATGCGCCGTCGACGAAATGGTGCGTTGTGGTTTGGTCGAACGGGTTCAACTTCCCGATATGCAAATGCGCCTGTGTTTGCGTTTCCCTTTGGTATTGCAGGATTCTTGCGCCCTATTTGATGATCGTGTGATGAACGTGCCCCTGGAGAGTACGGATGAGCGGGTGAGTCCAAGCCCCGCCCCGCAAGTCTTTGCCATGCCTGAACGTGCGGTAGAGGCGGTGCTTGAGGGGCAGGATGATCGGGCCATATCTAGTCATCTGGATAGAGATGAGATGAACGCGCGCGCGACGCCTTTTGATGAACATTGGGCAACTGCCGACGACGTGGTCTCCTTGTCAACGTCAGGACTGGCTGCAGCTGATGCTGTCGCGGTACTGCGTCAGCAACTGGCGAAACACAATATGGTGCCCGATGGACGTTTCATGCGTGCGGTACAGCCGCTAATCACTATCTGCCAACAACGACCGGTCAGCCGGACCGAGATCCTGTGCGCCTTCGACGATGCGCTCACACGCAAGGTCGGCAACACCACGGCTTACGCCGTCAAGATCATCGAGAGCGGCAGTCTGATTGAGCTCCCGTCCTGTGCGACACGTACTTCCTCCCGAGCCGGTTCGTCCCGCCATTCGCCAGCCGGTGGGAGAGGGCGTGTCTCTGCTGTTGAATCGTTTATGCAGGAGGCGTGGCAATGAGCAATATCTCCGTGTTTGACCCGCAGGCCGAGCAGCAGCCGCGTAAAGCCCACCCCAGTGCGGCAGCTTATGTGCTGAGCCGGTTCTCTAGCATCTACCGTGGCCGGCTGGATAAATCGCTGCCATCTGTCGAGTCGGTGCGTGCCTGGGTGGCCGAGATGGATCACCACCTGAAGCGTTGCCGTATTAGCCGCGAACAGATCGACATGGCCCTGCAGCGCGCTGTCGACGGTTATGAGTGGCCACCATTGGAAGTGCCGGTGTTCTTGCAGTTGTGTAGCAAACTGCCCGACTTAGAGCTGGCTTTCAGTGAGGTGCAGCGCTATGCCTACGCCCGGCAAATGGGCGAGGTGGTGCGGGATGCGCAGGGGCGCGAACAGGCATTGTCGCATCCGGCACTGCACTGGGCCGCTGACCGTCTGGGCTGGGATGTTGTGCGCAACAGCAGTTACAAGAAAGTCACCAAGCGGTGGAGGGAGGCCGTTGATGAGGTGATGCAATGGCCGTCATGGCCTTCGCCCACCCCTTTACGAATCACCGACGCTGGCGGATTGCGTACCGCCGGCGCCCACCGTCAGGCCATGGAGGAGGCACGGCGCATTCTAAAGCAAAGGCACAGCGCTTAAGGTTAGGCAGGACCCAACAATAAAGCCGCACAACGATGGGGCTAAAGGGATCTCCAGGCAAATATTCAGGGGGGTCTGTGATGTGTAAAGTATTAAAGCAGGTGCGTTGGGCGATCGAATACCTGCAGTCGGGTGGTGTCGGTGCCGTTCATTACAGTGATCTGCCGCGCGGCAAGGGAAAACAGGAAGGGCTTTGCGGTCGTATCGAAGCCACCCGCTTGCTGGAAGCCCTGATCAGTCTGCCGGTCGAGCAGCATCTGGCCATCATGGCCAGACTGCATGCCGACAATATCCGTCTCGGGCCGCCGGCCTGGAAAGAACTGGCGGCGAATGTCCGGCATGTAAAGGGGCCGGACAGCGTTCGCTTCGGACAGGCCGGGTGCGACTGGATGGTGCGCAAGTGGATGCGCCCGGGCGATGGCAGCTGGGCCGAGTTCGGTCGGCTGTTTGGTTGCGATGGCGCGACGGCGCAGAGCCACTACCGCAAGGTGTTCGAGCCGCTGCTGGATGGCTGGCTGATCGCGGCTCGCGGCTCGCTGGAAGTGATACTGGAAACGGTGTTCGAACCGAATCCACTGGCTGCCTAAGCGGGAGGCCGGCCGATGGTGTCCCTGTCAGGCATGGCATGAGGGCATCAAAGGCCGGCAGCCTGGGCCGCCTGACCTTGGTCGGTTTTCTCGCACTGGCTCTCCAAGGTGGGGCAGCCCAACCGATCACCCACCCCGGTCATGACCCAGCCAACTAGTCATCACCGCCATGTCCCAGTCTTGAGCGGTTGGCGTTCGCCGGCCTAGCGGAAATTAAACATGGTCATCAGTCCCCGTCGACAGGATCTGCAGCAGGGGGAGGGTGGGGTCAAAGTCTAGGTAAAACTGGTCGGAACCGCGTGCCTAACTACGAATTTTTATGGAGAGCTTTTTAGAAAGGGGGGGGGTAACCAGGGATGCGCTGTGCTGCATGCAAAGTGCAGCGGCGTTCTTTTATGGAGCCGGAAGGGCAGAACGTCCGCCATTGGCCCCGCACCGGCCGCTGTCGGTCATGGCTGGATGGGGGCGGGGAAACTAGGCATGCAAGCAAGCTGGAAACGTGATTTAGCCTGGTGGCCATCCATTCACGTCGATCTATGTGATCCGTGTCGCAGGTTGCTAGGAAAAAAAACAACTGAGCGGCTGACGGAATCCCCGTATGCGTCTAATCATCCCACCTTGCTAAACAGGATGCGGCGAGGTTGGCACTTGAGGCCGGGGTACGTCGAGTATTGAATAGCGGCGGCACTAGTCTTTGTCTCTCTATAAAACCCACTAAACCGCGCTGAGAGGAGAGAGGCTATCAAGCAGTTTTTTTGAAGCGGTAAGGGAGTCATCCAGGCTGCAGGGAGTGCCATTGGCTCTTGCAAAAATGTACCCGCCTTGAACAGATGAAAGCAGCAGATGTGTAATCGCCGTGGCATCCAGCATCCTGGATAGTGCCCCTTGCTCCTGGGCAGCTTGAACATTACTTTTAATGAACTGCTCTACCACTGTGAAATAGAGGCGAATCGGCTCATAGACTTCAGGCTTCTCGATGGATGACTCGTAAACAAATCGACCTAATTTGCAGCCTCTGAGAGCATCCCGCTGGATTTCAAGGTACTTGTAAAGGCGCTTGAGCGAGGAGGACTCGGTCGAAACGATGTCTTCGAGAACTGCAATTTCACGGGAAGAAATATCCTCAAGTACGGCGTGTAGCAAGTCCAACTTTCCGGTGAAGTGATGATAGAAGCTTCCTTGACCAACACCGCTGAAGGCGTAGAGATCATGGGGGCTTGTCGATTCAAATCCTTTGACCCAGAACAGCTCTCGGGCTGCGCTAAGTAGTTTTTCTCGCCCTCCTACCCGCTTTAGGGGGGCTTTGTTACGCGATATATCGACCAATGTGGATGCTTTAGACATAATTTAATGTACCTACTAGTATGTATTGTGCAAGTATAGCACTTGGCTCTCTTGCCGCAGCCAAGGAAATGGGGCCGTGTTCGTATAAAACGATAAGGGATTTGTAATGAATATCAAATCAAATGTTGCTGTTTCTGGCCTGCCTATCACCCAGCCTGAGTCCGTTTCGCCTGTAAGCCATTTATTGCTTCCGTTGATGTTTGTGGTGTTGTACGGCAGTGGATTTGTTGGCGCGAAGTACGGTTTACCCTACTGCCCACCTCTAACTTTTTTGGTTCTTCGTTTCACAATAGCGGCGGCCTTGATTGTTGTTTTAGCGATGCTCGTTCGAGCACCGTGGCCAAAATCTCTGAGAGAGATTTTGCATATTGCCGTAGCTGGAGCCCTTACGGTTGGGGCGTTCTCTGCTGGCGTATTTGTGGCTATTTCTGTTGGCCTGTCACCAGCAATTTCCGCACTGATCATTGCTCTTCAACCGATATTGGTCGCCGTATTTGCGCGCCGGGTCTTGGGGGAGTATTTGTCGTGGCAGCAATGGATTGGCTTGGGAATGGGGCTGATCGGTGTTGCATTTGTAGTCTGGCATAAAATCGATTTCAGTGCCTTCCAGCTTTTTGGAGTGGGAATGTCGATTATCGGCCTGTTCGGGGTCACGCTGGGTAATCTCTATCAGAAGCGCTTTTGCGCAAGCATGAGCATTTTTCCTGGCGGAGCTATTCAGTCTGCCACCTCGGCTGTACTACTCCTGCCGTTCGCAGTTATTTTTGAGCGTATAGAGGTTGTCTGGCATCCCGAATTCGTCATCGCACTAACCTACATGTCAGCCGGAGTATCGATTGGTGCGCTTAGTTTGCTTTACATCATGATTCGCCGTGGTGATGTGAGCAGAGTAGCCAGCGTTTTTTACCTGGTTCCCGTCTCTGCAGCTGTCGCTTCTTATTTGCTCTACGGCGAAATCTTTGACATTCAAGTGATCACCGGTGTTTCGGTGGTTGCTATTGGTGTGTATTTCGTTAACTCGAGTTCGAATATCGTGGTTAAATTTTTTCGGACACCCCGGTAGGGTGTTTTGCTGCCATAGTCCGCTCATTGAATCCCCCGAGTTTTGTAGAGGCTCTCTCTACACGATTGGGTGTGGGCCTGCAGTCATGAACGCCCCAGCATGGCGCTCGGCGGCCTGACCCCGAAACAGAAATTCGCATGGTTAACTAACTAAACTTCAGAGCTTTGCTGAAAATGGGGGGGGCTGTAATTTCGCACACTTTCTTTTTCGTGGCCGTCATGTCGAATTGAGCTGGAAGTAGGGGGGAGAGCGCCTAAAAACGGAGTGTGAGACACTTAAAAAGTGTGCGAAAGTCTGACAAAGTGTGCGATTTAGCCCTTCAGTCCTTGCTAGTTCCCAGGTTTATCATTACGGCAGAAAAAATGTTCTAATAGCGCCAAGATGTTGAGAAGCCCATAATCTTTCTAATAGCAGCAAGGGGTCAAGATCAGCCCTTGAAAATGTGATTTAGGCAGCGAAGTTCGAGGGACAGAGGATCAGTCGAATCGCTATTCGCTCACGACTGATTGTCCGATCGTAAAAATGAAGGCGTTGAGCGTTAGGGAACCCGAAGAAGAACCTGACATAGGCCTTAGTTAGCCACACTGCGAGCAATGCCTGAATCGATGAAAAAAGCTCCGCATTCAGACTGGTGAACTGCAATCTGCAGCATTCAAGCAAGATCAGTCCCTCCATATTCCCCGCCGCAGGCGTCGCCCGCGCCTGACCCGAGAGGGACTGGCGAGTTTGGTTTTCGCCGTAGGCGTCTCCTTGGCCGCAGGCTTATTCCCTAGCCGCAGGCTTACTCTTTGGCCGAAGGCCTTCACTCCCGCCGTAGGCGTTGGTCATTTTGTGTGCGGTGTGTACCGAGCACTGTTAGAATGCTGTTACAGATTTCTAATGGTGGTATCTATGAGCCCCATCTCCAAACGCGGCGGTGCCCGTGCCGGGGCCGGCCGCAAGCCCGGAAGCGGTCGTTTTCTCGAACACACGGTGGTGAAGCGTGTGCCCGCATCGCTCGTGCCGGAACTGGATAGCTGGCTTGCCGGCTTCGTTCAGTTGCAGGCTGAGAATGCGGCGCTGCCGCCGGGGGCTCTGGCGCTAGCCGAGTCGCTACTGCCTGCAGCCATCCCGTTGATGCAGGACCCAGTACGCGCGGGTTTTCCGTCGCCGGCCGCGTCGTATACGCAAAAGCGTCTCGACTTCAACGACTATCTGGTGAGTAATGCTGCCGCGACCATTGCGGTATACGCCGCTGGAAATTCAATGGCCGATGCCGGTATTGACGACGGCGACATGCTGGTCGTGAATCGCTCACGTGAGGCGATCAATGGCGACATTGTGGTCGCGCAGGTCGGTACCGAATTCACGGTCAAGCGCTTGCGCAAGCAGGGCACGCATATCGAACTGCACCCGGAGAATGCGCGGGAGACTTTTCCGGTGATTGTGCCGACCGAGGACGCCGAGTGGCAATTGATCGGCGTGGTCACCTTCGTCATCAAGAAGCTGTAAGCGTGTACGCCCTGATCGACGGCAACTGTTTCTACGCCTCATGCCAGCGTATCTTCCGCCCGGATCTGGCGCACAAGGCCATCGTCGTCCTCTCCAATAACGATGGCTGTGTGGTGACCCGCACCCGCGAAGCCAAGGCCCTGGGCATCAAGATGGCCGTGCCATTTTTTCAGATCGCGCATCTGGAGCGGGCCGGTCTGTTGACTGTGTTTTCCAGTAACTATGAACTGTATGCCGACGTATCGGCGCGCATGATGGCCAGCATCGCCAGCCTGGTGCCGCAGGTCGAGGTGTATTCCATCGACGAGTGTTTCGCCGATCTGGCCGGCATGCCTGACGAGCTGACCACGCTGGGGCATCAAATCCGCGCACGTGTCGCCCAGTGGGTGGGCATCCCCACCTGTGTCGGCATCGCGCCGACCAAGACCCTGGCCAAGTTCTGCAACCATCTGGCCAAGCGCCATGACCGGCTGGGAGGCGTACTCAACTGGCAGGATCTAAACCCAGAACGACAGGCCAAGGCCCTAGCCAGTGAGCCGGTGGGGGAGGTGTGGGGCATCGGTCGCCAGACCGCCGACAAGTTGGGGCGGATGGGTATCCTCACCGCGCTGGATTTGGCGCGGGCAGACCCTGCGACGATTCGAGCCCGGTTTGGCGTGGTGGTGGAGCGTACCCAGCGTGAACTGCAGGGTATCGCCTGTCTGAAACTGGAGGATGCGGCGCCGGCCAAGCAGCAGTTAGTGCGCAGCCGCAGTTTTGGCGGCCTGATCCATGACCAGGCAGAACTCGCTGCCGCCATTGCCCACCATGTCGCCGAAGCCGCCGCCGACCTGCGTGCCCAGGGCAGCGTGGCCGCGATGCTGGGGGTTGAACTGCACACCCACCGCTTCCACGAGCAGACCCCACAGCATCACGCGCTGGAGTGGACCGCCTTGCCGGTACCGTGCAACGACACCCTGGCTTTAACTCGTGAGGCTCAACGCCTGCTGGAACGCCTGTACCGCCCGGGCTTCGGCTACAAGAAAGCGGGCGTGCTGCTGAGTGGAATTGAGACCGGCCCGGCCCGGCAACTGGACCTGCTGGCCGAAGCGGTATCGCCGACACGGGAGGCCTTGCTGGCTACGCTGGATACCATCAACACGCGCTATGGCCGCGGCACCCTGCGGCTGGCTGCCGAAGGTCTAGGCCAGCAATGGCATATGCGCCGTGATCGGGTGAGCCCATGCTATACCACCTGTTTTGCTGACCTGCCGCGGGTGGGCTGAGCACGGCAAGGGTGACCACACCAATCAAAACAGATAGGTGCAGACGCGGTAGGGCACTCGCGCACCGTCACAAAGGGAAGTTCGCATAGGGCACACATCCGGACGGGCGGCCCAATCTTGATGCGCATGCAAACCAGTCATCCACCCCCAAGCCGCCGCAGGCGTTTCCAGAGCCTGCCCCGCCAGGGCAGGCGGGGTTTGTTTTAGGCGATGTCCCAATTGCAAGTTGGTCAACTAAGCTGAAGCAAGCCCTTTATCAGGGAGTGCGATGATGGATACCCAATCCTTTCAACGTCTGCTTGCTCAGCTTGATTCTCTCAGCCCCAAACAGCGGGCCTCGCTTCAAGTCGCCTTGCAGGCTTCTCCTCGGCATGACGTCTTGGAGGAGTCGCTTCCCGATCTGCAGGCATGTCCGCACTGTGCAGCGCCTGTCCAGCGACTCATTGGCTGGGGCTGGCAGCGTGGCCTGCGCCGCTACCGTTGCAAAGTTTGCTTGCGCACCTGCAACGCCTTGACCGGTACACACCTAGCCCGCCTGCGCAAAGCCGATCGCTGGCTTGATTACGGCGACGCCCTGATTCAAGGGCTGACCGTGCGAGCTGCCGCTCGGCAGTGTCGCGTCAACAAGAACACCGCCTTCCTGTGGCGGCATCGTTTCCTGTGCAGTGTCGCTGGCCATCAGGCCGAGCACGAACGGGGTGTGGTGGAAATAGACGAAACATTCTTCCTCGAATCCTTCAAGGGACAACGCCGGTTACCGCGCCCTGCCCGACAGCGGGGCGGTGTCGGCGCAACCCGTGGCACAGGCAAAGATCAGATTCCGGTGATGGTGGTACGCGACCGTGATGGACATGTTGCGGACTTCAAGCTCGACAAGCTGGATGCCGTGCATGTGTCAGCCGCCCTGGAGCCATTGGTGGATGCCGAAGCCGTGTTGTGCACGGATGGAGCGGCGGTCTACGCAGCATTTGCCCGCAGGCACGGCATCACCCACCAAGTCGTGCAAGCCAAGCCAGGTCTTCGGGTACGAGGCGCCTTCCACATCCAGAACGTGAATGCCTATCACGGACGCCTGAAGGATTGGATGGCGCGCTTTCACGGCGTAGCAACCAAGTATCTGGTCAACTACTTGGGCTGGAGACGTATGCTGGAACGATATCATCGACAGATCCAGCCCGTGCACTGCCTGCAGGAGGCGTTAGGTCGCGGTTACCAACTCGTTATTGGGACATAGCCTTGTTTTACGCCGAAGGCGTTTCCCTGGCCGCAGGCCTTTACCCCCCCCGAGGCACGAGGGGAGGGGCTTATAACTAAAGCACTCGCATTGTCTGTTGAAGTTCAATAGCGGACATCATGGGTCGTTTCTGAATCATCCACTTTGGCCGCATAACGGACGACCCCGTACAGTCCGGTTGTCGGCCAAGGCTGTCGGTCAGCAAGGAGATGAGTACCGACCATTTACACAGAATTTCGGTCACTCCTATATCAACATTCTCCGTAGGTTGTCCCCAGCCTCTCCCACACCGATGGACCACGAGTTCAGTCTTGTGGAGTCCGCCAAGGGCTTTCATATTACTTCTTTTAGTGTATGAATTTGAAATAATCAGACTGAAAAATTAGACTCTATTTTGCTGCTATGGGTCCAATCCATAGCCAATAAAGCATACCTGAAAAAAGAAAGAAAATAATCACATATTGCAGATAATTTAATGCGTAAAGGAAAAATATTTTTGCCCGTAAATAAATGCATTTTGCAAAGCTAAATTTGTAATTTTCTGGCATATCAATTTGGGCGCGAATGTAATCAGCCCGAAAATCATTTATTGCTGCCGTTTCATATAGTTTCAAAATTTCATGATAATCATCTTTAAAGCAATTATATTGCTCTTGAGTTCCTGAATCTAAGTGAGGATATATTTTTTGCTTGAGCTCACCCAGTCTTGATGCGCAGGAGTACATTTTCTCCGAAAGGCTGGAAAAATCATTTTTATCAATAAGAAGAGAATAAACCAATACTGTAATTGATGAAAAAACCTGGATCAGAGCTAGGTATTTTGATTTTATATTAACACCAAGATCATATGCCTGCATCAGTGACGTTAAAATAAGAACGAGCGAAATAAAAACAATGGTGGCGGTGCTGAGCTTGGTGTGAAGCTTTAAGCGTCTTGAGGAGTGAAATCGAGTTTTTGATGTGGCATCAATTTTTTTATAAAGATTGCCGAAATCATTTTCTTTTTTCAACTGGATAAAGTCCATTAATTTGTGATATCTAATGCTTGAGTTCGGTGCACACCACTAATTTGGCAATAGTACCAAAATCATGCCTCCTGACACGAGGATTTATATTTTGACCAGTTTGCCATAGTACTCCTCATGCATTTTCGCTGCGATACTTGCTAGCTTTGATTCGTTACTCCTTGCAGCCGCCTCGACTAGTTGTTGTACGGTCTTATTCTTGAACTCTACCTGTGATAAATTTTTCGCATTAACTAACTCAACGAAGTTTGCCCGCGGTTTTTGGCTGGAGAATTTTCCAAAAATCCTTGTGTCACTCGGCAGAACATTATTGAGGTAGTACGCCCAGCGCTCCATTGTAATGGAGTCAAGAATTGATTTGGCATAGGCCTGTGCAGACCAAGCAACGCCGTACTCGTTACCGAGCGTTACACACAGTAACGCACTAAGGCAGGCGGGAAAGGCAGGTGTCGGAATAGTTGTACCAAGCCGAGTAAGAGCCTTTACAGCAGCCGCTTCGTTGTAAAAATTATTCAGCCCCTCATGTGCCTTGATGACTGCATCCGCAGCTTTGACGAAAGTATCGCTGCGCAGGTTCTCAGGAACAAAGTCAAATCCCTTGACTTTGAGAAGCGCACTTTTCAGACCACCGACGACTGTTGTCTTACCATCCGCATATGCTTCAGCATATGCATGCCCAACTTGCCAGCGTTCCGTGTGTCGAAGGTTATCCCAGAGCGCAGGCACCAGAGTATTGATATTGGCGAGGGCATGTTCCAAGTTTGCGCCAACATTCTTCTTGGCAGCATTCATTAGCACACTGATGGTGAGCTTATAGAAGAAGTACGGCGATCCTTTCAGCATCTCAACATATGGGTCATCTTCAGAAATGCTCTTTGACTCCAAGGCAGCCCGGAATTCGATGAATTTTGTAGCGACTTCAATCTTGGGTCGACCAAGCACCCCAGCGACACAAGTCTGTAGCGACGCGAGCGCCTCGTGGCTGTTCAATTTTTCGAGATCGCCGTCATCACTGTCCATCTGCGAAAAATGAGTGATGAGCTCGTAGGTATGTCGCAATCTCATCCCATCCGTCGATGAGATGACGCCCAGCTCCTCTGCTAGGCGAATCGCCTCCCTCTCGGTCAGGATGTCGTTGATGTCGTCATCTTCATCTACATCGGTCCGACCAAGCATTTCGCCGATCAGGCCAACACCTACATTCGAGAGTTCTTTCTTGAGCGCATTGATCGTGCGCCCCCAGAGGTAGGTGACACCCATCTCAAAGTGACCTGAATCAAAGGCGGCAACAATTTGCTGCTTATCCTTCTTGCTGAGCTGTAATGCATAGTCGGTGATCGCGAATGGCGTTTTAGCTGTCGCAGGTACTATTTCATTCGGGGCAGGTTGCCAGAGTGCAATTGTGGCCATTGATTAGGCTCCCTTGAATTCAGACCAGCCATCTTGTGACTGGATGAACGCTGCGTGCAACGTATTCCCAACATCGTCCGCGAGCGTGGTAAAAGCTCTTTTACGCGCACCACCTACAACATCATCAGTACTTGCTGTCTTGACGAAACAATTGAAACCGAGGAGCTGGGCATATTGATTGAAGACAATGATCCCATCACTATTCAGCATCCCTTTTAGTAACGTGCCTTTGCTATCTAGCTGGGCAGAGTCGATGCTTTTGCTTGCGACTTCCGCCACAAGTTCTGAGAAGTTGATCGCATTCTCGAGGATGACCCCATCGTTAGATAAGAGTGCCGGAACCTTGTCATTGGCCGAGACTACGATGAGGCAACCATGCGACTGGCGAAGAGCGTCGTAGAGAAGTTTGTTTAGGTAGCTCTTCAGTGCCTCTAGATATTCGGCAGGAACCTTTGACGTGATCGCCTCAACCAGACTTTCTAGATATTGAAGTGGCGGGGGGCTATCCTCATCTCGATGGTTAAGAAAGATATAGTGACGGTCGCCGTGACTTGAATGTGTCTCAACGCAATCTTTGGCCAACTGGCTAACCCTAACGGTGTGGAAATCGTTATCCGAGGAGAGAAGTATTGAGTCGATCGAAACGGAGATGGGGTTGCTTTCCCCCTTGAAGACTCCGTACTCAATTTTATTGCCAGCATCAGCGATGTAGATCATCCAGTCACCGGTTGCGAGGGGGGCGCATTTCTTTAGAGCCTGCTTTATACCCTTTTGATCCGCAGAACTGCCTCCCAGCTTGTACTGTTCGCCGCCAGGTAGCATCCTTGTCATGGCTTGAACATCGCTCGTGATATATACCCGAGGGGACAAGTCGACACCTTCTTCTTGGTATCGAGACAGCAATACGATCAACTCAACGAGATTGAGTTGATCGCTCAGTATGCTCAGCTTGGAGTTCCTACAAAAAGTGTGCACATCCCCGATCAGCTTCGATCGGAAGGTAATGTTGACTGGCATGTGCCTCTCTCCCTGATGCCCTCATTCAGCCGACACAGTATCGACGTTTTTGAACGTCATAATCTGGCCGCTTTTATTTACTGCAATTAGCACGCTACCATCTAATCTGGTAGCACTTCAGCCTCAACTCGATTCAGGTTCGCATTTCATTTCAGGCGGTTTAGCCTGAAATTTTAGCACAAATGAGTACATCAAAGCTACGACTCATGCAGCAGTAAAGAAGCTGTACGAGAGCAGTGGTAATCCCCCCATTTTTAGCAATGGCGAGAAGTAGAGTTGGTTAAAAGTGCTGACTTCTGTTTTGGGGTTATGCCGCCGAGCGCCATATTGGGGCGTTCGTGATTGTAGGTCCACATCCAGTCGGTCGCATAGTTCTGCACCTCCTCAATCGACTCGAACAGGTAATGGCTGAGCCAGTCGTAGCGGACCGTCCGGTTGTAGCGCTCGATGGAGGCGTTCTGCTGCGGCTTGCCCGGCTGGATGTGATCCAAGCGGATGCCTCTGCGCTCAGCCCAGGCAACAAACGTCCCGCTGATGTATTCCGGACCGTTGTCACTGCGAATGACCTGCGGTTTGCCACGCCACTCGATGATCTGATCCAGCGCCCGTACCACCCGTTCTGACGGTAACGACAGGTCAATGTCGATCGCCAGCGCCTCCCGGTTGAAATCATCGATGACATTGAACAAGCGGTAGCTGCGGCCGTCGGAGAGTTGGTCATGCATGAAATCCATCGACCAGCATTGGTTGAGGGCTTCCGGCACCGCCAACGGTGCCGGCTTCTCCCGAACGATCCGCTTTCTTGGCTTGATCCGCAGGTTCAGTTCCAGTTCGCGGTAAATGCGGTACACCCGTTTGTGGTTCCAGCGGTAGCCCTTCACGTTGCGCAGGTACAGGAAGCACAGCCCGAATCCCCAGTTACGCTGGTTGTGGGTCAAACGGACCAGGTGATCGGCGATTTCGGCATTCTCTGCGGACTGCTTGGCCTGGTAACGGTAGCAGGTCTGGCTGATGCCAAACGCCAGGCAAGCCAGTCGGATGCTGACGCCTTTCGCGACCGTTCGCTGCGCCATCTCGCGTCGGCGAGATGGCATCACCACTTTTTTTCGAGCGCTTCCTTGACGATTTCGGCCTTGAGCCGTTCTTCGGCGTACATCTTCTTCAGCCGCCGGTTCTCGTCTTCCAACTCCTTGAGGCGCGCCATCAGCGAGGCATCCATGCCGCCAAACTTGCTGCGCCACTTGTAGAACGTGGCCGAGCTGATGCCGTGCTCGCGGCACAGTTCTGGCACTGGTGAACCACCCTCGGCCTGCTTGAGGATGGCAATGATCTGGCTATCTGAAAAACGTGACGTCTTCATGTAAAACTTCCTCGGGCTGCATTGGAGAAAATTCTACTTTTAACCGCCGCTAATTTCCGGGGGGATTACCATTGCACTCTGACGCATTTTCTGAATTTTGGCATGGAGCATAGCTGGCACATCAAGTGTGCTGACGTTTCAGCGGACATTAAAACGGAGGAAAAGTGGTTTTACAAAAATACCTACGAATTTGGCGCAGGCTTCCATTTGAAAATTTCAGGCATGAAAAATAAAATGGAAATTGGTCGAACAGATCCACAGATAATCATTAAATAAACATGGGGACCGCATGAAACATAAACATGATTCAATAATAGACATTAGCGGCGTAAGCAGCATCAGAATACATCGCAATTTATCGTTTGAAAAATATTTTTCCAACTACAAAAGAGAAACTGATGGCGTCGCAAAAATAGCCACGTACAGCTTTAATAGTCAGGCAATAAATTCATTTCACAAACTAATGCCATTCTCCACGTTTTATATATCCGATAAACATAAAAGTGAAGCCGAAAAATTCATCAAACGATATCCATTATATGTAGTTTATATTGTCAAAGAATTACATACAAAATGCATCTACTTTGTGAAATCTCAAAGAGCACTCATCGGTAGTGAAAATTTTTACTCTGCCAACTCATCATTCGAAGAGTTAAATTGCGAAATTTCGATACCAACCAGTTCCACAAATAGTTTTGTGAATTTTGCATTTGATTTTTCTGATGCCAACTATCTTCGTGCAAAATACAGCGACAAAGACATCGCTATCTATGGCAAAAGCAAGCAGCATGTAGAAGGCAAACCCTACTTACCCTGCCACTTAGAGTATGAATACTGGCAACATTGGGGAGTCCATGACAATGATGACCTAGGTCAGATTAATCATTATATTTATGTGATATTAGAGTATGACCTTCAAGGAAAGAGATGTTATCTTTCATTTGATCGACATTACCAATTTTGTGGCGAGATCGACGAAAGCGCTTTCAATTTTCTAAGCAGAAAATTTCAGCTTAGAAAACAAAACTACTCATTTCTCAATAAAGGTTTAACTCTGCCAGACAGTGCGCCACTAAAAGATCAATTCGCGCTTTACCACCCCATAGCACAGAACAATAACCCCACCTACTCTTACTACATTGATTAATTTCATTTTGAAAAAACGGCACCATCTACCGGTGGTGTAAAATCGCTGACCGAGCAGAAGATAGGAATATGTCCACACAGAAAAAATCATTCAGCCCTTCAGATCTGAAAACCATCCTGCACTCCAAGCGGGCCAATCTTTATTATCTCGAGCATTGCCGTGTTCTGGTCAATGGCGGGCGGGTCGAGTATGTGACTGATGCTGGAAAACAGTCGCTGTACTGGAACATTCCTATCGCCAATACCACCACCTTGCTACTGGGAACCGGGACATCTGTCACGCAGGCCGCCATGCGTGAGTTGGCAAAAGCAGGGGTCATGGTGGGTTTTTGTGGTGGCGGTGGCACACCGCTGTTTACCGCAGGAGAGCGCGAACTCGAGATCGATTGGCAGTCGCCGCAGTCCGAATACCGGCCCACCGAATATCTGCAATGGTGGGTGAAATTCTGGTTTGATGAAGATAAAAGGCTGGCTGCCGCCAAACAGCTGCAACAGGCCCGACTTGGCCGTATTCGGCAGCAATGGCTGGACAGCCGCCCCCTGCGTGATGCTGGGTTTGATGTGGATGCGGCCAAGCTTGATGCATTATTGGAGGGCAGTATTTCGGCTCTGGCCCATGCGCCTGACCATGGCAGTCTGCTCACTGAAGAGGCTCGCCTGTCCAAGCAGTTGTTCCGCATTGCCGCGCAAGCCACGCGCTACGGTGACTTTACCCGCGCCAAGCGCGGAAGCGGTAACGATCCGGCAAACCGCTACCTTGATCACGGTAACTACCTCGCCTACGGACTGGGCGCGACGGCGACCTGGGTGCTCGGCCTGCCGCATGGCCTCGCCATTCTGCATGGCAAGACGCGGCGCGGCGGGCTGGTTTTTGATGCGGCCGATCTTGTCAAAGACGCTATCATTCTTCCGCAAGCCTTCATCAGTGCCATGCGAGGTGATGACGAGCAAACCTTCCGCCAGCAATGCATCAGCCAGCTGACCCGCAGCGAGGCGCTGGATTTCATGATCGACCAGCTCAAGGCGATTGCCGAACAGCAGGGGAGAGCGGCATGAACATCCTGCTGGTTTCACAGTGTGACAAACGCGCGCTGACCGAGACGCGCCGCATCCTCGATCAGTTTGCTGAACGCAAGGGTGACCGAGTCTGGCAAACGCCAATTACTCAAGCCGGCCTCGACACCTTGCGCAAACTGCTGCGCAAGACGGCACGCAAAAACACCGCCGTCGCCTGTCACTGGCTACGCGGCCGCGATCACAGCGAGCTCATGTGGATCGTCGGCGATGCGCGCCGTTTCAATTCGCTAGGCAGCGTACCCACCAACACCACCCAAAGCGATATTTTGCGCGATCACGACGAAAACGACTGGCTGACAGGCGAAGACATCCGTCTCGTCGCTACCCTGGCTGCGCTGTTTCACGATCTGGGCAAGGCCTGTGCCGTCTTCCAGACGCGCTTGCGCGACAAAGGCCCGCATCCGACCAACGTGTACCGTCACGAATGGGTGTCGCTGCGGCTGGTCCAGGCCTTTGTCGGGCAGGACGACGACGCCGGATGGCTGGCGCGGCTGCAAGAGCCCACGCAGATGACGACAGCCAACTGGGAGAAGCGTCTGAAACTAGCTACCCTACGCGATGGCGCAGATACCCAAGCGCGTGACAACAAGCCGTTTGCCGATGGTGTGTTGCCTCCCTTGGCCGCCGCCGTGTGCTGGCTGGTGCTCAGCCATCACCGGCTGCCGGTCAGTAACGATGAAACCCTGACCGCTGCTCGCATCGACACCGGCCTGCGCGACCTCAATAGCAAGTGGAATCAACCTTTCGATAGTGTCACTAGCAAGGACGCCAAGCCTTACTGGCAGTTCCCCTACGGCCTGCCGTGTGACGACAAGCTGTGGTGCGAGCGCGTGGCCGATATTGCCCGGCAACTGGCCGCACGCCAAAGCGTGACGACGATGTGGCTGGATCAGCCTTACCCGCTGCATCTGGCGCGGCTCACACTGATGCTGGCCGACCATCACTTTTCCAGCCAGACCGTCAAGCAAGGCTGGCAGATGGGCAAGGAAGGCGAAACCGCCTTCGCCAACACCCTGTCCCATGCCCAGAAAAACGGCCCCAAATACAAGGGTCGCCAGTTCAACCAGACCTTGCCTGAACATCTGAACGGCGTTGCCCGCCATGCGTTGAGTACTGCCCGCGCCTTGCCGGGCATTGCTCGCGCGCTGCCACCGCTGGGTCGTCATCCCTTGCTGCAAAAGCGCAGCGCCGATCCGCGTTTTGCCTGGCAGGACAAGGCCTATGATCTAGCCGCCAGCTTGCGAGAACGGGCGGCCGCGCACGGTGCCTTCATCGTCAATATGGCCTCGACCGGCTGCGGCAAGACGCTAGCCAACGCACGCATCATGTATGCACTGGCACGGCCAGACACCGGCTTTCGCTGCGCCTTCGCGCTGGGCCTGCGCACGCTGACGCTGCAAACCGGACACGCCTTTCGCGACAAATTGAAGCTGGGCGAAGACCAGCTCGCCATCCGCGTCGGCGGCGCGGCCAGCCGCGAGCTGTTCGAGCAGCAGGCCAAAGACGCCGAAGCCGCCGCCGAGGCGACCGGCTCGGCCTCAACCGAGGCGCTGCTGGGCGAGGACAGCGCCATCCACTTTGAAGGCAACCCAGATCACCCGCTGTTGCAACAACTCAGCCATGACCCGCGCTTCAATGCCCTGTTGGCCGCACCGTTGCTGGTTTGCACGATCGACCACCTGACGCCTGCCACCGAAGGCACACGCGGCGGCCGGCAGATCGCGCCGATGCTGCGTTTATTGAGTTCGGACTTGGTGCTGGATGAGCCGGATGACTTTTCAGTGGAAGACATGCCGGCACTCACCCGCCTCGTGTACTGGGCGGGTTTGCTTGGCAGCCGCGTGCTGCTGTCGTCCGCCACTTTGCCGCCAGCGCTGGTGAAATGCCTGTTTGATGCTTGGCTGGCCGGTCGCGCCCAATACCAGCAACATCGCGGCCAGCCCGGCTTGCCGCTGGATGTCTGCTGCCTGTGGGTGGACGAAAACGGCAGCCATGCGGCCAACTGTGGCGACAGCGCCAGTTTCGCCGCGCAACATTTGGCTTTTGCCCGTAGCCGCAGCGATTGGCTGGCTAGTCAGAAGCCACGTCGAACCGCGGCCTTGCTGCCGCTCACCGGCGTGCCACGCGATGAAAAAAACCTGTTTGAGCCGCTGGCCAGCCTGCTGCGCGAACAGGCGTGGCAATTGCATGCGGCCAACCATGACTGTGATCCGCACACCGGCAAGCGCGTCAGCATCGGCCTGATCCGCCTCGCGCATATCGACAAGATTTACCCGCTGGCCCGCGCGCTGTACGCGCAAGATGCGCCAGATGGCAGCCGTATTCACCTGTGCGTTTACCACTCGCAGTACCCGCTCTTGCTGCGCTCCGCCATCGAACGGCGGCTGGACGCCGCGCTTACCCGTCACAACAAAGCCGCGCTATTCAGCTTGCCCGACATCCGCGCCAAGCTGGACGGCAGCACGGCAGAAGATCACCTGTTTATCGTGCTGTCTTCACCGGTCAGCGAGGTTGGTCGCGATCACTCGTATAGCTGGGCCATCGCCGAGCCATCGTCCATGCGCTCGCTGATCCAGCTCTCCGGCCGCGTGCGCCGCCACTGGCCGGAGGACTATCATGTCCAGAATCTGCTGATTCTGCAGCACAGCCTGGCCGCCTGGTTGGGGCAAAGGCTCGCCTATTGCCGCCCCGGCTTCGAGAGTGGCGAATTCAGCCTGCAATGCCACGATCTGGCCGCCATCCTGCCCGAATCCGACTACCGCCACCCCGATGCTCGCCCGCGGCTGCTGCCACGGGCAGACTTGCAGCCCGAGTACCGGTTAGTGGATCTGGAGCATGCACGTTTGGCGGCCGATCTTAATCAGACGCACACGCCTGCCCAACGTCGTGGTAAAAGCGCACAAGCTAGGCTATGCGCCGCCAGCTGCTGGGCCATGCCCCGCGCCAGCCTGCACGGCACGCTGCAAAAAAAACAGCCCTTCCGTCAAAGCCACGGCGAAGAGTGGGAGATGGTGCTACTGCCGGATGGCGAAGGCGGTATCAGCCTGAAACGGCGGGAAGAGGGCGATAAAAAATGGGAAGTTCGCGAGTCGGACAACAACCATCTGATCCATCCGATCAGCGATGGCGAACTGCTAACAGGGCAGGACATCCGCCCGTGGGGCAATGAAGACTATCAGGTGGAACTGACGAACCTCGCCACAGCGCTGGACATGGACGACACCACCTGTGCCCGCCGCTACGGCGGCTTCAGCCTGCGTGTGGACAGCAATAATCTGCAAGGCTGGCACTTTCACCCGGCACTGGGATTTTGCCAAAAGCGGGATTGAGCGCGGCGGACATATTTGTGGCCAACTTTAAGGTTGGCCACAGGTATTTTTTAAGGCAAATCAAAGCATCATTCATTAATAAATGATTTTTTTGTAATTGAATTATGGCAATGATATTGTCACACGGATTCATGGTCTGTGATGGCCAAGTGCTTCCAAACCCTTTTGCAGGTGGAGGATATGGGCGAACAAACTCTACGCAGCAAGGCCCTTGCAGCCTTGATTGCCGAATTTATTAACGGCCGCCTCACCGACAAGCTTGACAAGCTAGCCGAAGACGATCCCAAACGCGACGCGCTGATTGCGCAATACCAGCCCGCCGTCTGGCTGGTAGACGCTGCCCGCCGCGTGTCGCAATTGCAGTTGGTGACGCACCCGCTGAAAGCCACTCATCCCGATGCACGTGGCAGCAGCCTGTTTGTCACCCCCGACCTCCTGCCGGTGCGGCAGGAGGTCGGTACCCATGCACTGGCCGGTTTTGTCAGTGATGTGGTGGGCAATGCGGCGGCACTGGATGTCTACAAATTCCTTAAGCTGGAACACGAGGGCCGCAGCCTGCTGGCGCTGTTGCAGTCCGGCGATGCCGATGTGCTGGCCGCCTTGAGTGACGATGCCGAACAGGCCGAAGCCTGGCGCGAAGCGTTTTGCAGCATTACCGAGCCGGCCGGTGGCCCCGCCAGCCATAGTCTGGCCAAACAGGTCTACTGGCCGGTGTCGCCAGACGACTTTCCGCCCGATGCGCTGGATGACAGCCATTTCCACCTGCTGTCGGTGCTGAATTCTAGCCCCTTGTCGCACTGGCTGTATGGCCGGATCCAGGCGCACCGCTTTAGCGAGGAAGCCAAGGCCGCGCGGCAGGCGCGGCGCGATGGCGTGGATCATCCGCATGGCTATCACGATTACCCATTGCTGGCCGAGGAGAAAAAAGGCGGTACCAAGCCGCAGAACATTTCCCAGCTCAATAGCGAGCGCAAGGGCAGCAACTACCTGCTCGCCTCCTTGCCGCCACAGTGGGACAGCAGCCTCACCCGCCCGTTGTACGGTGTGGATAGCCTGTTTGTGCGTTTTGGCAGCCTGCCGCAGGTACGCCGCCTGCTGCGCGAATTGCGCGACTACCTCGGCAAGCAAAAGTCCGAGGCCAACAATATGCACATCCGTAACCGCCGCGATGCCTGGCTGGATGACATTTTTACCGAGCTGTTGCAGTTTGGCGCGGCGTTCAGCAATGGCCCAGCCAAAGGCTGGACAGCCGATAGCAACTGCCGCCTGCCGCTGGAGGAGCAGTGCTGGCTGGATCCGTACCGCGCCGAAGACGACGCAGACTTCAACCAGACTTTCCAGTGGCAGGATTGGCCGACTCAGCTGGCCGAACGCTTTGCGCGCTGGCTCAACGGCCAGCTGGGAGCGGAGCGCCTTGCCAAACTCCAGTTGTCGCTGAACGAGGCCGAGTTTGACTACTGGCGGCGCGAGTTGGCGCACGATCTGGCCTGGCAGCGTGATCTGGACAGCAAACGCCGCGAGCTGGGCCAGCGCCTGTTGCCCACCGCCAGCGCCGAGGAGACACAGCATGAGCCAGCCTAAGCTACCCGATATTGACGCGCTGCTGCACATCCCGCAGCTGGCGGTACAAAACGCCAATGCCATCAGCGGCCCGCACAGCTGGGGCCATCCCGGCCCGACGCATTTCACCGGCCAGATGACGGCACTGGAACGCAAGCTGGGCGCGGATTTTGGCCTGCACTTTGTCGCGGTCGGCATCATCAGCCACGGCTACCAGACCCAGACCAATGGCGATTATGTGCAGCGTTTCAATCTCAGCCGTAACCCGGTCGGCAAGGATGGTTCAACCTGCGCCATTGTCGAGGAAGGCCGCATTCACCTGCAGCTGTCGCTGGTCTACGGCCTGCAACTGGATACGGCACGCAAAGCCGCCAGCGATGAGACGCTGGACGCGCTGGCGCAACAAGTTGGCCACACGCTGGCGACCTTGCGCATTGCCGGTGGCAGCATCTTGCCCGGCCGCAGCGCACTCAAGCCACGCCTGATCAGGCTGGCCGATGGCCAAGACGATCGCGCCACGCAGTTCCGCCATTTGCGGCGTTACCTGATGCCGGGCTATGCACTGGTGGCGCGTGACGACCTGCTGCACAGCCACTTGGCCACGCTGCAGCAGGACACCCCCGACGCCAGCTTGCTGGACGCCTGGCTCGACCAGTCGCGCCTGAACCATATCCCGACGCACGACGACGGCAACACCGTATGGCAGCAGCAACGCGGTAGCGGCACAGGCTGGATTGTGCCGCTACCGGTGGGCTACGGCGCGATTTCGCCGCTGTATGAGGCGGGCACGGTAGCGGGCACCCGCGATGACTGCACGCCGGTGCGTTTTGTCGAAAGCCTGTATTCGCTGGGCCAGTGGCTTAGCCCGCATCGCCTGCATGATTATCGCCAGCTTTTGTGGTACCCGACGCACGACGCGGCCAGCGGTGTTTACCGCTGCCGCAATGACTACCAAGCCGCCACCCAAACCGAACACGACACTGTGGGAGTAACAGCATGAGCAAACTGGAAAATGCCTCCGTCCTCGCTTTTGAACGCAAGCTGGACCCGTCCGACGCGCTGTTTTTTACCGGCAACTGGGCCGACCGCCAGGCCAGCGAAGCTTGGCCGCATGTTGAAGTGCGTGAGAAATCCGTGCGCGGCACTATCTCCAACCGGTTGAAGGCATCCGAGCAAGATCCTCTAAAGCTCAATCAGAAGATTGAAAGCCCCAACCCGCAAACCGTAGACGTGGCCACCCTGCCGCACGATGTCGACACCCTGAAAGTGCGTTTCACCTTGCGCGTGCTGGCCGGCGTGGGCGAGCCTTCCGCCTGCAACAAGGCCGATTACCGCGCCAAGCTGCTGGCCACCATCGCCGCCTACCGCGAGGCCCACGGCTTTGGTGAGTTGGCCTGCCGTTATGCAGCCAACCTGGCCAATGGCCGCTATCTGTGGCGCAACCGTGCCGGTGCCGAACAGGTGGAAGTCCATGTCGAGCAGCTGCAAGACGGCAAGGCCGTGCAGGGCTGGACGTTTGACGCGCTGGCGCTGAGTCTTAACGAGCTTGCTACCAGCGGCAATATCACCGAGCTGGGCGCGCTGATCGAAGACGGCCTCGCCGGCAAGGCGCATGTACTGCTGCAAATCACTGCCTATGTGCGCAGCGGCGCCGGGCAGGAAGTGTTCCCGAGCCAGGAACTGATTCTCGACCGCGGCCGTGGCGACAAGAGCAAGACGCTGTATTTTGTGGCGCAGAAAGACCGCAAGATCGCCGCCATCCACTCGCAAAAGATCGGCAACGCCCTGCGCACCATCGATACCTGGTACGAAGACGCCGCCGCTAACGGCCCCATCGCCATCGAGCCCTACGGCTCCGTCACCACCCAGGGCAAGGCTTATCGTCAACCCAAGCAGAAGCTCGACTTCTACACCCTACTCGACAACTGGGTGCTGAAAGATGCCACGCCGTCAGCCGAACAGCAGCATTTCGTCATCGCCACCCTGATTCGCGGTGGTGTATTCGGTGAGGCGGGCTAAATCATGGACCACTATCTGGACATCCGCCTGAGGCCGGACCCGGAATTCGCCCCGCCGCTGTTGCTGGGCGCGCTGTACGCCAAGCTGCACCGCGTGCTGGCCGCACAGCAGCGCAGCGACATCGGCGCGAGCTTCCCCGGCTATGCGCTGGCGACCCCAACCGGCAAAGGCAAAACCGTACCGCCCACGCTGGGCGACACCTTGCGCCTGCACGGTAGTGCCGCCGCGCTGGATGGCCTGATGGCCGCCAACTGGCTGGCCGGCATGCGCGACCACGTCACACTTGGTCACATCCTGCCGGTACCGGCTGCAGCCAACCTTATCCGTGTGCAGCGTAAGCAGACCAAGAGCAACCCGGGTAAGGAACGCGACCGGCTGATGCGGCGCAAGGGCGTCAGCGAAGCCGAAGCACTGCGGCTGATCCCTGACGACAAGGCCAAATGGCTGGATTTGCCTTACCTGACGCTGACGAGCCAGACCACCGGCCAACGCTTCCTGCTCTTTATTGCGCAGCAAGCGGCAACGCAGGATGCCAGCGGCGAATTCAACGCCTATGCTCTGAGCCAGACCGCCACCCTGCCGGCGTTTTAACGGCAAAGGGTTGCGGCCAACCTACCTGCGTTGGCCGCAACCCTTTTTTTGCGGGTAGATTATGTTCTTTAAAAATCAGATACTTATGGCCGTGTACAAAAAAAGGGTTTTTAGCAGAAAAATCGCGACGCTCCTTGCCTGTCAAGGAGTGCAGCGGGAAGGCCGCTAGTTCACTGCCGGACAGGCAGCTCAGAAAATTTAGCAACCCGCCGATATATAGGGCATCAGGTTCACTGCCGGACAGGCAGCTCAGAAATACTCCACCAACAAGGGATCTACAATGAATCAGTTCACTGCCGGACAGGCAGCTCAGAAAGTTTACCCAGTTCGCGCTTTCACGCAGCTTACGTTCACTGCCGGACAGGCAGCTCAGAAAAGGCGTATGGCCGCGAGGCGTCGGACTGGATGGTTCACTGCCGGACAGGCAGCTCAGAAAAGCTACCTGGCGACGGCTGTTGGAATGGCGCAGTTCACTGCCGGACAGGCAGCTCAGAAAATCAGCGCCAGGTTATGCTCGACCGGCAGACAGTTCACTGCCGGACAGGCAGCTCAGAAAACATTCGCAAATGAATCCGCATACATCAAAGCGTTCACTGCCGGACAGGCAGCTCAGAAAACAAAACATCAACCCGCAACACCGCAGCCAATGTTCACTGCCGGACAGGCAGCTCAGAAAGTCGGCCCGTGCCAACTTCCTGACCAAGGATCGTTCACTGCCGGACAGGCAGCTCAGAAAATATGGACTCGCTCAAAGAGAAGATCGCCATCGTTCACTGCCGGACAGGCAGCTCAGAAATTGGCGGTGCAGTAGTAGGCGCCGGGGCGGGGGTTCACTGCCGGACAGGCAGCTCAGAAATCTGGATGGCGTCGTAACGCTCACCCTCAAACGTTCACTGCCGGACAGGCAGCTCAGAAAAAGCGTTCCACCCACACTCTGGTGGAAGTGAAGTTCACTGCCGGACAGGCAGCTCAGAAAACGACGTATTCGGAGTGTCCGCGTTATCGAAAGTTCACTGCCGGACAGGCAGCTCAGAAAATGCGGCGCGGGTCATCAGCTAGGCCGGACTTGTTCACTGCCGGACAGGCAGCTCAGAAAAGCTCGTCGCCGGTTGCCTGGTTCTTGATTCCGTTCACTGCCGGACAGGCAGCTCAGAAAGTTGTTAAACAGTTCGTTGCTGATGTCTTTTCGTTCACTGCCGGACAGGCAGCTCAGAAATAGGCTTTTGCCAAATCGAGTATCGGCACCGGGTTCACTGCCGGACAGGCAGCTCAGAAATAGTGGCGCCTACCGGCTGCTGCGCCGGATGGGTTCACTGCCGGACAGGCAGCTCAGAAAATGGCCAGCGGTACGCTAGACCCGGATTACACGTTCACTGCCGGACAGGCAGCTCAGAAAATGCTGTGATCGACAACGGCGCCAGCGGCTTCGTTCACTGCCGGACAGGCAGCTCAGAAAATACTCGCACGTCGCCCAGCGGCGGTACCGGCGTTCACTGCCGGACAGGCAGCTCAGAAATGCTCACCCTCCAGCAGGCAGTCTGTGAGCTCGTTCACTGCCGGACAGGCAGCTCAGAAAACGCGACCCTCGGTTTTCTCGATGCGCTCAATGTTCACTGCCGGACAGGCAGCTCAGAAAGGTACTGGACATAGAACACGCGCGGCGCTGATGTTCACTGCCGGACAGGCAGCTCAGAAAACCCTGCCAGACGCCGCCGCCGAAGCCGGCATGTTCACTGCCGGACAGGCAGCTCAGAAAAGACGTTTAACCCCCGGCTGGCAAGCCAAGCGGTTCACTGCCGGACAGGCAGCTCAGAAACTGCCGTCGAAATATTCATTGCATCACTCAAAGGTTCACTGCCGGACAGGCAGCTCAGAAAATGAAGCACAAACACCCAAGGCGACACGCACAGTTCACTGCCGGACAGGCAGCTCAGAAAACTCGCCGCCTTAAAAACCGTGAGCTGCTGTCGTTCACTGCCGGACAGGCAGCTCAGAAAATTTCATCGACGATGTAATCGGCCTTGGTGCGGTTCACTGCCGGACAGGCAGCTCAGAAATCAATTACGCACCAGACCGGCAGACGCTGGCGGTTCACTGCCGGACAGGCAGCTCAGAAAACGTTGGCACCGCTGCCGATGACGTGAATGCGGTTCACTGCCGGACAGGCAGCTCAGAAAGCCGCGAATCACGCGACGAGCTGCTTTCACTCGTTCACTGCCGGACAGGCAGCTCAGAAATACTGCCGCGCAAGCGGTAGGGGCGAAGAAATGTTCACTGCCGGACAGGCAGCTCAGAAAGATGTAGCCAAGGTCGTCGGCATATCTGACGTGTTCACTGCCGGACAGGCAGCTCAGAAAATTACCGGAGACATGGGCGACAGCCTGTTTTCGTTCACTGCCGGACAGGCAGCTCAGAAAACACGCCGACCACCGCCGCCGCGCCCATCCATGTTCACTGCCGGACAGGCAGCTCAGAAATGCCGCGCACAATGCAACGGCTCCAATCATCAGTTCACTGCCGGACAGGCAGCTCAGAAAACCATGCGGAGTCGCGAAGGCGTGCCCTGATCGTTCACTGCCGGACAGGCAGCTCAGAAATTCCGCAACTCTACGCTGGCTCTGGCTTGCTCGTTCACTGCCGGACAGGCAGCTCAGAAATACAACCTCTGGGCCAGCTGTACAGGCGCAGCGTTCACTGCCGGACAGGCAGCTCAGAAAAAACGTAACGTCAGGCACGCGCAATCTGATCCGTTCACTGCCGGACAGGCAGCTCAGAAATCACCAATCGAAACCGTGCTATTTGTCACATTGTTCACTGCCGGACAGGCAGCTCAGAAAAACGCCAACACTCGCCGCTCCGCCAACGCCCGGTTCACTGCCGGACAGGCAGCTCAGAAATTGGGTATTGTTGGTCATGATTGACCTCCTATGTTCACTGCCGGACAGGCAGCTCAGAAAACTCGTCGTCTTA
>NZ_WSSB01000007.1 GCF_009831765.1 Craterilacuibacter sinensis | reverse complement strand
ATCGGACTACTTGACCGCATGATGGGCAAGACGGTATCTACAAAACCTCACAAACCCGCCGCACACATGGGGAGTCGCCCCTTCCCCGTAGCCGCAAACTGCGACAAAGCTGGCCGCCAAAGTTTTAAGCCGCCTCATGTTTGAGCGGATCGCGATAGCGATCACCCCGCTGAGCGAATCAAAGATTCGCATGCATGGAGTCAGGCGGCGCCTTGGTGGGCGGCTTGGGCGCGTGGTTTCGCAGCGGCTTCGGGTCGCCTTTTCTTTTGGTGTTAATTGCATGCGATGCGCGCTATCCGTGCGTCAGCCACCCATCCCCGTTAGGCTCGCGCCGGGGTTTCGCGAGACTTCGGGGGCGCCGGGGATGCAAGGGGCCGAGCGCGTCCGGCCCCTGCCCGCATGTATTCCCTCGCGCCGCTGCGCTTGCTGCGCTCGGTCAGCGGAAGCGGCAAGTAAAAAATACGTCCGCGCAGCGGACTCAAAATCCCTCCCCTCTACGATTGCCACGCCCGGCTTTCGTGCAGCGCCCCCACCCCGGCGGGTTTTACAGGTCCTTGCGCATGATCACCAGGTCGTGCCAGATCGTACGTCCATCCGCCGCCGTGCGGTAACGCAAGGCCGGCACGATGCGGTGAATGGTGCGAAAACCCTGACGTTCATAAAAACGGTCGGCGGTCTGCGTGCCGAGGTTCACGCGGCTCACCCCCTCGCTGCGCAGGTAGTCCCACACTGCCGCCGCCACCCGACTGCCACTTCCCGGCGGCGCATCCTGACGCGCCACCACCGTCGAGACATAGGCGTAACGCTCGCCACCTACCGCCCACACCGAACCGGACATCCCCGAGAGCAGGCTGCCTTGCCCGTCTTTTAGCGTCACGACAAAGGTCGGATGGATTTTTTCGTCAAGTTCGTTGACGGCTTCAAGATAAAAGGTACCCACGCCATCCGGCCGCGCTTCGCGCGCGTAGCAACTGGTATTGTCCGGGCCGGCGGGCATGTCGATGACCTCTTCCGTGTAGCCGGCCGCCCGCAGCGCAGGGCCGATCACGTCTGCGTAGGTAGTCAGCACCGCCACGCGGGCAAATGGCACTGCGCGCTGGCTCTCGGCCGCCCGTCGCCGGGCGTCGAGGTAGGCGACCGGATCGTCCAGCAGCCGCTCTAGCGGGTCGGGATACTCGGTGATCACATCGGGGTTGAAACCGAATGCCTGTTCACGCTCGACCAGCAGGGCAAACAGCGTCTGCTGCGCCTCGCGCAGTGTCTCGGCAGAGGCACAGTGGTGATCAATCAGGCTCAGCGGCAATTCAGGGGTGGGTTGCATGGACAGGGTATACTTTCCGCAGCGCAAGAATCAGTCAATCAAAACCAGCACGGATAGCTGGCGCCGGCAATTTATCATCTTTTTCTTATGCGGGCATTGCAGCCATGCCTGCATCGGTGAAGCGCCAAGCAAATACATCCGCGCAGCGGGCTCAAACTCTCGCGCAATGATGCCTGGCGCGCCCGGCCGCGGCTAAACACTTCGCGCCCTGTCCCGCTGCAAGCGCTCCAGCGCCGCTTGGGCGGCATCAGACGGACTTGCCCCACGCTTGATCTCATAGGCCAGCAAACGCTCTACCATCGCGGCGTCGCCACCAACAGCACGCAGCAATTGGGCGTAGGCATCGGGGTTGACCTGCGCCGCGCCACCCGCCGGCGCCCGCGCCGTGCGTTTTGCCGCCACCGTGCGCCGGCGTAGCGGGAAGGCAAACAGCAGCACGGCCGTCACCGCGAGCACCTGCGCGACAAATTTCACGTCGTCGCGCCAGACGGCTGCGTCACCCGGCAGCGGATCAGGCGGCGCAACTGGCGGCGTGTCCGGCATGGGTGGCGTCTCTGATACCAAACCCGGCAAGCGGGTCACGGTACGCTCGTCACGCTCGGCCGCGTCCCACACGGCCGAGGCCACCGGCTGCAGCGCCTGTGCGGCATCGAGACCGGCGGCGGGGCGCTCGACACGGAACACCAGCGTGTAAGTGCCAACCCCCTGCCCAAGTACGCCGCCACGGCTGACGTAGCGCCCCGGCGGCAAATCTGCCCCCGGCCTGAATCCGCTGTAACTGCCCAGCGTGCCGTCCGCGTGGGCCACCAGCACATAGCCCGCGTCGTCACGTGCCTCGGCCTGCACCACGATGCCGTCGCGAGCGACGCGCACCGCCTCGCCCAGCACCGCCCGTCCCTGCGCCTCGCCACCGGCCAGCGGCCCCATGCTGGGGATGGGCCGCAAGTAGGCGTAGCTGTCCTGATGCTGCGCCGACACGAGGCCGGGCCGGCTGCGGCGATTGAAGCTGACCTGCGCCCCCGGTGCCAGCCTGATTTCGGCGATCACCCGGCGCACTTCTTCCGGCCTGATTTCGACCTGCATGGGCCACGACTGCGTCGAGGCCTGCACCGCCCAAGCCGGCGTGACTTCGATATGCACCGTCTCCGCCCAGCGGCCGTTGCCCGACAGCGCAAGCGTGGTGCGCCCGTCGCTCAGGTGTTCGATATGCAGCTCGGACGCCCACAAGGGCGCACAGAGCAGCGCCCACAGCAAGCCCAGCGCCACACGTCCGTAATGCCAGCCATGCTTAATCAAGGCGCTGCCCTCCTTTGACCAGATAGGCCACCTCGATGCGGCCGGTGTCCTTCTCCACCCCCAGGCCGGAATTTTCCGCGGTCGGCTCCAGCGCGTAGCAGCTTCCGGCACCGGCAATTTGACGACCCGCTTTGCCGCGCAGTGCTTCGGGCGTTTGCTCGAAGCAGGCCATCGGGTAGACATGGCCCGGCTCGAACACCATCACGCTGCGGATGCCCAGCGTTTCAAGCAGGCTGACCGCGAGAATGGTCTTGTCCTCGCAGTCGCCGGCCGCTGCCGCCAGCGTCTGCCGCGGCGGCTTGATATAGTCGCGCCCGCCATCCGGATCGTTGCGGTAGTCGATACGGTCGGCAACGAAGCGCGCGATGCTGTCCGCCTCGCAAGCCTGATCGCGTACGGCGCAGCCTTTAACCAGACGCGATGCGAGCACATTGATTTCCGGGTCACGCGCATCCACGGCGGCCAGATAGTCGCGGTGCGGGTCGTCACGCAGCGGCCCGGCGATGCCCGGCACGGCGCTAGTCATTTTTGCCATTTGCAGCACACCCGCCTCCGGGCTGCGGTCGTACAGCAGCAGGCACACGCTGACACCGAACATGGCAAGCATGACCTTCCAACCGGCATCGAAGGTCGCCCGGTAATAGCGCAACACCAGCCAGGCCAGTGTCACCGCCGCCCACAATGCAACGGTACGGCCAAGGTATGGCATCGCCCACTGGCTGACGGGCAAGGCCAGCACCAGCACGCCCAGCAAGACCAGCACGGCGGGTGCCTGACGACGGTTGCCGGACAGCGGCGTGCGACACTGTCCGCACAAGGGGCGGCGCGACGCTACATTGTGCTGATCAATCCGGTTGGCACGCCCGCAGTGCGGGCACTTGCAATAAGAAAAATCTTCCGCCATTCATTTGTCTCATGGGTCATGCAAAAACTATTCAAGCGGACGATAAACTGTGCCCGGCTGCGGACTATCTGCGCCGCAACAGCCGGCGCGGCAGCAGCCAAACCGGCAGCAGCATCAAAAGTGCGGAGAGTCCCAATGCCAGCCATGCCGGCAGCCCCAAACCGAAGGCCAGGGAAAAACCCAGCGCCTGACATGCTTCCAGTGGCGCCAGCAATAGGTGCAAGCCGGACAGGCCGGCATAGCCGTCCAGCAAAGCCGCTTCGAAATAGAGAATGGCCAGGCCAAACGCCACATAGATCAACCGGTAGGTCATGCGCCATTCCTTAGTCATAAATAAATGTTATCTTAACAGCACACACGCCTTGCATCTGCCGTTTGATATCGCCCTGTTGTGCTTTGGGCAAGCCCCGTTCCCGCAAGCCGGCCAGCGCCATGATGAACGCCACGCAATCAAGCCTCACTGCGGCCCTTGTCCTGTCCTACTCTGGTGAGGTCACGCCCCTACCCGTTTCACCAAGGAGAAGATCATGCGACAACTGTGGATGCTTTTATGGGCGCTTAGCCTCGCCACGCTGAGCGGCTGCGGCTACAACACCCTGCAATCGACTGACGAGCAGGTGAAAGCGGCCTGGTCCGAGGTGTTGAACCAGTACCAGCGCCGCGCCGATCTGGTGCCCAATCTGGTACGCACGGTGCAAGGCTATGCCAGCCATGAAAAAGACGTGCTGCTGCAGGTGACCGAGGCGCGCTCGCGGGTGGGCAGCATGCAAATCACACCCGAGCTTGCGAATGATCCGGCGGCACTGGCGCGTTTTCAGCAGAATCAGGCGCAACTGGGCGGCGCGCTGTCACGCCTGCTGGCGGTGGCGGAAAATTATCCGCAACTGAAGTCGGACACCGGCTTTCGTGACCTGCAGGCCCAGCTGGAAGGGACGGAAAACCGCATTACCGTGGCGCGCAACCGCTATATCAAGGCGGTGCAGGAATACAATCTGAGCGTGCGCAGCTTTCCCTCCAACCTGACCGCGATGGCCATGGGCTATCAGGTCAAACCCAACTTCAGCGTCGAGAACGAACAAGCCATCTCTACCGCGCCAACCGTCGATTTCGGCCAGACACCCGCCAAAGCGGCACCGGTGCCGGCGCAATGATCAGCCAGCGCGCGCTGCGCCTGCTCGCGGCGCTTGCCCTGTTGCTGCCGCTGTGGGTAGGGCTGGCGAATGCACGGCAGGTGGCAATACCGGCTTTGAGTACACGCGTCACCGACCTGACCGGCACCTTGAGCGCAGAGCAAAGCGCGACACTGGACGCCCGACTCGCCGCGTTTGAAACGCAAACAGGCAGCCAGATTGCACTTTTGATGGTGCCCACAACCGGCGACGAAACCATAGAGCAATTCGGGCTACGCGCCGCCGAGCAATGGAAACTGGGGCGCAAGGGGGTGGATGACGGGGCGCTGTTAGTGGTCGCCAAGGACGACCGCGCTTTGCGCATCGAGGTAGGCTACGGTCTGGAAGGGGCGCTGAACGACGCCACCAGCAAGCGCATTATCAGCGAAGTGATCGTGCCGGCTTTCAAACAGGGCCATTTTTACGATGGACTGGAGGCAGGTCTGAACAGCATGATGCAAGTGATTAAGGGCGAAGCCCTGCCCGCCCCAACGCAGGCGCAGCCATCCCTGCAAACGCAGTTGTCCGAACTGGCGCCGCTGCTGCTGATGGCGGTGTTCATCGGCGGTGCCGTATTGCGCAGCCTGATCGGGCGCTTGCCGGCTGCTTTCCTCACCGGCGGCGGCATCGCCATCGCGGTATGGATGCTGTTGGGCGTAGGTATCCTCGCCCTGCTTTCAGGCCTGATGGCTTTTGCCTTGACCCTGATGGGAAACATGGCAGCTTATAGCCGCGGCGGGTCAGGCCGCAGCAGCGGATATGGCGGCGGTTTTGGGGGCGGCTTCGGCGGGGGCGGCGGTGGTTTTGGCGGAGGCGGTGCCTCGGGAAAATGGTGATGACGAAACTGACACGCATCTTGCGCCACCTAAGCCTAAGTAGCTGGCAGCTCAGGCGCAGCTTTACTCCTGCGCTGCTGGACAATATCGAACACGCCATACGCGCAGGCGAGCAACGCCATTGCGCCCAGGTGTGCTTTGCGGTGGAAGGCGCCCTGTCCGGGCGCGCGCTGCTGGCCGGCACGACAGCGCGTGAGCGCGCGATCGAGGTGTTTTCGCGCTTGCGAGTGTGGGACACCGAGCACAATAACGGCGTGCTGATCTATCTGCTGCTGGCCGAGCGCGATGTCGAAATCGTTGCCGATCGCGGCATCAGTGCCCGCGTGGCACCGGCACAATGGGAGGCCATTTGCCACACGATGGAAGCAGCATTCCGCCAGGGCCAGTTCGAGCAGGGTACGCTTGCCGGCATCGAGGCGCTGACGCAGCTTTTACACCATCACTACCCGGCAAACGGCACACCCCGGCCCAATGAAATTGCCGACCGGCCTGTCGTATGGTGAGCGCGGCAAACTGGCTGCTGCCTGCCGCCTTACTCTTATCCACTGGCGCGCAGGCATTTGACTGCCAGCGTGCGGCCAGCCCTGACGAGCGGCTGATTTGCGCCGAGCCAACCCTTATCGCACTGGATAAGGAACTCTCCGACCTCTATCACGCTACGCTTTCCGCCTCACCCCAGCCCGCTTTACTCAAGGCGCAACAACGCGCCTGGCTCGCCGGAGAGCGCGCGCGCTGTCGCGACGTACCCTGCCTGAGCGCGACTTACCGCACCCGGCTCCAGACGCTGCACTCGGCATGGCGCACCTTTAGCGATCCTGCGCTGGGCATCGCCTTCCCTTTCCCTGTCAGCCGCCCGCCCGCACGCGGCTGTCGTGACAGCAAAAGCTGTATCGCGCTGGGCGACGGTCATGAGCCTGAGCTGAGTGCCGAGGTGTTTGACGGTGCCTGGGAAAACATCGCGACTCAGCAGGCGGTGTTCGAGCGCACGGCGCAAGGCTGGGTCGCGCACGGGCGTAACGGCATCCATCCGGTGCAAACCCTGCATGGCAGTGGCTGGCAAGGGCTGCTGGCGGTGGTGGACTGCGGGGTCAGCGATAGCCAGGGTTTTCATGGCGCCGGCGGGGAATGCCTGTGGGCGGTCGCGGGTAATGGCCGGCGTGCCGTGGTATTCGATAGCCAAGGCCTTCACGGCAATGATGACGCCAGCCGCTACAGCATCCGCCACCTCAAGTTTCTGCCCTGAGCTGTCCTAGACTGGAGGCTTCTACCCTGCGAAGCACTGCCATGAAAACGCTAGTCGACACCCTGACCCCCTTGCTACCCAAGGCCAAAACCGAATATCTGCAAGCCCTGCGCGAGGGTGGCGCGCTGCTGGAGCAACACGGGCTGAATACGCCGCTACGGCTCGCCCACTTTCTGGCGCAGATGCTGCACGAAACCGGCGGCTTGAGCGTGCTGCGCGAAAACATGAATTACAGCGCACCGCGTTTAAGCCAGATTTTTGGTGTGGGTCGGCACAGCGCCGCCATCACCCCGGCACAGGCGACGGCACTTTCCGGCCACCCCGAGGCGATTGCCGAGCGCGTTTACGGGCTGGGCAATCCGCGTAAAGCCCGGGAGCTGGGCAACACCGAGGCGGGGGATGGTTTTCGCTTTCGTGGCAATGGCCTGCTGCAAACCACAGGCCGCGGCAATCACCGGCGCATGGGGGAGGCCTGTGGTGTCGATTTTGAGGCCCACCCCGAATGGGTCACCGTGCCCGAGCATGCACTCAAGCCGGCGCTCACCGAGTGGAGCGAAGGCAAGCTGAATGCGCTGGCCGACAAAAACGATATTCGCGCCATCACCCGGGCCATCAATGGCGGTTACAACGGCTTGCCCGAACGCATGGCCTGGTTCGCCAGGCTGTGGCCCTTATTGCAAGAAAGTAATCAGGCAGCGTGGCAGCATGCCGAGCCGGACAATGACAGCAGCTGGTTACAGCAGGCGTTAAATGATCTGGGGGCAAACCCCAGGCTGATAGTCGATGGGCGCTATGGCCCGGCGACAACACGCGCGGTGCGCGCCTTCCAGCAAGCCGCGCATATCAAGGCCGACGGTATTGCCGGGCCGGTGACGCGCGAAACCATCAAGTTGCGGCTGGCAACACTCAGATAAGCATCAAAGTCTGCCACCGCAAACACTAAACAACGATGCGCCTGCTGGCGCATCGTTGCTGCAGGGCTTTAAATCAGGCCTTGCCGAAGTATTTCTCGTAAATTTTCTGGTAAGTGCCCTCTTCCTTCACCTTGCGAATGCCGCCATTGATTTTCTCCAGCAGTTCGGCGTCGCCCTTGCGCACGGCAATACCGTAGTACTCCTTGTCAAAGTCTATGCCCTCGATCACGGCCATCTTGTCGCCACCGTTATGGGTGATGTAGTTAGCCACGACGCCGTTGTCCCCGATGGTGGCCTGCACGCCCCCGTTCTCCAACTCCTTGAGCGCCAGATCAAGCGACTCGAAACGCTTGATGTCGGTACTGGTCGCGCCCATCAGTTTCTGGGCAATGGTGTCGCCGGTTGAGCCGGCCAGTACCGAAACCTTCATCCCCTTGAGCTCTTCAGCCTTGGCAATGTTCTTGCCGCTTGGCAGTACGACCAGCTGGGTCGCTTCAAAATAAGGCTCGCTAAAATCCATGGAAGCCTTGCGCTGCTCGGTAATGGTGATCGCCGACATCAGAAAATCGCTGTCGCCATTGGCCAGCCCGTTAAAAATGCCTTCCCACGGGGTATTGCCCATTTCAACCTTCATCCCTGCTGCATCGGCAACGGCCTGCGCCAGCTCGATCTCAAAACCCTGCAACTTGCCATCAGCAGCAACCGATTCAAACGGTGCAAATGCCGCATTCACGCCCATGCGATACACCTTGTCGGCCCCTAGCCCACCTTCCGCCACAGTCTCGGTCTTGCCGCCACAAGCGGCCAGCACCAGCGTCAATACGACGGCAAGGCTTTTGATATAACGCTTCATTTTTATCTCCCACAAGTCATCAGCAAGGTCAGTAGTGGATGGCCTATCCCCAGAGCCAGTCGCTCTTAATGGATAAATTATCCAATTTAACTATATGGTATTACATATAAATGACGCAGGCCAATCACATTTGCAAGAAATGGCTATCAAAAAACAGGCGTTTGGACGGGAAGGATCGTAAAGTCAACCCAGGCGCCGACCGGTCGATGCGCGGGCAAATCGAACCGGCATGCTAAATTTCAATTGCATAGCGCAAGACGAAGACCACGACAATAAGATAAGATTGTAAATTCTCACTTACTATAGTTGCGGTCGCCATGACCCCGTTTTTGCTGTCACAGATTTGCATTGCCATCGCAATGTGCTTCGATGTCATGACATTCCAGTTCAAGCAGCGCAAACATGTGGTGTATTGTCTGGTCTCAGCCAATATCCTGATTGGCTTGCACTTTTTCCTGCTGGAACAGTGGACGGCGGTGCTATTGATGGCGATTGCAGCCTTACGCAATACGGTCAGCCTCTACCTCAACTCGCGGCGCATCATGTTTGGCTTTATCGGGCTCACCCTGATCGCAACCGCCATGACTTACCAAAGCGCCTTGAGTTTGCTGGCCGGCGCGGCGGCCCTGTTGCCGAATATCGCCATGTTCAGCGGCTCGGATAAAAGAATGCGGATTTTGCTGATGGTAAGTACCTGCATCTGGATCCTGCATAACAGTCTGGCCGGCTCACCGATGGCCATTTTGATGGAGGTGCTCTTTCTGGCCGGCAATCTGGTCGGTTATTACCGCTTCTACCTGCGCGGCGACCGCCGGCTCGCCTGAGTACTTCCATAAAGCTGTCACACATGAAAAAGCCCGGGAATGACGCCCCGGGCTTTTTGCAATCAGGCGGCACGGCCACCTTATTCGTCAGGCACTTTGGTTGTCGTCCACCAGACGGTACAGCCAGCCCCCCAGCACACCCCCAACCAGAGGTGCCAGCCAGAACACCCACAACTGGGCAACGGCCCAGTCGCCGACAAACAGCGCAACAGCGGTACTGCGCGCCGGGTTAACCGAGGTGTTATCGACCGGTATCGAGATCAGGTGAATCAGCGTCAGGCACAAACCGATCGCCAGGGGAGCGAAGCCGGCCGGCGCTTTTTTGCTGGTCGAACCCATCACCACGAACACAAACATCATGGTCATCACGACTTCGCAAATCATCACCGCACGCAGATCATAACCACCTGGCGAGTGTTCGCCGTAGCCGTTGCTGGCAAAACCACTGGCCAGATCGAAGCCGGCCTTGCCGCTGGCAATCAGGTAAAGCACCCCAGCCGCAAGCAGACCGCCAATCACCTGCGCGATAATGTACGGCAACACCTTGTTGGCCGGGAAACGCCCCCCTGCCCACAGGCCAACCGAAATGGCCGGATTAAGATGGCCACCCGAGATCGGACCGATGGCGTAGCAGGCGGTCACTACGGTCAGACCAAAGGCTAACGCCACACCGGCAAAGCCGATACCCAGCTCGGGAAAAGCGGCCGCCAGTACCGCGCTGCCGCAGCCACCCAAAACCAGCCAGAAAGTACCGATACCCTCGGCAAGATAAGCTTTCATATTAATCTCCGTTCCAATTTAATATATTGGCTTTTGAATGTTCAGCTTGGCGTTTTATGCATCCAGTTGCCGCCCCAGTTCACCGGACAAGCACGCCAGCACATGATGTCGACTTGCACAGTTGGCATGCAGCATCTTTTCTTCATCCAGCGTGCCTCCCTGATTGATATAGCCCAAAGCGCGCCAGATGCGCGCACTGCTTGCCAAGGGCCACAAAATACCGCTCATAACTTCAGGCCGGGTATGGGTCAGCAGCAGGCGCAAGCTGCCGGCAGGAAAGACGTGCTCGCGCGCCTCGGCACTCAGGCAATACGCTGCCTCTGCCGCATCCCTTGGCGCACGCAGCCGAGCCGGCTCAATCAGTGCGATCACCTCGTGCGCTACGCCGTGCTGCGCCAGCACCACGGAGGCGGCCAGCATCTCGTTCAGTTGCGCTGCACCCATGGCCAGCAATTGCACCTGCGGCGACGACTCGCCGCTGTGCGCGATGCGTACCCAGCCCTGAGCCAGCGCCTGCCGTGCACAAGCCATATCCAGATGCTGTGGCTGCACGCGCTTGGGCACAATGAGATTGCACACCTGCCCATGGCTGCCGTAACAGGACAGCAAGGCGGCCACAGCAGTTGCCGCATCAAACGGAAACAGTACCCGGCAACTATCGGCCATCTCGCCCAGCAAGGCCTCGGCCAGGGTCGTATCCTGATGCGACTGTTCGTTCTTGCCGTTTTCCCAGGTGTGCGAGGTCGAGATCACCGGCACCGACAGCCAGTGAGGCGTACGGCCGGCCGCGCGCAGATGGCGGGCAAAAATCACTTCCTGACGGATGGCACCCAGCATCTTGACGGCAAACGCCTCATAACTCGCCACCAGCGACAGCCCGCCCTTATTGGCCAGTGCGGCACACACGACGGCCTCCTCGTTCAGCGCGGTAATCACACAGCCATCCTGCGCCTCGGCAATGCCGGCCTCCGGCGCCAATACCCGGTGCTTAAGCTTGTCCAGTGTGCGGCACAGGTGATTGCTGCGCATCTCGTCCGGATTACCCACCCGCACCCGCAGGCCGGGATTGGCATCGATCAGCGCGCAAAATGCGCTATCCAGCGCATCCATGGGGGAAGACGAGCCGCCTGGCTCCAGCACAGGCAGCGGCAATTGCGGAATGGGAACATTCCGGCAAGCCAGCGCATTGTCGCGCTCGCGCAGCCGGCCTTGTGCATCGTGACGGGATAGAGTGGCACGTGCCTCCAGTATGGCGGGCAGGCACTGATAGAGGACACTGGCACCGGCGTGAAACTCGGCGCGCGCCGCCGCATCAAGATAGGGGTTGGCGCATAAAGGCAGATTATGCGCAGCATTCGTACCGGCACCGGGAAAGCCCCAGCCCTTGACCGTCTCGGCCACGATATACGGCAGTGGCAAAGGCAGAACGGCACGCCCGGAGGCGACCGCTTCTGCCGTGGCTTCCAGCCTGTCTTCGGCCTCTAGAATGGCGCAGGCAAAAGCGGCAGGGTCGCGCCCGTCTATCAGCATGGGTGCAAAGCCGTTGAGTGTCAGGTGGCGGCAGAACCAGCCCACGCCGTCAGGACGCCCCATACTGGTTTTCTGATCGATACGCCGGCCGTTGGCTATCATCACCGGCACTACCAGCCCGCTATCGGCGCTACGCCACCAGCGGCTCATCCAGTCGCTACCGCGCTGCTCCTCGAATGCGCCATCGCTCAGAAAAGCCACCAGACGCTCGCCCGGCAAGGGCATATGCACATACTGCAGTTCGGCAAAGCCCAGATAACCGCCCTCGATCAGGCCACCGGCGGTGTAGGCGTTGACATGGCTGCCCAACGGACAGTCCATCTGGTAGGAGTAAAAATCAGCGGCCAGCCGGCTTAGCCCCGTCTCGGACAAGGCATAGCGCGCGGCATGCGCCGGGCTCATATTGTCCAGCAGCACATTGCAAGCATCGATGGCAGCCACACAGTGGCCCTGCCCCATCAGCCAGGCACGGGTATGGCCGGTCAGCGAATTAGCCGCCATATAGCCCAGGTAGGCGACCACCATATTAAGTGAACCGCCGGTATGCCCCTCCGGCTGCGCCTTGAAATCGACGCTGTCCAGCGCCCGCCCATCCAGATACACCCGCTCGGCGTAGGTCATATGCGCAACCAGCCACATGCCGGCACACGCCAGCACATCGGCGGCGTGCAGTTGTGCATAGACGTCCGCGCGGCTGTTTACTTTCCCCGCCGCGAGCAAACGCCCGGCCAGTTTATATACCGCCAGCTGGGTTGCACTGCCATGCACGACAGACCCGACGCCCTGTGCCCACGCCGCAAAATCCGCATCGGCCGCACGATAAAGTGCGGCCTCGCGCTCGCCCTGATATTGCCGGGCTTCGTCATCCATCACCATGACTACCACTCCCCCTCTGGCCGGCCACGTTGCGTGGCCGCAGGTTTGAGAATAGCCAAGGTCAGGCTGGACATAAATTTATGGTCAGCCTGACCGAATAGGAAACAGCCCAGCAAGCGTAGCCTGCTGGGCTGTTGAATTCAGACGAACCCTCACATTAAGCCCGGCTTGCCTTATCAGGCAGCCGGGCTTTTTGCTTGCACGGGCAAGGCCCGCGCTCAAGCAATACTCAGAAAATCACGCGCGACAACATTTGCTCGTCGTGGTGGGTCATGCTCTTGTCGAAATCATCGACCATGATCACTTCGCGCTTCAGGCGTCGGGCGCGGGTCACCGCAGCAAACTCCTCCTGCGACAACCAGCCCTTGGCCAAGGCCTCGTCCAGCCGCTCGCGCGCGGTAATGGTAGCGAACTTGCCATCGCGTACCAATTTCTTCAGCTTGGCTTCTGTCGCTTCGGTCGCAATGATGGCCAGCATGGCCGGTTCGAGTACGCCGACTGCATCCGCTTCATCCTGCGGCTTGTAGACACCCTGCACCAGACGGTCGCGTGCGGCACCCGGCGTCATCATCAGGCGGGCAATTTTGGTGCCGGTACGGTCACTGGCAGGTTTGGCGGTCATGCCCCACGGGAAGATGATCTTGCGCAAGACCCAGGCCAGCGGCTTGCTTGGCAAGTTGCACAAAAAGCCGTCCATCGCCTGCTGCACATCGTAGATGGCGCTTTGTACCGCGTAGTGCATCAGCGGCAGATCATCCTTTTGCGCGCCCTGATCTTCGAAATGCTTGAGCGAAGCCGAGGCGATGTACAGGCCGGACAGCATGTCGCCCAGACGCGCCGAGAGTTTCTCGCGGAACTTGAGCGTGCCGCCCAGGCTAAACATGGCCATATCGGACAACAGGGCAAAAGCACTGGAGTAGCGCGTCAGCTGGCGGTAGTAGCGTGCGCTCTCGCCAGCTTTCGGGCTCACGGCAAAACGCGCACCGGACAAGCCCAGCCAGAGCGAGCGGAAGATATTGCTGATGACGAAGTTGATATGACCGGTAATGGCCTGGTCAAACTCCACCACATCGTTGGCCATGGCCGACTTCATTTCGCGCAGCACGAAAGGATGGCAACGGATCGCGCCCTGGCCATAGATGATCATGGAACGGGTCAGGATATTGGCGCCTTCCACCGTGATGCCGATAGGAATGGCCTGATAGGCACGTCCCAGGTAGTTGCGCGGCCCCAATACCACAGCCTTGCCACCATGCACATCCATCGCGTCGTTCAGCACTTTGCGCATGCGCTCGGTGTTGTGATACTTGAGAACGGCGGACAAGACCGATGGCTTCTCGCCGATATCCAGCCCGACCAGCGCCAGATTCTGCGCCGCTTCCATCTGGTAGGTGTAGCCGCCAATGCGCGCCATGGCTTCGTCCACCCCTTCGAACTTGCCGATAGGCAGGCCGAACTGGTCGCGTACGCGGGCAAAAGCGCCGGTGGCAAAGCTGGTGAACTTGCCGGTTGCAACCGACATCGCCGGCAGCGAGATGCAGCGGCCAACCGACAGGCACTCGACCAGCATGCGCCAGCCTTTGCCGGCATTGGCCTGACCGCCGATAATCCAGTCCATCGGGATGAATACGTCACGCCCCGAAGTCGGGCCGTTCATAAAGGCTGCGCCACCCGGATAGTGGCGACGGCCGATCTCGACGCCGACATGCTCGGTCGGTACCAGCGCACAGGTAATGCCCAGTTCGTCTTTATCCCCGATCAGATGATCCGGGTCGTACATCTTGAACGCCAGGCCAAGAATGGTGGCCACCGGTGCCAGCGTAATCCAGCGCTTTTCCCAGCTCACACGAATGCCCAGCACATTGTCAAAGTGCTCGCCCGAACGCGGGTCGGTATAGGAACCACGGCAAACAATGCCGTAGTCAGGAATCGAACCTGCATCAGAGCCTGCCGACGGGCTGGTCAGCGCAAAACACGGCACTTCCAGACCTTTGGCCAGACGCGGCAGGTAATAGTCTTTTTGTGCTTCGGTACCATAGTGCTGCAACAGTTCGCCCGGCCCCAAGGAGTTGGGCACCATCACCGACACCGCCGCCGTACCGCCACGGGTGGCGATCTTGGTAACTACCTTGGCATGCGCGTAATTGGAGAATTCCAGACCGCCATATTTCTTTTTGACGATCATGCCGAGGAAACCGTTGTCCTTGATGAATTGCCATACCTCAGGCGGCAAATCCTTCAATTCATGGGTGATTTTCCAGTCGTCCACCATCGCACACAAGGCTTCGGTCGGACCATCAATAAACGCCTGCTCTTCCGGCGAAAGCTTGGGATCGGGGAAAGCCAATAGGCGCTTCCAGTCAGGCTTGCCGGAAAACAAATCCTTATCCCACCACACGGTGCCTGCGTTGATGGCTTCCTGCTCGGTCTGGCTCATGGCCGGTGTAATCTTCTTGAAGATTTTGAACACCGGGCCGGTAAAGACCGCGCGCCGCAAAGGCGGCAGATTCAGGATCAGCGCAACCACGGCAAATGCCCCCCACAGCCCGGCAGCAATCGAACAGCCACCGATAAACTGGGCGGCAGCAAGCCAGGCAGCAATAAGCAGCGTCCAGGCAATAACCGGTGCGCGCCAGTAGGCGAGCACACCGATCAGCAAGACAAGAGCAAGGGCGTAAATCATCTTATGGTTTCCTCGTATTGACCCGTTTCAGTCAGAAGCAGGCATGGTCAGACCTGCAAGTACAAAGGGCACTAGATGCTGGACGATGGCTTCCGGGTCCCGCGCGGTGACGACCGGGCTTTTACGGAAGATTTTCAGCACATCATTACCGGCAAAGGCATTGAACATCAGTCCAAAGGCGAAGTGCATGCGCCATGACAGATCCTGCTCGCCAAGCTCAGGCAAAGCACGGCGAAAAGCCTGCGTATAACGCTCGACAAATTCGCTGTACTCGCGTGACAACGCCTCGCGCAGCAGTCTGTGGTTCTCCACCAGCGCGCGCGACAGCAAGCGCACGAACAAGGCCCCACCACGCGCAGGATCGCGCGACAACGCCAGGCAAGGGCGAATGAACGTCATCACCACCCGTTCTATCGAATCCCCTGCCCCTTTTGCCTCGAGCGCATCCAGTTCCGCCAGGCACGCGCTGATCAGCGGCGTAAAGCGGCGCATGAATACCGACTCGAATAGCGCGTCTTTGGAGCCGAAGTGGTAGTTGACAGCAGCAAGATTGACTTCAGCTTGCTGGGTAATCATGCGCAGTGAAGTCGCCTCGAAGCCGTGTTCGACAAACAGCAACTCGGAAACTTCGAGTATTCGGGTGGCGGTATCGGAGCGATTCACTTCCATAGCATTAAGCGTCTTTTGTATGTTTGCAGTTAGGTCTGTTGTATTCATTTTATTGTTCGAACAACCGTTTGAAACTTACGTTTTAAGTTGATCCATGTCAAGCAAATTTGCCCATGGCATGGCCGGATGCCAAAAAAAACCGGCAGCTAGTGCAGCTGCCGTTTGAATTATACGTATGAACAATGAGTAATTATTCTGTTTTTGTCGCGCTTTAGCACAAACCCCGCAGCAAATCCTGTTTCAAATCGTCAATATGCTCGAGGCCAACCGAAATTCGCAACAATCCTTCGCCAATGCCGGCCTTGGCCCTCGCCTCTGGCGTGACGCGCGCATGCGTGGTGGAGGCCGGATGGGTGATCGTGGTTTTCACATCGCCCAGGTTGGCAGTGCGCGACAGCACCTGGCAGGCATCGTAAATACGCCATGCCGCATCGCGCCCGCCTTCCAGTTCGAACGAAACCACCGTGCCGCCGGCACTTTGCTGGCGCATTGCCAGCGCATGCTGCGGATGACTGGCAAGCCCGGGATAAAACACGCGCTTGACGCCAGGCTGCGTCTCCAGCCACTGCGCCAGGGCAAGTGCCGAAGCACATTGACGCTCCATGCGGATAAACAGCGTTTCCAGCCCCGACAGCAGCACCCAGGCATTGAATGGCGACAAGGTCGGCCCTGCAGTACGCACATGCAGATAGATCTGCTCGATCAGCGCATCGTTACCAACGACCGCGCCCCCGTGCACGCGGCCATGGCCATCCAGCGACTTGGTAGCCGAATGCACCACCAGGTCGGCACCCAGACGCAAGGGTTGCTGCAAGGCCGGCGAACAGAAGCAGTTATCCACCACCAGGAGCGCATCATGCGCGTGCGCAAGATCGGCCAGCGCGGCAATATCCGAAATCTCGGTCAAGGGATTGGAGGGGGTCTCCAGGAACAACAAGCGGGTATTCGGCCGAATGGCGGCACGCCAGGCTTCGGGATCGGTGGCCGAAACAAAGCTGACCTCGACACCGAAACGGGTCAGCAAGCCGGAAAACAGATTGATGGTCGAGCCGAACAGGCTTTGCGACGAGACAATATGGTCGCCCGCCTTAAGAAAAGTCAGCATCACGCCCTGAATGGCTGCCATGCCGCTGGCGGTGGCGATAGCACGCTCACCGCCTTCCAGTGCCGCCAGGCGTTGCTGGAAAGCCGTTACCGTCGGATTACTGAAACGGGAATAGGTGTAGCCTTCTTTTTCGCCCAGAAACATCGCGGCAGCGTCGGCGGCATTGTCGTAAGTAAAGCTGGACGACAAAAACAGCGCCTGGCTGTGCTCGTTAAATTCGCTGGTTTCACGCCCGGCACGGATGGCCAGCGTTTCGGGGTGCAGGTTCGGTTCGCTCATCATGGTTTCTTTTGTCGTGGTTATAAATAAGCTTGAGAGAAAACGGATACGCAAAACGGGGATCAGCACCCGTGCCAGGCACGACGCCAAATCCCCGTTTTATCTGTGTCCAGGCAGGCCTTATATCAGGTTCTGCTCGGCCACATTCAGATTCAAATCCAGCATCTGCGCTTCGGGGCCTTCACTCCCTTTCTTGCGTGCACTCTCTACACGGTCCAAAAAGGCGTCATCGATGTCGCCGGTCACATAGATGCCGGAGAAGCACGAGGTCTCGAAATGCTTGAGCTTGGGGTTGACCGAATGCACGGCTTCTTCCAGTGCTTCCAGATCCTGATAAATCACCGCATCGGCGCCGATTTCATGCGCAATCTCGGCTTCGCTGCGACCGGTAGCCAGTAGTTCGGCGCGGGTCGGCATATCGATACCGTAAACATTGGGGAAACGCACGGCTGGCGCGGCCGAGGCAAAATAGACTTTTTTGGCGCCGGCATCGCGCGCCATCTGTACGATCTCGCGCGAGGTCGTGCCGCGCACGATAGAGTCATCCACCAGCAAGACATTGCGGTCGCGGAACTCGCAGCCCACCGGGTTGAGCTTCTGACGCACGGATTTTTTGCGCACGCCCTGGCCCGGCATAATGAAGGTGCGGCCGATATAACGGTTTTTGATAAAGCCTTCGCGGTATGGCAGATTCAGACTCACCGCCAGTTGCAATGCACTGGGGCGGCTCGTGTCCGGAATCGGTACTACGACATCGATATCCAGCTCGGGCAAGACGCGACGCACCTTGTCGGCCAGCATATCCCCCATCACCAGACGGGCCTGATAGACCGAGGCGCCGTCTATCACGCTATCGGGGCGGGCAAAATAGACATATTCAAACAGGCAAGGCGCATGCTGGGCACCTTCGGCGACCATCTTGCTGTGAAAGTCACCCTCGAAGCTGACATACACGCATTCACCCGGTTCTACATCGCGCAGCAGGCTGTACCCGGAACAGTCCAGCGCCACCGACTCGGAGGCAAACATATACTCGGTCTGGCCATTTTGCTCGCATGTGCCAATCACCAGCGGGCGAATGCCGTTCGGGTCGCGAAAAGCCACCAGACCATAGCCGGCAATCATCGCCACTACGGCATAGGCGCCCTTGACCCGGCGGTGCACGGCAGCAATGGCTTCGAATACCGCATCCACCGACAACTCGAAACCCTCGACCCGGTTGGCCAGCTCATGGGCGAACACATTGAGCAGCACTTCCGAATCGGAATTGGTATTGATATGGCGCAGATCATGCCGGTACATCTCGGCTTTGAGTTCTTCGGTATTGGTCAGGTTGCCGTTATGCGCCAGCACGACACCGAAGGGGGAGTTCACATAAAAAGGCTGCGCTTCGGCCAGATTATCGGCCGAGCCTGCCGTCGGGTAACGCACATGCGCAATACCTGCATGGCCGGACAGCGAGCGCATATTGCGGGTACGGAACACATCACGCACCAGGCCGCTGCCTTTGTGCATGTGAAAGGTCTTGCCATTGGCCGTCGCAATCCCTGCTGCATCCTGACCGCGGTGCTGCAGGACTTGTAGTCCGTCATACAGCAACTGGTTGACGGGCGAGCTGGCAACAACGCCGAGAATTCCACACATATCAAGACTTCCCCGAAGGTTTCTGTTTTTAAAGGGTAGAACGCGCCACCGGCGCAGCGATGCTGCCCGACAGCAAAAATAGTTCAGCCAAACTTGATGCGCTCGGCCAGCACTTGCGGCAGCCATGGCCGTAACGACAAGGCCACCTGTTCAAATGGCTGCGCCAGTAGCGCATTTTGCCATGTCGGGCTTTTGGGCAAGTCGCTTAAGCCGCCCAGCATCACCAGCACGGTGGCCAGCAATAAGCCACGCGCCAGCCCGAAAAACAGCCCCAGCAGTTTATTGATCCCGCCCAGACCGACCGAATCCACCACACTGGTCAGAGTCAGGCGCAATAGCGCGCTGCCAAGCCAGGTCAATAGCAGCAGGACAATAAAGCCGCCGATCAGACGCAGACCATCGCCGGGCAAAGGCAGATAATGGGCCGCCAGCGGCGCAAAGGTCTTGGCGACCCAGAACGCCATCAGCCAGGCGGTCAGCGACAAAACTTCGGCAATCAGCCCGCGCATCAGCGCCAGCAACATGGAGCCGACCACCACGGCCAGCATCACATAGTCAAAAGTCGTCATTTAGCAGAAACCACCATGCCGCTTACGCCAGCCTTGGACAAGCGGGCCAGCGCAGCCTGCGCCTCGGCCTGACTGCCATAAGGCCCCATGCGCACACGCACCACTTCACCCTTGCTGGTCTGTACCTTGCTGAATTGGGCCGACATGCCGCTGGCGGCCAGACGCGCGCGCAGCGCATCGACTTTGGCGGGGTCGCTCAGCGCGGCTAACTGCACCATAAAGCGGCCGGATGGCGCCGCCTCGCTCTTGGCCGGCGCACGGCTTTCACGCCCTTCCAGAATGGCCAGCGGATCTTGCTCGACCGCCGGTTTCGCCTTAACGGTTTCGACCTTGGGCTGCGGCTTGACCGGCTCGGGTTTGGGAGCAGCCTTGACAGGCTCCGGCACCGGCTTCACGGCCGGCTTATCAGCCGGCAAGCTTGCCGGAGGTGGCGTAACGGCAACGGCCGGCAGCGGCGCAGGCCCAGTTTCAGTCTCGGCCGGAAGGCTTGCCACAATCTCGGTCGGACCGGATGCATCGGGCACAGCATCAACAAGCGGCGCGGACGCATCGGCTACGGCGACTGCCGCAGCCGCTTCCGATGCGGCATGCCCGATCACCTCGATGGCTTCCGGTTTCATTTTTTGGTCGGGAATGGCGCCCAGCACATTCCACAACACAACAGTCGCCACCAGTACCAGTGCCACAGCACCGACCAGACGCCGGCGCGCACGCTTACGCAACTGGGTAAGTTCTTGATCTCTCGATAGTCCGGTCATGCCGCCCTCAAGCCGATTGGGTCCGTGCGGCCATCACGGCCGCTACAGTATGAAACGATCCGAAAACGGTGATTCTATCATTCTCTGTGGCATGCGATAAGGCGCTATGCCATGCGTCTTCCACTTTGGGAAAAACATGGATATTGCGCAGACCATGTGCGGCAAGCTTTTCGGCGATCTCGGCACCCGTTTGCGAGCGCGGACCATCCAGCCCGCCCACATACCAGTGGTCGATATCGTCACGCAGTATCTCGACCACGGCGTCCAGATCCTTATCCGCCAGCATGGAGAAAACCGCATAGCGGTTTTCGGCAAACGCCAGTTGGCGCAGGCTGGCCGATAATGCCCGTGCTGCATGCGGATTGTGTCCGACATCCAGCACCGTCACCGGCCGCCCCGGCAAAACCTGGAAACGCCCGGGCCACTCGACCTCGAGCAGGCCGCGCTTGATGGCCCCCAGACTGACCGGCAAACGCGGACGCAAGGCTTCCAGCACGGCCAAAGCCGCAGCGGCATTGCCCATCTGGTAGCCGCCACGCAGCGCCGGCACCGGCAAGGCATGCAAGGCACGCTCACCCATGCGGAACGACCACTGATGATCCATGCGGCTATAGCTGTAATCACGCCCGACGCAAGCGAGTCGGGCACCGATAGCCTCGGCATGGGCCAGCAGCGAGGCCGGCGGGTTCGGGTCGGCGCAGATGGCCGGCTTGCCGCTACGGTAAATGCCGGCTTTTTCAAAACCTATGCTTTCCCGGTCATTTCCCAGAAAAGCCTGATGGTCGATATCCACACTCACCACAACGGAAACATCGGCATCAAACGCATTGGTGGCATCCAGCCGCCCGCCCAAGCCCACTTCCAGCACCGCAACGTCGACCTGCTGGGCGATAAAGCAATGCATGGCCGCCAGTGTCCCCACCTCGAAATAACTGAGGCTCACCCCGACTTCGGCCCGCGCCTGTTCCACCGCGACAAAGCCTGCAATCAGCAAGCTGTCGCTGGCGGGTTGCAGGTCGATCGCGACGCGTTCGTTGTAGTCATTGATATGCGGCGAGGTATAGGTGCCCACTTTGAAGCCGGCGCGATTCAGGATGGTCGACAACATAGCCGCGACCGAACCCTTGCCATTGGTGCCGCCGATCAAGACCACGGGGAAATCGGTATCCAGCTGCATGGCAGCCTTGACCGCACTCACCCGGGTAAGCCCCATATCGATAGTGACCGGGTGGGCGGCTTCCAGATAGGCAAGCCACTGTGCAAGCGTGGAACTGGCGTTGGGTATCATCATGGTGACAACTCTCATTATGGGTCGGGGGTGGATCAGGGCCTGCGCGCATCCGGCTGCCAGCGCAAAAAGACGCGCAGCTTACGCAAGGCATCGGCGTCTGCGCTGTCCGGCCATAGCGTGATCCTGCGCCTTTGACTGCCGGCATGCGCCATCACGATACACAGCCATGGACTGCTGCGGCTATTGCCATCCAGCTGCCAGAGCTCACTGCTGTCCGGAAAAACCGCACTGAGTACGCCCGAGGCGCTGACATCCAGACACAAGGGCCGGCGGCGATTGGCAAGCCAGCCCTCGCTTTGCAGGCAAGCCAGCAGCAAGACTGCATCCAGTAGCAGCAGGCCCCACGGCCCATTGCAATACAGCACCGCCAGCGCAAGGCTTGAGGCCAGCAGGCAAAACAGCAGCAGCGCCAGCCGCGACCGGCGTAAAGCCACGCGAAACGGCCGCAGCGCCATGCCAGCTTACAGCTCGGTCGTCGGCGTATTCAGAATATCGGCGTCCACGCTGTCCAGCACCATGCTGTGGAACTCGACATCGAACCACTGCCAGAACGCCAGCAGCGAGATATCAGCAGGCCAGGCCGACTCGTCTTCGTGCCAGCTGGCCAGCTCCATACGGAATAGCTGCTCGGCCATCTCGTCGATATAGGCAACCGCCTGCTCCGGCTCGTCAAACTCGGGCAAAAGCATGGCGGTACAGTCCGCACGCAGGCTGTCCAGCGTCAGATCTATCATGTCCTCGCCGGATACGGTACGCAGCCACGCAAGAAAAGGCGCGCGCGGTTTGATAATGGCGACGGAGCGATCAACGAAATACATGGTTTATCCTTGGGTGACGGGCAAAACGCGATGGCGGAAAATTAAAGGCAGGCCATCACGGCGCGCATTGTACATGGCTAGCACGGCGTAGCGAAGGTAGGCGCGCATGGCGTGCTACAATCGCGCCATCCCAAACTACCCAGCGAGCCATCCATGGCCCTCATTTCTGTCGAGAAGGCTTGCCTTGCCTTCGGACACCACGCCCTACTGGACCGTGTCGATTTTTCCCTGGAGGCAGGCGAAGTCGTCGGCCTGATCGGCCGCAACGGCGCCGGCAAATCTTCCCTGATCAAATCCATCGCCGGCATGGTGCGTCTCGACGATGGCCGCATCAATATCCAGGGCAATCTGAATATAGGCTGGGTACCACAAGAGCCCGAATTCAATCCCGAGCATACGGTATTCGAAGCCGTGTCCGAGGGCCTGGGCGAACTCAAGGCCTTTCTGGCCGAATATCATACGCTTGCCGATGCACTGACCCAGCCCGATGCCGACTTTGACACCCTGATGCACCGCATGACGCATATCCAGCACGAGATCGAACTGCGTGACGGCTGGGCGTTCGATGCGCTGATAGCCACCACCTTGTCCCATCTCGAACTCAAGCCCGACGTCAAGATCAGCGCCCTGTCCGGCGGCTGGAAAAAACGTGTGGCGCTGGCGCGCGCACTGGCGGCCAAACCGGATGTGCTGCTACTGGACGAACCGACCAACCATCTGGACGTTTCCGCCATCGAATGGCTGGAAGGCCTGCTCAAGGGCTTTGCCGGCTCGGTCTTGCTGGTCACCCACGACCGCCGCTTCCTCGACAATGTCGCCACCCGCATTATCGAACTGGATCGCGGCATTTTGCGCAGCTACCCCGGCAGTTTCTCCGCCTATCACGTCAAAAAGGCGGAAGAACTGGCCATCGAAGCCGAGCAGGCCCGTCTGTTCGACAAATTCCATGCTCAGGAAGAAGCCTGGATACGCAAGGGCGTCGAAGCGCGCCGCACCCGTAACGAAGGCCGCGTACGCCGTCTGGAAGCGCTGCGTGTCGCCCGTTCGCAACGGCGCGAGCGCGTGGGTCAGGTCAACTTCCAGCTGGATCCGGGCGAGCGTTCGGGCAAGCTGGTCGCCGAGCTGGAACATGTCAGCAAGGGCTTTGGCAGCCGCACCCTGATCCGCGACTTCACCACCCGCATCCTGCGCGGCGACAAGATCGGCCTGATCGGCCCCAATGGCGCCGGCAAAACCACCTTGCTCAAGCTGATTCTGGGTGAGCTGGAAGCCGATAGCGGCGACATCAAGCGCGGCACCAAACTCGATATTGCCTACTTCGACCAATTCCGCACCCAGCTGGACGAAGAAATGAGCGTGGCCGACGTCATCAGCCAGGGCAACGATTTTATCGAAGTCGCCGGCCACAGAAAGCATGTGATGAGCTATCTGGAAGACTTTTTGTTCGAGCCTGCGCGTGCGCGCAGCCCGGTCAAATCGCTGTCCGGTGGCGAGCGCAACCGCCTGCTGCTGGCACGCCTGTTTACCCGCCCGGCCAATGTGCTGGTGCTGGATGAACCGACCAACGATCTGGATATCGATACGCTTGAACTGCTGGAAGAACTGATCACCCAGTACGCAGGCACGGTGTTTCTGGTCAGCCATGACCGCGCCTTCCTCGACAATGTCGTCACCCAGACCATCGTGTTTGAAGGCGACGGCAGGCTGGAAGAATACCCGGGCGGCTATCAGGACTGGGTCGACACCAAGGCGCGCATGGCGGCCATGAAGCCGGCCGAAGCCGCAGCCAAGCCGGTAGCCGCAAGCGCAGCCAAGGCCGAACGCAACAAGGCCAGCCGCAACAAACTATCGTTTAATGAAACACGCGAGCTGACCCAGTTGCCGGATGAAATTGCCGCACTGGAAGGCGAGCAGGCCGAGTTGACACAAAAGCTGCTGGACCCCGCCGTATTTCGCGAACAGCCGCAACAAGCCCATGCCTGGCAGTTGCGCATCGAGGAAATCGAGCTTGCCATGCTGGATAAACTCGCGCGCTGGGAAGAGCTGGAAGCCAAGCAGAACTAAAAACCGCAGCTAACGCCCTTGCCTGCCCAAGTACGCTCACGGGCAGGCAAGGTTTGCAAGGGGCTACCCCATGAATGCCAAACATCTCGCGACCCTGGCCATGCTGACGCTGTTGGCGGCCTGCTCCACCACGCCGCCCAAAAAACCCGCGCCAAAGCCGCGCCCCGGCATCTCGCTGGCCGGGCTTAAGGCCGATGGGGCCGGGCGCGAAGTGCTGATGGTGACGCTGGGCCTCTTGGGCAATGATTACAAATTCGGCGGCACCAACCCGGAAGCCGGCCTGGATTGCAGCGGCATGGCCGGCTACATCTACCGCAATGCACTGGGCGTCGAGCTGCCGCGCACCGCCGCACAGATTGCCGAAGCGGGCAGATCGATCAGCTTGAACCAACTGCGGGTCGGCGATTTTGTCTTTTTCAACACCATGAACCGCCGCTACTCGCATATGGGCATTTTTATCGGCGACGGCAAATTCGTCCACGCCCCGCGCACCAATAGCCAGATCCGGGTCGAGCGCCTGGACAATCCCTGGTTCATGAGCCGTTTCGACGGCGCCCGCACCCTGTTCAACTGAGCGCCCGCCTCAATACGCATCCACGCCTCCCGCACGACAGCCGCAAGACCGCCCATGCAGCCGCTTGCGGCTGCATCACGGCATAGGGATACCCCTTATGCCTAGAGTCTTCTCAAGTAAAACCCATTACGACTAAACTGGCTGCTGGTCAGGGGCTACTCCACGCCTGCCAATTACAACAACGCCAACACAACCACTCGGGAGAAACTTGTGCAGTCGCTGCTCGCTCTATCGCGCCTCATCGACGCGATCAATGCACGCATAGGACAGTTCGCCTCATGGATTGTCCTGATCGTCGTCCTTATCAGTGCCGGCAACGCCGTTGTCCGCAAAACGCTTCATATCAGCTCGAACGGTTTTCTTGAGATCCAGTGGTATCTGTTTTCCGCCATGTTCTTGCTAGGCGGCGCCTATACCCTGCAAAAAAACGAGCATATCCGCATCGACCTTCTGTCCAGCAAGCTCTCGCGCCGCGCCCAGGCCATGCTGGAAATCGTCTGCACCGTGCTGTTCCTGTTCCCCATGTGCTACCTGATCATCGCCTATGGCTGGCCCATGTTCATGGATGCATGGACCAGTGGCGAGATGTCGTCCGACAACGGCGGCCTGATCCGCTGGCCGGTCATTTTGCTGATTCCCATCGGCTTTACCCTGCTGATGGCACAAGGTCTGTCCGAAATCATCAAGCGCCTGGGCTTTATTGCCGGCGTCGCTGCCGACCCGCTGGATAAGGCACTGGATCCACATAAGGAGCATGTATGAGCCTCGAGATGCTCGCCCCCATTATGTTCGTGTCGCTGATCTTCTTCTTGTTGATCGGCTACCCTGTTGCTTTCGCCCTGTCTGCTGTCGGCCTGCTGTTCAGCTGGATAGGCATCCATTTTGATCTGCTCAGACCCGAGCTATTGCAGGCACTGCCGCGCCAGGTGTTCGACATCATGCGCAACGACACCCTGCTGGCGATTCCGTTCTTCACCTTTATGGGGCTGATACTGGAGCGCTCGGGCATGGCCGAGGCCATGCTGGACACCATAGGCCAGCTGTTCGGCCGGGTGCGTGGCGGTATTGCCTACGCGGTGATCTTTGTCGGCGCCTTGCTGGCCGCCACCACCGGCGTAGTGGCCGCATCGGTGATTTCGATGGGGCTGATTTCGCTGCCCATCATGCTGCGCTACGGCTATGACCAGCGTGTCGCCACCGGCGTGATTGCAGCGTCCGGCACCCTGGCACAGATCATTCCGCCGAGTCTGGTACTGATCGTGCTGGCCGACCAGCTGGGCACTTCGGTGGGCGATATGTACGCCGCCGCCATGCTGCCGGGTCTGCTGCTGTGCGTTTTTTACGCCATGTATATTTTCAGCATTTCGCTGTTCCGTCCGCAATGGGTGCCGGCTTTGCCACCTGAGGCGCGTACCTTGCGCGGCGGCAAGCTGATGCTGCAAGTCCTGCTGGTAATGGTGCCGCCACTGCTGCTGATCTTCCTGGTACTGGGCACGATCTTCCTTGGCATCGCCACCCCGACCGAGGGCGGCGCCATGGGCGCAGTCGGTGCCATTGTGCTGGCCATGATCAACCGCAAGCTGGATATCAGGCTGCTTAAGCAGGCGATGGACTCGACCCTCAAGCTGACCACCTTTGTGGTGTTCATCCTGATCGGTGCCCGCGTCTTCCGTATTGCCTTTTTGGGCGTCAATGGTGACCAGTGGGTTGAACACCTGCTGACTGCCTTGCCCGGCGGCGAAATCGGCTTCCTGGTTGCAGTGAACATCATGGTGTTCTTCCTGGCCTTCTTCCTCGACTTCTTCGAGATCGCCTTTATTCTGGTACCGCTGCTGGCACCGGTGGCGCAAAGCCTGGGCATTGACCTGGTGTGGTTCGGCGTGATTCTGGCGGTCAATATGCAGACTTCGTTCATGCACCCACCATTCGGTTTCGCCCTGTTCTACCTGCGCAGCGTGGCACCGAAAGAGGTCAAGAGCAGCAGCATCTACAAAGGCGCGATCCCGTTTGTGCTGATACAGATTGTGATGATAGGCCTGGTCATCGCCTTCCCGTCACTGACTACGGTGTTCCGCGACAAGGAAATCGTGGTCGACGAATCCAAGTCGGAACAGGTGCTGGAGCAGTTGTCCATCGACAATGCCGCTTTGCCTGAAAATGCAATTCCGGCCGGTAGCGATGCCTCGGCCGCCAGCGGCGAAGCCGCCGACGATGGCGCAGCGCTACTTAAGCAGTTGTCCGGCCAATAAAAATAGCCGTGCCGGTCGATAGCCGGCACGGCACAAGCTACCCCATCAAAGGAGAAAACCATGGAAAGACGTTCCTTCCTCAAAAAAGCCGGTGTTGCCGGCGCGGCCGCTGCCGCAGTCAGCGCCCCGGCGCTGGCGGCGGACACCCCTGTCATCCGTTGGCGTCTGGCGTCCAGCTTTCCCAAAAGCCTGGACACCATTTACGGCGCGGCCGAGCGCATGTCCAAGCGCATTTCCGAGCTGACCGGCGGCAAATTCCAGATCCGCGTATTCCCTGCCGGTGAAATCGCGCCGGGCAACCAGGTACTGGATGTGGTGCAAAACGGCACCGTCGAGTGCGGCCACACCGCCGGCTACTACTACGTCGGCAAGAACAAGGCCTTCGCCTTCGATACCTCCTTGCCATTCGGCCTGACTTCCCGTCAGCAAAATGCCTGGCTCTACTACGGTGGCGGTCTCAAGGCGATGCGCGAGCTGTACGCCCAGTACAACATTATCAACTTCCCGGGCGGCAATACCGGCTGCCAGATGGGTGGCTGGTTCCGCCAGGAAGTGAAATCGATGGCCGACCTGAAGGGCCTGAAGATGCGCATCCCGGGTTTTGGCGGCGAAATCATGGCCAAGCTGGGCGCTATTCCTCAGTCCTTGCCGGCCGGTGACATCTATCCGGCACTGGAAAAAGGCACCATCGACGCCACCGAGTGGGTTGGCCCGTACGATGACGAAAAACTCGGCTTTTACAAGGTCGCACCGTTCTACTACTACCCGGGCTTCTGGGAGCCGGGTCCGAACCTGTCTTTCTACGTCAACAACAAGCAGTGGGCCAAGCTGCCAAAAGAATATCAGCAGGCTTTTGAAGTGGCCGCCGCCGAAGCCAACCTGACCATGCTGGCCCAGTACGATGCACAAAACCCGCAGGCGCTGGTTCGCCTGCTGCAAAAAGGCGTCAAGCTGAAGAAGTATCCGGCAGACATCATGAAGGCCGCACAGACCATCGCTTTCCAGCTGTACGAGGAAGAAGCGAAGAAAAACCCGGCCTTTGGCAAGATCTACGGCCCATGGAAAAAATTCCGCGCACTGGAGCATGGCTGGTTCAATCTGGCCGAACAGGGCATGGAATCCTTCATGTACACCAACCGCAGCAAATAAACGACAGACGGGGCGATCATGCCCCGTTTTTTTTACCCATTTTTTATGTAAAAACCTTATCGAATATCCCATGTGCTAAATTATTCGCACCCTGGCTACTTAAAACGGCATAAGACCGCAGCCATGGTGCCGGACGCTTTTGCGACCGGGCAAATGCCCACCCCTGGAGGAGAAGAAGATGGAGAGACGTTCATTTCTGAAAAAAGCCGGTGCCACCGGCGTTGCCGCTGCCGTTGTCAGCGCCCCTGCGCTTGCAGCTGACGGTCCGACCGTACGCTGGCGTCTGGCGTCCAGCTTTCCCAAAAGCCTGGACACCATTTACGGTGCAGCCGAACAGCTGTCCAAACGTGTTGCCGAGCTGACCGGCGGCAAGTTCCAGATCCGCGTATTTCCGGGCGGTGAAATCGCCCCGGGCAACCAGGTACTGGATGTGGTGCAAAACGGCACCGTTGAGTGCGGCCACACTGCCAGCTACTACTATGTCGGCAAGAACAAGGCCTTCGCCTTCGACACTTCCCTGCCCTTCGGCCTGACCGCACGCCAGCAAAATGCCTGGCTCTACTACGGCGGCGGCATGAAGGCGATGCGCGAGCTGTTCGCCCAGTACAATATCGTCAACTTCCCCGGCGGCAATACCGGTTGCCAGATGGGCGGCTGGTTCCGTAACGAGGTGAAGTCGCTGGCCGACCTCAAAGGCCTGAAGATGCGCATTCCTGGCTTTGGCGGCGAAATCATGGCCAAGCTGGGTGCCATTCCGCAGTCCATTCCCGGCGGCGACATCTATCCGGCACTGGAAAAAGGCACCATCGACGCCACCGAATGGGTCGGCCCGTACGACGACGAGAAGCTGGGCTTTTACAAGGTCGCCAAGTTCTACTACTACCCGGGCTTCTGGGAACCGGGTCCGAACCTGTCGTTCTATGTGAACAGCAAGGAATGGGCCAAGCTGCCCAAGGAATACCAGCAGGCGTTCGAAGTCGCATCCGCCGAAGCCAACCTCCTGATGCTCGCCGAGTACGACGCCAAGAACCCGCAAGCACTGGTATCGCTACTGCAAAAAGGCACCAAGCTGAAGAAGTATCCGGCAGATATCATGAAGGCGGCGCATACCGAAGCGTTCAAGCTGTACGAAGAAGAAGCCGCCAAAAACCCGGCCTTCGCCAAGATCTACGGCCCATGGAAAAAATTCCGCGCCATGGAGCATGGCTGGTTCAACCTGGCTGAGCTGGGCATGGAAAACTTTATGTACAGCAACAAAAAATAAGCCGTACGCCAAAACATAAAGCGCCGCGCCTGATCAGGGCGCGGCGCTTTTCTATCTCATATCCAGCAAATCGCATACCGCTATGAATAAAACAGACGCGAAAAGGAATACAGGCACAGACCGATCACACCGCCGACCAGTGTCCCGTTGATGCGGATAAACTGCAGATCATGCCCGATCGCCAGTTCGATACGCTCGCTCACCTCTTCCTTGCTCCAGCTATCGAGCTTGTCCGAAATAAAGATGGCCACGGCCGGGCGATAACGCTCGACTAAAGAGGGCAACAAAGCCATCAGCCGCCGGTTAAGCCGCCCCTGCATGCGGGCGTCGTGCATCAGGCGCTCACCCAGCCCCCGCAACAGCACCATACCGGCCGCCACTAGCCGCGAATCGGGTGCGCGCACATCAGACAGCACCCAGTCCTTGATGCTAACCCAGACATCATCCAGCAAAGCATCAAACACCGGATCAGACAGCAAGGCCTCCATGCTGCGCGTGACACGGGCACGCCAGCGCGGGTCGGCCTTTAGCCGTAGCGCACACTCATGCAGGTAAACGTCCAGCATCTCGCGCCATGGGTGAGCCGGGTCACTCGCAGCCGCACTCATCTCGGCCTGCAGACGCAGGATCAGGCGCTCGGCAGCAGAGCGGGCCAGCGGACGCAAGGTACTGCCCAGCGACATGCCCATGACCTTGACGTCTTCCAGATGCAGCGACTCGGTCAGCAGCGCAACCAGACGCTCGCGTACGGCTTCCCCTTCCAGTTTGCGTCCCATGCCGCTAAACAGCGTGTCCAGCAACTCATGCTGGCGCTCACCGGCCAGCCAGCCATCCAGCACGCGCCCGCCCAGCGTTGCCATGTCGATACGCATCAACCCAGAGCGAACGCCGCCTGCCAGATGGCGGCGCATCGCATCATCATCCAGCGACGAGATCACCGTGGCCATCGCGTCCGCCACCAGACGGGCCAGACGTGGCGAGACCGAGATGCGGGATAGCCAGTTGCCGGCCAGTTGTGCAGGATTGTATGCAGCCAGTCGCGGCAACAAGGCGGCCGGCGTAAAAAAATGCTCGACAACAAAACTGCCTAGATTGCGCGCGATACGGCTCTTATTGCGCGGAATAATCGCCGTATGCCAGATTGGCAGCCCCAGCGGATGGCGAAACAGCGCCACCACGGCAAACCAGTCAGCCATGGCGCCCACTGTCGCGGCCTCGGCAAAAGCGGCCACAAACGGCCATAACGGATGAGCATCATGCAGCCAGTGCGCCAGCAACACCAGCAATAGCGAGCCCACCAGCAAAGCCGTCGCGATGGCCTTCATGCGTTTAAGCTGGATCAGGCGTTGGTCATCATCGCTGCCGATAGCTGCCTGTGCGTTTACCATACGGCCTCCTGCCATAGACTCATGCACGAATTGTAAGCCGAAGACAAAAATAAAGCCGCCAGCAATGCTGGCGGCTTTATTTGCTGACTATAGCGCTGATCAGCCTTTAACCACTTCCGCAATCGCATCGGCGACATAGGCCAGATTATTCTGGTTCAATGCAGCCAGACAGATGCGGCCGGTCGAAACGGCGTAGATGCCGTAGTCGGCACGCAAGACTTCAACCTGCGCCGCGCTCAGGCCGGTATAGGAGAACATGCCGCGCTGTGCCGTCACAAAAGAGAAGTCCTGCGCCACACCCTTGCTCTTGAGTGCTGACACCAGTCCCTCGCGCATCGCACGAATGCGCACCCGCATACCGCCCAATTCGTCTTCCCACATCTGGCGCAGCTCAGGGCTGCTCAGTACCGCCGCGACCACCGCGCCGCCATGGATAGGCGGGTTGGAATAGTTGGTGCGGATCACGCGCTTAAGCTGCGACAGTACGCGCGCCGACTCGTCCTTGTCCGCCGTGATAATGGACAAGGCACCGACACGCTCGCCATACAGGGAAAAGCTCTTGGAGAAGGAGCTGGACACAAAGAACTGCAAACCGGAGGCACTGAACAAGCGCACCGCCACGGCATCCGGTTCGATGCCTTCGGCAAAGCCCTGATATGCCATATCGAGGAAAGGCACCAAAGCGCGCTCGCGGCAAACTTCAACCACCTCGGCCCACTGCGCGTCGGACATATCGGCGCCAGTCGGATTGTGGCAGCAGGCATGCAGCACGATGACCGAACCCGGTGCCAGACCCAGCAGGAAGGCTTTCATGGCGGCAAAATTGACGCCACGGGTTTCCGCATCGTAGTAAGGGTAGTTTTCCACGACAAAACCGGCCGCCTCAAACAGCGCGCGGTGATTTTCCCACGACGGGTCGCTGATATACACCTTGGCATCGGCCTTCAGGCCCTTGAGAAAATCGGCACCGATCTTCAGCGCGCCGGTACCCCCCAAGGCCTGTGCCGTCACGACACGACCGGCCGCCAGCAATTCACTGTCCGCACCTAGCAGCAGCTTTTGTACCGCCTGGTTGTACTGGGCATTCCCCTCGATTGCCTGATAGCCGCGTGGCGGCATGGCTTCCAGACGCGCCTTTTCGGCAACTTTCACCGCAGACAGCAAAGGGATTTTGCCGTTCTCGTCAAAATAAACGCCCACGCCCAGATTGACCTTGGTTGCGCGCGCATCGGCGTTGTAAGCCTCGTTCAGGCCAAGAATAGGATCACGCGGAGCCAGCGCAACGCCGGCGAAAATCGAAGTGCTCATACAAACTCCAGTGTTTACAGGGGATCGCTCAAGGCGCAAGCCGTGCTTGAATTTATGCCATCGATTTTATCATGCGCTATCGCTACCGTGCATGCCAATTAGAAGGCCATCAGCACGGACTTGCCTGGCCGTAGCCGCGCTAGCGCCTTGCCTGCACCGTAAACAATCTGCCGCCAAGCCTGCCCCTGCCCCGGCACCACCCCGCTCTTGAGCGGGGCTGGTGACATTCAAAGCGCAAATCAGGCCGGCTTGCCACACACGCTGGCCAGTTGCTGCGGGTTCTGCACAAAGGCATTTCCGCTGCCTTGCAGTTTGACAATGCGGGCGTCGCGCGATTTTTCCCAGGCATCGACCGGATAGGTCTTGGCCCAGGCGCACATCAGTTGCGTGTCCTGCTTGCTCATTTTCAAGCCGTAGCGGCCATGCATATAGAAGTAGATGCGGGCAATGCGCCCCCTGACCTCTTCACGCGGCTGGGCACGGCGGCCTTTGAAGTCGACAATGGTCTGGCACTGGCCATACATAGGCTCAGGGTTGCGCGTCCAGGCCCCGAACGAGAAGTTGCTGCGGTCGCCATTGACTTCGCCTACGGCCGGCACCAGGTTCACCAGATCGCCCTCGGCCATGCGGAACACATCGTCGGTAGACGTGCAGTTTTTGCGCCCCCCCTGTTGCCAGCACTGGCGCTGATGGCCCAGCACCCAGGCCGGTACCACATGCTCCCATTCCAGACGGCTGGCACGGCTGGCATTTTTGCGCGGCTGATAGCCGCAAGAAGCCAGATCCATTGTTTTGCCGGTATATGGGCAGCCGCAGTAAAAATCGATTTCTTCACCGTTAAAAACGCCAGGCAGCACTTTTTTGGCGTTATTGAAGTCGCGCGGACCGACGCTACCCTTGCCGCTGACCAGCACAATAGGCTCGGTCAGCGAAATGGCGGCAACTGGCGCAGTTTGCGCCGTCTTGGCAAGGGCGGATGTTTCGGCACTGCCCTGACCGGAACACGCGGCCAGCAAGACACTAAGGAGTGGAATAAAGCAGAATTTCATGGAAAGCCGCAAAAAACCGCCACCGTAACCGGCTTTTGCATGACTTTCAAGGCCGAATTAACTCAGCCTCATAGCTTGCTTTTGCTTCAATTGCTTGCGGTGTCGCGCTCGCACAAGACATAGCCGGATGCTTGCAGCGCTTTGCGCCACTCGGCCATGGCAAGCAGCACCAGAGCAGGCTGGCCACTGAAACCGAACTCGATATGCATCTGCGGGATACGCTCGCTACCGAAACTGGGCAGGCTGGACAGCCTCAGCGCCGGGTAGCGGGCGGTAAAGGTTTGCATCAGCGTAATCAGGTCGCCCTCGCGCGCATCCAGCGCAATCACCGTTTGCTCGATATCGGGCACGGTGTTTTTCAATTGCGGATACAGGGTATCCAGCACCCAGGCAATCATGGGCCAGGCCATGGCAGGAAAGCCCGGCACAAAGTGGACATCGCCCAGCGAGAAGCCCGGCATCTGGTTCACCGGGTTGGGTATCAGGCGTGCGCCTTCGGGGATATTGCCCATATTGATACGGTGCGGATAGGCCTCGGCACCAAAGCGCCCTTCGATAATCGCACGCGCCTCGGGATGGATGGCCAGCGGCACGCCCAATGCAGCGGCGGCACACTGGCGGGTATAGTCGTCCGGTGTCGCGCCGATACCACCAAAGCTGAACACCAGATCGCCACTGGCAAAGGCACGCGCCAAAGAAGCCTGCAAGCGTTGCGGATCGTCACCCAGATATTCGACCCACGCCAATTTCATGCCGCGCTCGGCCAGCATGGCAATCAGTGCCGCCAGATGCTTGTCTTGCCGTTTCCCGGACAAGAGTTCGTCGCCAATGATGATCGCGCCTACATTCATGCTGATGACCTCAGGAGAAAGAATTTCTGATGCCATGATAAAACATGCCGACCCACTCGCGTAGCGCCTGATGTGTTTCCTGCATGGCGCGGCCCGATGGCAGATACCAGACCATGCCGCCACCGTCGTAGCGGGTAAATCCGGTCGGGGCCGGCACAACCTCCAGCCCCTGCGCTTCGAACAAGGGTACGGCACGGCGCAAGTGCCAGGCTTGCGTCACCAGCGTGATGCGCTTTACGCCGGCATTTTTCAGCATGGCCGCCGACAATCGCGCATTGGCTTCGGTATTGACCGACTCGGACTCCACCCAGTAAGGCTTGACCCCATAATCGCGCCACAGCATGCGCTGCATCACCCAGGCTTCCGCCTCGCCGCCCAAGGGCGCGCCTCCGGTCAGCAATAACGGCACCGCGCTTGCCTTGTGCAAGTGCACGGCATAGCGCAAGCGCGCCGCCGTGTCGCCGCTAGGCACATTCTCGCCATATTCGGGCGCCGGTTTCTTGCCGCCCCCCAGCACCACAATGGCGCCGCTTTGGCGTACATCGGCAAGCCGGGCTACGGCCTTGTTTTCCAGTGCGGCATTCAGGGCTATCGCCATGCGCGGTGTAGAAAAGGCATACAGCAGCAATATGGAGAGCACGATCAGCGCGACGCCGACCCGCTTTTTTCGTCGGAGCAGCCAAAAGCCCAGCCCGGCCAGCAGCAGGCAATTGAGCGGCGGCAGCAACAAGGCCCCGAAAACCTGATTGAACAACACACCCGGCGCAGTCGTCACGCGCATTTCTCCAGACAAAGACAAGGCGCCGGCGGCAAAGCCCGGCGCCTGTTTAAACGAAAAACGGCCCTGCTCCCATGCGGGGGCAGGGCCGAGAACTGACAGTTTACTCGCCCAGGTAAGCGTTGCGAACCCGGTCATCGTTAAGCAGGTCTTGCGCATTGCCGCTCATGGTAATGCGCCCGCTTTCCATCACATAGCCGCGCTGCGACACTTCCAGCGCCAGACGCGCATTCTGCTCGACCAGGAGCATGGTCACGCCCTGCTCGGCCACCATGCGGATGATCTCGAAGATCTTGGCCACGATCAGCGGTGCCAGACCCATGGATGGCTCATCCAGCAGCAAGAGCTTGGGTTTGGACACAATGGCGCGCCCCATGGCTACCATCTGCTGCTCGCCACCGGACAAGGTACCGGCCAGCTGCTTCTCGCGCTCCTTCAAGCGCGGGAACAGTTCAAACACATGCTCGATGTCGGCCTTGATGCCGTCTTCGTCATTGCGGTGGTAACCGCCCATGCGCAGGTTCTCGGCCACGGTCAGCTTGGAAAAGACACCGCGTCCTTCCGGCACCATCACCAGGCCCTGGCGCACAAAGTTATACACCGGTGTACCCGCCGTATCCTTGCCGTCAAAGCTGATGCTGCCACCGGACTTTTTTTCCATGCCGACCAGGGTACGCAAGGTCGACGTCTTGCCGGCACCGTTGGCACCGATCAGCGTGACCAGCTCGCCCTTTTCAATATGCAGGTCTATGCCCTTGACCGCCTGGATGCCGCCATAGGAAACCTGCAGGTTCTTGATGTCAAGAATGCTCATGAATGTGCCACCCCAAGGTATGCCTCGATCACTTTCGGGTCCTTGCGCACGACTTCAGGCACGCCTTCGGCAATTTTTTTGCCGTAGTCGAGCACCGCAATACGGTCGCACAGGCCCATCATCAATTTCACGTCATGCTCGATCAGCAACACGGTGATACCGGAGGCGCGGATTTTTTCCATCAGCGCCTTGAGCTCTTCGGTCTCGCGCGGATTCATGCCGGCGGCCGGCTCGTCCAGCGCCAGCAACTTGGGCTCGGTCGCCAGCGCGCGGGCAATTTCCAGACGGCGCTGATGGCCGTAGCTCAGGTTCTTGGCAAACTCGTCGGCCACATCGCTGATCCCGACATAGGCCAGCAACTCCTGTGCCTTGGCGCGAATCGCGGCCTCCTCGGCCCGTGTCCCCTTGTCGCGCAGCACCGCCCCCAAAGCCCCCGCCTTGGAGCGGATATGGCGGCCGACCATCACGTTTTCCAGCGCCGTCATTTCCTTGAACAGACGGATATTCTGGAAGGTGCGGGCGATGCCGGTACCGACCACCACATGCGGCTGGGCGCGGAACAAGTTTGTACCGTCAAAAGTAAAGCTGCCCTCGTCCGGCATATACAGCCCGGTCAGCACATTGAACAAGGTGGTCTTGCCCGCGCCGTTAGGGCCGATCAAGCCATAAATCTCGCCCTTATTGATGGTCAGGCCCACTTGATTAAGCGCGACCAGACCCCCGAAGCGTTTGACGATACCGTCTATTTTCAGCAGGACTTCAGCCATAAATCAGTGCCCCTTTTTCGCATCGTCAAACTCGGCCTTACGCCGCTTGGATGGCCACATCCCTTCCGGACGCACCAGCATCATCACCACCAGCGCCAGACCGAACAACAGCATGCGGGCATTTTCCGGGTCGACAATCATCTTGCCGAAAGTCGCCATCTGCAGCGGACCGATCACATCGCGCAGGATTTCCGGCGCAATCGTCAGCACGACAGCCCCCAGAATCACACCCGGAATATGGCCCATGCCGCCCAGCACCACCATGGCCAGAATCATGATCGACTCAAGCAAGCCGAAAGACTCGGGCGAGATGAAGCCCTGGAACGAGGCAAACAGGCCGCCGGCCACGCCGCCGGACAAAGCGCCCAGCGCAAAAGCCAGCAGCTTGATATTGCGGATATTGATCCCCATGGCGGCGGCGGCAATATCGTCCTCACGCATGGCCACCCAGGCGCGACCGATGCGCGAGTGCTGCAAGCGCCACGCCATGATCACCACCAGCACGGTCAGCGCCAGGAAAAAGTAGTAATACATGTAGACGCTGTTGAAGGAGATACCGAAAAACTCGTGCGTCTTGCCCAGCGAAAAACCGCCGACCGACACCGGATCAATCAGGTTCACCCCTTGCGGGCCGTTAGTCAGGTTGTAAGGCGCATTCAGGTTATTCAGGAAGATACGGATAATCTCGCCAAAACCCAGCGTGACAATGGCCAGATAATCACCCTTGAGCTTGAGCACCGGCGTACCGAGCAACAAACCAAAGCAGGCGGCTATCAGCGCCCCCAAAGGCAGCGTGATATAGAACGGCAGATGGATGCCGAAATGGGGCGAGCCCAGCAAGGCGAAGGTATAGGCCCCCACCGCGTAAAACGCGATAAAGCCCAAGTCCAGCAGCCCGGCAAAGCCCACCACGATATTCAGACCCAGTGCCAGCATCACATACAGCAGGGCAAAGTCCAGCGTACGCACCCACGAGTTGCCGAAAGCATTACCGACAACAAAAGGCAGAATGGCCAGAATGATGGCCGAGGCCAGAAAGCCCAGGACTTTCTTGCCGTTGGCCGGTGGCGTTGTTGTAACTGAAACAGTCATTATGCTTCCCCTTGTATCAGGCGCGATCGGCCATTTTTTCGCCCATCAGGCCGGACGGACGGAAAATCAGTACCGCAATCAGCACCATAAAGGCAAAGATGTCCTGATAATGCGAGCCAAGGAAGCCACCGGTCAGGTCCCCGATATAACCGGCACCCAGACTTTCGATAATGCCCAGCAAGATGCCGCCAGCGACAGCACCGCCCAGATTGCCGATCCCGCCCAGCACCGCAGCGGTAAAGGCCTTCAGGCCTATCATAAAGCCCATGTAGTAATGGACCTGCTCATAGTTGGTGGCCACCATCAGGCCGGCAATCGCACCCAGCGCCGAACCGATGACAAAGGTGGTCGAGATGATGGTATTCACATTCACCCCCATCAAGCCCGCGACCGCCGGATTCTGGCTGGTGGCACGCATGGCGCGACCCAGCTTGGTCTTTTCCACCACCACCAGCAGCGCCGTCATGATGACAAAGCACAGCACCACAATGCTCACTTGCAGCTTGGTAATGCTGGCGCCGAAGATCTCGACCACGTCATGATCGAGGATGGGCGGGAACGGGATGTAGTTGCGGCCCCAGACCAGAATGGCCAGTTGCTGCAATACGATGGAAACACCGATTGCGGTAATCAGCGGTGCCAGACGCGGCGCATTGCGCAAAGGCCGGTAGGCGACGCGCTCGATGGTAAAGCCCAGCAACATGCAAGCCGGAATCGCCACCATCACCCCGATCAGGATCAGGGCCAGTGCCGGCAAGTTGATGCCCATGCCCAAGAGGGCGGACACCACGGTCACCGTGACCATGCCGCCAACCATCACCACTTCCCCGTGCGCAAAGTTGATCAGCCCCATGATGCCGTACACCATGGTGTAACCCAGAGCGATCAGGGCATAAATACTGCCCAGCACCAGGCCGTTAAGGATTTGTTGCAGAAAAATGTCCACGATGAGGACTCCCCTTTGATTGAGCTACCAGTCGGCGGATTGGGCTATAGCCTCTTATATTCCACCCACGTATCGTGCCTTAGCACAACTTTATGTTCAAAATGTGTCAAACACGGCTGGATTATGCGTTTGTCTACAATCGACTGTCAATGCAGAATACATGTTCGTAATGGCTATTTTTTCAACGGAAAAACCAGCGCACAAACCATTGAAAACACGGCGTTTTTTATCGCGCATACACTACGCATTTAGCCACATGCAGCAAAGCTGCACCCTTTCCATGTCTGACACCCCCGCATAAGCGGCCCTTGCCCTGCCATTCATCACAGGTCAGCGCAAAAACTCATGCCTATTAATTAACAAGCACTCGCCAAACCAGGCCCTATCTTGCAAAAAACCCGGACGAACCGGGTTTGCAAAAAATGTGCCACAGATGATCTGGGTTAAAAATGCAGACCCGGGGATATTTGCGCCGGCAACAGCAAAGACTCGCACTCCAGCGATGCCACCGGCCAGGCGCAGTAATCCGCCGCATAATAGGCACTGGCCCTATGGTTGCCCGATGCGCCGACGCCCCCAAATGGTGCGGCACTGGAAGCCCCGGTCAGCGGTTTGTTCCAGTTCACCACCCCGGCGCGGCTCTCCAGCAGATAACGCTCGTAGCTCGCCCTGTCATCGGATAGCACCCCGCCAGCCAGACCAAAGCGGGTATCGTTGGCCACCGCAATCGCTTCGTCAAAATCGCGATAGCGGATGATTTGCAGCAAGGGGCCAAAATACTCTTCATCCGGCCGGTTGTTGACGCCACTGACATCGATAATGCCCGGGGTCAACAGGGCCGCTCCCTCTTCCAGACGGCGCATGGCGAGCAAGACCTTGCCGCCCATAGACTGTAATGCGTCTTGCGCCAGCAGCAGCGCATCGGCCGCTGCATTAGACACCAGCGCCCCCATAAATGGCTGCGGCTCCGCATCCCAGCGTCCGACCACGATGTCGCGGCTGACATCGACCAGACGTGAAACAAAAACATCCCCCCACGCCCCGACCGGCACCAGCAAGCGTCGCGCACAGGTGCAACGCTGACCGGCAGAGATAAAGGCAGACTGGATCACATGATGAACGGCCGCATCGCGCTCGGCGACTTCGGTCACGATCAGCGGATTATTGCCCCCCATCTCCAGCGCCAGGATCTTGTCGGGATGACCGGCAAACTGGCGATGCAGCACGCCACCGGTCGCCGAACTGCCGGTAAAGAACAAGCCATCAATGCCGGCATGCCCGGCCAGCGCAATACCCGTTTCACGCGCGCCCTGCACCAGATTAAGCACGCCTGCCGGCAAGCCCGCCTCCAGCCACAGCTGAACAGTGACTTCAGCCGTCCATGGGGTCAGCTCGGATGGTTTGAACACCACCGTGTTGCCGGCAATCAGCGCCGGCACAATATGACCATTGGGCAAGTGGCCAGGGAAATTATAGGGACCGAACACGGCGACCACGCCATGTGGCTTGTGGCGCAACACCGCCTGTGCATCGCCCATGGCGGCGGCGCGCTCGCCGGTACGCTCCAGATAGGATTTAACCGAGATCTCCACCTTGTTTGCCATGGTGGTGACTTCGGTCAGCGCTTCCCAACGCGGCTTGCCGGTTTCGCGCGCAATCACGCTGGCCAGCGCATCACGATTGGCCAGCAGGCATTCGCCAAAACGGCGCACCACGGCAAGGCGGGCGTCCAGCGACAGACGTGCCCATGGCACAAAGGCCGTACGCGCAGCGGCAACGGCCGCATCCACCTGCTCTGCACTGGCCGCCTGCCCTTGCCACAGCATTTCGCCACAGGCAGGATCGGTCTTGCTCATGGTTTCGCCGGCGCCAGACAGCCATTGACCCGCAATACACAAGGTGCTCATACGATTTTCTCGGTTGGATTAACAGGAACGCAGCGCACGAAATCTCCCTCGTTGACTTCCAGCGCCTGCACGGCTTGCGGCGTCAACAGTACCGATGTCCCATCCTGCGGGAATTGCCCCATCACCACACGGAAGCCGGAAAGGCTGGTATTGGCAACCAAGACATGCGGGTGTTCGCCTTCGGGTAGCGGGTCAGCCAGCACCACACTCAGAAGCTGGCTCTCTTTCACCGCACGAATATCCTGGGTGTAAGCCTGCACGGTCGGACCGGCATCGAAAATATCGACATAGCCCTCATAACGGAAACCTTCGGCTTCCAGCATGGCCACCGCCGGACGGGTGTTTTCATGTGTTTTGCCGACCACGGCCTGCGCTTCCGGCGTAAGGAAGTCGATATAAACCGGATGCTTGGGCATCAGTTCGGCAACAAAAGCCTTCTGCCCGATACCGGTCAGATAGTCGGCCTTGGCAAAGTCGATAGAGAAAAAGTGCCTGCCCAGCGCCTCCCAGAACGGCGAACGCCCCTCGGCATCGGATACGCCGCGCATTTCAGCGACGGTAATTTTGCCGAACAAATGGGCAAACTGGGCAAGAAACAGGAAGCGACTCTTGGACAGCAGACTGCCATTACGATTGACGCGGTAATCCGGATGCAGGAACAAGGTGCATAGCTCGCTGTAACCGGTATGGTCATGCGACAGGAACAAGGTATCGTGCCGGGTATAGACGCCCAGTTCTTCCGAAGCATGCACCATGGTGCCGACACGATAGTTGTACCAGGGCTCTTTCAGGCCAACGGCGGCTTCCAGCGCGCAAATACCGCCAATGCGTCCGGTCTTGCCATCCTCCAGCACGAAAACATAGCCTTGGTCGGCACGTTCCAGATCACCGGCAAAGCTCAGCATGGAACGGCTAATGCGCCGGGTCAGGCGCTCTTCATTGACCGGCAGCGAAGTCAGGCCAACGCCGGCGCTGCGCGCCAGCTCCATCAGGCCATCCAGATCCTGAAAACGTATGGGGCGAATGAACATCATGGTGATTCTCCTTATTCGCCTTGCAAGGGGCTGATACGTACGCTCTGGCCGCAGGCCAGATCAAGTGCTCGCGCAACATCCGGGTTCAGCCAGGCCACACCATCGACCACAGCCACTTTACCCACGGCACTACGGAACTCGCTGCACAGCGTGTTGGCCAGCAGCATGTCCTCTGCGCTATCCGGCAAGCTGGCACTGATCTCGACCGGCAGACAATCGTTATTGTTCAGGGTAAACAGACGGTCGATCTCGGCGGTCAGCACCGCGCCGCCATCAAAAATATCCAGATACTGATCAGCCTCGAAGCCTTCGCGCGTCAGAATGCGGCAAGGCTGCTCGAAGGCAGGATGTACCTGACCGATGGCATGCTGTGCCGCATCCGGCAGCAAAGGCACATAGATCGGGTAGGGAGGCATCAACTCCGCCACAAAGGTCTTGCTATGCTCGGCAAATGCCTGTTCGACCTGCGGGAAATCCATATTAAAGAAGCGCCGGCCGATGGCATCCCAGAACGGCGACTGGCCGGCGACATCATGCACACCCAGCATTTCGGCGATGATGCGCCGGCCGAAATGCTGGCGCTGCCCGGCCAGAAACATCAGGCGCGCCCGTGACAACAGCTCGGCAGCATAAGGCTGTGACGGATGTTCGCAAAAGAAACCACACAGCTGCACCATGCCGGTCAGGTCATGGCACATGGTCAGCGCATGGATGCGGTTATTTACCTTGAGCGCACGCGAGGCGTGCACCAGCGTCTCGTTGCGATAGGTATAAAACGGCTCGTCAAAACCGGCGGTACTCGCAATCGCGGCGGCCCCCAAGACCACGCCATCTTCCTCCAGCACCAGCATGTAATAATCATTACCGGCGTCGATATCGGCGATGGCTTCGCTCTCGAACGACGAGATGGAGCGTTGCAGTTTTTCAAACAGCTTTTCCCGGTTGGCAGGCAAGCTGGTCACGCCAACGCCGCTGGCAAGAGCCAGGCGCTCAATGGCGGGCAGGTCGGAAATCCTGACTGGGCGTACGATCAACATCCACTTCTCCCGGGTAAAACCGGTGCAACAGGCGTACACCGGCCTGCCTGTCTGGCGACGGGCATCAAATTCTGTCGTGAGGGGAAGAAAACGGGGTGGGCAACACCCCGTTCATTCGCGTTAAGCGGTGAGCGTCGCCAGTGCGGCCTCGAAGCGCTTCAGGCCCTCTTCGATATCGGCATCATCAATGACCAGACTCGGTGCCAGACGCACCACGCTCAGGCCGGCCACCAGCAACATCAGGCCTTGGGCTTCTGCGGCTTTGAGCACATCCTTGGCGCGGCCGGCATACGCATCGTTCAGCACGCAACCGAGCAACAGGCCCATGCCGCGCACTTCCTTGAAGAGCGGATATTTGGCATTGATTGCCTCGATGCCGGCAACGAAACGCGCATGTTTGGCGCGCACCCCCGCCAGCACTTCGGGCGAAGAGACGATTTCGATGACTTTTTTGGCCACGGCACAGGCCAGCGGATTGCCGCCATAGGTCGAGCCGTGGGTGCCGATACCGAAGCTTTGCGCCACTTTTTCCGTGGTCAGCATCGCGCCGATTGGGAAACCGCCGCCCAGTGACTTGGCAGAAGACAGAATATCCGGCGCCACGCCATATTCCATATAGGCAAACAGCGAACCGGAGCGGCCGGCACCGGTCTGGACTTCGTCAAAAATCAGCAGCGCGCCATGCTGGTCGCACAGTTCGCGCGCGGCAGCAAGGAAGGCCGGATCGGCTGGCAATACCCCGCCCTCGCCTTGCACCGGCTCGATCACCACCGCGCAGGTCTTGTCCGAGATAGCCGCTTTGAGCGAATCAATATTATTGAATTCGAAATGATCAATGCCGGCCGGTACCGGTGCAAAGCCTTCGGTGTATTTGGGCTGACCACCGACGCTGACGGTAAACAGCGTGCGGCCATGGAAGGAATTCTTGCACGACAGGATTTGGTGCTTGTCTGAGCTGAAATGATCGGCAGCGTACTTGCGCGCCAGTTTGAAAGCAGCCTCGTTAGCCTCGGCACCCGAGTTGCAGAAGAATACACGCTCGGCAAAGGTCAGCCCGGTCAGCAAGCTGGCCAGTTCCAGTGCCGGTTCGTTGGTAAACACGTTGGAGACATGCCACAGCTTGCCGGCCTGCTCGGTCAGCGTTGCCACCAACTCCGGATGGCAATGCCCCAGCGCATTGACGGCAATCCCGCCGGCAAAGTCCACGTATTCGCGGCCCGACTGGTCCCACACCCGCGAGCCCGATCCACGCACCGGAATAAACGCGGCAGGACCGTAATTAGGCACCATCACCTGATCAAAAGTGGCGCGACTGACCGTATTCTTCATCTGCTTTCCTTGCTTGCTGTAGCGGAGTTGTTTTAGTGGTTTTGAGCGATTCTACATTGCCTTGTCAAAATACCCACTTCACCTATGCGACGCAGGTTTACAGATTTACTTGACCCAGATCAAAGCCACAGCCTTTTCGCACAAAAAACGACCACATAACAGTTTTGACTAATGCAAACACACATCATCAGCCTGCCACAACACCCTGCCAATGCGTGCACAGCATGCAAAATGCCCCGCACAAGGCGGGGCATTGATAGACACAAATCAGGCTATATTAGTTTTTAACAGGCACCGCCTGCAAGACGGCCTTGAGCAAATCCCAGACCTTGGCAACCGACTCAACATTCACCCGCTCGCCTGGCGCATGCGCGCCCTGGATATCGGGACCGAAGGACACCATATCCATCTGTGGATACTTGGAGCCGATCAGGCCGCACTCCAGTCCGGCATGGATCACCTTGACCCCGCTCTCCCCCCCGAACTCGCGTGCATACACCTGACGGAACAGCGCCAGCAGCGCCGAGTCCGGATTTGGTGCCCAGCCTGGATACTTGCCTTCGCGCTGGATGTCGCATTTTGCCAGGCTAAACAGGCTGACGATTTCATCGGCCAGCATCTGGGTGCCCGACTCGAGCAAGGAGCGCACCATCAAGTTGGCAAACAGCGCTCCATCCTTGATCTGCACTACACCCAGATTATTCGAGGTTTCCACCACGCCAGTCACGCGCTGGCTCATGCGCTTGACCCCGTGCGGAGCCGCATGCAGTGCCGACAACAAGCGCACCTGATCGGCAGCAGCCATCACACCCTCCGCGCTAGCGGTTTCGTACACGACACGCACGCCCTCGTCCACACCATAAAGCTCGAACTGCAGCAGGCTCTCGAACTCGGCCAGACGCTGTTCCAGTTGTGCCTGTTTGTCAGCCGGCAGCGCCACGACGGCAGCGGCTTCACGCGCCAGCGCATTACGCGCAGTACCACCATCAAACGACACCAGCCGCAATTCAAACTCGGCTTCCAGCGTTTTGATCAGGCGCAGCAGGCTCTTGATCGCATTGCCACGACCCAGATGGATGTCACAGCCGGAATGGCCACCCTTCAAGCCCTTGATGCCCAGACGCAATACACAGTGATTAGCCGGCATAGCTTCGATGACATAAGCCGCACGGACATTCACATCCTCGCCACCGGCACAGCCCAGGTAAAAATCACCCCACTCTTCGGTGTCGATATTGATCAGCAATTCGCCCTGCAACAAACCGGGCTCCAGCCCCAGCGCGCCGCCCATGCCAGCCTCTTCATCGACCGTCAACAGCGCCTCGACCGGGCCGTGTGCGATATCGTCACTTTGCAGCACGGCCAGCGCCAGCGCCACACCGATGCCGTTATCCGCGCCCAGCGTAGTATTTTCGGCCACCAGCCAGCCATCTTTCAGTACCGGGCGGATAGGATCTTTGAAAAAGTCATGCACCGTATCCGCATTCGCCTGGCACACCATATCCAGATGGCTTTGCAACACCACACCCTGGCGGTTTTCAAAACCCGGTGTGGCTGGCTTGCGGATAATCAGGTTACCGGCACTGTCAAGCTGGGTCGCCAGACCGCGCAACTCGGCCCAGCCTTTAAGATAGTCGCGCAAGGCTTCTTCATGCTTGGACGGACGCGGGATTTCACATAGTGTCTGGAAGTGCTCCCAGACTTCGGTCGGCGCAAGTTCTGCAATCTTGGTCACGCGGCATTTCCTTCCTGATTGACTGGACACCGGTGGAAGGCGACACACCGGCTTGGTAAATAAGTATTTACTTTATCACGGTAATCAGCGGCTACGCCATGGGCGCTTCCGGCAGGTTTGATGCAGGGCAAAAAAATCCCCCTTCAAACATGAAGGGGGCCATTTGCTATTGAGGAGGTGCAACGACCGATGCTGAGGACACCGGCCCATCCAAACTAGAATAATCTGAATGCGTTGCTATAATAATTCACCCATTAATCAATATCTATCCGTAGAAATACTGAGTCAGCGACGTATTTCGGCATCCAGAACAGTCTGGATGTCTGCCGCTTGGGTCAGTTTGCGGATGGCGGCAAACAAGGCTTCGGCTTCGGGATAGCTGCGCTTCATTTGCGGCAGCCACTGCTTGATACGGCTGACAGGGTAAGGCGTACCTTCTCCCCGCGCGCGACACTGGGCATAAAAATCCAGCACCCAGACCATCGCCTGCGCCCAAGATGCGGGTGGGCATTTTTCACCCGTCGCGTGGTAATGCGCGATGCGCCGCGCCAGATCGGGTGCAGCCAATAAGCCACGACCTATCATCACCGTGTCGCAGCCACTGACTTCGCGTATCGCCAGATAATCGTCCAGCGTCCAGACTTCGCCATTGGCCACCACCGGCACCGAGACATGTTCACGAATACGCGCCAGCCACTCCCAATGTGCCGGCGGCCGATAACCCTCAACCTTGGTACGGGCATGCACCGTCAATTCGCCCACCCCGCCGCTGACCAGCGCCTCGGCACACGCGAGCGTCAACGAGGTATCCTCGAAGCCCAGCCGCATCTTGGCTGTCAACAATACGGTTTCAGGCAAGGCTGCACGCACGGTGCTGACAATTTCATGCATCAGATCCGGCTGTTTCAGCAAAGCCGCACCGCCACCGTGACGGTTAACCGTAGGCGCTGGACAGCCGAAATTCAGGTCTACGACCTTGGCACCATACTCGACCAGGCGCAGGGCATTATGTGCCAGCGCCTGCGGCTCCGACCCCAGCAATTGCACACGCAAAGGCACACCGAAACGCGTATGACCACTCTGAAACAGCTCAGGCGCATGGCGCTGGAAGGTTTTAAGCGGAAGCAGCGTATCGGTGACGCGGATAAACTCGGACACGCACAAATCGATGCCGCCGATGCCGGTCAGGACATCGCGCATCACTTCGTCAACGATGCCTTCCATCGGAGCCAGTACGATAGCCATGGCACCCCCTGATAAAAGCCGCAATTCTAACGAAGCATGCAACAAATGTCCCCGTTCAAAACGGGTTTAACCGTATACGATTACACTATCCGTACGAATACAAAAGCCCCACGGTATAATCACCCCATCCCCACCATTGGTTTGCCTGATGCCAGCCCTGACACTGCCGGACTCGCTCTTTGCCCGCAACCGCCTATGCGAAGATGGCGATAATATTTTTCGCCTGAGCCCCCGACAGCGCGACGAGTACGCCGCGTTCGTCCTGCCTGCATGCACCCAGAGCAACCACAGCCAGGCCGACTCGGCTTTTGCCGTACTGTCCCGACTGGAAGGGCGCTTGCTGCCATTGCTGTATACGCCTCTTGATTGCCACACCCCTAATGTGGAGTTGCGCGCCATTGCCAGCGAACTAGGCCAGTTAGTAGACCAGCAAGCCGATGCCTGCATCGCCAGCATCCTGCTTTCACCTTATGAACACTACACCCCGCGCCATGCCATCAATGCAGCCACTTTGATCCACCTACTCGGCAAGGCGCAATCGCTGGACGCAAGCACCCTCCAGTCCTTAGTCTGCGCGGCGCTCACCATGAATATCGGTATCGCATCGACTCAGGATCAAATGGCGCGGCAGGCCGCTCCGCCCACCACAGCACAGCAGCAACTGATCAAACTCCATCCGCTGCTGAGTTCCGCCCTGATACGGGAGATGGGCATTACCGATCTGCTCTGGCATGAAACGGTGCTGATGCATCACGAGCAGTGGAATGGCAGCGGCTACCCTTTCCATCTGCAGCAGGCAAATATTGCCGAACATGCGCATCTGCTGCACATCGTCGACATGACTTGCTCCAAGCTCATGCCCAGAAGCTACCGCAACCCGATGCCGGCACAACAGGCACTGTCCATTCTGTACCAGAATCAGAACCAGCAAATCGACCCGAACCTGATTACCCTGCTGATACGCACCTTGGGCATCTTTCCACCCGGCGAATTTGTCGAACTGGATAACGGCATGATTGCCATCGTGGTCGAGCGCACCGATAATCTGCAAGCGCCGCGTGTCGCGCTGCCTGCACATCCCAGACAGCGGATTCAAACCGACAACACCCCATACCGGATCAAGCGCCCCACGGTGCCACAAATCAGCGCGCGGCATATACACCTGCTCTCCCGCTTCTGGAGTTAAACCTGATGGTTGCCAAACCCGAACTCACGCCCGGCCGTTACCGCCACTACAAAGGCCATGACTACGAGGTCATTGATCTCGTATGCCACTCGGAAACCGAAGAATGGCTGGTTTTATACCGGCCACTGTATGGCGAAGGCGGCCTATGGATACGCCCTTACACCATGTTTTTCGAAGATGTCATCATTGACGGGGTCAGCATCCCACGCTTTGCCCGTTTGTGTTAACACGACAGTGACCGATCAAAAACCGAGGAAAAAACCATGGCGATCGCCATTCTGGCAGGTGGGTGCTTCTGGTGTACCGAAGCCGTATTCAGCCGCTTCAAAGGGGTAAGCCAGGTAGAACCGGGCTATAGCGGCGGCCACATTCCCAAGCCGGACTATGCGCAGGTCTGCACTGGCCATACCGGCCACGCGGAGGCGGTACGCATCCATTTTGATGAAAACATCCTGCCTTTTTCCGTTTTGCTCGATATCTTTTTTGCCAGCCACGACCCGACCCAGCTTAACCGTCAAGGCAATGACATCGGCAGTCAATACCGCTCAGCCATTTTCACGCAAGACGCTGCGCAGACGACAAGCGCCCACGAGTGCATTCGCCACGCACAGCAAACGTACTACGCGGGCACACCTATCGTCACCCAGGTAGAGCCGGCCCAAGAGTTCTGGCCGGCAGAAACCGAGCACCACGCCTATTACGCCCGCCATGGTAATGCACCTTATTGCCAGGCTGTTATCCAACCCAAATTGGCCAAAATTTTCCACCTGTACGCCGATAAACTGGCCCAGGATTAAAACCGGATATTAAGCTGCGCCCTTGGCGCAGCCACCTCACAGTCGTGCAAGCCAAATGGTTTTCACGCCGCCTTTTCCACCCGATCTCAGGCAAAGACACACCCCCGGCCCCTTACCTATGTCCAGCCTCTTGTCTTTACTGAAAACCCAGCACCAACTCCTCGCCGCCCTGCCTTTGCGTTTGCGCCTGAGCTATATCGCCGCCTGGCTCTTGCTGACACTGACACTGCTGGTCATTGCCGTTTGTTTAGGCATCAAACGCCATCATGAATGGTTTCAAGCCAGCGCCCTCCATCTCAAACAGACCATGGAGGAACGGCTCAAAGCCAGTGAAAGCATGATTTTCAATCTGGGAGAAGGTGCCCGCGCTCGCGGCGACTTTGGCCGAACCGCCATTTCACGCTACGCCAGTTACATGCAGGCACATTACCCCTTTGTCTATATGATGGGTTACCAACCCATCATAAAAACCGGGCAACGCAGCCGCTACGAAGCGACACAAAGCCTGCACTACGGCAAAACCGTCACCATACGGGACTTCAACAATCCGGCAAACCCGACACCCGGCCACCCCGATTACTGGCGGCAATGGCCATACTGGAGTAAAGCAGCAACCCGCGAGATGTATCTTCCCTTGACCATGGCCGAGCCTTACGACAACTATATGGCCCGCTATATGATAGGTCTGGATCTGTTGAATTCGCCCCTGCTCGGCCCCACCGTCCGTCAAGCCATACACAGCGGAAAAATAGAAGTCTCACCGCCATTCACCTTAAGTAATGGCCACATGGGTCTGGCCTATATTCAGGCCGTTTACGCGGCGAAAAGCAAAGAAACGCCTACACCGGCACAACAAGAAGTTACCGGCATTGTCCTGCTCACCATCACGGCAGACCAACTACTGCGGCACGAGCAGTTGCAAAACACCACCCACCTCAATATCCGCCTGCACCGGATAGGCAGCCGCGATGAAAGTGACGATATCAACAGCAGCCAAAATCCTGTTGATAACGACAAGCTGAGCAACAGGCTCTTGCCACAGTTCCACACCCGCTTGCGCATCCATCACGCCTACTTTCCCTATGAACTGGAGGTAAGCGAGACACTCAGGCTGGACAATCTCAACGCTACTATTTTTCTGCTGCTGCCTGCCATATCGGCACTACTGTGCTATCTGCTGCTGCTTGTGGCCGCCACCCAGCGGCGCAAACAACACCTTCACGATGAAATGTCACGCGACCTGAGCAAGGAGCGAGAACAGGCTATCGTTACCTTGCAAGCCATCAACGATGCAGTCATCGTGATTGATCAGCACCAGACCATCAAATACATGAACCCCAGGGCGGCTGCTCTCACCCACAAAACGCTGAACGAGGTGCGCGACCACCCTCTGTCTCATGCACTGCAACTGCATTACGAGCTCGAAACCGAAGCGATGCTTGATCCGGTCGAGCAGTGTCTGCAGTTGCAGCAGGACATCAACCTGCCCCAGCACTGCCACCTGATCGGCAGCAACAACCAGCACCAGTATATCGAGGGCACCCTGTCGCCGCTGACAGGAAAGCATGGTGAAAAACTGGGCGTGGTACTGGCGATCCGCGACATGGCGCCCTTAAGGGCCCGGCTAGCCGCATCCATCCTGCACCGCGAAGAGCGGCTCAAACAGCATGCCAACGAATATGCAAAGGCGGCGCGGATCACCAATATGGGTGAAATGGCATCCGGCATGGCCCATGAAATCAACCAGCCACTGTCGGCGATAGCCAGCTACAACGAGGCTGCGCTGACCCTGCTCGAAGATGAAGAACCGGATCTGGCTTTGCTGCAGCGCGCCTTGCAAGGCAGCGTCCAGCAAGCACAGAGAGCCGGTCACATCATACGCGGCCTGCGCAATCTGGCGACCCGCCAGCGCACCGCGCTCTCCTCGGTCGATATCAATCAGGTTATACGCAATACGCTGCTACTGGCGTCCGGCGAGCTAGCCAGCAAGCACATCCGTTTAAGCACCCATCTGGAGCCTGCACTGCCACACGTGCTCGCCGACAGCATCCAGCTCGAACAAGTGCTATTCAATCTGATACGCAACGCCATTGAAGCCATGCCGGCCACACAGGGCCATTTAAGCATCCGTAGCCATGTACTGAACACGCGCATCTGTGTGCAGGTACAAGACAACGGCCCGGGTATTCCCGCCGAAGAACTACCCAATATTTTCACCCCGTTTTTCAGCCTCAAACACCAGGGCATAGGCCTGGGACTGACCATCAGCCAATCGCTGATCGAATCGTTTGATGGCAATATATACGCCAGCAACCATCCCGATGGTGGCGCGCTATTTTGCTTCGAACTACCCGTCATCCCCCATGCCGAGCCCCAAAGAAAAGCCGCACATGAGCAAGATTACACCTACGATCTACCTGGTTGATGACGACCCGGCCATCCGCGACTCGCTCGCCTTATTGCTAGAGAGCCATGGCAGCCAAGTCGAAACTTACACAAATGCCCTTGCCTTTTTGCAGGCACCCACCAAGAACGACATCGGCTGCCTGATACTCGACATCCGCATGCCTCATCTGTCCGGCCTGGCCTTGCAGGAAAAACTCAAGCAACTGGATAGCCAGCTACCGCTCATTTTTATCACCGGCCACGGCGATGTCGAGCAATGCGCCCGCGCCTTCAGGCGAGGTGCCATCGATTTCATCAGCAAGCCAATAGACAAACGCCAGCTCATGGACAGCGTACGCCGCGCCATCCGCCAAAGCATACAGCAGCAGGAAAAGAAAGCCGCCACACAGGAGGTAGCGAATCGTCTCGCCCGCATCAGCGAACGCGAGCGCGCCGTGCTCGACATGGTGGCGGAAGGCTTGTCCAGCAAGGAGATAGGCAAGCTGCTCGATGTCTCGCCACGCACGGTGGAAACCCATAGATCCAGCCTGTTTTCCAAGCTGGGCGTCAGTACTCTGGCCGAGCTGATCCGCTTTTACCTATGCGCACTGGAGGCTTCGCGTGCGCAAACTATTCCATAAGCGTTTTGGCAGATAGCCCACAACACGGTAAGATTCAGTCATGACTTGCCTATTCAAGAAGGTCGGGCTGTTTGCCCGTCACAGCAAACCGCAAATTGTCACCTCGCTGCGCCTGCTGGCCGATCATCTGGCCGCCCAAGGCATAGGGGTCTTAATAGACAGTGACAGCGCCAATGCTGACGAGGCCGGCCCGCACCAGATCGTTGAGCGCAGCGATATCGGCAAGCTGGCCGATATCGCCATTGTGCTGGGCGGCGATGGCACCATGCTGGCAGTCGCGCGTCTGCTCGCGCCCTATCGCGTACCCCTGGTCGGTATCAATCAGGGGCGGCTGGGCTTTATGGCCGACATTCCCCTGCATGAAATGCTGGGGGCCGTCGATGCCATCCTCGCCGGCGACTTTATCCCCGAAGACCGTATTTTACTGACTGCCTCAGTACTGCGCGAAGACGCCGAAGTGGTCAGTGCGCTGGCACTGAACGATATTGTGATCAGCCGTGGCGGCTTGGGCTCGATGATAGAGTTTGAAGTCTTTATCGATAACCAATTCGTCTACAGCCAGCGCTCGGATGGCCTGATCATCAGCACCCCCACCGGCTCGACGGCCTACTCACTGGCCTCGGGCGGCCCTATCCTGCACCCGACGCTGCAAGCCATCGCACTGGTGCCCATCTGCCCGCAATCGATGAGCAATCGCCCGATAGCCGTCTCCGACAGCTGCGAAGTCGAATTCATGCTAACCCGCGGCCTGGATGCCCGTGCGCACTTTGACGGCCAGTCGCACTGCGACCTGATGGAAATGGACCGCGTCATTGTGCGCCGCTACCGCAACCCGCTGCGCATCCTGCATCCGGCCGGATACAACTACTACGACATGCTGCGCCACAAGCTGCACTGGGGCGAACGCCTGCTCTAACCCTATACAGAAGACAACATGCTGCTATCGCTCTCCGTCCGCGACTTTGTCATTGTCGACGCCTTAACGCTGGAATTCGACCACGGCTTTACCGTACTCACTGGCGAAACCGGTGCAGGCAAATCCATTATCCTCGATGCCTTGGGCCTGTTACTGGGCGACCGGGCCGAAGGCGCACAAGTGCGTAGCGGTGCCGACCGGGCCGAATTGTCGGCCGTCTTCGACATCTCGCGCCTACCCGAACTGGGGCTCTGGCTGACCAGCAACGATCTGGCCGGTGACGAGGGCGAGCTGCAGCTACGGCGCAGTCTGGATAAAAACGGCCGCTCCAAAAGCTTTATCAACGGTCAGATTGCCACCCTCGCCCAACTCAGGGAAATCGGTGACTATCTGGTCGATATTCACGGCCAACATGCACACCAATCACTGGTGCGCCCCGATATGCAACGCGGCCTGCTCGACGCCTATGCCGGTTCGACCTCACTCGCACGCGACGTTCAAGTGGCATGGCAGGACTGGCAAAGCGCGCGCCGCGCCCGCGAAGAGGCCGAGCGCATGAGTCGCGAATCGGAAGTCGAACGCGAGCGGCTGACTTGGCAGATAGGCGAATTAAGTGAGCTGAACCTGCAGCCCGACGAATGGCACCCACTTAACCAGCAGCACTCGCGTCTGGCCAATGCGGTCGAACTGGCCCAAAGCGCCCAGCACGCGGTGGACTCTCTATCCGAAATCGACGGCAACTGCCTGTCCATCCTGACCCAGGTGCAAAGCCGGCTATCCAGACTGGCCGGCGTCGACCCGCGCCTGGCCGAAACGCTGGCCCTGCTGGATTCGGTCGATGCCGAACTCAGGGAAGTCGTCTACAGCCTGCGCGACTACGCCTCGGACCTGGACGAAGACCCGGCAGAGCTGGCGCGCATCGAAAGCCGCATCGACACCCTGATCAGCGTGGCACGCAAATACCGTAGCCAGCCGCAGGATCTGGCGGAAAAGCTGGCCGACTGGCAGCGCCAACTGGCCGCACTGGAAGCCAGCACCGATCAGGAGGCGCTGACACTCGCCGAAGCAAGCGCGCTAGCACGCTATCGCACCCAAGCCGAAGCCCTGTCCGCCAAGCGCCGCCAGGCAGCCGGCGAGCTGTCTACCCGCATCGCCGGCGAAATGCAGCGTCTGGCCATGGGCGGTGCCCGCTTTGCCATCGAACTGGCCGCGCTGGCCGAACCTACCGCCCACGGACTGGAATCCATCGAATATTTAGTAGCAGCTAACGCCGGCAGCACGCTCAGGCCACTGGCCAAGGTTGCCTCCGGCGGAGAATTGTCGCGCATCAGCCTGTCCATGCAGGTCGTAATCAGCCAGGTGGCCGCTGTGCCGACGCTGATTTTCGATGAAGTCGATGTCGGCATCGGCGGGCGCGTGGCCGAGGTGGTTGGCAAACTGCTGAAAGAACTGGGCAGCCACTATCAGGTACTGGCCATCACCCACCTGCCCCAAGTCGCCTCCTGTGGTGATGCGCACTGGCAAGTGGCCAAGGAAGAGACCGCTGGCCACACCGTCAGCCGCATCATCCCGCTTGACGAAAGCCAGCGGGTCAACGAACTTGCCCGCATGCTGGGAGGCGAGGAAATCACCGAAACAACCCGCCAGCACGCTGCAGAAATGCTGGCAGCCAACGCATAAGGCACTAGCAAACACCAGGATAATCCGGTATTATGCGCAACTCGATCAGCAATGCATCGAGCACGCTTTAGGAGGTTTGGGTGAGTGGTTTAAACCAGCAGTCTTGAAAACTGCCGACGGGAAACCGTCCGTGAGTTCGAATCTCACAGCCTCCGCCAAAATTCAAGCCCGCCGAAACCCAGTAAAATCAGCCGCAAGGCTTGATTGACAAAGGTTTACGGCGGGTTTTGTTTTGTCCGACGGCCAGGGTAACGCAGATTAAGACGGATTACTCTGCCCCAAATCCGCCCCAAACAGACGCAACTGCAAATCCGGCAAACGCGACATACCCGCCAGACGGAGAACGGCGCACGCATTTTTCGTCAAGCTCCTGACCATATCGCGGTGCGTCTTACCATTACGCGCCTCTGCAGTTGACTTGCCCATAAGCGAACACTACCATCGACACCCCCTGACTAGGGCTCTATATTTCACGCGATTTAAGCAAAAACACCATCCATGCTGACCATTATCTACCTGATAGCCATTACGGCCGAAGCCATGACCGGCGCCCTGGCGGCAGGCCGGCGCAATATGGATATTTTCGGCGTTGCCGTCATTGCCTTTTTGACCGCGTTAGGTGGCGGCACCGTGCGCGATATCGTACTGGGCCGCTTTCCCATAGGCTGGACGCAGCACCCCGAATACATTTATCTGGTACTGTTCGCCGGTATGGCCGCGATCCCGCTGGCACGCACCATCCACCGCCTGTCGCCAGTTTTCCTGTTTCTGGATGCACTGGGACTGGTTGCCTTCACCCTGATAGGCTGTAGCGTGGCGCTGGAAATGAAGTATGCGGAACCAGTCATCATCATGGCCGGCATGATTACCGGCATCGCCGGTGGCGTGATCCGTGACGTACTGTGCAACCGTGTACCGGTGGTCTTCCGTCAGGAACTGTATGCCAGCGTGTCGTTTATTGTGGCGCTGGCTTATCTATTGATGAGTAAGCTAGGCATTCCGGAGGGCATCACCATAACGACCGGCTTTGTGGTGGGCGTGACACTGCGCATGCTGGCGCTGCGCTGGCACTTGAGCCTGCCAGTATTTTCCTGGGAAGCCAAATAAATTCTATCTGCGCCCTTGCAGCGGGCACACAGTGCACCCACACTCAAATAGTCAGGGCAACTGCCCTGAGGCCAATAGAGGGGACTTCCATATGGACATGCTGACTCCAGTTTTCCTGGCACTGGCCATCGCCTTGGTGCTTTTTTTCACTCTGCCACGCAAGCCGGCGCCCAAACTGATCCCGATACGCATCCGCGAGCGCGAACAAACGCGCCGCCGTCCCATGCGCTAAACGCCATCGGCACAGCCAATTAACGCGACCTTGTGTCGCGTTTTTTGTGTCTGCCTTGCCCTGCCTGCTTGCATGTGCCAGAACAAGAAAGCGAAGCCTCTGCTTCGCATCGTACACAGGAGTTCAGTGATGAAAAACCAGCCGCCAAGCAGCCCCCTGCCCGGCCTGTTGTTTACGCGTCAGGGAAAAGCCAAAACCTCACCACCCCGCATCAGCCCGTTACCGGTACGCCACCGCATCGGACGCCACACCTGAAACTCAAGAAGCCGGCTTTCGCCGGCTTCTTTATGCACGCTTAAAACTCGCGTTGCGGCACCAGCACCGTGCGGTTGCCGTTGTTTTCCATCGCACTCACAATGCCGGATGCCTCCATCTCCTCAATCAGGCGCGCCGCCCGGTTGTAGCCTATACGCAACTGGCGCTGCACCGACGAGATCGACGCCTTGCGCGTACGCAGCACAATCTCGACCGCCTCGTCGTACAGCGGATCGGTTTCACTGGCGCGCTGAGCCGACGCGCCAGCCGCCTGCGACTCGTCATCCGCCACCGCTTCACCGGTCAAAATACCGTCGATATAGTCCGGCTCGCCATATTGCTTGAGATGCTCGACAACTGCATGCACTTCGTCGTCAGTGACGAAGGCACCATGCACCCGCTGCGGGTAGCCGGTACCCGGCGGCAGGAACAGCATATCGCCCTGTCCCAGCAGGCTCTCGGCCCCCATCTGGTCAAGAATGGTGCGGCTGTCTATCTTGCTCGACACCTGGAACGCAATACGAGTCGGAATATTGGCCTTGATCAGGCCGGTAATCACATCCACCGACGGGCGCTGGGTGGCCAGAATCAGGTGAATACCGGCCGCGCGCGCTTTTTGTGCCAGACGCGCGATCAGCTCTTCAATTTTTTTGCCAGCCACCATCATCAGGTCGGCGAACTCGTCCACCACCACCACGATAAAGGGCAGATGCTCCAGCGGCTCGGGATCGTCCGGGGTCACGGTAAACGGATTGGTCAGACGCTGGCCACGCGCCTCGGCCTCGCGCACTTTCTGGTTGTAACCGGCGAGGTTGCGCACACCTAATGCGCTCATCAGGCGGTAGCGCTTGTCCATTTCGCCGACACACCAGTTCAGCGCATTGGCCGCCAGCTTCATATCGGTGACCACCGGTGCCAGCAGATGCGGAATATCGTTGTAAACCGACAGCTCCAGCATCTTGGGATCGATCATGATGAAGCGCACTTCCTCCGGCGTCGCCTTATACAGGACGGACGCAATCATGGCGTTCACGCCAACCGACTTGCCCGAGCCCGTGGTACCGGCCACCAGCAGGTGCGGTGCTTTGGCCAGATCCATCACCACCGGCGCACCGGTAATATCCTGCCCCAGGCACAGGGTCAGCTTGGAGCGCGAATCCTGAAAAACGTCGGCGGAAAGGATCTCGGACAGCCGTATCATCTGCCGCGTCGGGTTGGGCAATTCCAGCCCCATGCAGGTCTTGCCGGGTATGGTTTCCACCACGCGAATGGAGGCCAACCCCAGCGCGCGCGACAAATCCTTCATCAGGTTGACCACCTGATTACCGCGCACCCCGACTGCCGGTTCGACTTCATAACGGGTAATCACTGGGCCTGCATAGGCATCGACCACCGAAACCTTGACCTTGAATTCGGCCAGGCGCTCCTCGATCACGATGCCACGCTCCAGCAGCATCTCTTCGTTGCACACCGTGCTCTTTTCTTCGGCCGGACGCAGCAAGCCCAGAGACGGCAAGGGAATCGCATGATAAGCAGGCATGCGCACTGCGGCACTCTGGACGGAAGCCGCAGGCGCAAGTGCGACACTACCTTCGGCAAGCGAGGCTGCAGAACTTAGCGGCTGAGCCGGCTCGTCCAGCATCTGCCACACCAGCGCGGCGGGCGCAGCCACTGGTTCTGGCTCTGGCGCATCTTCGATCAGATGCCACACCACATCGGCTTGTTGCACAGGGGCCGAAGGAGCAACAGACAGCGGGACAAGAGGAGGCACAACAGGGGCAGGCCCGACAGCGACGCCCGCTTGCTGCACCTCGCAGACAGGGGCAGGCGGCGTAATGGCCGCAGGCTCAAGCGCAGCAGCTTGATACACCGGCGCTGGCGGCATGGCCACAATCGGTTGCACGGACGGTGCCGCCTCAAGCTGCACGGCTGCGTCAGCCTGCACAATCTCAGGAAACGACTCGGCAACCGGCACAGGTGCAAACGGCGAAGAAGCTGGCGCATCGGCCGGCATCAGCGGCGCCTCATCCGCTGGTGGCACGTCAACGCGTACGTGCGCAGGAAAGACTGGCGCTGGGGTAACGGGCTGCCGTGACACCACTTCAGCAGCCGGACGGAACGGCGCATCCAGCACCTTGCCGCTTAACTTGAGCCCAGGCTGCGCGGTGGGCGGTGCTGTTTTAGCCGGCCGTACCACATCGACCAAGGGCAAGGAGGGTTTTTTCACCACGGCCCGTGGCGGGTGCAACTCCTTGATATTTTCGCGCACGCTGGCAGGATCAATCAGCGGCAACGTCTCGTCAGGGACAAGCCGGCGCTCGTTTCTGGCCGCCAGACGCTGACGGCGCGCACTCTCGGCCATATTTTGCTGCACGTCTTGCAGACCGATCACCGGAATATCGCTACGCCGGGGCTTGGCCTGCACCGGCTCCGGCTTCTTGCGCAAATGACGCGGCAAGGTGGTAATGATTTCCGCCGCCGGCAAGTCGCGCCTTACGCCGGCTGCAGCAGTCTCTGCCCCGCCCTGCAGCACAGGCTTGGCGTTAAGCGGGGCTTGTCCGGCAGCGCGCACAGGCAAAGCCTCGGCCTGTGCGACCTCCGGTTCGACCCGTATGCCGGAGAGCTGATGCGGCAGCGTCTGCCTCGGGCTCCAGTCATCTGGCTGATCACGCGCTTCCGACGCATAGATAAAACCAAACACACGCAGCTTCAGCGCCCGCAGCCAGGCAAGGCGCAGGCGTCCGCTTTTCACCAGCCAGAAGGCACCCGCCGCACCGCCTAGCACCACCACCGCAATAAAGGCCAACAGCATCAACAAAACCCGGAAAAGAATCAATACAGGAGAAATGATTGTACGCGAGCAGCGGCCTTTACGTCAGCCGCCATGCCTTAGCGCGGCAGCACCCAGACCAGACGCGAATGCGCCTTGCCTTCACCAAAAGCCTGACGCCGCCAGTAACCCTGGGTTTGCGGTGCGTCCAGAGCAGGTAAATCCTCGACGCGGCAATACGACACTTCGGAAAATCCCTCTTTCAGCAGCATGCTGCGCGCCTTTTGTCTGGCTTTGTGGCTGGTTTCATCATTAGCCTGTACCACCATCTCTTGCGGCGCGGCGCTTTCCCATGTGCGCACCAGACTGGCGCGCGGCTGCGTCATCAGCGCCAGACCATTGATTACCGCCGCCAGCAAAGGCTGCCAGGCCTCATCTACTGCTGCAATTTGCTCGGCCAGTTCACCCGGATAACTGATGCGCAACGATGCAATCACCTCGGCCTCGACCAGCCATGAGGTGGAATCCAGCCCCAGCGTGTCACCCATCAATACCAGATCCAGCGCGGCATCGGCTTCGTCGTGATACAGGCAGGCACCGCCCAGTCCATCGACATGCACAAAACAGGCGCGTGCCGGCAAGGCCAAGGTATCCGGCAGATTGGATGGCAAGCGGGTATGCGCCAGCGCAGCGGTCAGCGCCGGCTCAAAATGGACAATCACCCGTCCTTCACGCACAAAGCAGCCATACGCCAAGGCCAACAAACCCTCGCTATGGCGCGCAGCATCCGGCACCGGAAAAACCTGAGCGGCACGGTCCAGTTCGCGGCGGGCCACTTCGGCCAGTTCTTCACTGGCCTGCTCCATTTTCAGCGTCTGGCTGAAGATTTGTCCCGCACGCTTGGCCCATGGGCGGGTTGCGGCATAACGCTGGACGGCGTACTGCATAGCCATGGCTCGACCTCCGAAAAAAGAGCGCATTCTAGCGAAAGCAGCGCTACAACAGAAGCCATCCGCCAAGTAATGACATTGGCAGCCATCCTGATTAACATAACCCACATCAACTATCGCATCACAGACTTTCCTATGGCGACCATTGCATTTCTCGGCCTCGGCCTGATGGGTTCACGCATGAGCCGGCGCCTGAGTGCCGCCGGCCATCAACTCTTGTTATGGAACCGCACGCCGCGCCCCGAGCTAGCACTGCCCGCGCACGCGCAATGGGTGGCGACACCGGCGGCTGCATGCCGTGCAGACATCATCATGTGTTGCGTATCGGATGGCGCAGCCATGCAAGACATCGTGTTCGGAGAACAAGGCATCGCTAGCGCGGGCCGCCGCGACCAATTGCTGGTCGATTTTTCCAGCATCTCGCCCATCCTGACCCGCGAAATGGCGCGGCAGCTACACCAGACAAAGGGCATGCACTGGGTTGATGCCCCGGTCTCCGGCGGCACCCAAGGTGCCGAACAAGGACGTCTTATCATCATGGCAGGGGGACGCGAAGAGGATGTGGCACGACTGCGCCCGCTGACTTTGCCGCTGGCGCAAAGGCTGACCCACATGGGCGAGGTAGGCGCCGGACAGACCAGCAAGCTATGCAACCAGCTGATTGTCGCCAGCAATGCCTTGCTGATTGCCGAAGCCGTCCACCTGGCCACGCGCAGCGGTGTTGATGCCCGCGCGCTGGCGCCTGCGCTGGCAGGCGGTTTTGCCGACTCGCTCCCTTTACAGATTCTGGCGCCGCGTATGGCTGAAGGGCGCTTCGAGCCGGTGCAATGGAAAGTCTCGACTCTGCTTAAGGATCTGGACAATGCCCTGGCACTGGCAGAAGGCTGCGATGCAAGCTTGCCGCTGGCGCAGCGCGCGCGGGAATTGATGGCACGCCATGCGGCCAGCGGCTTTGCCGATGCCGACCTGTCCTCACTGATCAATAGCTATGGCGCGATATCATGCTGAAGCTTTCGGCCAATGTTTCCATGCTGCTAAATGAGTATCCCTTAGCCGAGCGCCTGGCACGCGTAGCGCAGGCAGGCTTTGAAGCGGTAGAAGTGCAATTTCCCTATAGCGAGCAGCAGACGCAATGGCAGCACCTGCTCGCCCGGCATCACTTGCGCTGCGTGCTGATTAATGCGCCGGCCGGTGACCTGATGCAAGGCGGCACAGGGCTGGCCGGTACTCCGGGGCGCGAGGCCGAATTTGCCCGCGCACTGCAACAGGCTTGCGACTGGGCACAAGCACTGAACGTCGAGGCGGTCAATATACTGCCGGGACGGCTGGCTGCGGATACCACACCGGAAGCCGCACTGGACACTCTGGCGGGCAATCTTGCGCTGGCCGCCAGCCGTCTGGCTGACATCGGCGTACGCTGTACGTTCGAGGCGATCAACCGCTTCGACATGCCCGGCTTCCTGATAGACAGCAGCCACGCCATGCTGAGCATGCAGGATAGGGTGAATCATCCCAATTTGTGGCTGCAATACGACCTCTATCATATGGCGCGCATGGACTCGCCACTGGCGGACGAACTGATGGCCTTATGGCCGCGCATCGGCCACATCCAGTTTGCCGACGTCCCGGGGCGTGGCGCACCCGGTAGCGGCAAGCTGCCCTTTGATACCCTGTTCCCCCTATTGCAAAAACTGCCCTACCCCTTCTGGTGTGGTGCGGAGTACCGCATGCAAGGCGACACTTTCATTTGGAAGAACTTTTTATCAAATATTTGATAGGTATCAATATCTAGCAATGCATTCCCGTTCAGAATAAGCGCACACCATTTCTGAGAAATTAGGGGATAAACATGGATCGCCGTACACTGCTTAAATCATCCGGCCTGTTTATGGGCGCACTGGGACTCTCCACGCTGGCTTCCCGCGCCGCCATCGCGGCACCTGCTCAGGCCGCCACACAGGGCAGCGCAGTCTTCATCCCTTCCGCCAAGACCCCTTTGCTGCTCAACTTCAACGAAAACTCGCTGGGCATGTCACCCAAGGCACAGGCTGCCATCATCAACGAGTTGCCTGCCGCCTTTCGCTACCCGGATGATGCCCGCGCAGCACTTATCAGCACTCTGGCCAAGGGCAACGGCCTGAGCGACAAGCAAATTACACTGGGCAACGGCTCCTCCGAAGTCATCCAGATGGCCATTCATGCCTATTGCGGCAAAGGCACCCAACTGGTGTGCCCGGATCCGACATTCAACTACGCCGAACTTTATGCCGAGCCTATGGGCACCACCATTACCAAGGTGAAACTGCAAAAAGATACGCTGGCAATCGACCTGAAAGCCATGCGCGCAGCCACCGAGAAGTTTGCCGGTGTCAGCGTGGTCTACCTGTGCAACCCGAACAACCCGACGGCAACCATCACCCCGGCCGCCGATATCGAAGCCTGGATCAACTCCGCCCCAGAGCGCGTCTTCTTTATCGTGGACGAGGCTTACCACGAGTATGTCACCGATCCACGTTATGCTTCGGCCGCCCGTCTGGTACAGGCCGGCAAGAAAAACCTGATCGTGGCCCGCACCTTCTCCAAAATCTATGCACTGGCGGGACTGCGCATCGGTTACGGTCTGGCTGCGCCGGAAATCATTGCCCGTCTGGATACCTGGGCCTCCATCGATAACACCAACCTGCCCGCCGCCATCGCCGCCAATGCCTCGCTGCAAGATACGGCTTTTATCCGCCAGAGCCTGAGCACCACCGCTCAGTCGCGCAAGATTGTGACCCAGGCACTGGACGAATTGAAGCTGGCCTATCTGCCATCACACGCCAACTTCATTTTCCACCGCGTAAACAGCAGCAGCGCTGCCTATCGCGAGAATATGAAAAAACTGCATATCATGGTGGGCCGTCCATTCGACCATACCGATGGCTGGAACCGCCTGACGCTGGGCACACCGGCTGAAATGCAAGCCTTCGTCAAGGCACTCAAGACCCTGCGCCAGCAAAACCTGGCCTGAACGGCGACTTAGTTGATTTTCTCCTCCCTTGGGCGACTTGGTCGCCCTTTTTTGCGCCATGCGCGCCAGACTGCCCAGCACAAATCATCACCTAGAAATTTTTCTCATTCCGGCCAATGGCTGATAGAAAATCAACTACTTAGCCACCCTTATTTGCAAAACACACTTGCAAGATCAAGTATTTTCGCGTATCTTGCGCCCCTCACATCACCGCCGGGCCTGCCGCTCCATTGCCGGCTCCGGATGCATAGTTTCATCGTCCCTGACCGTTATTAAGCTTCGACCTTGCCATGTCCTTTCGTTCGGACCGCTGTTCGCCGCTTTGCCTGGTTAGTGCCGATGATGTACGGCCCCCAGAGTTGTGATTTCGCATCGGGCCGAATAAGCGCCAACCTACAGGCACTGCACGCCGGACATCCGGCACGAAAGGATAATATGAAGTTTTCCGAACTGGGTATTGACCCCTCCATTCTTAGCGCACTTGACGACGCGGGTTACACCGATCCGACTCAGGTTCAGCTTGAAGCTATCCCTGCCGCTATCGCTGGCAAGGATCTGCTGGTTTCCGCACAGACCGGCTCGGGCAAGACCGCAGCCTTCTTGCTGCCTGCCCTGACCAAGATGACCCAGCGCACCGACGTCAAGAGCAATGGCCCGCGTGTACTGGTACTGACCCCGACCCGCGAACTGGCTCAGCAGGTTGAAAAAAATGCACTGGAATACGGCAAGAACCTGCGCTGGTTGCGCACGGTCTGCCTGGTTGGCGGCTCGCCATTCGGCTTCCAGATCCGCGCCATGACCCGTCCTATCGACCTGATGGTAGCCACCCCAGGCCGCCTGATGGATCACATGCGCTCGGGCCGTATCGACTTCTCGCGTCTGGAAATGCTGGTACTGGACGAAGCCGACCGCATGCTGGACATGGGCTTTATCGAAGATATCGAAACCATCGTGGCGGCGACACCGGCTGCACGCCAGACTGTACTGTTCTCGGCTACGCTGGACGGCACCGTCGGCAACCTGGCTCGCAAGCTGACCCGCGATCCGCAGCGCATTGAAGTTGCCCGCACCGAAACCGGCGGCAATATCGAAGAACACCTGCTGTACGCAGACGACAACCGTCACAAGGAACGTCTGCTCGACCACATCATGAAAGAAGCCGGCTTTGACCAGCTGGTGATTTTCACCGCAACCAAGATCGGTTCGGAAGAACTGGCCGACAAGCTGTCCGACAAAGGCTATCAGGCGGCCTGCCTGCACGGCGACATGCCGCAAAGCTGGCGTAACCGCACCTTGAACGACCTGCGTCGCGGCCGCATCAAGGTTCTGGTGGCTACCGACGTAGCAGCGCGTGGTATCGATGTACCAACCATCACCCACGTCATCAACTACGATCTGCCAAAACAGGCGGAAGACTATGTGCACCGTATCGGCCGTACCGGTCGTGCCGGTCGTGACGGCGTAGCCATCACCATCGCCGAGTCGAAAGAGTTCCATCGCGTACGCCGCATCGAACAGTATCTGAAGCGTCAGATTACTGAAGGTGTGATCGAAGGCATGGAGCCGACCCGCCGTCCGCCAAAAGGTGGCCCTAAGCGTCACACCCAGCAGCGTCGTGGCGGCCCAGGCGCCGGCAATAGCTACGGCGATCGTCGCCCAGGCAGCGGCAACGGCGCCAGCCGTGGCGGCCCGCGTCGCGAAGGCGACCGTCGCCCAGGCAGCGGTGGCAGCGAACGTCGTTCCTACAACGACTGATAGAGCATAAAAAACGGCATCTTCGGATGCCGTTTTTTTGCCTGAATGCCAGCCAATACGGCAACAACCTTCTTCTAAAGCTCTGTCGCTTATGATTCGCCTGCTGTCCGACGAATGCCACTGGCCCGACTACGCCGGCCACTGCCTGACTAATCTGGTTGCTTCACTGGCCCATGCATTGGGTGCACCCGCCTTGCATCCGCCTTTGTCCGGCGCTGCTCTTGCCGACCTGCAGACTGACGGGCGCGATATTGCACTCTTAATCGTTGACGGCATGGGTGACAACCAGCTGGCACGTCACGGCCCGCACTCGTTTTTGCGCGCCCACCAGCAAGGCACGCTGACCTCGGTCTTCCCTTCGACCACGGCCAGTGCCATTACGACTTTGCAAACGGGTGCCGCGCCGGCACAGCACGGACTCACCGGCTGGGAGATGTGGGATGCAGACAGCCAGTCCATCATCCTGCCGCTGCCGCTGACGACCCGCTATAGCGAAAACACCCGGCAAACCCCGCAGACACTGGCAAAGCACCTGTTTCAGGCGCACTCATGGTTCGACCAGATCCAGCGCCCGGCCTACGCTTTGCTGCCGCAACGCCTGATCCACTCTCCGTATAGCGTCCACCATACCGGGCGCGCCAAACGCATCGGCCACACCCATTGGGGCCAGCTATTCGAACAACTGCATGAACTGGGCACTCAGCAAGCAAAACCAGGCTTTATCTATGCCTATACCGCACAACTGGACCATGAAATGCATGATGTCGGCCCTAACGACTGGGCCATCAGCCGCAGCTTCAACCTGCTGGACGAAGAGGTAGAACGCTTTTGCCAGCGCAAGCGTAGCCGGCCGATGACGCTGATTATCACCGCCGACCATGGTTTTACCAGCACGCCCAAAGCCCAGCGCCTGCAGTGGGAACAGCTGTCCGCCACTCTGCGCGGCAAGTTGCGCCGGCCACTATCCGGCGAAGGGCGGGTGCGCTTTTGCCATACCCACGACGCAGAAGCCGGGGCATTTATCGAACTGGCACGCGAAGAATTAGGCGATAAGGCTTGGGTACTAAGTGGCAGGGAATTGATAGAAGCCGGCGTATTCGGCCCTGCGCCCTACCATCCGGCACTGGCGAGCCGCATCGGCGATGCGGTACTGCTGATGAAACCGGGCTATACCTTGCGCGACACCCTGCCCGGTGAAAAGACAGTCTGCCTGCAAGGCGCCCATGGCGGCGTCAGCCGCGAAGAAATGCAGGTCCCGCTGATCCGTATCGATCTTTAAGCCAGGCGTTCGCGCCAGGCCTTCAAAGCCTGCCGGGTGATGCGCACCGGCACCACCACCCGCTCCATAGGTTCGATCCGGCCAAAGGTCACCGTTTCCATACTCAGTGCAATACCATCTTCGCCATCACCGGGCGAGCGCACGATCCCCATGCGGTCAAGCAGCAACTGCTCGTTGCGTACTGCCAGATATTGCTCCGGCGCATTGCTGACCCGCTTCACTACCTCCAGCTTGCCTTCCAGCGTAGCTATCGGCGCCAGTTCGGCCAATTCCTGATCAATCTCGGCGAGATAGGCCAGCAACTCGGCCCGCGAGTCAGGCAGGCGCTCGTTTCCAGGCGTGGCATCCACCACCACCGCCTTGCCTGACAGGGTCGCCAGCTTAAGCTCCACCTGGGTTTTTTCCGTATTCAGACTCTGCAAACGCCCTGCTTGCAAGGCGATACGCCGTGCTGCCACGGCGGCGAGGGCATGAAACGCACGCTGCACCGCCTCCTGCCGCAAACCTTGTTCGCTATTGCAGATACCTACCAGCCTGTGCCCGCCAAAGCTGACCACCGTCTGCGCAACATCATCCAGCAACTGGCCATTGCGCAAGGCGCTACCGAAATGACGCTTCTGGTAACACTGCATCACCAGCAAGGCATAGGCTTCATCGCCATGGCTTGCATGCAGGAAATACTCGTGCAAGGCTTTGCTGCCATCCAGCACGCCAAGCAGGACATCCGGGGTCGCGAATAGCAGACCAACCCGGCGATCGACGTTATAGCCTTGCGGCGACAAGTCCAGCGCCGGCGCAAGACTGCCCGCCAAAGTTTCGGCGTAGGCGCGCGAACGCACGACGCCCGTTTTCAGACGGTCGCGCCAGCCGGGCAATAATTCTATTTTGGGTTCAGCCACCTGCACCAGCGTCTGGAAGTACACCTCCAGCTCGCGCTGCTCGTGCCCCAAACCCAGGATATTCATGATCCATTGCCACAGCTTGCTCATTTGACCTACCCCATCTCAATCAGAACTTCTCGCCGGCGGCCAGATAACGCCACTTGCCTACCGGCAAATCGCCCAGCATGACCTTGCCGATACGCACCCGCTTCAAGCCGATAACCCGCAAACCCACCAGCTCGCACATGCGGCGAATCTGGCGCTTCTTGCCTTCGCGCAACACAAACCGCAGCTGGTCTTCATTTTGCCAGGCAACCTGCGCCGGCAGCAATTTCTTGCCATCAAGCTCCAGACCGTGATTCAGCAGCGCTAGACCCTGTGCCGACAAGGCACCAGACACCCGCACCAGATACTCTTTGTCGACCGAAGAATTTTCCCCGATCAGATGCTTGGCCACCACACCATCTTGCGTCAGTACCAATAAGCCGATGGAGTCGATATCCAGACGGCCAGCCGGCGCCAATCCTTTCAGGTGCTCGCGGGCAAAACGGATACCGCTCTGGTCACCCTTCCACTGATTGTCCGGCGTAATCAGAACCGAGGCCGGCTCGTAGCCGTCTTCTGCCTGACCGGACACATAACCGATGGGCTTGTTCAGCAGCACCGTCACCCGGCGCGCCTGCGCCTGACTGGCGCGCTTATCCAGCTCGATGCGCTGACCGGCAACGACTTTTTGCCCAAGCACGGCGACTTGCCCGTCCACCTTGACCCAGCCCTGCTCTATATAGCTGTCTGCCTCGCGGCGCGAACACAGCCCGAGTTCGGCAAGGCGCTTGGATATACGGACAGATTCCATGAAACCACTCCAACTGAAAAGGGCAGCTCAAGGCCGCCCGTTACAAAGTAGCTTATTGTAAGGCATCATGCCGCTTTGCGCCCGACTTCAAACAGGAAACGGCGATAAATCCCATCCGGCAGCGAGCTGACGGCAATACCGGCGAAAATGGTCGCCAGACCCACGGCATGGTAGGCATAGACGGCCTCCCCCAGCAACAAAATGGACAATAAGGCACCGAATGCCGGCATCAGATAAAGAAAGCTGGCTGCGCGTGTACTGCCGATCACGGCAATGGCCCGGTTGTACATCAGAAAAGCCAGAATGGACGGGAAAACGCCAAGATAAATCAGCGCCAATACCGTGCCAGTGCCGGCCGTGGGCAAGCTCTGGCCGCGATACCATTCATACCCGGCAAAAGGCAGTAACAGCACCACACCAATGGCAAACAGGATCGTCATCTGCAGCACGGCGGGAATGCCGGGCTTGAGCTTGCGCAAGCCTACGGTGTAACAAGCCCAGCACAGGCCGGCTGCCAGCACCCCCACATCCCCGATACCCAAGTGAAAGCGCAACAGCGCATGCCAGTCTCCGCGCAGCACAATCACCAGCGCCCCGCCCAAAGCCAGCAACATGCCGGCTACCTGCTTGCGTGTCAGCCCCTGGCGACTGAGCACGGCCCCCAGCACCAGCACCAGTACCGGTGTCAGACTATTAAGCACCACCGCATTGGTGGCCGTTGTATGGCGCAAGGCGATATACAGCAGCGTATTGGTCAAGGCAATGCCGGTCAGACCCAGCATCAACAACACCCGCCACTGCGCGCGGACAAGCGGCCAACTCTGACGAAAACGGGGCAAGGCAAAAGGCAGCAGACACAAAAGCGCCAGCATCCAGCGGGCAAAAGCCAGCGTAAACGGCCCGATACTGCCGCCCAATGCGCGCCCGACAATGAAGTTGCTCGACCACATCAAAATGGACAGCACCAGCATGGGGTAAGTCAGGCGGGACAATACGCAAGGGCTAGTGGGCATGGCATCATTATCGAATAAAGCGGTAGCTGCATTTTAACTGCCAGCCGATTTCGCCTTAACCAAAATAATGCCAAAAACATTAATTTTATTGCCCGAATAAAGAATAGCTTAGGTATAAGTTGCTCAATTTGTTAATTTCGTAAAATTAATCACCAAAGCCACTCGCTACGCCAAGCCCTGCTCCATCGACCGCATCGCTATTTCAGCCGGGAGCCATCCACATCCAGCACCACCACGTCCACCGTGATGCCCTGCCGTATGCTCTGGGTGACGGTGCAATAGTCCTCGAAGCTGGCCAATACCCGTTCTACCTGGGCAAGTGTGGCCGCCGGCTTGCCCAGCTTAAGCGTGACGGCTATCGATTCGACGCGCAAACGCTTCTGTGCATTACGCCCCAGCACGCAACTGGCCTCGGCGCTCAAAGGCGCAACATCCTGCTTGAACTTGCCAAAGGCAAACAGCAAGCTGGCGCACAGGCAATTGGCCGCCGCAGCCACCAGCAACTGCGATGGCGAAGGACCGCTATCCTCCCCCAGAGGCGGCGGCTCGTCAGTCAGCAATACCGGCGCGCCATGACCAAACTCGTTGGCAAAGCGGTAATGCTCGACCTGCTGCAGCGATACATGCAACTCTCCTGCCATCTCGACTCCCCTTTACAGTTCACGCCCCAAGGCCGGGGCCAGCACAGCCAGTTGCTGCATCAGCTGGGCAAACGCTTGCGGATCCAGTGCCTGATCGGCATCACACAAGGCTTCGGCCGGCTGCGGATGCACTTCTATCATCAGGCCATCGGCACCGGCAGCCAGCGCCGCCATAGAGAGCGCCGGCACCATCCACGCCTTGCCGCCGGCGTGGCTTGGGTCGGCGATCACCGGCAGATGGGTTTCACGCTTGAGTAGCGCAATGGCAGACACATCCAGCATATTGCGGTAAGCCGTCTCGAAGCTTCTGATGCCGCGTTCACAGAAAATAATATTGTGGTTGCCGCCGGCGGCAATGTATTCGGCCGCCATCAGCCACTCATTGACCGTCGCGGCCATGCCGCGTTTGAGTACCACCGGCTTGTTGATGCGCCCGACCTCTTTGAGCAGATCGAAGTTCTGCATATTGCGCGCGCCGATCTGTATCACATCGACGTCGTACTCGAGAAAGGTGTCCAGCTGGCGCACATCCATCAGCTCGGTTACCACCGGCAGGCCATGCGCACGCCCCGCCTCCAGCAGCAAGTCAAGACCGGCCACGCCCAGACCCTGAAAGCTGTACGGGCTGGAGCGCGGCTTGAATGCCCCGCCGCGCAGCAGACGCGCACCCGACGCCTTGACGGCCGCAGCAGATGCATCCATTTGCGCCGCTGTTTCGACCGAGCATGGCCCGGCAATCAGCTGCAGTTGCTTGCCACCGAAGGGAATGCCGCGCACGTGCACGACACTGTCGCTGCCATGCACCTCGCGCGCAACCAGGCGGTAGTCCTTGAGCACGCGCATGGCGCGCTCGACGCCGTCCATCAGTTCGAACATATCGGCCGACAACACCCGCTCGTCCCCCACCGCGCCGATAATGGTGCGCTCGGTGCCGCGCGATACATGTTCGGACAGACCGTGGGCGCGAATCTTGCCAACCACGGCAGCAATGGCGGCCTCACCCGCACCGCGGGCCATCACGATAATCATGCGCTCTCCCTCCCTTTATCCATAAAGCCCAAGTCTGCGCCTAGCGCAGCGCGGCTTCCAGCACTTCGATAAAGCGAGCATTTTCTTCTTCCAGCCCGATACTGACGCGCAAGCTGTTTTTCATGTTGTAAGACGCCAGCGGACGCACAATCACGCCATGGCGCAAGAAATAGCTATTCAGTGCCGCCGCATCGCCGACATGGAAGGTCACGAAGTTGGCAAACGACGGGATATAGGGCAAGTCCAGCCGCGCCAGCGCCTCGGTCAGCTGCGCCATGCCCTGCCGGTTAAGCGCCACCGCACGCGCCAGAAAATCCGCATCGTCCAGCGCGGCCACCGCTGCGGCCTGCGCGAGGCTATTCACATTAAAAGGCTGACGCACGCGATTGATCATGCCGACGATAGCGGCACTGGCCAGCGCAAAACCGACGCGCAGACCGGCCAGGCCATAGGCCTTGGAAAAGGTGCGCGACACCAGCAAATTGGGGAAACGGGCGAGAAAGCCGATTACATCGGCGCGCAGTTCGGGTGCCAGATACTCGGTATATGCCTCGTCCAGCACTACCAGCACGTCTTCGGGTACGGCTTCAAGAAACTCAAGCAAGGCACCGGGCTTGATCAGCGTGCCGGTCGGGTTATTGGGGTTGGCGATAAACACCAGCCGCGTCGAAGGCTCGATCGCCGCAAGCATCGCATCCAGATCATGTCCGTAGTCGCGCGCCTTCACTTCAATGGCGCGCGCCCCGGTCGCCTGCGTCACCAGGGGGTAAACGGCAAAAGCGTATTCGGAGAACACCACCGAGTCGCCGGGGCGCAAAAAGGTGCGCGCAACCAGTTCGAGAATGTCGTTGGAGCCGTTACCCAGCAGTACCTGATCCTGCGTGACGGCAAAACGTTCGGCAATGGCCGCTTTAAGCGCGAAACCGTTGCCATCCGGATAGCGCGCCAAATCGGACAGCGCCGCCTCCAGCGCTGCACGCGCCTTGGGCGGCAAACCCAGCGGGTTTTCATTGGAGGCCAGCTTGACGATGGCCGCTTCATCCAGCCCCATCTCGCGGGCCAGTTCGGAAATAGGTTTGCCGGCCTGATAAGGCGCAATGGCACGGATATAGTCGGGCGCGCGTTCAGCCAGATTCATCATGGTTTTCCTTGTTGATTATTGTGAGCCCCCGCACGGACGGCGAGGTGCTTTAACCGTTCTTGGCATCCACCCATTTGAGGGTGTGGCGCGGCTGATGGTTTTCCAGCGCATGCAATAGCTCGGGCAGATGTTTTTCGGCGGCAAACAGTGACAGGTTTTCCGGCCGGGCGAAACCTTCATCCACCGCATGCCGGGTCATGGCCAAAAGCGGATCGAAAAAGCCGGCCACATTCAACAGGCCGACCGGCTTGTCGTGCACCGCCAGTTGTGCCCAGGTCAGGATTTCAAACAGCTCGTCAAATGTACCGAAGCCGCCGGGCAAGGCAATAAAGGCATCGGACAGCTCGGCCATTTTAGCTTTGCGGGCATGCATACTGTCAGTAATATAAAGCTCGGTCAGCCCCAGATGGGCGACTTCCTTGGACTTCAAAAATTCGGGAATCACCCCGATCACCCTGCCCCCCGCTGCGAGGCAAGCATCAGCGGCCACGCCCATCAGCCCGACATTGCCGCCACCGTACACCAGGGTAATGCCGCGCTTAGCCAGCTCAGAACCAAATGCACGGGCCGCTTCGGCATACTCTGGACGGGCGCCGTGGCGCGAACCGCAAAACAGGCAGATCGATTGGATAGATTTCATGTACACCACTTGAAAATTGACAGGTTCTTGCGCCTGGCAGGACACAAGAACCCCGATAGAACACAGCCGCTCAGATCACCGCTTGCGGATAGGAACCCAGCAACTTGACGTAGGATGCGCGCGCGCGCAGCGCTTCCAGCGCCTCGGCCACATGGGGCTCGCTGCAATGCCCTTCCAGATCGATAAAGAACACATAATCCCACAGCCCGGCACGCGAAGGGCGCGACTCGAACTTGCTCATCGATACGCCACTGGCAGCAATCGGGGCCAGCAACTGATGCACAGCACCGGGCCGGTTGGGCGCGGATACCACGATGGATGTCCTGTCCTTGCCAGTGGCGCCCACATCCTGAAACCCCAGCACCAGAAAACGCGTGGTGTTATTGGGTTCGTCTTCTATGCTGCCCGCCAGCTTCTCCAGATTGAAGCGCTCGGCCGCTGCCTGCCCGGCAATGGCCGCCGCCGTCGGGTCAAGGCTGGCCAGGCGCGCTGCCTCGGCATTGCTGGCAACCGACACCCGCTCGACCTCGGACGGCAGGTTTTTGTTCAGCCATTCGTGACACTGGGCCAGCGACTGGGCGTGCGAATAGACACGGCGTATGCCGGCCAGACCGGGTGTTTTACGCAATAAATGGTGGTGGATGCGTAGCACCACCTCGCCGCAAATCTTTAACGGCGTCGTCACCATCAGGTCCAGCGTGCGCCCGACCGCTCCTTCGGTCGAGTTTTCCACCGGCGCGACCACATAGTCGAGCGTGCGCGCTTCAACCATGCGGAACGCCTCGTCTATCGAGGAACAGGCCACCACATGGGCGCCATGACCGAAATGCTTGGTTGCCGCCAGCTGGCTGAACGTGCCCTCCGGCCCGAGAAAGGCAATGGACAAAGGCTTTTCCAGCGCCAGACACTCGGACATGACTTCACGAAACAGGCGCGCCACAGCCTCGTCCGGCAACGGCCCCGGGTTCAGGTCCTGAATGCGCCGCAATACCTGCGCCTCGCGTTCGGGCCGGTAGATCACGCCCCCGCCCTTGATTTCGCCGATCTCGCGCGCATGCAGTGCACGCTGGTTGAGCAAATGAAGGATATCGACATCGATCGCATCGATCGCGTCGCGATGCTGTTTTAGTAGATGGTCTGACACATGACTCTTTCGCAATCACAAACTATTGTTTACCGATGGCATAAGTGTGTGCGAGATGGGCTGCTGTCGCAAGCGCCACGGCAATAAAAGCGCGGCCCTGACTGCCATTTCCTTGCGCTATCCCCGGACAAGCTCATTCCTCGCCCAAGCGCTGTTAGCTACACGCGGCAATCACATTGGCGGCATCGATGATAAATACCGGCTGCAAATAGGCGAGAAATACCAAGACAAGCACCCACACAAACACCGTCAACCACAAGACAGGCTTCACCCTGCAGCCTCTGCCTGCTGCATCACACGCGATGGCTGTTCACGTATCGGCAGGCTGGCCAGACCGGCCACCACGCCTAGCGCCATGGCAATCAGCCATACCGGCAGGTAGCTGCCGGTCGTGTCGTAAACCAGCCCGCCCAGCCATACACCGAGAAAACTGCCGATCTGGTGTGATAAAAACACCGCACCAGACAGCATGCCCAGATGCTGCACGCCAAACTGAGTGGCAATCACGCCATTAGTCAAGGGCACGGTGGACAGCCATAAAAACCCGATCGCGGCCGCAAATAGCGAGACCGACAGGGTCGACAGCGGAAACAGCAAAAACAGCCCGATCACGATGGCGCGGGTGAAATAAATGCCGGCCAGCAAATGCGGTTTGCTTCGCCGCGAACCCAGTTCGCCGGCGGTAAAGGTACCGAAAATATTAAACAGGCCAATTAAAGCCAAGGCCAGGCTGGCGGTGGCACCGGACATGCCGTGATCTTTCAGATAGGCCGGCAAATGAACGCCGATAAATACCACCTGAAAACCACAGACAAAATAGCCGACCATCAAGAGGCGAAAGCCCTTCTCCTGCCATGCCAGCGTAAACACCCGCACCATACCGGCCAGTATCGAACCGTTCGCCCTGAGCGGACGTTTGGCATCCATCGCCGCCGGTATGCGCACAAAAGGCAGAATCAGCAAACTCATGGCCGCCAGAATCAGCAGCGCCGGTAACCAGCCCAAGCCGTCTATCAAGCCAAGTGTGGCCGGTACCATGGCAAACTGGCCAAAAGAGCCAGCCGCCGCCGTCAGCCCCATGGCACGTGAGCGGTAGGCTGCCGGCACGATACGGCCAACCACGCCGAATACCACGCTATAGGTGGTGCAGGACAGCGCCAGCCCCAGCACCAGACCAGCTGAACCTGCAAACAAGCCAGGGGTAGCGGAAAGCGTCATCAGCGACAGACCCAAGGCATAGAGCAGCGCACCGGCTGTCAGCACCCGGCCCGGGCCATGACGGTCTGCCAGCGCGCCGGCAAAAGGCTGCGCCATCCCCCACACCAGGTTTTGCAAGCCGATGGCAAACGCAAACGCCTCACGTCCCCAACCGAATTCCTGCGTCAATGGCGGCAGGAAAAAACCGAAACCGTGACGTATACCCATGCTCAGCGACACAATCACGCCACACGCCAGCAGCAAACGGACAATGGATCTACCCATGCCGCCCCCTGCTTAAATCAATGCCACACTGCATGGCGCACTTCCTCTTTAAAGATCAGGCCGGACATTCAGAAACCCGCTTCAATCCACAACAAGACAGGCCGGCCGGCACGCCAATTGTTCAAACTGCGTCAGGGGCAGCGGCTGGCTGAATAAGTAGCCCTGATAGCTCAGGCAGCCGGAAGAGGCCAGCAAGTTGCGCTGATCTACCGTTTCCACGCCTTCCGCAATCACACAAATCCCCAGACTTCGGCCCAGCGCCAGCATGGCGCGCACAATCACAAGATCGGTCGGATCGGTAAACAGATCGCTCACAAATGAGCGGTCTATCTTGAGTTGGTCAAGCGGCAGATGTTTCAAGTAAGACAAGGAGGAATAGCCGGTACCGAAGTCATCCAGCGACAGGCCTATGCCGTACTCTTTCAGCACATGCATGCGGCTGACCACCTCTTCGGCATTGTCTAACACCAGACTTTCGGTCAACTCAAGTTTCAAGCGCTGCGGGCACACTTCATACCTGTCCATCAGCGCCAGCACTTGCTCGACAAAAGCGGGGTGACTGAACTGGCAGGAGCTGACATTAACCGACAACGACAAACCTGATAATTGCGGATTGTCAGCCCAGCGTGCCAATTGCAGGCACGCGCTTTCCAGCACCCATAAGCCGATAGGAATAATCAGCCCACTTTGCTCCGCCAACGGGATAAAGTCATCCGGCGACACCAGCCCTCGCTCGGGATGCCGCCAACGGATCAATGCCTCGGCCCCTTGCATACGGTCTTGCATATCCACCTGCGGCTGGTAGAAAAGCTCGAACTGCCCTTCTTCCAGCGCCCGGCGCAGGTCCTGCTCAAGCTGGCTCTGTCTGGCAATCACCTGCTGCATCTTGGCGTCGAAAAAACTCAGGACATTGCGCCCGCCAGATTTGGCATGATAAAGCGCAGCATCACCGCGCTTTAAAAGCTCGTCGACCGACAATGTGGCATCAGCAAAAAGCACAACACCCATGCTGGCTGAACACTGGTACACCCGCGTACTGCCGGCCTCATCCAGCACCAAGACATAAGGCTCACTCACACGATCCAGTAGTTTCTGTGCCACGGCCTCTGCTGCCTGACGCGCAGGCAAACTCCCCTCCAGGTCCGGCAAAATCACGACAAACTCGTCCCCGCCCAAGCGGGCGACGGTATCGCACTCCCGCAGACGGCTACGCACGCGACTGGAGAATTCAAGCAGCAGCTGATCGCCGGCAGCATGGCCCATGCTGTCATTGACCGCCTTGAAATTATCCAGATCCATCACCAGCAAAGCGCTTTGACGCTGATAACGGGCACAAGCAGCGAGCACCTGCGCCAAGCGATCAAGCATCAGACGCCGATTGGGTAGCTGGGTCAGCGCATCATAAAAAGCCAGTTGCTCGATTTTCTCCGCAGCCAGCTTATGCTCTGTCATATCCCAGCAAAATCCGAGATAGCCCAGAAAATTATCCTGGCTATCGTAGCGCGGGCTGCCCTCGTCACGTACCCAGCGATAGCCGCCATCGGCGTGACGCAGACGATACTCCCGGCTAAAGGGTCTACGCAGCACAAAGGCTGAACGCCCGGCCTCCGAACAAGCGGCGACATCATCGGGGTGCACCCCTGCCAGCCAGCCCAAACCCAGCTCCTGCTCAAGCCCACGCCCGGTAAAGCGCAACCAGGGCTCGTTGAAATAGTTCAGTAATTGCGTCTGATCCGACGTCCAGATCAGAGCACTGCCGCCATTGGCCAGGGTGCGGAAATGTTTTTCACTATCATGCAAACGGATTTCTGCCTGTTTGCGCTCGGAAATGTCATGTGCCACGCCAAGCACGCCTATCAGTACACCATCGGATGCATACATCGGCGTCTTGCTGGTTTCAAATACCCCCTGATAACCGTCAGCGGCAAATGTCAGCCGCTCTTCGTTCCGGCTCAAGCCCCCCGCCGCTATCGCAACCCTGTCTTGCTGCCGAAAAAAATCGGCCTGTTCAGCGCTGACAAAATCGTAATCCGTCTTGCCGACAATATTGGCTTCACGCGCGCCAAACAGGCGTTCAAATGCGCTATTGCAGGCGAGGTAATAGCCGTCGGCATCCTTCAGCCAGACTGGCTCGGGAATCGTAGCCAGTAATGTACGCAGGCGGGCGCGCTCAATATCCAGCTGGCGGTAAGGCGCACTTACGCCCGAGGCGTAGATCGCGCGATACACCATCAGATAAGCCAGCACCTTGTAGATATGACCCAACAGATTGAACAGATCAGTCACATCGCCATACAAGGTAAAAAACAATTCAGCCAACGCCTGTATCCAGGCAGCGGCAGCCAGCAACTGCGGCCCTTTTTTACCCGTGTGCAATCCCCGGCGCAACAGCAGCGCAGCCGCGCCGCCATATAGCAGCGCCAACACATACTCGCTACCGATCTTGAAATCAGTCAGCCCTTGCCCGGCAATAAAAGTGCGCGGCAACCATTCGCTACGCAGCAAGCCCACAAACCAGACACAGAGCACCAGTGCACATACTGCTGCGAGCGCCGCATAACAAGCGGGTTCAGACCAGCGCTTGTCTGGTCGCAGTGCAACATATAACAAGACAATGGCAGCCACATAGCGCCCGGCCAGCCAGAAATTGATGGCTTTCTCCGCCCCGCCAGGGGTAACCAGCTCCGGCATGCCGGCATAAGAAAGCATATGAGCGAAGTCGATCAGGCAAACAGCAAGAAAACCCACCCCCAATACCATCCGGTTGCTGTTGTTCCCCTCGTGTCGCAAGTTCCAGGCCAGAGAAAACACCATAACGGAAACCGCCATGGAGAAAAACTCGAGCCCGCTATGCAGCGGTAAATAATGTAACAGCGAGGGGAAAAATTTTAACGCGGGCAAGACCTGACCACAGGCCAGTAAAACCGTTAACGCCAGAGCGAGCTTCGCACCGGCAGGCCAGCCATAAGCGGGCAAAGGCGAGCTCCACAGCGCGTGATGGAAGGCAGTACCCTGCCGGGGCGGGACAGGATGACTCATAGGGTGCTCCTGCAAGAGCAATCAAGGCGTTTTACAATAATGCAATTATCATTAATTGCCGAGCAATAAGCAATCAATATGCATTACCATATCTCATTGTCCCCTGACGTATGCTTCCTTTTCCGCTGAATGCCGGCATAAAAAAAGACCGCTTTATCAGCGGTCATCTTTGAGGCCCATTTCATTGTCCCAGCGCCGGGACTCGATCTCTTTTCTGGCATCATTGCGTAGCCTGTCCTGCTCGGTGCAGCGTACCGGCCCACCTACCGCGCGGTTACGAATGGCCCGCATCGCATTGATACGATCCCTTTCCATCAGAAACATGCTTCGGTTCATGCTGGCTCCTGTACGCTGATTCAAGATGAATTGCTGCAGCTTTCCAGTGATGCATAACGCTTGTGGCGTTGCATCATCATCGCACAAACAGACATAGACACAAGGGTGTAAAAACAGAAAAAGCCTGTTGTCACCCAAAATTAATACGTGAGGGCAAAACAACAGGCCATAGGCAAGCAAACTGCAAAGATATGACTTGTGTGGCAAATCAGACACTACGCCGCTCATATACCGCCTGCGCCAGCGTACCCAGATCAATATGCTCCAGCTCCCCTCCCACCGGCATGCCGCGGGCAATACGGCTGACCCTGATGCCGCGTGCCTTCAACAGCTCGCTGATCATATGCGCGGTGACCTCGCCTTCGGCGGTAAAGTTGGTGGCAATCACCACCTCCTCGACCACACCATCCTGCGCCCGCACCAGCAGCCGGTCCAGATTGGCCTCGCGCGGCCCTAAGCCTTCCATCGGCGACACCCGCCCCATCAGCACAAAATACAGGCCGTCAAAGCATTGCGCCTGCTCCAGCATCAGCTGGTCGGTGGGCATTTCCACCACACACAGCAAATCCTGACGCCGCGTCTCATCGCTGCACAAATTGCACAAAGGGGTTTCGCTAAAGGTATTGCAGCGCTCGCAGTGGGTCAGATGGGTCAGTGCACGGTCGATGGCGCGCGCAAGCTTTCCGGCGCCATCCTGATCGCGTTGCAGCAAATGGTAGGCCATACGCTGCGCCGATTTGGGGCCGACGCCGGGCAAAACTTTAAGGGCGGCAATCAGATGATCGAGGGCGGGCGGGTTTTTCATGGGAAAGGATCCGGGATAAGGGTTCGGGGATCCACACAAGCGGTGGCAAGCAGCGCGCTATGCAGCGCTGACGCCCAAGGCAACAAAGGACGAGCGACAGAATCCCCGACTCCGTCGCCCGCCCTTATTCAGATCAGAACGGCAGCTTCATGCCAGCAGGCAGGTTCAGACCCTGCGAGAAACCGGCCATCTTTTCCTGCGTGGTGGACTCGGCCTTGCGTACCGCGTCATTGACAGCGGCAGCAATCAGATCCTCCAGCATTTCCTTGTCTTCCTTGACATCGTCCAGCAAGGAATCGTCAATACTCACGCGCTTAACGTCGTGATGGCAGGTCATGGTGACCTTGACCAGACCAGCACCGGACTGGCCTTCGACTTCGACCGAGCCCAGTTCTTCCTGTGCTTTTTTCATGTTTTCCTGCATTTGCTGGGCCTGTTTCATCAGGCCCGCGATTCCGGCTTTACCGAACATAAAACTTACTCCTGAGCGGGTTGGATAGTATCGGTGAGCAAGGTCGCATCGAATTCGCGCACCAGTTGCTGCACCACGGGATCATTTTCCAGCACGACACGCGCTTCCTGCCGCAATTCATGGCGGTTGCGTGCGTCGCGCATGGCGGGCGTTTCTGCGCCGGTCTCTTCGACCGTCACGCTCAGTTCCAGCGTATGGCCGAAGTGCTCGGCCAATACCGTCCTGAGTTTATCCTGATAGTCGCGACTGGCCAGGTGGCGGAAACTTTCCGGCACAGCCAACACCAGCGCCCCACCCTGCCAGCTTTTCAGCACGGCGTTTTGCGCCAGCATGCGCACGGTTCCCATGCGCGGACCAATCTCGGCCACCAGCGCCAGCCAGTTGCCGTCAAAAGCCGCCGGCTTTTGCGGCAACTCGTCAGCCGATATATAAATTTCGTCGTCGTCCTGCATGGCGTAATCGGGCAGATCCGGCGGCAACACGTCGCCTTCGCGGCCATCCGCATCATCATCGGCAACTTCAGCGCCCTTGGCCGCGATGCTTGGTGCAGCTTCGGCCGGCAGCGGCAAAGCGGCCGCAGGCTCGGGCTCTATCTCGGGCTCGGGCTCGGGTGCAGGTACAGGTGCAGGTGCAGGGTTGCTGCCCGCCAGCGCTGCAGCGGCCTGCGCTCGGGGTGTCGCCGCTGGCGTGCGTGTTCCGCCGACCTGCTGCGCCAATTTGGCGCGCGCCTGATCCATGGCTTCACGCCCGGCAACGGCGGCGTGTGCAGCAAGCGGCGCCTGGGCGCGTACGGCGGCGGGTGCCGGCTCGCGCTGATTCAGGGGGTGAAATGCCAGCATGCGGATCAGGGCCATATTGAAGCCGGCGTGTTCATCCGGAGCCAAAGCCAGATCACGCCGGCCATGCACGGCGATCTGGTAATAAAGCTGCACATCTTCCGGCGCCATCAGGCCAGCCAGCGCAAAGATGGCATCGTACTCGGGTTCGTCCGGCGAAATCGCCTGCGGTACGATTTGCGCCATGGAAATCTGCTGCAGCAGCACCGCCATTTCGGACAGTGCACTATCAAAGCCGATACCGCGTTCGGCCAGTTGCTCGGCCTCGCGTATCAACAGCGGGCCATCGGCATCAGCCAGTGCGCGCAGCAGGCCGAACAGATAGCTGCAATCAACCGCGCCCAGCATGGCGCGTACGCCTTCTTCTTTGACATCGCCCTCGCCATAGGCAATGGCCTGATCCAGCAAGGACAAGGCGTCGCGCATGGAGCCGGAGGCGCCGCGCCCCAGCAAGGACAGCGCCGGCGTCTCGTAGGCTACGCCCTCCACCTCCAGCACATGAGCAAGATAGCCCGCAATCTGCTGCGGCGTCATATTGCGCAGACTGAACTGCAAACAGCGCGACAGCACCGTGACCGGTACTTTTTGCGGGTCCGTGGTGGCGAGGATGAATTTCACATGCGCCGGCGGCTCTTCCAGCGTCTTGAGCATGGCATTGAACGCACTCTTGGACAGCATGTGCACTTCATCAATGATGTAAACCTTGAAGCGCCCCAGCGTCGGCGCGTATTGTGCGTTTTCCAGCACTTCGCGGATATTGTCGATGCCGGTATTGGACGCGGCATCGATCTCCAGCAGATCGACATAACGCCCGGCATCAATCTGGCGGCAAGCCGCACACACGCCGCAAGGCTCGGCCGTAATGCCGGTCTCGCAATTAAGGCTCTTGGCCAGAATACGGGCGATGGTGGTCTTGCCCACACCGCGGGTGCCGGTCAGCAGATAAGCATGGTGCAGGCGCTCGCTGCCAAGTGCATTGGACAATGCACGCACCACGTGCTCCTGGCCGACCAGATCGGCAAACCGCTTGGGACGCCACTTGCGGGCGAGGACTTGATAGCTCATGGGGAGCGATTCTAGCAGAAGAGCGCAGGCGAAAACACGCCAAGCGCCCACTGCATCCGCTTCAAGACTTTGCCCCCGGCGCAGCGGCCGCCTGCTGCGCCAGATAGGCCTCGCGTATCTGCTCGGCCAGCTCCTGCGCCACCTTGGCATAAAGCGTGCTGCGGTTGTAGCGGGTAATGGTGTAGAAGTTGCCCAGACCCAGCCAGTACTGCACCTCGCCCGGAGCGACTTCCAGCGGGAACAGCACCGCCGGCACATTGTCGGCGACTTCGGCGCGCGGGATCACGCCCATTTTCTTCAATTCGCCCACGGTGTAGTGCAGATTGAATTTGTCCGATACCAGCTTGTCGATCTGCGGCCCCGGCACCACATCGGCCGGAATCACCACATCGTCGCCCTTTTGCCAGCCGTGCAGCTTGAAGTAATTGCCTATGCTGCCCGTTACATCGGCCGGACTGCTCCAGATATCGCGCTTGCCGTCGCCATCGAAATCGACCGCCCACTTGCGGTAGCTCGAAGGCATGAACTGCGGCCAGCCCATGGCACCGGCGTAACTCCCCTTCAGCAGCAACGGATTCTTGCCCTCCTCCTTGGCCAGCTTGAGAAACTCGGTCAGCTCGCCGCGAAAATAGGCGGCACGGCGCGGATAGTCAAAACCGATGGTCGTCAGCGCATCCGCCACGCGGAAACTGCCGGTATTGCCGCCGTAGCGGGTTTCTATGCCCAAAATGGCCACCACCATTTCCGGCGGCACGCCATAACGGGCCTCCACCTTGTTCAGCAAGTCGGCATGCTGCGTCCAGAATGCCACACCGCCATCGACCATCTTGCCGGAAAGGAAATTGGGGTGAAACTGGTACCACGGACGCGAAGTGGAAGGCTTGTCCAGCGCGGCAATAATGGAAGGCTTGAGTTCGACATTGGCAAACAGCGCCTCCAGATCGGGGCGGGCAAACTCACCCGTTGCCACCTGCTCGTCGATATAACGCTGGACATCGGGGCGCGCCAGCAAGGCTGCATCGGCATGCGCCAGCAGCGAGCACGCCGCCAGCGGAAAGAAAAGCCATTTTTTCATCGGAAATATCCGCATTCGCATCAGGCAAAGCCGCTGCCTGACTTAATGTTTATAGGAGAGTGCACTGGACACCAGACGCGAGGTGATATCGACTATCGGAATGATATGTTCGTAATTCATCCGGGTCGGTCCTATCACGCCGAGCGCACCAACCACCTGGTCATTGATCTTGTAAGGAGCGCTGACCACCGTGCATTCGCCCAATGTGGTCACCCCCGACTCCTCACCGATATACAGGCTCACGCCCTGGGCCGTCTGGCTCTGGTTCAGCAGCTTAAGCAGCTCGGTCTTGCGCTCGAATACCGAAAACAATTCACGCAAGCGGGTCAGGTCTTCGGACAAGTCCCGCACATTCAACAGATTATTGCCGCCGGCAATCACCACCGCACCGGTCTGTTCGACCATGGCCTGCCGCCCAAGATTGATCGCAAGCGCCATCAGACTGCTGATATCGCCCTGAAGTTCACGCAATTCATGTTCTACGCGCACCGTCACGCTGGACAGCGCCTGCCCGGCGTAATGCATATTGATGAAATTGGCGGCTTCAGTCAGCTCGGACGGGCTGTAATCGCGCTCGCTGGCGATGATATGGTTTTGCACGTCGCCATCCATGGTCACCAGAATCAGCAGCACCCTGCGCTCGGACAGGCGCAAAAATTCCATCTGGCGAAACGCGACATCCGCGCGCTTGGGCGTCACCACCACACCGGTAAATTGCGTCAGATCGGATAATAGCCTTGAGGCGGCTTGTGCCAGCTGCTGCGGACTATCCGGATGCAGGTTGTCCTCCAGCTCGCGCACCAGCGCCGACTCCAGCGGCCCCAGCGTCAGCAATCTGTCGACAAAAACACGATAGCCGCGCGCCGTCGGCACCCTGCCAGCCGAGGTATGCGGCGAAGAAATCAGCCCCATTGCCTCCATATCGGACAGCACATGGCGTATCGACGCACTGGAGAGCTCCAGACCGGACAACTGCCCCAAGGTACGCGAGGGTACGGGTGTGCCGTCGGCGATATAGCGCTCAACCAGAGTCTTGAGCAGGCGTTGGGCACGTTCATTCAGCATAGGGGCTCTCGGGCACGGCATTAGTTGCAGTATAAATGGGCGCAAGACAGATAAAATCAAGCGGGGCACCCGCGACCCAATAAGATTAAACACCGGCCGCCCCAATGCACTGAAGACACACGGCCAAATATGCGATAATCGTCCGCTTGATGACCCACCGCCGTTTTGGAGAGAGCATGGCCAACGACAACAAACGCGCCGAAGAAAAAAGCAAAGCCCTGACCGCAGCACTTGCCCAGATTGAAAAGCAGTTCGGCAAGGGCTCCATCATGCGGATGAGCGACAACCAGATCAACGAAAACCTGCAAGTCATTTCGACCGGCTCCCTCGGCCTCGATCTGGCGCTGGGCGTGGGCGGCCTGCCGCGCGGCCGCGTGGTTGAAATCTACGGTCCGGAATCCTCGGGCAAGACGACGCTGTGCCTGCAGGTCGTCGCCGAAGCACAAAAAATGGGCGGCAGCTGCGCCTATATCGATGCGGAAAACGCACTCGATCCTATCTATGCGCAAAAACTGGGCGTCAAGGTTGAAGACCTGCTGATCTCGCAGCCTGACACCGGCGAACAGGCGCTGGAAATCTGCGACATGCTGGTGCGCTCCGGTGGCCTGGATGTAATCGTGATCGACTCGGTGGCAGCACTGGTACCCAAGGCCGAAATCGAAGGCGAAATGGGCGACAGCCACGTCGGCCTGCAGGCACGCCTGATGAGCCAGGCGCTCAGGAAGCTGACCGGCAATATCAAGCGCACCAATACGCTGGTGATTTTCATCAACCAGATCCGTATGAAAATCGGTGTGATGTTCGGCAACCCGGAAACCACCACCGGCGGCAACGCGCTCAAGTTCTACGCCTCGGTCCGTCTCGATATCCGCCGCATCGGCGCCATCAAAAAAGGCGACGAAGTGCTGGGTAACGAAACCCGCGTCAAGGTGGTCAAGAACAAGGTGGCACCACCATTCCGCCAGGCCAACTTCGACATCCTGTACGGGGAAGGCATCAGCCGCGAAGGCGAGATCGTCGAAATGGGCGTAGAGCACGGCTTTATCGAGAAGTCCGGTGCCTGGTACAGCTATAACGGCGCCAAGATCGGCCAAGGCAAGGACAATGTGCGCCTGTGGCTGAAGGACAATGCCGCCGTGGCTCAGGAAATCGAAGCCAAGATCCGCGACACGGTCGGCATCAAGGTCGAGATTACCGAAGATGCGGCCGATGGCGACGAACTCGCCAACGATGCATTCTAAAGTGAGCTCATGGAAAAAAGCCTGAAAGCGCGAGCTGTCGAGCTTTTGTCGCGCCGCGAATATTCGCGGCGCGAATTGCAGCAACGCCTCAAACCCCATGCCGAAAATCCGGAAGAGATAGAAGCGGTACTGACCGAACTGGCCGAACGCCACTGGCAGTCAGACGAGCGCTTCGCCGGCCAGTTTGCCGAAGTCAAGGGCCGGCGCTGGGGTAGCCGTCGCCTGACCCAGGCCTTGCGGGAAAAAGGCGTGGACAAGGACACTATCGCCTGCGCCATCGAAAACCATGATGACCTGGCCGTGGCCAGCGATGTCTGGCAGCGCAAATTCGGCAGCTTGCCGCAAACCCAGCAGGAAAAAGCCAAACAGATGCGTTTTCTGGCTGCGCGCGGCTTCCCCATGGACGTGATCAGTAAGGTTTTATCCGGTTGCGCGCTGGATGATTTTGCCGGCGACGACGACAGGGATGACTGACGGTCGCAGTTTCACCGCCTATTTTCCTCTGTTTACCGCAAAAATCACGCTCCAGCGCCGCGCAAGGCTTGCACCGCCGCATCAGCCTTGCCAAAATCAAGCCCAGCTTACTCTGCACCCCGGCATACTGGGGCTCTCAATTTTGCATTGCGACACTATCCAAAAATGAAAACTTCGGAAATCCGCCAGAAGTACCTCGACTTCTTCGCCTCCAAAGGCCACCAGATCGTGAGCTCCAGCTCGCTGGTGCCGTGGGAAGACCCAACCCTGCTGTTCACCAATGCCGGCATGAACCAGTTCAAGGACGTGTTCCTCGGTTTTGACAAGCGCCCATACAGCCGCGCCACCACCAGCCAGAAATGCGTACGCGCCGGCGGCAAGCATAACGACCTGGAAAACGTCGGTTACACCGCCCGCCACCATACCTTCTTCGAGATGCTGGGCAACTTCAGCTTCGGCGACTACTTCAAGCGCGATGCCATCCACTACGCGTGGGAGTTTTTGACCGGCAAAGACTGGCTGGCCCTGCCCAAGGAAAAGCTGATGGTCACCGTCTATGCGACGGATGATGAAGCGTTCGAGATCTGGAACAAGGAAATCGGCATCCCGGCCGACAAGATCGTGCGCATCGGCGACAACAAGGGTGCCGCCTACGCCTCCGACAACTTCTGGACCATGGGCGATACCGGCCCGTGCGGCCCGTGCACCGAAATTTTCTACGACCACGGCGACCACATCTGGGGCGGCCCTCCGGGAAGCCCGGAAGAAGACGGCGACCGTTTCATCGAGATCTGGAACAACGTGTTCATGCAGTTCAACCGTGACGAGTCGGGCACGCTGCATCCATTGCCCAAGCCATCGGTCGACACCGGCATGGGTCTGGAGCGCATCTCGGCCGTCATGCAGGGCGTACACGCCAACTACGAAATCGACCTGTTCCAGGCACTGCTTAAGGCCGCCGCGCGCGAAACCGGCATCGCTTTCAGCATGGACGAGCCTTCGCTCAAGGTGATTGCCGACCATATCCGTGCCTGCTCTTTCCTGATCGCCGACGGCGTGATCCCGTCCAACGATGGCCGCGGCTATGTATTGCGCCGCATTATCCGCCGCGCCATCCGCCACGGTTACAAGCTGGGCCAGAAGGGCCTGTTCTTCCACAAGCTGGTTGCCGATCTGGCCGCCGAGATGGGCGATGCCTATCCGGAACTGCGCATGAAGCAGGCCGAAGTGGAAGACGCGCTCAAGCAAGAAGAAATCAAGTTTGCCGAGACGCTGGACAAGGGCATGGGCCTGCTGGAGTCGGCACTGAAAGACGGCAAGGCGCTGGATGGCGCCACCGTATTCAAGCTGTATGACACCTACGGCTTCCCGGTTGACCTGACCGCCGACATCGGCCGCGAACGCGGCATCGAAGTCGATCTGGCCGGTTTCGAAGTGGAAATGAACGCCCAGCGCGAACGCGCCCGCGCTGCCTCCAGCTTCAAGATGACCGGCAATGTTGACTACAGCGGTGCCGACACCTGCTTTGAAGGCTACAGCCAGCACAGCACCGACGCCCGCGTACTGGCCCTTTACAAGGACAACCAGCCGGTCGAGTATCTGAATGCCGGCGACGAAGGCATTGTCGTTCTGGACAACACCCCGTTCTACGCCGAAGGCGGTGGCCAGATCGGCGACAGCGGCACGATCTCGGTGACCGGTGGTATCAATGCCCTGTTCGATGTGACCGACACCCAGAAAATCCAGTCGGCCGTCTTCGGACACAAAGGCGTACTGGCACGCGGCGAACTCAAGCTGGGTGACAGCGTGACCGCCACCATCGACCTGCACACCCGCCTGGCAACGGCACGCAACCACTCTGCCACCCACTTGCTGCATAGCGCCTTGCACCATGTACTGGGCAACCATGTGGCACAGAAAGGCTCTCTGGTCACCTCCGAGCGTACTCGCTTCGACTTCTCGCATGGCGAAGCCGTCAGCAGCGAGCAGATCGCCGAGATCGAGCGCATCGTCAACCGCATGGTGGCGCATAACGCCGAGGTTTCGGCGACGGTGATGCCTTACGATGACGCAATGAAAGCCGGTGCCACCGGCCTGTTCGGCGAGAAGTACGGCGACGAAGTGCGCGTACTGAAGATGGGCGAGCACTCGATGGAACTGTGCGGCGGCACCCATGTGAACCGCACCGGTGATATCGGCTTCTTCAAGATCGTGTCCGAAGGCGGCATCGCAGCCGGCGTGCGCCGTATCGAAGCGGTCACTGGCGAAGGCGCCATCCTCTGGGCGCAGGAACAGGATGCCCTGCTCAAGCAGGCAGCCGTCGCGCTCAAGGCACAAGGCACGGCCGAAGTCGTGACCAAAATCAGCGCTCTGCAGTCCGATCTTAAGGCGCTGGAAAAGGAGATGGCAAAGCTCAAGGTCAAGCTCGCCGCTGCCGCCAGCGCCGAACTGGCCGACAATGCCCAAACCGTCGCCGGCGTGAAACTGATCGCCACGACTCTGGAAGGCGTCGACAATGCCGGTCTGAAGGAAACCGCCGAAAAGCTCAAGGACAAGCTGGGCTCGGGCATCATCCTGCTGGCCACCACTAGCGAGGGCAAGGTATCGCTGGTCGCTGCGGTGACGGCGGATCTGACCGGCAAGCTCAAGGCAGGCGAACTGGTTAACTTTGTCGCCCAGCAAGTTGGCGGCAAAGGTGGCGGCCGTCCGGACTTTGCTCAGGCGGGTGGCACCCAGGTCGAGAACCTGGCACAGGCTGTAGCCAGCGTCGAAGGCTTTGTTGCCGGCAAGCTGTAAACGCAAGGCAAGATAAAAGCGGCGGGCACAACCCGCCGCTTTTTTGCGTCCTCTTCTGTGCAAATACTACACGCGGAACGAAGCCACCGTTTTGCGCAACTCATGCGTGAGCTGATGCAAGGCAACCGTCGCTTTGGACGTTTCATGTGCCACGACGGCATTGCTGGCTGCACCCTGTGAAATCTGCTCCACATGGCGGGCAATCTCGCTGCTGGCCTGACTTTGCTCAGTCAGAGAATGCGAGATATCACTGACCACGGCCACAATACTGCTGGCGCTTTGCTGAATGCGCACGATGGCCTGCCCGCCCTGCTCCGCCAGCGCCACGCCATTTTCCGCCCGTTTGACGGCATCGCCTATGGTATGAATCGAGGCATCCGACACGCCCTGAATGGCCGCGATCATCGCGGCAATCTGCTGGGTAGACTGGGTGGTGCGCTCGGCGAGCTTCCTGACCTCATCGGCCACCACAGCAAAACCGCGCCCTTGCTCGCCGGCACGCGCAGCCTCAATAGCCGCATTCAGCGCCAGCAAATTGGTCTGGTCGGCCACATCACTAATGACCTCCATAATGCTGCGTATGGATGCTGTCTTGTCCGTCAGCTCGGCAATAGACACGCTGGCCGTACCGACTTCGCGACTGATTCCCTCAATTTCACTGACAGCACGGGTAATTACCTCGCCACTTTCACGCGAAATTTCGCCGGAGGCCTGCGATTGTTCTCGCGCCATGCCCGCATGGTCAGCAATATGGTGGATACTGGTGGTCAGCTCCTCGATTGCTGCCGCCATCGAAGCGGCAGCCTGACTTTGTTGCTCGGAGTTGCCGGCATTGATTTCAGCATGGCGCTCGATGCCCTCCGCCATATTCCCCAGCTTGTCGGCCGAATCGATGATATTGCCGATCAAGTCCTTGAGCTGGTCCTGCATCTGCCCGATAGCGGCAATCAGGCTGGTGCTGTCCCCTTGCTTAACCTTGATATGCTCGCCCAGGTGACCCGACGCAATAACCCTGACCACCTCGATGGCGTAGGCCGGATCGCCGCCCAGCCCCTTAAGCAGGCCGCGGATAATCAGCGTGCTGGCCGCCAGCAAGGCCAGCATCACCAGTGTGCCCACGCCCAGCAGCATGATGGCCTGGCGCCAGAAAAACGCGTCGATATCATCGATATAGATGCCGGTTCCTACACTCCAGCCCCAGTCCTTGCTGCTTGCGACATAGGAGATCTTGCCGACGGGCGCAGCCGCACCGGGCTTGGCCCATACATATTCGACCACACCGCCACCGCGCTGGATCGACGTACCAAACAGCGCACCAAGATCCGCACCATTGGCATCCGTTTTACCCCTGATGGATTGCCCGACCAATTTTGGGTTAACACCGTGGGCAATCCAGCTCAGCTCCCGGTCGAGCACAAAGAAATATTCTTCGCCATCAAAGCGCTGCCGGCTGATGGCGGCCAAAGCCAGACGCTGTGCCTGTTCGGTGGCAAGCCGTCCCTGACGGGCCTCGTCCTCATAAAAACCAACCATGCTGACCGTACTCTCGACCAAACCTTTGACCTTGTCGATACGATCGCCCAGCAAGGCCTGGCGCTGCATATACAGCGCAGTCATGCCCAGGACAATCAATCCGCTGACCGCCAGCGCGACCAGCAGATACAGTTTGCTGCGCATGCTTATGCCACGGCGCGCCACATGGAGGCTACTCATCATCAGTTTCTCTTTGCTTATACATATTGAAGTTCGCCGGCCGCGATCAGATCCGGGTTGGCCAGACGAATAGCCTGGAATTCAGGCAGGTGCTGCAGGAAAAGTGCGACCAGCGCAGGGTCGAAATGACGGCCGGCCTCCCGGGCGATCAGCGCCGCCGCATCGCTCTCGCTCCACGCCTTCTTGTAGGGGCGTTCGGAACACAGGGCATCGAATACATCGACCAATGCACAGATCCGGCCGCTTAGCGGAATAGTCTCCCCCGCCAGACTCTCAGGGTAACCACTACCGTCCCACTTCTCATGGTGGGTGGCGGCAATGATCGCGGCCATCTGCATCAAGGCAGATGGATGATTGGACAGGATGCGCTGACCGATACGGGCATGCTCGCGCATGATGCGCATCTCGTCGTCCTCCAGCCGTCCCGGCTTGAGCAGGATGGCATCGGGAATGCCGATCTTGCCCAGATCATGCAAGGAGCTGGCATGCAGCAGCATGGCGCAAAAATCGTCATCGCAGCCGGCCAGACGCGCCAGCAACTGTGCCATGCGGCTCATACGCTCTACATGCATGCCGGTTTCGTTGTCGCGAAACTCGGCGGCCTGCGCCAGACGGCGCACGATTTCCAGCTGGGCCTGTTGCAGCTCGCGTTCGCGCCGGGACAGCGCATGCTCAAGTTCGGCTGCGCGTGCGCGGGTACTCCGGTAATACTGCCGGACACGGAGTAGGTTCTCTACCCGCAGCAAAACTTCCCAATGCAGAAATGGTTTACCCAGAAAGTCACGCGCCCCCAGACGCAACGCCTGTTCGCGGGTCAACTCATCGCTCTCCGCCGTCAGCACCATGACCGGCGGCATGGCCTGTGGCTCATGGCTGAAATAAGCCTGCATCTGTTGCAGAAGATCAAGCCCGCTCAGGTACGGCATGCGGATATCCAGCAATACCAGATCAACCGAATGGCTCGCCAGATACGGCATCACCTGCCGGGGATCGCCGATAGAATGCACCGCCTTGTAGCCTGCGTCATCGAGCAAGTCTTCCAGTACGGCCAGATTGGTGGGTTTGTCGTCCACCAGCAGAATATGCAATCGGGTCAAACTGTCCATGAAGCAGGTGTCTCGGTCAGTGGATTCAGCCAGCACTGCAGCACCTTATTCAGGGCGGCAAGATCGACCGGCTTGGTCAGATAATCGGCAAAACCGGCCTTATGCGCCCGGCGCACGCTATGTTCCATGGCATTGGCACTCAGCGCGACGACAGGGATCGTACGGGTTTCCTCATGCTGCAGCAGTGCCTGGCGCGCGGCAAAACCATCCATGCCAGGCAGATTGATATCCATCAGGATCAAATCCGGTTGCCCGCATATGGCCAGCGCAAGACCACTCTGGGCATCCGAAGCAAGAACAAGCCGCCATGCCGGGTATTCCTCCATGATGTCCTGCATCAACTGGCAATTTTGCGGGTTGTCCTCGATATACAGCACCGTCTTTTGCCCAATTTGCACCGCCGGCAAGGCCCCCTTGCTTTCACTCGCCTTGCCCGCTGCGACATCGACCGGGTCAACACCAGGCAGGTCCAACCAGAAGCGGGTTCCTCCTGTCTCCACAGTGTCGACACCAATACTGCCTTGCATATGTTCCAGCAGGCGTTTGCAGATGGCCAGGCCGACACCGGTACCTTCAATCTGCCCCTGCTCCTGCCCCAGCCGCTGAAAAGGCTGAAACAGCAAATGCAATTTGTCGCCGGCGATACCGGGGCCATCGTCCTCGACGACAATGCGCACCATCTGCACCGAGGCGGGAGACAGGCCGATGCGTACGGCAATATGGCCGCCGGATGCATGGTGATACTTGATGGCATTGCCAAGCAGATTCAGCAGCACCTGACGCAGGCGCATGCGGTCGGCCCGCACCATCAGGCGTTCGCTGCCTTGCTGCTGCAAAATGATATTCCGGTTGCCGATCAGCGATGACGCCAGCGCCAGCGTCTCCTCGGCCAGCTCATTGACCTGTACGTTTTCCGACGACAGCGTCAGCTTGCCGGACTCGATACTGGCCAGATCCAGTACCTCATTGATCAAGCCCAACAAGTGGCTGCCCGCCTGACGGATATGCCCGACCTGTTTTTTCTGTTTGTCGGTGAGCGGGTCGCGCTGGCTGTTTTCCATTAACTGGGCAAAACCGAGAATGGCATTCATCGGTGTTCTTAGCTCGTGACTCATGCTGGACAAAAACTCGTCCTTGGCACGACTGGCACTCAAGGCCGCTTCTTGTGCCGCTTTAAGCTCGGTAATATCGGTCTGGACACTCAGCCAGCCAAGACCGCTTACCCGGCAATTGGCAACCTTCAGCCAGCGGCCGCCGTCCAGCGGATAGATAAAGCTGCTCTGCTGCTGCCGGCTTTGTGCCAGACGCCACGCGATCCATTCCTCTTCATTGCCGATGGCGTCGCTGAATTGCCCGCGTGCCACACCGGCCCGCAAGATGTCGGCAAAAGGGGTTCCCGCCTGCATCCGGTCGGCAATCAGTGGATACAGCGCCTGATAGCGCCGGTTGCACAGCAGCAGACAATCATCCTCGCCATACAGCGCAAATCCGTCGGGAATATTCTCGATCGCGGTCAGTAATTGCTGCCTGGCCGCCTGCGCTTTTTGTTCGCTGCGCTGTTGTTCGCTGACATCGTGGCCTACGGCAACCAGACCGGTAATCTGACCATGGACATTCCGCCATGGTGCCTTGCTCATATTGATCCACAGTTCACGCGCAGGCTGACCGGCTTCGGCATCGCGATAATAATGTACTAATTCGGCACAAGGCTCACCGCTGCCCATAACCTGCCTGTCCAGCGCCACAATCCTGTCGGCAAGCTCGGGCGGGAACAACTCGTGATCGGTCTTACCCTGGACAGACTGGTGTTCAATACCCAGCAACGCGGATGCCGCCGCATTGGCAAAGGTGTAACGGCCGTTCAGATCCTTGCCCACAATCGGGTTGGGCGATGCATTAAGCAGGGTATCCAGTTTCAGACGCTGGTTTTCCAGCTCCAGCTGAACCGCCTTGCGGGCGGTCAAATCATGCAAAATGCCGGTAAACAAGCGCTGTCCGCCTATCACCGACTCTCCAATAGATAGCCGTGCCGGCAACGTGTGGCCATGCTTGTGCCTGACCCTGACCTCACGCCCGATGCCGATAATGCTGGCGTGGCCGGTCAGCAGATAACGGGCCAGATAGCCGTCATGTGCCGCGCGCTCCGCGCCCCCCATCAGCATATTCACATTACTGCCCAGCAGTTCGCTCAAGGCATAGCCGAACAGGCGCTCACAAGCGTGATTGGCTGACTGGATAATCCCAGACTGATCGATCACGACAATCGCGTCGGCGGCATTGTCCAGCACCGCCTGATGCTGCTGCCGTGCCTGAAGGAAGCGTTGCTGCTGTTGCAGCTGCTCTTCACACAGCCGGGCAAGAGCTGCAAAGTCCTGTTTCCAGTGCTCATCCGGTTCATGCTCTGCCATCCGCACGCAAGACAAACTGGCGACCGCCACCCCATCCAGACAAAGCGGTAAACGCTCAGCAGCAATCTGCCCGCCCTCCCCATCCACGATGGGCAAAATGGAAACTGTGCCGCAAAGCAGGCGTGCAGCAAAGGCAAGCAGATGCTGCGATGCAGCATCTGCAGACAAATCACGACCATCCGATAAATACATGAAGATCAACCACTAATAAATGAGCCACCCCATTCCGGCTGACTCAGTAATATTTATTATAAGTAATATTTTACATCATTTTATCCATAACAGTTACAAGGTTATTGATTGCAGCACGCCAACACATGCCACAGCGTTTATGGCCGCATACAGCGCCTTACTCGCAGTAGTGCAAGATGCAAATGAATAGGAACAGAATGGACAGGGCGTTTTTGCTGGGGCATGAATACCCCAGGTGGGAATCAAACACAGCGCAGGCTAGCGCGCAGAGCCTGCCGACAAGCAAGCTCCCCACGCTAGCCTCTCAACGTTTAAGCAACAATATGGTTAAAACGCACATCCCCCTCGAAGACACCTAATAACTGCCCGGCTGCATTAAACAAAGGTGCAGAGAGGGTAAAGCAATACTGGTCGGTATCAACCGAACGGTACAGGTCAGACACCACCAAGGCCCGCGCCCTGACTGCATCCTGAAACCAGCGCCGGTCATGCCAGTCGTTGTTACGGCCAGACAAATCGAAATGGCCGGGCGCCACATCGGCAGAGACCTGACGCCCCCGGGCATCGGTCACACACGCCATTTCTAGGGAGGGTTCCTGCCGGCACAAAGCCACCAGCTTGCGATCCAGATCCTCTCCATCCAGCTGCTCCAACTGCCAGCTTTGCAGTGCCTGCGCGATCCGGTCTCGGCTTTGCTGGTGGCCCTCCAGACGGAATTTTCCGACCTCGCCCAACAAGGCATCGCTATCTTCACGCACCTTGACAGCGCTTTGCGCCAAGGCATGGGCGTCGTCCAACTGTTGTCTTGCCCCCTCCACGACGCCGTCTATCTGGCTGGCAATGGCGGCTACTTTGGCACTTTGCGCACCGCTGGCGTCGGCGATCACATGCACATGCTCAATCAGGACCGTAATATCGCGCGAAGCAGCCTTGATCGATTCGCCGGCTTCCCCCGACACCACAATACCCTGCTGCACCAGACTGGCCATCTGCTGCATGGTCACGCCCGAGGTCGCCACCTGCTGCTGGATATTGGCCAAGAGCGTTTCCACACTCTGCGTGGCCTGTGTAGTCTGGTCAGCCAGTTTGCGCACCTCATCGGCAACCACAGCAAAGCCGCGCCCCTCTTCACCAGCACGCGCCGCCTCGATCGCCGCATTAAGCGACAGTAAACGGGTACGGTCGGCAATACTCTTGATCAGCTCGACGACTTCACCGATCGAGTCAGAACTGGTTTTCAACAAGTCCATCTGCCGGGCCAGTGTCTCGGTGCTACTGCCTATGGCCTCGATTTGCCGGCGGTTTTGCTGATCGCTGGCGTTGGCATTACTCACCGCCTGCGCGACCTCACCGGAAAAAGACGATGCCTCGGCCGCGCTATTGGCAATCGATTGCACGGTGACAGACAACTCCTGACTGGCACGGCCTATTTGTTCGGCGTACTGCTGCTGGGCCTGGGCGCGTGCTTCGAGCTTGCCGGCCATTTCCGACAAGGGCGTCGCCAATTGCGACAAATTGATGGCATGGCCGGCAATTTTGCCTATTGCCTGATGAAGATGGCGAAACAGGCGGTTAATCAGGCCAGCCATATCAGAGAGTGCAGAGCGCCCTTCCGGCAATACCAAGGTCAGATCGACTCCACGCTGCGTTGCTGTGCTTAATGGCCGCAGGAATTGCTTCAAGCTTCGGATAGAAACAAACATTGAACACTCCAATAGGCAATCGCTGCCAAAATAAGGCTACAAGGCACAGCCAGCATGAATAACAAATAACAATACCATTATTTTATATTACGATAATTTATTCTTAAGCTATTTGATTACAAACAAATAGCCTTCAATCTCGGGCTACTAACAAACAGCCAAGGCAAATTGACAACGCAAAAACGGGCGCCATCAAGCGCCCGTTTTTGCGTTCAAACTCAAAATTTACTCGGCAGGCTGCTGACTCAGCGTCACCGGATACTTCTGACGCAAGCTCTCCAGATACGCACTGACCAGCGCATTGGATGACATCTCGCCAATCACAGCCGAAAGCTGGGCCAGTTCCGCCGGGTTATCATTTTTAGCCGGCACCAGCTTATCGATGCGGTAGATCACATAGTCGCCATTGTCATGTTTGATACCAGCGTAGGCCGGCAGCACCTTGGCAGACACGGCAAACAAAGCACGCAAATCAGCCAGCGGCAGTCCCTGTGGCGCACGGCGCGACACCGGCACCATCTCGCCCCAGCCTGTTAGCGAAGCGGCCTTACCAGCTTTGAGTTCGGTCAGCAAAGCCTTGCCCTTCTCCTCAGCCTGCTTGGCCCCCTCCTTCTGCAACAGTTCTCTACGAATCAGCGGCGTCACTTCGGCCAGCGTCTGTTGGTGAGCAGGCTGATACTCGGCCACGCGTGCCACGACCAGCGTATTGTTACCCACCTCGACCGGTTCGCTGTTGTGCTTCTTTTTCAGCACATCATCAGAAAACACGGCTTCCAGCAACTTGGAATTGCCGGCAATGCCCTCGCCCGGCTTGCCACGCACCACAAGCGCGCTCTTTTCAACCGGCAGACCCAGCGCATCCGTAATCGCCTTGAGCGAATCGCCATGCTGGTAAGCCAGATCGGCCAGCTTCTCGGCGGCTGCACGGTATTCGGCGGTCGCCTTCTGGCGCTTCATCTGCTCGATGATTTGCGCTTTGACGGCATCAAAATCGGTCGTCTTGATCTCGTCCAGCTTGAGAATGTGATAACCGAAATCGGTGCTGACTACTTCGCTGATCTGGTCTTTTTTCAGACTGAAAGCAACGTCTTCAAACGGCTTGACCATGGCACCGCGACCGAAGAAACCCAGATCCCCGCCATTGGCTGCCGAGCCAGGATCCTGCGAGCGGGTCTTGGCCAGCTCGGCAAAGCGAGCCGGATTTGCGCGCACTTCCTTGAGCAGCGCCTCCGCCTCGGCCTTGACCTTGGCTTTGACTTCCGGCTTGGCGGCTTGATCGACCGTCAGCAGGATATGCGAAACACGGCGCTCTTCGCTGGCAAACTCGGCGGCGTGCGTCTCGTAATACTTGCGGGCCTCGGCATCGCTCACGTCGACCTTGGCCGCCAGTTGCGCCTGCGACAGTACGACATAATCAAGCTTCACCGCATCCGGCGTACGGAAACGCGCCTTATTGGCGTCGTAGTAAGCCTTGAGCGCAGCCTCGTCCAGCTTGATATCCGCTTCGAATGCCTGCGGGCGCAGCACCATCGCCTGCACATCGCGCGTTTCACCCAATAATGCAGCCATGCGCGCCGCAACGGCACGTGATACGAAATGGCTGCCGGTATAAGGCAACAACTGGCTTTGCAGGGTAATGTCCTGCAGCACGCGCGCTTCGAACGCATCCGGCGTCATGTAACGGCTGGCCAGAAACTCCTTGTAGCGCTCGGGACTGAATTTTCCGTCTTGCTGGAAGGCCGGTATCGAGGCGATCACCCGGCGCAGCTCGGTGCTGCCCACAGACAGGCTGGACGCCTCGGCATCCGCCAGTACCAGATTCTGCCGGATCAGGTTTTCCAGCGCCGCCTGGCGGGTCGCTGCATTGGCAGGCTGCCCCTCAAGTGCGCGGTCAAGATCGGCCTTGACGATCTTCTGGCCGCCGACTTTGGCCAGATAAGGATCATCCACCACTGACGAATAGCTGCCTACCCCGAAACCGACAAAGGTCAGGGCTACTGCACCAAGAATGATCTTGATGGCAAATTTGTTGTTATGAACGAAATCAAACATGGCTTTACTGGAGTCAACGACCACAAATAGAAAAAGGTGAACGGTTGCCCGTTCACCTTGCGTGTCTGGCGGAGTGGACGGGGCTCGAACCCGCGACCCCCGGCGTGACAGGCCGGTATTCTGACCAACTGAACTACCACTCCGTTAACATGACAGAAGAGCAAGCTCTCTGTCCGGCCTGCCCGTTACAGGCAGGCATGCAACTGTTTACAGTGCATCCTTGAGTGCCTTGCCGGCACGGAACTTCGGGGTACGGGCGGCAGGAATGGTGATGGTTTCACCAGTCTTAGGATTGCGGCCGCTACGCTCGGCACGTTCGCCTACGTAGAAAGTACCAAAACCGACCAGCGTGACATCATCGCCGTTTTTCAGGGTATCGGTTACAGCAACAATTACGCCATCAAGCGCTTTGGCAGCAGCTGCCTTGGAAATGTCGGCATGGGCTGCGATGGCATCGATCAGTTCAGACTTGTTCACGTTAAGTCCCCTTTCATCATTCTTCGGAATACGTAGTATGCGGCAAAACCGCCTGATTTATAGCAAGGCTGAAATCCTTGTGTCAAGCGGCCTCCCGAGGGTAGCCCCCGGTAAAAAAGCGGTCTGACACGAGGTATTTCATGCGCTTTTAAACTCTTCCCGACGCCTTGAATCAGTGCGTCACGACGGACTGATTCTGCACGACGTCCGCTGATTGCGACATATTGGCAGACGTTGCATCCTCTGACAACGCCTCAGGCATTCTTTCCAGCGCCAAAGCCAATACCTGATCTATCCATTTGACCGGATGGATCTCCAGCTTGCCCTTGATATTCGCTGGAATTTCAACGAGATCCTTCACATTGCCATGCGGGATCAGCACCTGCTTGATGCCGCCACGGTGCGCCGCCAAAAGTTTCTCTTTGAGGCCACCAATTGGCAACACTTCGCCACGCAAGGTGATTTCACCCGTCATGGCCACATCGGCACGCACCGGAATTCCGGTCAGCACCGACACAATGGCCGTGGTCATGGCGATGCCCGCAGATGGCCCGTCCTTTGGGGTTGCACCCTCGGGAACATGTATGTGCATGTCGCGTTTTTCATAGAAATCCGGCTTGATGCCCAGCGATGCGGCACGGCTTCTGACCACGCTCAGCGCCGCCGTGATCGATTCCTGCATCACTTCGCCCAGCTGGCCGGTGCGGATGATATTGCCCTTTCCTGGCAAGGCCACCGCCTCGATCGTCAGCAATTCTCCGCCCACTTCGGTCCAGGCAAGACCCGTTACCTGTCCCAGACGGTTCTCCTCTTCGGCCAGACCATAGTCGAATCGGCGCACACCCAGATACTTGTCGAGGTTATCGGCATCGACCGTCACCTTGCCGGCTTTGTCTTTTTTCTGCAACTGTGCCATCACCACCTTACGGCAGATTTTGGCGATTTCACGATCCAGGCTACGTACACCGGCTTCACGCGTGTAGTAGCGCACGATATCGCGAATGGCCGTTTCATGGATCAGCGCCTCGTCCTCGCTCACCCCGTTGTTCTTCATCTGCTTGGGCACCAGATACTTGAGCGCGATATTGATCTTCTCGTCTTCGGTGTAACCGGACAGACGGATAATCTCCATTCGATCCAGCAGCGCAGGCGGAATATTCAACGAGTTGGCGGTCGCGACAAACATCACATCCGACAGATCGTACTCAACCTCGGCATAGTGATCGACAAAAGCATGATTTTGCTCCGGGTCCAGCACCTCCAGCAGTGCCGACGACGGGTCGCCACGGAAATCGGCACCCAGCTTGTCAACCTCATCCAGCAGGAACAGCGGGTTTTTCACGCCGACCTTGGTCATGTTCTGCAGCACCTTGCCCGGCATGGAGCCGATATAGGTACGGCGATGTCCCCGGATTTCAGCCTCGTCGCGCACACCACCCAAAGCCATACGCACGAACTTGCGCCCGGTGGCACGGGCAATCGACTGCCCAAGCGAGGTCTTGCCTACGCCCGGCGGCCCCACCAGGCACAGGATAGGCGCTTTGAGGCGATCGACACGCTGTTGTACCGAGAGATACTCGAGAATGCGCTCCTTGACCTTTTCCAGGCCAAAGTGATCCTCGTTCAGGACATCGTCGGCATGTTCGATATCCTTGCTGATCTTGGTTTTCTTTTTCCACGGCAGATCAAGCAGGGTGTCGATATAGGTACGCACCACCGTTGCCTCGGCCGACATCGGCGACATCAGCGACAGTTTCTTGAGTTCGGCGGTCACCTTTTCGCGTGCCTCCTTGCTCATGCCGGAGGCCTTGATGCGTTTCTCCAGCTCTTCGGTCTCGCCACCTTCTTCTAGCTCGCCCAGCTCTTTCTGGATGGCCTTGACCTGCTCGTTCAGGTAATACTCGCGCTGGCTCTTTTCCATCTGGCGCTTGACGCGACCACGGATGCGCTTCTCGACTTGCAGAATATCGATTTCGCCTTCCAGTTGAGACAGCAGATGCTCGAGTCGTGCCTGCACCTCGAGGATTTCCAGCACTTCCTGCTTCTGCTCGATTTTCAGCGGCAGATGCGCCACCACCGTATCGGCCAGGCGCCCGGCCTGTTCGATGCCGGCCAGCGAAGTCATGACTTCGGGCGGTATTTTCTTGTTGAGTTTGACGTACTGTTCAAACTGGTTGAGCAAGGCACGGCGCATGGCCTCGACTTCGGTCGAGTCCGCCGGCTCGGGAGCCACAGGCGAGACGGTCGCAACAAAGCAATCCTCCTCTTCCCTGACATCCTTCACATAGGCGCGCTGGCGCCCTTCTACCAGTACCTTGACCGTACCGTCCGGCAGCTTGAGCATTTGCAGCACAGAGGCAACGGTACCAATTTCATACAGATCTTCGGGCGCAGGCTCATCCTTGGAGGCGGAGCGCTGGGCAACCAGCAGGATCTGCTTGCCTTCGTCCATCGCGACTTCCAGTGCGCGGATAGACTTGGCTCGACCGACGAACAGCGGGATAACCATATGGGGGAAGACCACCACATCGCGCAGCGGCAACAGCGGCAATGCGGTTTCTTCGTGAAGTTCGGCGCTCTGGGACATATTTCCTGACCATGGCTAAATGGATATTAATAGAGCAGAAATGGGGGAGCACATGCGCATTTCAAGCGCTCCGGCTGTCAGCCCCAAATAAAAAACCGCCCTGAAGGGCGGTTTTGTCATGTTCAACCGTTTCAGGCAGACTGGGCCAGCCCGTCATCTGCCTCGCGGTAGATGAACAAGGGTTTATCGCCCTTTTCTATCACTTTCTCGTCAACCACGACCTTTTCCACATTCTGCATCGAAGGCAGTTCATACATGGTATCCAGCAAGGCGCGTTCGAGAATGGAGCGCAAACCGCGGGCACCCGTCTTGCGTATCATCGCCTGCTTGGCGATCACACGCAATGCAGACGGACGCAATTCCAGCTCCACGCCTTCCATGGCGAACAGTTTCTGATACTGCTTGCTCAGCGCATTACGCGGCTGGGTCAGAATGGTGACCAGCGCTTCTTCGTCCAGCTCTTCCAGCGTCGTCACGACCGGCAAACGACCGATCAACTCCGGAATCAGACCAAACTTGATCAGATCTTCCGGCTCCACTTCCTTGAACAAGGTGGAAACGCTCTTGCCTTCATCTTTGGACGATACTTCGGCACCGAAACCAATTCCGCCCTTTTCCGAGCGACGGCGGATAATCTTTTCCAGCCCATCAAACGCCCCGCCACACACAAACAGGATGTTGGTGGTGTCGATCTGGATAAATTCCTGATTCGGATGCTTGCGGCCACCTTGCGGCGGAATCGAAGCTACCGTACCTTCGATCAGTTTCAGCAGTGCCTGCTGCACGCCTTCACCCGAAACATCACGGGTAATAGACGGGTTTTCCGACTTGCGCGAAATCTTGTCGATCTCGTCGATGTAGACGATACCGCGCTGCGCCTTCTCGACATCGTAATCACACTTTTGCAGCAGCTTCTGGATGATGTGTTCTACATCCTCCCCCACATAACCGGCTTCGGTCAGGGTGGTTGCATCCGCGATCACAAAAGGCACATCCAGCAATTTGGCCAGCGTCTGCGCCAGCAGCGTCTTGCCGGAACCGGTCGGGCCGATCAAGAGAATATTACTCTTGGACAGTTCAACCTCATCCTTCACCACCGGCGTGTACAGACGCTTGTAATGGTTGTACACGGCGACCGCCAGCGATTTTTTGGCCATATCCTGGCCAATGACATGCTGGTCCAGCGCTTCGCGGATTTCCTGCGGTGCAGGCAGCTTGCGCTCTTCACTCTCGCCGGAAGCTTCGATCGATTTCTGGTCGAGCTCCTCGATAATGATATCGTCACACAAGCGCACGCACTCGTTGCAAATATAGACCTGGGGGCCGGCTATCAAGCGCTGCACTTCATGCTGGCTTTTGCCGCAGAAAGAGCAGTACAAGAGTTTTTCGCCGCTCGATTTTTCAGACATGCATACTATCCGTCAGCTTAAGCCACCACGTCCTTGCGGGACGTCAGTACCTTGTCAATAAGTCCGTAGGCGCACGCTTGTTCGGCCGACATGAAATTGTCGCGCTCGGTGTCGCGTTCTACCTGCTCGACGTCCTTGCCGGTATGCAAGGCCATCAATTCATTCATCAGCGCCTTGATCTTCAAAAGTTCACGCGCATGGATTTCGATATCTGTTGCCTGGCCAGACAAACCGCCAATCAATGGCTGGTGAATCATGACCCGACTATGAGCCAGGGCATAACGCTTGCCCTTGGTGCCGGCAGACAGCAGGAATGCACCCATGCTGGCTGCCTGACCGATACACAGGGTCGATACATCAGGCTTGATGAAATTCATCGTGTCGTAAATCGACATGCCTGCCGTAATCGAACCACCCGGCGAATTGATATAAAGGTAAATATCCTTGTCCGGGTTTTCCGACTCAAGGAACAACATCTGCGCGACGACCAGATTGGCCGACTCGTCGTTTACGGGGCCCACGAGGAACACGATACGTTCCTTGAGCAGGCGCGAGTAGATATCGTAAGCGCGTTCGCCACGCCCACTTTGCTCTACCACCATAGGTACCAGGCCCAAGGCCCGGGGATCCATCATCGACATGATTCGGCCTCTCTGGTCAGTCATTATCAGGCGTTGTTGCCCATCAGTGCATCAAACGCAACTTCTTTCTCTACCACTTTAGCCTGCGAAAGCACAAACTCTACGACATTGTCTTCGAGAACCATGGAGGTCGGGCCTTCCATGCGCTCTGCACTTTCCGCGTACCACTTGGCCACTTCTTCCGGATGCTCGTAGCTATCGGCAAACTCGGCGATCATGGCGTTAACCTGTTCCGGCTTGGCTTCCAGCTTGTTGGCTTCAACAACAGCCGACAGGATCAGACCCAGTGCCACACGGCGCTCGGCCTGTGCAGTAAAGAGCTCAGCCGGGAAAGGCATGTCCTTGATATTCATACCACGCTGTTGCAGATCCTGGCGAGCCTGATCCATCAGACGGCCGACTTCCAGCTCAACCAGCGACTTAGGCAAGTCGATCTTGGTTGCGTCCAGCAGCGCCTGCATCACGTTTTCCTTGGTGCGGCTAGCCAGACGACGTTTCACTTCGCGTGCTACGTTCTTGCTGATTTCGGCGCGCATTTTTTCTACGTCGCCATCGGCCACACCCAGCGCCTTGGCAAAGTCGGCATCAATAGCCGGCAGTTGCGCTTCGGACACGTTTTTAACGGTGATTTCGAACACGGCGGTTTTGCCGGCTACGTCTTTACCGTGGTAATCCTCAGGGAAAGCCACTTCGATCGACTTGGTTTCGCCTTCTTTCAGACCGGTGACACCGGCTTCGAAGTCAGCCAGCATCTGGCCCTGGCCCAAAACGAAAGCGTGGTTTTCAGCCGAGCCGCCAGCGAACAATACGCCGTCGATCGAGCCTTTGAAGTCGATAATCACGCGATCGCCTTCGGCAGCTGCGCGGTCAACATAATTGAAACGGGTGCGCTGCTTACGCAGGATCTCGATGGTCTGCTCGATCTGCGCATCGCCCACTGGGGTGACCGGCTTTTCGATTTCAGCAGAGGTCAGATCGCCTACGACCACTTCCGGGAACACTTCGAATACGGCGGAGAACTTGAAGTTCTCCAGATCAGCGCTTTCCTGGGCCGCTTCAAAACGCGGGTAGCCGGCTATGCGCTGCTTTTCCTGTGCAACGGCAACATAGAAGCTCTGCTGAACCTGCTCGCCGATCACTTCTTCGCGGATCTGCGGGCCGTAGTTTGCTTCAACAATCTTGAACGGCGCCTTGCCCGGGCGGAAGCCCTGAATCTTGGCGCTGCGGGCTGCGCGCTTGAGGCGTTCTGTTACCTTGGCATCGATCTCGGTCATCGGCAGCGCGATGGTGATGCGACGCTCGAGGTTGCTCAACGTTTCCAGCTGAACTTGCATGTTGAATCCTTGATCTTTATACAGGGTTGGAGTGAGCAGGCAGCGCAATCAAACAGACTCCGCCACACAGGTTTACATGCACCGGCACTCGCCGGTCACGGCAAAACCGCAAAAGCAAAATATATTTCCTGCACAGCCTGCCGCAAAAGTTGGCCAGTATATCATGCCCTATCGGGAAGCTATAAGCCGCAAGCGGCGCTTGCTACCCCGCAAAGGACAAACAAAAAACCCCGCAAAACGGTACTTGCCGTTTGTGCGGGGCTACTGCCTACAGCACAAGGCTGCAGAATTTATCTATGGTGCGAGGGAAGAGACTCGAACTCTCACAGGTCGCCCCGCTGGAACCTAAATCCAGTGCGTCTACCAATTCCGCCACCCTCGCCTGCCAATGGCGTCATCTGCCAAGACAAGAGCGCAATAATAACGCACACTAAGCGGCAAGACAAGGCATACGACCATATTTCCATCCACAATGGAAACCATTTACCATTAGTAATGTCAGAACCAATTCACACCGCAACACCCAAGGAGAAACACTGTATGCAACAGAACTTTCAGACTACCTACCGCACCAGCACCGAGGTAGGCGCCAGCCATAAGGTTCTGCGCAATACTTATGCGCTGCTGGCTCTGTCGATGATTCCGACCATCATAGGCGCGGTCATCGGCACCAATATGAATTTTGCCTTTATGGCAGGCAGCCCGATCATGTCCAGCCTGATCATGATGGCCATGCTGTACGGCCTGTTTTTTGCCGTAGAAAAGAATCGCGACAGCTCGATGGGCGTCGTCCTGATGATGGTACTCACCCTGTTTATGGGTGTACTGCTCGGGCCTTTGCTGCAAGTGGCGCTCAGCCTGAAAAATGGCGCCCAACTGGTCCTGGTGGCGGGCGGCGCAACTTCGGTGGTCTTTTTCGTGATGGCCGGCATCGCCACTACCACCAAGCGCGACCTGTCCGGACTTAGCCGCTTCCTGACCGTTGGCGCTGTTGTCCTGATGGTAGCGATGATCGCCAACATCTTCCTGCGCATTCCGGCCATGCAGCTGACCATCTCCGCAGCCTTCGCTCTGTTCAGCTCGCTGATGATCCTGTGGCAGGTCAAGTCCATCGTTGACGGCGGCGAAACCAACTACATTTCTGCCGCGCTGACCATTTACATCAGCATCTACAACCTGTTCACCAGCCTGTTGCAGCTTCTGATGGCTTTTGGCGGCCAGCGCGACTAATCAGGTAAATTCAACAGGCCGGTGCTACCCGACAAGGGTTGCACCGGCCTTTTTTATTTACCGGACAGAATAGAAGCCCCCCATTGAGGCGCTCAAGTAATGGCAAACACAGACGATAGCAAGTAAAGGCTTACCGAAAGACAGTCCATGCAAGTGCGCCCCTCAACCGAACAACGTATCTCAACGCCACACGGCACCGCACACAAACACCCTACCACAACGCCTACCAGCAATGCAGCGCCCCCGCCCCCGGCTACCCGCACACTCGCCCATGAGCAGCAAAACATTCTGCAAGACACGCTCTCCACCGCACTGAACAAGTACATGGCCAAACTGCGCAAACCAACTGCCGCCGCGCCATCAAATTCAAACCCAATGAATGACATCAGCAAGACTATGCTCAAGGCGCGGATAGAGATGCTACGCAAAATGATGGCACTAGCCGGCAGCGACCCGGGCAGCTTGCGGGCACTGGCGCAGCAACTGGCACAAGCGGCACGTGAGCTAAAGTCCCTGAGTGGCGGGAGCGGCAATGCGACACCCACCCTGCCGCAGCAGCCAGCCATCGTAACACCGGCAGATGGGCAGACCGAGGATACTCAGGCGACAAGCGTGATTTTGCCGGAAGCCGGAACACTGACGGCGGATCAGGACAATGCCGCAAACAGCCTGGCCGGCGAAGATGAACTGCCAGATGAAAACCAGATGGAAAAATCCGGTGACAACACACCCAAACTGGGGCGCTCAAGCACTGAGATACAGAAGCAAGAAGAAGACCCCGAAATAAAAAAGATGCTGGCAGAACTGAAAAAGATCCGCGACTGGCTAAAACAACAACTTCGCGGCAGCGATGATCCGCAAGCGATGCAGGCGCTCAAGGATGTAGAGCACACCCTGGCTGCGATTGAAAAAGATGGCTAGGGGCACAATCAACATACCCCATCCAGCCTCTATAGCGCCGTCGTATCGATCACCTGAGCGGTCGGCGCATGATCCAGCAACGAATCTATTCCCCGCTCCATCGCCGAGGAGGATGAATACATTTCACTACGCGCCAGCACTTTATCACCGCGCCCCAGCACACTGAAATAAGGATCCCCCACTGTCGATATCTTGCGGCGGATGCGGGCATCCAGCTTAGGCTCAGATTGCAGGTACTGAGCCGCCTCTATCGCGTGGTGCAAAGAGTCAAACAGCTGGCTGGTCAAAATAATCTGACCGTTGCCGGCCTTAAGGTTGAACAGATACTTGCCATTCTTGGACTTACTGACCTCAAACTTGCCACTCATCGCACTCTCCTTGTGCACGGTGCAGATGATGAATATCACCGTCAACCAATACCCAATATAGATTACGATTAATCACAAATCACCCTGTAACACTACAGAACAATTAGCACTGCAATTGGCGCACCCGCTCAAACAGGCAGATCGTGGCGGCCATCGCGACATTCAGCGACTCGGCATGCCCCGGCATCGGAATACGTACACGGACGTCAGACAGACTAACCAAGGCATCAGACACCCCGCTCCCCTCATTGCCCAAGACCAGCGCAATCGGCCCGGACAAATCCTGCCCGTAAAGCGAAGTACTTCCGGCCAGATGCGTCACCAGTTTACGTCCGGTAAAAGCGGCCAATTCGGCGGCAAGATCGGCGCCTTCATGAATGGACAATGCAAAATGCGCCCCCATGCCCGAGCGCAATACCTTAGGGGAAAACACATCGACACAGCCTTTGGACAGATAGACCTCACGCACATCGGCAGCGGCGGCCGAGCGCAAAATCGTGCCAAGATTGCCCGGATCCTGAATGTCTTCCAACAGCAGGCGGCTGGCATCCTCCTGCGGCTTGCTCGCCTCGGGACGCGGACAAATCGCCAACACCTCGGGCGCGCTAGATAGCGCCGTCACCTTGGCAAACACGCCCCGCGCCACCTGAATGCACTCACTTGCCGAAGGCAGGCGCGCCAACAAAGCCTGTACGTCGGATCGCTGCGCAGCATCTTCATTGACAAAAACCATCGTCGGCACCAGCGCAACATCCAGCGCAGCCTCAAGCAGATGAATCCCCTCCAGCACCATCTGCCGGCTCTTGCGCCGCTCGCGTACATTTTGCACCAGTCGTGCCAATTGCTTGAGGTCTTCGTTACTTGCAGAGCTGATAATCTTTTGCATACGTCAGAATGATAAACTGGCCACTCTGGCGGCCAGTAATTTGAATTGTTGATAGCAGGCATCGTCAATGGCGCGCCCGGAACCGGCATTATCGACCACAAACAGGCCCAGCGGCCGGCCTTCTGCATAAACCGACAGCAAGGCGACATCATTTCCACTCAATGCCGACAACCAGGCATCGGCGTATTTCACCTGCAAGCGCGCATGCAGCGCCAGTGTCAGCAAAAAACCCTGAGGCCGGCCAAGCAGCAAAGCCGGCAAGCCATCCGGCTTCATCAGCGGCATTTGCTGCAATAGGACATCGCCAGACTTGAGACCAATCTGGAACTGCAAACGCAAAGTATCACCCGCTTCATTCAAGCGATAAAACAACACGCGCTCGAACCCCAGATCATTAGCCAAATGGCGCAAGGCGCCCCGTATAGCCAGATCGGTACGCGCAGCTACATCCAGCGAGGGCGGCAAGCATGGCTCATCGGCTAGCGGAATATCCCCTTCCATGGCCAGAAAACGGCGGGCAGCAAAAGTATAAGCAGGCGCCTGCGGGTTGCGTGCCACCTGTAAAACGGCATGCACTACGGCCTGGTAAGCCTCGGAATAGGTTACACCCATCAAATGAGCGGCCGCCGAAACCCCCGCCTGCCACGCAGGACGCCACCATCCTTGATCCAGCCCCTCGGCACAAGCAACGGCAAGTTTAAGCAACTGGCGATGCCGGCCAGGCACACCACTACCCAGCAGCGCATTCAAGCCCTCAGGCAGAGGCATGCGCTGGATAAACGCAGCCAAGAGCGGCGGATAATCCATGGCGAATTGCTCTGCCATCTGCTGTAGCGCCGGCTTTTTTAGCCGCACCTGGTGCTGCAACAGATACAGGCATGCCGGCAAGTTGTAAATCTCGGCGGCAACAAAACTGTCTTCGACCTTGTGCTCCCCTGCAAGGGACAACCAGGCTTTGACAATCAGTGCGGAGATGCGCGCACGCCCCATCAGGCCGGCCACTTCCTCCTGCACGGCAAACTCATGCCGGTCAGCAGGTTCAGGCCAGGCCGTCAACTGGCGATAACGCATCATAATGCGCTCGCTGCCCACCACCATCAGCATCTGCTCGACCGCAGGCAAGCTGCCACTACGTTGCAAGGCGGTGGAAGTCGCCATCAGGCGCAACAAATCCAGCAGCAAAAACGGATCGGACAATGTCAGATTGGCCAGCACCTCGAAACGTAAGCGTTCGCTACCACGCGCCAGCTCCTGCCGTATACGCGCATGCGTTTGCGGCAGGACAGGCCAGCGCTGTACAGCAACAGAAGCCAGCCAAGTGTCAAGTTGCATGGGGATGACGCCAGATAAGAAGCTCGCGCTGCAAAGGCCCGGACAATACCAGAACTTCATTGGCAGGCACGCCCGGAATGGCAAAGGTATTGCTGATCAACACTGCATCAGCGCCCGCACCCGCACTAAACACCTGCCACAGCCGCGGCATCGGGGCGGGGGAAAGAAAGGCATAGACCACATCATACTCACCCCATTTTGCCTGCCAAAAACTGCCATAACATAGCTTGGCATTGGCCGGAGAGCCAGCCAGACGCCAGCGCAAACGTGCAAACAGATAGGGCAAGCAGGCATTCTCCATACCCACCACCTCAATATCTGGCCGCAGATGCGCCAACAGCAACACCGCCCGGCCATCGCCACTACCCGCATCAAGCACGCGCACACCAAAAGGCAGCCATATGGAGAGCACCCGGCAGGCCTCGTCTGACGACAGGTAAAACGGCACCCGCTCAAATAAGGCATTGCGTGAAAGACCAAAAGTCAGCGCTGCGGCCAGCGCATATGACCAAGCCGGAAGATCCAGCCACAACGCCAACACCAGCAAGGGAAACAGGCCGGCAGAGAACAGCGCAGCAAGCACAGTAAGACGGAACAGATGCGCCAACAGCAATACGATACCAGCTTGCAGCGCACACCAGGCCAGCGGCTGCGTGGCCGGCGCATAGACCAACCACGCCAAGACAGCAGCCGACAGGGCAAGCAACGCAGCTCGCATCAGCAACACGATCAGTGTTCGCCGCCTGCCGCAGTTGCGACAGGCTCCGATGCCACGTCAGCAGCCGTATGTTGCGCAGCGCTTAAGCCATCACTACGTATACGGTCGACCGCATCATCATTCAGAATCACAATGGCAATACGGCGGTTTTCCGGGCTGAACTGGTTTTGCGGTATCAGCGGATTGGCATTAGCCAAGCCCACCACACGCAGGATCTTGACCGGATCCATCCCGCCCAGCAAAAGCTCGCGCCGGGCAGCATTGGCCCGATCCGCCGAAAGCTCCCAATTGCTATAGCCCTTTTGCCCCCCGGCAAAAGGCGCCGCATCGGTATGCCCGGACACACTCAACATATTGGGCACGGCATTGAGCTCATAACCCAGTTCGCGCAGAATTTCGCGCGTATGCGGCAGAATATCGGCACTGCCTGACGCAAACATAGGGCGGTTTTTTTCATCCACAATCTGGATTTTCAAACCGTCCGGTGTCATTTCCAGCCGCAGTTGGTTCTTGTAAAATTTCAGCACATTGCTGGTATTGATATCGGCCTGAATTTTTTGCTGCAGCGCCTGCAGGCGCTGCTTTTCCTGCGCCAGTTCAGCCGGATGTTTGTAGCCGCGCTTCACCTGCCCCGCCTGACGGGTGAGATCGGTACCCCCCCCTTTGATCATGGAGGTGGCATCTCCGGCACCAGATCCTCCGGACAGCGCCACCTTAAGCGGGGTTTTGAAATACTCGGCAATACCATTGAGCGTGCCTTGAGACGCAGACCCCAGCAGCCACATCAGCAGGAAAAAAGCCATCATGGCGGTCATAAAGTCGGCGTACGCAATTTTCCATGCGCCGCCGTGATGACCATGACCACCCTTCTTGATGCGCTTGACGATAATGGGGCGTTGAGATTCGTCAGCCATATTGTCTTCCCTGCCTTACTTGGCCTTGGCCTGTTTGACGTGCTCTTCCAGCTCGCGGAACGAAGGACGATCCTGCCCGGCCAGCGCCTTGCGGCCAAACTCAACGGCGACCTGCGGCGCATAGCCATTCAGGCTTGCCAGTAAAGTCACCTTGATCGTCTGGAAAACTCGGGTCTGGTCAGCCAGCTTGTGCTCCATCGCCGTTGCAATTGGTGCGACAAAGCCATAGGCCAGCAAAATACCGACAAATGTGCCCACCAGCGCAGCACCGATCAGCTTGCCAAGTTCAGCCGGCGGCAAACCCACCGACTCCATGGTATGCACCACCCCCATCACGGCCGCCACGATACCGAAAGCCGGCAGGCCGTCGGCCAGGCTCTTCACCGCACCAATCGGCACCTCGGCTTCGTGATGGTGCGTTTCCAGTTCGACATCCATCAGGTTTTCAATCTCGAAGGCATTCAGGCTGCCTCCGACCATCAGGCGCAAATAATCGGTAATAAACTCAACCACATGATGATCTGCCAGAATCGCCGGATACTTAGCAAACAAAGGACTACTCTCTGGCGCCTCGACATCCGCCTCGACCGACATCAAGCCCTCTTTCCTGACCTTGGCCAGGATCTCGAAAAGCAGAGCAAACAAATCCATATAGAAGGCCTTGCTGTAAGGCGAGGCCTTGAATACCTTGGGCAATGCTTTTCCGGTTGCTTTTAGTGGCGCGCCACCATGTGCAGCCAAAAAAGCACCAAAACCGGCACCACCAATAATTAGCAATTCGACAGGCTGAAACAGCGATGCCAGATGCCCCCCTGCCAGCGCAAACCCCCCGAAACAGGCTGCCAGAATGACCACATAACCGATAGGAATAAACATGTATACCCTTGGGGAAAGCTGAAGCTAAGCCGGACATACACACCCGTCGCAATACCAAGGCTATGGACAGTGCACTCGACACTAGCAAATAAGAAACTTTTTTTATTGTATTACACCCTATAGCGATAGTCACCCGTAAGCAAATGTGACAACACCCGCCATAAGCATCAACGACATATCATGCATCAAGCCAATGCCGCGTTTGGCCACTACCGCACCGGCACCCAGACCAAAACCCATTTTCAAACGGCCACGCAAAGTTGCACGCAAACAACAGCAATGATTAAAAACAGACCGGGGGCAGCATTCAACCATCATCCACATATTGCGACTCGCACCCTCGCGTAAAAATCAAAGAAAACAAGACAAGCCATTGATTAAATTAAACTTAAGTACCTTGGCGCCAGCAGCAAAAACAATCAGACAACGAAAACCAAAGGTACATCAGCAACTTTCCAACCATCTTTCACTTATAAAAACACAAACTTAATACACTAAACTCATGAAACCATAACAAAATCAAAGCACAATCAAAGTCACACACCTACCCATTCCAAGCACTAAAGCCGGCACACCCAGTCATGACCGATGCAGGCTATTGATCAACAAAAGAGGGGCAGGAGGGCACACGATGCGCGAATGGTTCAGCAGTGTAGTATGGGAAATCATTTTTTCTATAGCCATCATTGTCGTACTGCAGTTCGCCATCCTGTACATACTCAAACGCTTTTTATTGAAAGAAAAAGACTAGATAGCGAAACTTATTGCACCCAACAGATCAAGCAATGAAAAATACGGGGAGTCAGAGCCCTAACCGCTACGTGCAGCGACCAAAGCCCAGACTCCCCGAATCCGCCACCCTTAAAAATTTACGACCGCGCAGCAACAAGCTGCTCAAACTCCCGCAAGCAGGCTACCGCAGTTTCCAGCATGGCATCGATTTCCGCCTTAGTAATCACCAAAGGCGGTGCACACACGATATGGTCACCGCAGGCGCGCATAATCAGGTTGTGCTTGAAGAAAATATCGCGACACTGCGTACCTGCCTCCCCCCAGTTATCAAACAGCTCACGCGTCGCCTTGTTTTTCACCAGCGTGAATGCCTGAATCAGGCCAACCCCGCGCACATCGTCCACATGGGCAAACTGGCCAAACACCTCGCGCCAACGCTGCTGCATATAGGGGCCGGTCGCGTTCTTGACCCGTTCAACGATACCCTCGTCACGCAGTGCCGCTACGTTGGCATGTGCAACGGCGGCACACACCGGATGACCGGAGTAGGTAAATCCGTGATTGAAATCCCCCCCCTCTTCGATCAGACCGCGTGCCACGCGCTCTCCGACAAAAACCGCACCGATAGGCAAGTAGCCGGATGACAATCCCTTGGCCGTGGTAAACATATCGGGCTTGAAGCCGAAATGTGTCTGGCCGAACCATTCGCCGGTACGGCCGAAACCACAGATCACCTCATCGGCAACCAGCAACACATCATACTTGCGGCAGATGCGCTCGACTTCAGGCCAGTAGGTCGATGGCGGAATAATCACACCGCCCGCACCCTGAACAGGCTCGCCGACAAAGGCCGCTACCTTGTCAGCACCGACTTCCAGTATCTTGGCCTCTATCCACTGCGCCGCTTGAATGCCGAATTCTTCCGGCGTCAAATCCTTGCCATGCTTGTAATACCAAGGCTGCTCGACGTGAGCGATGCCGGGAATCGGCAGATCACCCTGCTCGTGCATATAGCTCATGCCGCCTAGACTGGCGCCACCTATAGTCGAGCCGTGATAACCGTTCCAGCGCCCGATCAGCACCTTTTTCTCCGGCTTTCCGACCGAACTCCAGTAATGGCGCACCATGCGAATCATAGTATCGACCGACTCCGAGCCCGAGTTGGTATAAAACACATGCTCGAAACCATCCGGTGCGACGCTGGCCAGCAGGGCCGACAGTTCCGCCACCTTGGGGTGGGTGGTCTTGAAGAAGGTATTGTAATAAGCCAGCTCTTCCATCTGGCGCTTGGCCACTTCAGGCAGATCCTTACGACCGTAACCGATATTCACGCACCACAGTCCGGCCATGCCGTCGGTAATCTTGTTGCCTTCCGAATCCCACAAGTAAATACCGTCAGCATGGGTGATCACGCGTGCGCCTTGCGCGTTCAGCCCCTTGGTATCGGAAAACGGGTGCAGGTGGTGGGCGGCATCCATGGCGCGCCAATCCTGGGTGGTATGTTGCTGGCTCATCAGTTTCTCCTCTTAGCAAAACACCCGCCGCAGCGGGTGTCTGGTTTATACGACAGGGTTAGACATGCAACAGCAGGAACTTGCGCTCCCACGGGCTGATCACGCGGAAGTATTCGGAGAACTCCTTCTGCTTCATCCCTACATACATTTTCACGAAGCGCGGCCCCAGAATTTCGGCGATATCTTCGCAACGCGCCAGACGCACCAAAGACTCTTCGGTGGAATGCGGGAACTGGTAAGGCAACTCATACGCATCGCTCTGGCACGGGTCACGCGGCTTCATATTCTTGATAATGCCAAGATAACCACATGCCAGGGTCGCGGCCATGGCGATATACGGGTTGACATCCACCCCCGGCACACGGTTTTCCACACGACGGCCGGCCGGGCTGGAATGCGGCACGCGCAGGCCGACAGTACGGTTGTCGTAGCCCCACTCGACGTTGGTCGGCGCCGCCATATAAGGCGACAGACGGCGGAACGAGTTCACATACGGCGCAAACAGCGGCATCACCTCCGGCAGATAGTGTTGCAGTCCGGCAATAAAATTGAAGAACAGATCTGATGGGGAGCCATCCGCATTGCTGAAAATATTCTTGCCGGTTTCCTTGTCCGCCAGACTCTGGTGAATATGCATGGCACTGCCCGGCTCGTTCTCCATCGGCTTGGCCATAAAGGTCGCGTACATATTGTGACGGAATGCAGCTTCACGCACGGTGCGTTTGAACAAGAAAACCTGATCTGCCAGCGACATCGCATCACCATGCAGGAAGTTGATTTCCATCTGCGCGGTGCCGACTTCGTGAATCAGCGTATCGACTTCCAGATTCTGCGCATGGCAATAGTCATAGATGTCCTCGAACAAAGGATCGAACTCGTTGACCGCATCGATGGCATAAGAGCGACGGCCGAATTCTGCGCGGCCAGTACGCCCCACCGGCGGCGCCAACGGAATATCCGGGTCCGGGTTAGGCGACAGCAGGTAAAACTCCATCTCGGGCGCCACCACGGGCGCCCAGCCCTTGGCGTCATACAGGGACAGCACGCGGCGCAAGACATTGCGTGGTGCCACATCTACCGGCGAGCCGTCAGCGCGGAAGCAGTCATAGATCAACTGTGCCGTCGGATCGGTCGCCCATGGCACCAGACGCAAGGTGGTTGGGTCCGGCTGCAGCACCATGTCCGGATCGGTCAGATCCAGCATACTGTCATCCGGATAGTCACCGGTCACGGTCTGCATCAGCACCGCCTCCGGAAGACGCATTTCCGTTTCGCTGATGAATTTATCCTTGGGCACAATCTTGCCTCGTGCCACCCCCGTCATGTCCGGGACAATGCACTCCATTTCGGTGATACGGTGTTCGCGCAGCCAATCTAGATTTTGTTGAAACATGGTCTTCCCTTGTGTTGCGGCCGGTTCACCGGCTCTGGTTACCGTGTCAGCGACGACTCGCGTCGCATACGGCGCTCCCGGCAAGCGTCGCCAAAAGCCTTGAAAATTGCCTGGGAGAGCGTGTTCTCCCAATACTTCCATTCCGGATGCCATTGCACGGCAAAGGCAAAAGCACGCGCCCCTTCCACCCGGTATGCCTCGATCAGGCCATCACTAGCATAGCCCTCGGCCACCAGCGACTCCGCCAGCCGCTTGATACCCTGCTGATGAATGGAATTGATGCGCACCTGCGTCTTACCGGTCCAGCCATGCAGCCAGCCATCCGGCGTGATCGCCAACTCGTGTGCAGGGCCATACATTTGCTCGAGATCATCAGTATTCGGTTCACGATGATCCATCTTGCCGTCCTCTTCCTGCACATGCTGGTAGAGTTCACCCCCTAGCGCGACATTAATCTCCTGAAAACCGCGGCAAATCCCCAGCAATGGAACACCCTCTTCCAGAGCCAGCCGGATCAACGGCAAGGTGGTCGCATCCCGGGCAGGATCATGCAAAGTGCCGGCACGGCTAGGCTCGCCCTGATAATGCGCAGGCTCAACATTTGACGGCGAACCGGGTAACAGCAAACCATCGACCAGTTGCAGCAAGGCACGGATCTGATCCTCGTCCCCGAGTGAAGGAATAAGGATAGGCACGCCCCCTGCCCCGCCCGCTGCGGCGGCAACATATTTGTCACCCACGGCGTGAAAAGGGAAATGCCCTATCATCTTGACGTCACAGGGAATACCGATTACGGGTTTTTGCAACATACGACCTCTGATAAAAAATCAACCGGCTGCCTTGATGGCATCAAGCGGCTTAATAAACGGATAACCCAGCGCGTTAGCGACAGCGGCGTAAGTCACCTGCCCACAACACACATTCAAGCCGTCGCGCAGATGGGCATTATCAAGCAAGGCCCGTGCCCAGCCCTTATCGGCCAGCTCCAATGCATAAGGCAAGGTGGCATTGGTCAACGCCATGGTCGCTGTGCGCGCCACACCACCGGGCATATTGGCCACACAATAGTGAACGATGCCATCGACAACATAGGTCGGCTCTTTGTGCGTGGTTGGCCGGCTGGTTTCAAAGCAGCCGCCCTGATCGATAGCCACATCCACCAGTACTGCGCCAGGCTTCATGCTGCCCAGCATCTTGCGCGTCACCAGTTTGGGCGCGGCCGCACCCGGAATCAGTACCGCACCGATCACCATATCGGCTTCGCGAATGGATTCATCGATATTCACGCCGTTGGACATCAGGGTCTTGATGCGCCCGCCAAACAGCATGTCGATTTCTTTTAGCCGTGGCAGCGACTTGTCGAGAATGGCGACATCTGCCCCCAACCCCATGGCCATACGTGCAGCATTCAAGCCCACAACACCACCACCTAATACCACCACCTTGGCTGGCGCGACCCCAGGCACGCCTCCCAAGAGCACGCCACGACCCCCTTGCGCCTTTTCCAGTGCATGAGCGCCGGCCTGTATCGCCATGCGCCCGGCCACTTCCGACATCGGCGCCAGCAGCGGCAACCCCCCCTTGTCATCGGTCACTGTCTCATAAGCGACGGCAATTGCCCCCGATTCGACCAGCAAACGCGTCTGCTCCGGGTCCGGTGCCAGATGCAGATAGGTAAACAGCAGTTGTCCCGGACGCAACATCCGGCATTCGATGGCTTGCGGCTCCTTGACCTTGCAGATCATGTCGGCTCGGGCAAAAATCTCTTGCGCACCCGATGCGATGGACGCACCTGCCTGGATGTAATGCTCATCAGTAAAACCCACACCAAGGCCGGCCTGAGACTGCACGACCACCTCATGGCCGTGCACCACCAACTCGCGCACACCAGATGGCGTCAAACCAACACGGTACTCGTGAACCTTGATCTCTTTCGGAACGCCAATCAACATTGCAGTCTCCTGTCATACTGTGTAGACGCTTCAATCTGGGTGCGTTTAAAAAAATTCACATCATGGCAAAGCAATACCCTGATACTGGCTACAAAATAGCCAATTTGCAATGATCTTCCATTTTGCATTGCAGCAACGCCTGAGCAGACAACAATTTACTTAACATTATTCGTCTAATATTATTAACATCAGACTACAAAGGCCGGAAGACATGGATATTGGAGCAAGACTAAAAATGGTGCGTGAACGCCTGAGTTTGTCCCAGCGCGAGCTCGCCAAACGTGCCGGCGTGACTAACGGCACCATTTCACTGATCGAACAGAACCGGGTCAGCCCATCGATTAGCTCGCTGAAAAAGGTACTGGAAGGCCTGCCGATGACGCTGGCCGATTTTTTCACCTTCGATGCAGAGCCGCGGGCACCCACGGTGTTTTATCAGGGCGAAGATCTGCCTAATCTGGGCAACGAGGAAATCAAGCTCTTGCTGGTAGGCATGGCGCATCCCAAGCGCGATCTCGCCATCCTCAAGGAACGTTACGAGCCCGGCGCCGATACTGGCCCGGATATGCTGGAGCATGAAGGACAGGAAGGCGGTGTCGTGATTAGCGGACAAATCGAACTGACTGTCGATGGTGAGCAACGTGAACTGGGCCCCGGCGATGCCTACTACTTCGATAGCCGTTTACCACACCGCTTCCGCAACTCAGGCTTATTGCCGTGCGAAATCGTCAGCGCCAACTCGCCCCCGACTTTTTAAGACGCGCCACCACCCACTATTTGCAAGAAAACAACAAGGGAGACACACCATGGCTCGTAGCTACCCCGAATGGCAACAACTCGCGACCGAACTTGAAATCGAAGGCCGTGCCTTTATCGCCGGCGAATACAGCGCAGCTCAAGATGGCCGCAGTTTTGCCTGCATCAACCCGGCCAATGGCCAGACACTGGCACAGATTGCCTGGTGCGGGCAGCGCGAGGTCGATACCGCTGTTCAAGCCGCACGCCAAGCCTTTGAGTCCGGCGAATGGTCGGCACTGGCACCTCTGGCACGCGGGCGCATCCTCAAACGCTTTGCCGCGCTGATACGCGAGTGCAGCGATGAATTGTCCCTGCTGGAAACGCTGGACGTGGGCAAACCCATCGCCGACACACAAAGCGTGGATGTTGCCGGGGCAGCCTACTGTGTGGAATGGTTTGCCGAGGCAATAGATAAAATTGGCGGTGAAGTAGCGCCAGTCGACCCCAAGCTGGTCGGTCTGGTCACCCGCGAAGCAATCGGCGTGGTCGCTGCGGTAGTGCCATGGAACTTCCCCATCCTGATGGCCAGCTGGAAGTTCGGCCCGGCCTTGGCGGCAGGCAACGCCGTGATCGTCAAGCCTTCGGAAAAATCTCCGCTGACAGCCATCCGGCTGGCTGCACTAGCCAAAGAAGCCGGTATCCCTGACGGGATCTTCCAGGTACTGCCCGGTGCCGGCGACACCGGCAAGATGCTGGCACTGCATATGGATGTCGACTGTATCGCTTTCACCGGTTCGACTGCGGTTGGCAAACTGATCGCGGCCGATGCCGCCGCATCCAACCTCAAGCGCACCTGGCTGGAACTGGGCGGCAAGTCGCCCAACATCATCCTGCCGGACTGCCCCGACATCAAAAAAGCTGCCCGCACCGCCGCCGCCGCCATCTTTTACAATATGGGCGAAATGTGCACGGCAGGCTCGCGCGTACTGGTACACCGCGACATCAAGGACAGTTTCCTCGCTGCCTTCAAGGAAGCTGCGCAAGGCTGGCAACCAGGTGACCCACTTAATCCGGACACCGCCATGGGTGCCATCGTCGATCGCATCCAGTACGACAAGGTACTGTCCTATGTGGATAAAGGCTTGAATGAAGGGGCAACGCTGATTTGTGGCGGGAAAGCAACACATCTTGAGCAAGGCCTATTTATCGAACCGACCGCATTCGACTGTGCGCGTGCCGACTTGACCATCTGCCGCGAAGAGATTTTTGGACCGGTACTGTCGGTGATCACCTTCGATACCGTCGAAGAAGCTATTCGTATTGCCAACGATAGCGAATACGGCCTGGCGGCGGCGGTCTGGACTTCGGATCTGTCAACCGCGCATAAGGTGTCGCGCGCACTCAGGGCTGGTACGGTGTGGGTCAATTGCTACGACGAAGGTGGCGACATGAACTTCCCCTTCGGCGGTTTCAAGCAGTCCGGCAACGGCCGCGACAAGTCCTTGCATGCAATGGAAAAATACTCCGAACTGAAGAGTACGCTCATCAAACTCGGCTAAACCGCTTAAAACGGACAAAACAGACGGTAGGCGGATACCACCGTCTGTTTTTCAGGCTTACCACCTGCGCTCCATACTTATCTGCCAGTATCAACCGACAGCAGCTTTATCCAGCAGCGTTACACCATCGCCTCAGTGACCCTTTGCTGCTCGACCAGATGATGCAGCAAATCTGCCATCGGCATCGGCCGATAAAAATAATAGCCCTGCACCACGTTAACCCCGCAAGTAGCAAGCGACTCCAATTCTTCTTTTGTCTCTACCCCCTCGGCCAGTACGCTAGCACCACTAATCCGGCACAACTTGACGGTAGCGGCAAAAAACTCTTGCCCAACCGAACGCGTCAGCCCATGCACCAGCGTGCGGTCTAGCTTGATCTTATCGAATGGATAGCGGGTCAAATAGGCCAGCGTAGAGTAACCCGAGCCAAAATCGTCCAGCGCAATATGCAGCCCGCGTGCGCGCAACGCAGCCAGATTGGCAGAAAAGCACACCGGGTCATCAATCAGCTGACTTTCGGTAATCTCTATTTCCAGCCTGACACCCGTCGGCAAGGCCTTGGCCAAGATGCGGTCGAGCACCTGCGGCAAACGCACATCGAGCAAAGTCTGTGGTGAAAGATTGATGGCCAGACTCACCTGACCAACACCTTGCAGAGACTGAGCGGCAGCTACTGCATGCTCCAGCACCCAAAAGTCCAACTCAGGCATCAGGCCCAAACGGTCAAAGCTGGCAATAAAAGTAGGTGCCATGATATGCCCATCACGACTCTGATGACGTAATAACGCCTCCACACCGACAATGCGCCGGCTATCCAGTGCCACCTGCGGCTGGTAAAACAAAACAAAGTTGCCACTAGCGCGCAAAGTTTCGACTTCCTTTTGCGCGTGAAAATTGTGATGCATCTCGGAAATAAAACTATTCCGCTGCGTGATTACATCAAGCTTTGCATCCGGACCGGAAACACCATCCAGACTGGTGGGCGTGAAAGACAAGCCCAAACTGCGCTTCTCCATCCACTGGAAAAATGGCCAATAAATCAGCGCCCCCAGCAAGATAACCAGCAATTGCAGCGCAACGGCCACATAGGAGCCACCACTGGCCATCCAGCTATTCACCAAAGGCGGCATCATCCAGCCGGGCTGCATATGAAACGCGGGCACCAGCTCAAGGTAGGTTGCCCCATAGCCAACCAGATAACCCGTTAATGGCGCTAACAAAAAAGGTATCGCCATCACCGGATTAAAGAAAACAGGCACACCGAAAACCAGCGGCTCATTCACATTCACAATAGCCAACGGCAAGGAAGCACGTGCCAGCTGCCGGTAACCCGTGCTGCGTGCACGCAGCAACATGCACAGCGCCAGACTCAAGGTACTGCCGCTGCCACCGGAGGCGCACCAGACATCAAAAAAGGTATTGCTCAAGATATTGAGCGGTGCTTCTCCCACCCGCCAGGCTTCCATATTCAACTGGCTGGACAACTGCAAAGCGGCACTGGCATCGCGTAGCACATGGTGTCCGTTGACACCGAACAACCAGCTCACCCCGCGGCTGAACTCATACAACATTCCGCTAACAAATTCAGTCGGGTGCAGATTGGCCTGCCATTGCAGCCATTGCGATGCCAGCACCCCGAGCAAGGGTGCAGACAAAAATGCGATTGCAGCAGCTGCTGCAGATACAGCTATCAGGTTGGTGATGTGATTGATGCTCTGCTCGACCAGCCCGTTGCACGAGCCCGTACTAAACCAGGGCAGGCGTTGCGCCTGCTTGAACAGCCAGTTGGTCAAAAACCCGGCCACCAGCGCCAGCGGGATACTGTCAGGCAAGAGGCCGGCTTGCGGCAGCCAGATCAGATTGAGCATCATCAGCACGCTCAGGCTGACCGTCACGCAGAGCGCCGGCGACAGCCGCTCACGCGCCGCATAGTAAAGCGCGAGATAAATATTCAACAGCAGCGGCACCATGGCAAAACATAGTGCTTGCAGGCTTTGCAACTGCTGGGCGAGTTGCAAGTAGTCAGCATTATTAGCGAAAGCCGCAGCGACTTGCAGCAAGGCGCGCAGTACCGCAAGCGGCACGATCAGCACCGTAATACTGACCACGGCAGTCAATGCCGGATTGGCCGCCAGCCGAACCAGCGCGCGCTCAAGCACCGCCTCAAAGCTTGAAATTAGCCGCATAACGCTCCAAAAACACTAAACCACAGCCACACCTTATCAAATAGATAGCCTCCAATAAGCAAATCAAATGGATTCAAAACAATTCACTTTCTTTGTTGCATGCAAATAGCCATAAAAAGACTATGTCCAAGTTGCATGTAGTTAATTGTTGCTGGCCATGCAAGCACTTAGAAATATCCGTTCTTCAGCACACCTCATGCTAGCAAACTGATCCAGACCGAACATGCCATAAGACGTACGTATAGCAATTTGTATTTTACTACCTTTTTGCTTACCCGCATTGCACGCACCGGTCTCTCCAGAGGCAAACCCCAAAGGAAAATTTATATGAGAGCACTAACATCTCGTTATGTTTTTAAACCATATGATTCATTTTGTTTTAAATTTACTTGAACTATCTAGTTTCGCATCTACGCTAGAGATCAACAAAGAAGCAAGACCTTACCCAATGCAGATGCTTTCTGCTGGGGCGAAATGCATAGGAACCTAGATCATGAAAAACCGGCTATTACTGATACCACTGCTACTGCCCTGTATCGCAGCTAGCTGGGCTCACGCCAGCCAGCCGGAAGTCGTGATCTACCGTGAAGTCCCCAGCCACAACGCCTTCAGGAATGCGCCACGACCACCGGCAGCCGGTGTCAGCCCAGGAGCGATAGTCAGCGAGCAGGTCACCCAGGCGACTGGTTCGCTAGACGACAGCCTGCTGGCCAACGTCGGAGCTGGGAATGCTCGAGGTGTCGCCAACTCGCCCGCAGACAGCGGCAGTCCATACACATCCCCACTCGGCATGCAAGGCCGCACAGGACTAGGATCTTCCACAACAGCAGGTGGCGTCTCATCCGCACGCCAAGGCAGTCTTGCAGGGATAGGCGCGGCGACAGGGAAGATCGCGCCGGCCATCGGCCAAGCGCTAAACGGACTAACAATGGGCCTGAAATGATGCGTATCAACACAATGACAGTGCTTGCCCTCGTATGGCTAGGTGGGACTTCCACGGCGGCCAGTGCCGACGGCACGGCCCGGATACTCGACAGCGGCCAGCAGAATCAGGGCGTACTTAGCGTCAACCAGACTGCAGGAAGCTACAACCAGCAGGCGAATCTGCGGGCCATCGTCACCGAAGGTAGCGTCTCTGCGACGGCCAGCCAGCAGCAGTCGGCTCAGCGTTCGCTAACGAATCATCCGCTGGCACAGGGAAACTACCGCAGCGCGATAGAAGGCGCGTCATTTGCCGGCAGCCACGGCGTCATCGGTGTCAACCAGGCCAGCGGCGTCGGCAACCAGAACGTCAATAGCCTGACCCTGTCACTGAGTCGCAGTGGACAGACGGAACAGGGCGCCCTCGCGATGGACGATAGTTTGCTCGCCTCGGTTCAGGGACAGGGCGAAGCCGGCATCAGCACACCCACAGCCGACGGAAATTCTGTGCTTTTTATCGACGATGCGGCGTTCGCTCAGGCGAGCGGCATCATCCAGGTCAACCAGGTGGCCGGCATCGCGAATCAGGCCAGCAATACGCTGAGCCTGCGCTTTTCCGGCCTCTGATAGAGAAAAATTTCCGGGGTCAATGGACTCTGGTTTAGCGGCCTCGCGGCCGAGCATGCAAGTAGTCGTAGTTCACTACTCAAAGGAGACTTACCATGAAACACTCGAAAAAAGTGCTGTTCGTCGCGATGCTGGCAGCTTACAGCGCGGCATATGCTGATACCCCTCCAGCACAACCGGCTGACCCGACCAGCGTGGTGACCACGGTCGGCGGCAGCAACACGCTAGTGGTCAATAACCGTCAGGAATACAACGTCAATGAAGGTGGCAGCTTCACCTACGGCAACGACTACAACGAAAACATCGATATCACAGTCGAACACGACCCCAAATTCAGCAACGCAGTCACCGCTACAGCTACCGACTCGCAGAAAATCCTTGGCGGTACCGGTTCTCCGTTCGTCATCAAGGATCCGTCGAACGCCACCATGAATGACAGCGTCGTCGGCAACGCCGGTAATGTCGGAGTCAACCAAGCCGCCGGCCTGCTTAACCAACAGGCGAACGACTCTGCGCTAGCTTACTGGCAAGGCGGGGCTCAGGACGTCAGCCAATCTGGCAAGGGTATCTTCCCGANCAACCAAGCCGCCGGCCTGCTTAACCAACAGGCGAACGACTCTGCGCTAGCTTACTGGCAAGGCGGAGCTCAGGAGGTCAGCCAATCTGGCAAGGGTATCTTCCCGATCCCGATCCCGATTCCAGTTCCGAACAAGCCGAGGGTTGCGGTTCAAGCTTCTGCGATGCACGAGCAGCTGATTGACGGCGGCAACGGAGCGATGAATATCGGCCAACCCTTCCCAGGAGCCAATACCAACTCCGCAAGCGCCAACATGACAAACAGCGTTCTGAACAATCTCGGTAACGTCGGCGTCAACCAGGCCGCCGGCATGGCCAACCAGCAGAAGAACGACCTCGCACTGGCGGTGGCAGTAGGCCTTGACGCAGCCGTCGTCAGCAGCCGCGCTGGCGGCGCCCAAGTACAGACCGATGTCGGCATCGATCTGCAGACCAACTGGAACGGACCAAGCGAGGGAGGCAACGCGGTCGCGCTGCAAAACACCAGCAATATGACTGGCTCCGTCAACAGCAACTTGGGCAATATCGGCGCCAACCAGGCCGCCGGCATGGCCAACCAGCAGAAGAACGACCTCGCACTGGCGGTGGCAGTAGGCCTTGACGCAGCCGTCGTGAGCAGCCGCGCTGGCGGCGCCCAAGTACAGACCGATGTCGGCATCGATCTGCAGACCAACTCGAACGGACCAAGCGAGGGAGGCCACGCGGTCGCGCTGCAAAACACCAGCAATATGACTGGCTCCGTCAACAGCAACTTGGGCAATATCGGCGCCAACCAGGCCGCCGGCATCGGCAACCAGCAAGCAAACAGTCTGGCTGCTGCTGCGGCCGAATCGACACTGGTCACCGCGCACGCCGGCGGCTTCCAGGTCATCGACAATCCATCGATCGTGACCCTGTACCCGCTGATAAACAATGCCACCATGACGGCTTCGGTCAGGTCCAACGTGGGCAACATCGGCGTCAACCAGGCATCCGGCCTGTCGAACCAGCAGGTCAACAATCTGGCCATCTCGACCAACCAGTAAGCCAAACCGGACCTGCCAGGGCAACCTGGCAGGTTTTTCCGATGCGTATCAGTGTACTGTTACTGGCCTTGGCCAGCCTGCCCGCCTTGGCGTTCGACGGCATGGTACCGGCACAAACGGTACCGTTCGCCTTTTCCAAAAAGGTCACCTCGCTACGCGACGCGCGCTACGCGCATGTCGTCGAGCAGAAGACCGATTATTCGTGCGGGGCGGCAGCACTGGCCACCTTGCTGACCCACGCTTACAACCGGCCAGTCGACGAGCAGGCCATCATCTTGGGTATGTTCGAGACCGGCGACCGCGCACTGATTGCACAACAGGGCTTTTCGATGCTGGACATGAAACGCTATCTGGAAGCGCAAGGACTACGCGCCGGCGGCTTCGTGGTCGACATGGAAAAGCTCAGAACACTCAAGGTGCCCGCCATCGTGTTACTCAATGATAGCGGCTACAAGCATTTCGTAGTGCTGCGCCGCTTCAGCGACAGCGGTGCACTGGTCGCAGACCCGGCGCTGGGCAACCGTACCATTCCGGCACAGGATTTCCTGCGCCAATGGAACAAGGTACTCCTGGTCGCCGCCGGACCGGGTTACCGGCTGGACAATCCGCTGATGAAGCCAGGCTCGCTGGTCGCGGCACGTTTTGACCGGCTGCGCGCGCCACTACAATCGGAGCTCTTGGAATTCGGTTTTAAACACAGCGATTTTTTCTGAACGGAGGACACCATGCGTACTCCCTCACTTGCCGTGGTATTGCTGGTCGGTGCGATTGGCAGCGCGGCACATGCGGACAGCATTTTGGCGGTGGTCAGCGATGACGCGCTCGCCAACATGCGCGGCCGCTATCTCGACGCCGGCCAGATCACCTACTTCGGCATCCAGATGGTCAGTAGTTGGCGCAACGCCGACGGCAGCGTCTCCGGCAATGCAGCAGTCCTTTATGGTAGCCCGCAAGACCCGAAACTGACGGCCTACAACTACGCGGGCAAGCAAAATGAAGGCTCAGCGGAGCGCGTCCCCGACGGTCTCGCCAGCGCAGGCGGCGTGATACAGGTCAACCAGGTTGCCGGCAGCGGCAACCAGTCAGGCAACGCGACGACCATCACAGTCGGCCGCCCGGGGCAATTGAATCCAGCCACCCCCGGCGCAGGCTGGCAGAGCGTTCCGCTCGGACAAGGCGTCAGCGCCGATGGCGGGCGGTTACGGGTCGAAGTCGTGCATGGTACTGCCGGCTCGGCTTTGCAGCAGATCGGCAGCGGGCAACTGCTGCAGATCACCCGCATCAACGCCAACGGCGTCGCTGCAACCAACGCCCTTAATATCAAGCTGGAACTGGATCCTTCACGCATCTCCGCCTCCCAACTGGTGCAGGCGCAGCAGGCGCTGCTACGGGGACTGTAGGCAGTACCACCCAAAACCAAACGCCGCAGGCCTTAGCCTGCGGCGTTTTGCTTGGTACAAAAAAGTATCAAAAATTGTACGGGAAGCGTAAGGAGAACGCGTAATCGGCCGCATCCGGCGTCAGCCCGACCGCCAGATTGGGGATGACCGACAGGTTCTTGGACATCGCATAGGTCAAGCCCAGATTCAATGTCGCCGAGTTCGAGTCGCTACCCGGCACCTTCTCATCGTTGACCCGGGTCTTGGTACCAAACTGCTGTGCGTACGACATGCCGATGCTGAGCTTGTCATTAAGCGCGAACGCGAGCCCTGCACCCAATGAAATGCTGTCACCCAGCTTGATGTCGCTGCCGTTAAAGGTGCCCACAAAGTTGTGCGTATAGGACAAGCTGCCATAGAGTACGGCAGGGTCGACCGTCTTCACTGCACTCACGCCTAGCGTCGTACCCCATACCCCATTACCGGTCGGCAGGTAGGACGGGATGGTCAGGTTATTCTGGCCTTCGATCTTTTCACTCACCACATCGTATGGATGCTTGCCGGTTGGCGCGCGCGCGCGCAGGTTGAGCACCACGTCCGGCCGGGTCGCACTTTCCTGCTGCAGCTTGTAGGCAACACCGAAACTGGTGTCGCCAAGTTTGGGCGACGAAGTCTTCGAGGCCTCACCGACACAATCGCTGCTACAATTGGCAGCCGTCGTCCCGCTGAAAAAGTTCGAATAGCGGGCAACCAGCGGCAGGTTAACGTCAAACTGCCAGCGCGGCCACGGCGACCAGCGTGCGGCAAGGTCGAGCGTCAGGTTATCGCTCTTGATCCGATCGAGATTGAGCTTACCGAGGAAGATCGCGTCCAGTGCGTAAAAACCGTTGACCTTGAGCTCGCGAGTGTCGTAATGCGTGTAAGTCAAGCCGGTCTCGAACGAGAACTTTCCGCTCTGGATAAAGCCGGTCGCATCCTGATAGATGTCATCGACGCTTTTAGGCACTTCGCTGACCACCGGTAGTGGCGCTCGCGGCTGTTGCGGCGCCATGTCCGCCGCTGCCATTGTCGGCGCAGCGACCTGCCTCGGCACACCAACAGGGAGTACAGCAGCCGGCGGGCTGACTGCCTGGCCGACACTGGAAGCCGGTGCGACCGACGCCTTGACCGGCGGTGCGATTCGGGACTCAAGCTGGGACAGCCGCCGCTCAAGCAAGCTGTTCTGCTGACGCAGTCGTTCAAGCTCCTGCTGCAGCCTCGTCACGTCCGCCGGCGATGACCATGCCGCTGCCGGCAGCAGCAGGCTACACAGTAACAACGGCTTCAATGCAAAACCAGACTTCACCCTGGCTGCCATATTCACTCCTTTGCGAAAAACCATTACTGTCTGATTGCACCCATAAACTTCCGCCTTAAATAATCATAGTTCATAAATATCAAATTGTCACAGACTGCGAAGCAGGCAATCTGGCCAGCGTATCCTGCCGGTAAAAAGCGGACAAATGGGCATAGAGCGTGGGATAGTCGGCTTTTATCCAGTGCGGGGTTTCGAAAAAGCATTCCGACAACACCGCAAAGAATTCGGCCGGATGCTCCGCGGCATAAGGATCCAGCCATGAGTGTGCTCCGGCCGCAAGCTGGCGGCCAAATGCCTGATAAGCCGTCTGCCAGTCATGTGCCCACTGCGCCCTATCCATGCCTTTATGCAGAGGTGGACAACCATTGGCATCCCCATCCAGCATATCCAGCTTATGCGCCATTTCATGGATCACCACATTCCATCCATCCAGCAAGGGTGAATCCATCACATCCGGTAAAGACAGCAACAAAGGCCCGTCTTGTCTCGCCTGACCGATCAGCACCTGCTCGCCTTCATGCGCGAGGCCCATATCATCCAGCCAGGCATCGCGCGTCACAAAAGCAGCCGGATACAGAACCACCTCTTGCCAGCCCACCAACGCCGACTCGCCCAATGCCAGTACCGGCAGCACCGCCTGCAAAGCCAGCTCGGCCGCATCCTGATCCTCCAGACTCTCGCCATCGACACGCAGCAATGATTTGCTGTCGATAAAAAGCAGAGCAAGCTCGGCCAGGCGGGTGCAATCCTCCTCGGACAAACCCGCCAGCAACGGCAGGCCCGGCATCACATCACGCAAAAATTGCAATTTGCGCGCCCTGACATGATCAGCGCCAACATTTTTCCAAAACATGCGCCCTCCTGCTGAATTTGCCCTATACCGCTGTATTTTGCATCAAGTGCTCGCGTGAGACCCAAATAATAAAACCCGCACGCAAAGCGTGCGGGTTTTCAATGGCAAAGCGGAAAATCCGCCCCTGCGATCAGTTGCCGGACTTCAGACCGAACGACTCGGCTGTTTCACGTGCCACTTTGGACTCGTCTTCCAGCAGCGCCTTGATGGACAGGCGCACACGGCCGCGATCGTCCATTTCGATGGCTTTAACGCGTACCACCTGACCTTCTTTCAGATAGTCGGCCACATTCTTGATGCGCTCGTTGGCGATCTGGGAGATGTGAACCAGACCATCCTTGCCCGGCAGAATGGACACGATGGCACCGACGTTGTTGTCGAGGATCTTGACGACAGGACCTTCGTAAATCTTACCGACTTCGACTTCAACCGTGATTTCTTCGATGCGCTTCTTGGCAGCATCCGCACCCTCTTGCGTGACCGAAGCGATGGTGATGGTACCGTCGTCTTCGATATTGATTTCGCAACCGGTGTCCTTGGTAATGCCACGGATCGTCTCGCCACCCTTACCGATCACTTCACGGATTTTTTCCGGATTGATCTTCATGGTGAACAGACGTGGTGCAAACTCGGACAGAGTCTGAGGACCTTCAACCGCATCCTTCATTACGCCCAGGATGTGCATGCGGCCTTCTTTGGCCTGCGCCAGCGCAACCTGCATGATTTCCTTGGTAATGCCCTGGATCTTGATATCCATCTGCAAAGCGGTCACGCCTTCAGCGGTACCGGCCACTTTGAAATCCATATCGCCCAGATGATCTTCGTCACCCAGGATATCGGACAGCACGGCAAAGCGGTTGCCTTCCAGAATCAGACCCATGGCGATACCGGCCACGTGTGCTTTCAGTGGTACGCCTGCCGACAGCAGCGCAAGACAGCCACCGCAAACGGATGCCATGGACGAAGAACCGTTGGACTCGGTAATTTCAGAAACGACACGCATGGTGTAGCTGAATTCGTCAGCAGGCGGCAGCACGGCCAGCAGCGCGCGCTTGGCCAGACGGCCGTGACCGATTTCACGGCGCTTAGGCGGGCCCATACGGCCAGCTTCACCAGTGGAATACGGCGGGAAATTGTAATGCAGCATAAAGCGGTCGGTGTACTCACCGGCCAGCGCATCGATAATCTGCTCGTCGCGGCTGGTGCCCAGCGTTGCGGTTGCAATCGCCTGGGTTTCGCCACGGGTAAACAGCGCGGAGCCGTGGGTACGTGGCAACACGCCGGTACGTACCGAAATCGGACGCACGGTACGGGTGTCACGACCATCGATACGCGGCTCGCCTGCCAGAATCTGGCCGCGCACGATCTCACCTTCCATATGCTTGAAGATGCCCTTGATTTCATTGGCCTTCAGCGTGCTGGTTTCTTCTGTGATCAGTGCAGTCTTGACGGCATCCCATGCTTCGGCCAGTGCTTGCGAGCGCACTTGCTTCTGGCGGATGCGGAAGGCGGCAGCGATTTTTTCGCCCGCCACTTCGCGGATCTGTGCCAGCAGTTCGGCATCATGTGCCGGTGCTTCCCATGCCCACATTACCGGATTGACTTCATCAGCCAGTTCGTTAATGGCGGTGATGGCAGCCTGCATCTGCTCGTGACCGAATACCACGGCACCCAGCATCACGGCTTCGGACAATTCCTTGGCTTCGGACTCGACCATCAGTACGGCACGCTCGGTACCGGCAACGATCAGATCCAGCTCGGAAGTTACCAGTTCAGTCTTGGTCGGGTTCAGGATGTACTCGCCAGCAGCGTAGCCTACGCGCGCAGCGCCAACCGGGCCGGCAAACGGCAAGCCGGAAATGGCCAGCGCAGCCGAGGCGCCAATCATGGCAGGGATATCGGCATCAACTTCTGGGTTCAGGGACATCACGGTCGCAACAATCTGCACATCGTGATAGAAACCAGCCGGGAACAGCGGACGGATAGGACGGTCAATCAGGCGGCAAGTCAGAATTTCCTTTTCCGACTGCTTACCTTCGCGCTTGAAGAAACCGCCCGGGATTTTACCGGCGGCGTAAGTGCGCTCGAGATAATCAACGGTCAGCGGGAAAAAATCCTGACCCGGCTTAACGTTTTTGGAGCCGACAACAGAAACCAGTACCACGGTTTCGTCCATGGAGACCAGAACGGCACCCGAAGCCTGGCGTGCAATTTCGCCGGTTTCAATGGTGACGGTATGCTTGCCGTACTGGAAAGACTTGCTGATTTTATTGAACACTGGGAATCCCTTACTCTGGATGAGTTGGTGTAGCTTTTGATAACGGGAACCCCTAGCTATCAGCACTCGTTGAAATGCTGATAACTAGAGGCTCACCCCGCCATCTTCAATAATAAGTAATGACCAGTTGAAACGTGAAAAATCGCAGCCTGGGCTGCGACTTTTCATTTTACTGCACTTACTTGCGCAGACCCAGACGAGCGATCAGAGCGCGGTAGCTATCGTTGTTGGTGCGCTTGAGGTAGTCAAGCAGACGACGACGACGGCTCACCATCTTCAACAGGCCACGACGGCTGTGATGATCTTTGGTGTTGGTCTTGAAGTGCGAAGTCAGATCATTGATACGAGCGGTCAGCAGAGCAACCTGAACTTCGGAAGAACCGGTATCGCCTTCCTGATGTTGAAAGTCTTTAACGATTTCTGCTTTTTGCGCGGCGGTCATTGCCATGTGTAAAACTCCACAATACTAATTGAGGGCGATTGCCCGGCAAGCACGGCGAGCGCGAACCCATCCGTGCTTCACTTAAGCGGCAGCTTTCGCTACCACGAGCCGGCTTGGATGCAGGAAACCTTCTTCCCTTACCTCGGCCAGACCCAAAAATTCGCGCGTTGCCTCACGGTACACGCGAAAACGCGACATTATTACATGGTTTGCCTGTGACGGGACAGCCTGACCATGCATAAATCGCGCGAAATTCTCCTCGCCCAGCGCCACTTCCGGCAGGTGGGTCAGCAGAATATCCACCGGCAGCAGCAAACCTGTGCGCGCCTCGGCGGCAACGGCTTCTACCTGCTCGATGGTCAGCGCATCCTCCAGACGGAAGCCCGCCGTCTGCGTCCGGCGCAAACCGGTCAGGTGCGCGCCACAGCCCAGCGCTTCACCCATGTCCTGTGCAAGGGTGCGGATATACGTTCCCTTGCTGCACAACACATTGATCACGGCGGTATTGCCGGAGAAAGATTCCAGCTCAAGCTTGAAGATGGTGACCTTTCGCGCCGGCCGCTCTATTTCTATGCCCTGACGCGCATATTCATACAAAGGCTTGCCCTGATGCTTGAGTGCCGAATACATCGGCGGCACCTGCTCGATATCGCCGGTAAAGCGTGCGATCACGGCCTGCAACGCGTCCAGGCTAAAACTGACCGGCCGCTGCTGCACCACTTCGCCCTCGCTGTCTCCGGTCGTGGTGTTCACTCCGAAACATACGGTCGCGCGATAACCCTTGTCCGCATCCAGCAGGAACGAGGAAAACTTGGTGGCCTCGCCAAAACAGACCGGCAGCAACCCTGTCGCCAGCGGGTCAAGTACGCCAGTATGGCCGGCCTTGGCTGCGGTATACAGCCAGCGCACCTTTTGCAAGGCTCCATTACTGGAAAAACCCAAAGGCTTGTCGAGCAGCAGTACGCCATCGATATTCAGCTTGGGACGACGCACCTGAGCCATTACTCGTCCTCGCCCAGCTTGTCGCGGTTTTTGGCATCCACTTCGGACACATCCGAAATCAGGCGGCTCATATATACGCCACGTTCAATCGACTCGTCGTAGACGAAGTGCAATTGCGGCACGGTATAAACGCTCAGGCCGCGCCCCAACTCCTTGCGCAGAAAACCTGCCGAGTGTTCCAGCGCCTCTTGGGTGATTTCACGCTTGCCCTCACCCATCACGGTGTAAAAAATCTTGGCATGCGAGTAGTCACGCGTACATTCAACCGAAGTAATCGTGACCCAACCTACCCGCGGATCCTTGAGACCGGTACGAATCAGTTCTGCCAGATCACGCTGGATCTGGTCAGCCATACGGTCAGAGCGGGAAAATGCTTTTCTAGCCATCACGCTATCCTTTCTTATTCAGCAAAAAAGGCGAGTGCCACCGGCCTTAAGCCGGATAAGCACCCGCCCTGGTTCAACTCAGACTCAGAGGGAACGCGCCACTTCGACGATTTCGTATGCCTCGAGCTGGTCGCCCTCATGGATATCATTGAAGTTCTTCAGCATCAGGCCGCATTCGTAGCCCTGCTTCACTTCCTTCACATCATCCTTGAAGCGCTTGAGCGAATCCAGTTCGCCGGTATGCACGACTACATGGTTGCGGATCAGGCGAATCATGGCGGAACGCTTGATCAGACCATCGGTCACCATACAGCCGGCAATATTGCCAACCTTGGACACGGAAATCACCTGACGGATCTCGACCGTACCCAGGATCACTTCCTTCTTCTCCGGTGCCAGCATGCCCGACAGTGCTGCTTTCACTTCGTCTACCGCATCGTAAATGATGTTGTAGTAGCGAATATCCACGCCTTCGTTCTCGGCCAGCTTGCGTGCAGCCGCATCGGCACGGGTATTAAAGCCGATTACGATAGCCTTGGACGCAATGGCCAGGTTGATATCGGATTCGGTAATCCCGCCCACACCGGAGTGCAGGATATTGACGCGGACTTCGTCGGTCGACAGCTTCTGCAAGCTGCCTGCCAGTGCTTCGTACGAACCCTGAACATCTGCCTTGATAATAATGGACAGGTTCTGGATCTCGCCCTCTGCCATCTGGGCAAACATGTTTTCCAGCTTGGAAGCCTGCTGCTTGGCCAGACGCACATCGCGGTATTTACCGGCACGGAACAAGGCGATTTCACGCGCCTTCTTCTCGTCGGTCAGCACCATCGCATCTTCACCAGCCTGCGGCACGTCGGACAGACCCAGAATTTCAACCGGGATAGCCGGACCGGCAGAATCAACCGGTTTGCCGTTCTCGTCGATCATGGCGCGAACGCGGCCAAATGCCGTACCCGCCAGAACCACATCACCCTTCTTCAGGGTACCGGACTGAACCAGCAAGGTCGCAACCGGACCACGGCCCTTGTCCAGACGGGCTTCAACAATAATACCCTTGGCTGGCGCATTGACCGGTGCCTTGAGTTCCAGCACTTCGGCTTGCAGCAAAATGGCTTCCAGCAGGCCGTCGATGTTCTGACCCATCTTGGCAGACACTTCGACGAACTGGGTGTCGCCACCCCAATCTTCCGGCACGACTTCCTGAGCAACCAGTTCCTGACGGATACGCTCCGGGTTGGCACCCATTTTGTCGATCTTGTTGACCGCCACAACCATAGGCACGCCGGCAGCCTTGGCATGGTGAATCGCTTCAATCGTCTGCGGCATCACACCATCATCGGCAGCCACCACCAGCACCACAATATCGGTTGCCTTGGCACCACGGGCACGCATGGCGGTAAACGCCTCGTGACCCGGGGTATCGAGGAAGGTCACCATGCCGCGGTCGGTCTTAACGTGATAAGCGCCGATATGCTGGGTAATACCACCGGCCTCACCCGAAGCCACTTTGGCGCGACGAATATAGTCCAGCAGCGAAGTCTTACCGTGGTCAACGTGACCCATCACGGTCACAACCGGCGGACGCGAGATCTGCTCAACGGCAGCCGCACTTTCGTCTTTCTCCAGATACGCTTCCGGATCATCCGCCTGTGCTGCTTTAGCCGTATGCCCCATCTCGCCCACGATAATCATCGCGGTATCCTGATCTAGCACCTGGTTGATGGTGACCATCATGCCCATCTTCATCAGCACCTTGATCACCTCGGCAGCCTTAACGGCCATGCGGTGAGCAAGATCGGCAACGGTAATGGTTTCCGGCACCAGCACTTCATGGATGATAGGTTCGGTTGGCGCGCTAAAGGCATTCTGCCCGCTATGCTTGTTACGGCCACCACTCTTCTTGGACTTCCAGCCGCCGGTGGTATCGCCACCCTTGGTCTTCAGGCCACGACCACCTTTTTTCTTGTCATCCCAATCGCGATTGCCACCCTTGCCACCACCTGGTTTTTTATCAGGCGAGCGCGGACCGCTAGGCGCAGCAGCTGGCGCCGCAGGTGCGGCTACAGCTGGACGGGCACCAGCAGGAGCACCACCGGCACGCGCCGGCGAAGAAGATACAGACTGACGATTAGCCGACGGACGCGCCGAACGGACCGAATCACCGCCACGACGGTCTTCCGGCTTGGCAGGGGTAATGCCCGCACCGGAAGGCTTGGCAACCGGTTCGGCCTTAGGCTTGGGTGCTGGTGGCGGAGGTGGCGCATTCTTGGCCGCGATGGCAGCCTGGCGGCGCGCTTCACGCTCCTGCTTCTCGCGCAGCATGGCTTCCTGGCGTGCGCGCAGTTCGGAATGACGACGTGCCTCGGCTTCACGCGAAGCAATTTCTTCTGCCGACAGGATGGATTGCGGCGCAACCGGACGCGCAACAGGTGCGGGTGCAGCCGGCTTGGCTTCGGCCTTTTCCACCTTGGCTTCTACCTTCGGCTTGGCCGCTGGCTTGGGTTCAGCCACAGGCTTGGCAGGAGGCGCAACCGAAATCACCGGCGCAACAGGTGCAGCCTTGACTTCTACCGGCTTGACCTCGGCCTTAGCTTCGACCTTAGGTTCGGCTTTCACTTCGGCCGCAGACTTCACTTCGACTGCAGGTGCCGCTACGGGTGCCGCAACAGGCGCGGATTCTTCCGGACGGGCCACAACACGCTTCTTGCGTGTTTCGACCTTGACGGTACTGCCGTCTGCAGTGCGAATCTCACTAGTCTGCTTACGTGCCAAAGTGACATTTTTATCGTCAGCCGCACCATGTGCCTGCTTCAGATGAGCCAACAGACGACTCTTATCCTGTTCGGTCAAAGTATCACTGACAGCTTGCTTGGCCACACCGGAAGCACGCAACTGCTCAAGCAGGCGCTCCGGTGTCAGCTTAAGCTCAGCTGCAAATTCTTTTACATTAGTTAATGCCATTCGTCTTCCTACAATCTGTTAATTCTGCTTGATGCTTACTGGGCAAACCAGTGCTCACGCGCTTTCATGATCAGAGCGCGGGCAGGTTCGGCTTCCATACCGGTCAACTCGACGAGGTCGTCCACAGCCAGATCGGCCAGGTCGTCACGTGTCGTCACACCGTTTTCAGCCAGCTTGCGCACCAGTTCGGCATCAAGGCCTTCCAGATTGCGAAGCTCATCTTCCACACTCTCCACCTTTTCTTCGGTGGCAATCGCCTGCGTCAACAATGCATCACGTGCACGGCTACGCAAGTCATTGACGAATTCTTCGTCAAATCCGTCGATTTCCAACATTTCAGAAATCGGCACATACGCCACTTCTTCCAGCGAGGTAAAACCTTCCTTCACCAACACACCCGCCAGCTCATCACTCAGATCCAACTGGCTGATGAATACTTCGCGAAGCACATTGTCTTCGGCCTGGAGCTTCTCCTCGGCCTCCACCACGGTCATGATGTTGATGTTCCAGCCAGTCAGTTCTGCCGCCAGACGAACGTTCTGGCCGCTGCGGCCGATGGCGAACGCCAGCTGTTCTTCCTCAACCACAACATCCATCGCATGATTGTCTTCATCAATCATGATGCGGGTCACTTCCGCCGGCGACAGTGCATTGATCACGAATTGGGCCGGATCCGGTGCCCAAAGTACGATATCGACACGCTCACCCGCCAACTCCTGCGTCACAGCCTGGACACGGGAGCCACGCATACCGATGCATGTTCCTTGCGGATCAATGCGCGGATCGTTGGCCTTGACGGCAATCTTGGCGCGCATACCCGGGTCACGGGCAGCTTCCTTGATTTCCAGCAAGCCTTCTTCAATCTCCGGCACTTCCAGCTCAAACAGCTTGACCAGAAAATCGGCGCTGGTACGCGACAACACCAGTTGCGGACCACGGCCGGCGCGGTCAATACGCAACAGGAAGGCACGCACACGGTCACCAACCCGCAGGTTTTCCTTAGGGATCATCTGGTCTCGCGGCAGCACGGCCTCAAGCTTGCCGCATTCGACAATGGCATTGCCACGTTCGATGCGCTTGATGGTGCCCGATACCATATGCTCACGGCGCTGGAGGAAATCGGTCAGCAGTTGCTCGCGCTCTGCGTCACGGATTTTCTGCAAGATGACCTGCTTGGCAGTTTGCGCACCGATGCGACCGAACTCAACCGCTTCCATCGGCTCTTCAACCAGACTTCCCACCTCGGCACGCGGATCCTTTTCCCGCGCCATCGCCAAAGTCATCTCACGATCTTCAGATTCGAGAAGCTCGTCCTCGACCACCAGCCAGCAACGGAAAGTGCTGTACAGTCCGGTCTGGCGATCGATCTCGACACGCACTTCCATGTCGTCTTCAGCTGTGAACTTCTTTTTGGTTGCCGAAGCCAGCGCCTGCTCCAAAGCAGAAAATACCACATCCCGGCTAACGTTCTTTTCGCTAGCCAAGGCGTCAACCAGCAACAAAATCTCGCGACTCATTCATTCCTCCGGATACATTGTCCTTTTTGTGAGAGAAACGCCTGCCCTGAATCAGAACTCCGGCTCTATGCGAGCCTTGTCGATATTGGACAGTTCGATCTCCACAATCCGGCCTTCCACTTCAAGCTTGAGCACACCATCCTCAACACCCGACAGACGACCGGTAAATTTCTTTTGCTGCTCTACGGGCAGACGTGTGCGCAGCTTGGCAAGCTGTCCCGCGAAACGCACAAAATCGGCCTCCTTTTTCAGAGGACGATCTAGACCTGGGCTCGATACCTCGAGCCGGCTGTAATCGATATTCTCCACCATGAACAAACGGGTCATATGATTGCTGACCGACACACAGTCCTCAATCGTTACGCCACCTTCTTTGTCCATGAAAACACGCAAGCCACCACCCGGGGTCAGCTCAACATCAACCAACTCAAAACCCAGGCCCGGCAGGGTATTTTCCAACAGCAGACGTACATCCATTGCATTTTCCACAAATAAAAAATGGGCGAACCGCCCATCACTAAATATCGGTTAGTGTAACCCATTCAGCGCAAAAAGAAAACGCCAAGCCTGTATTGCATACCACACCACACAGGCATGACTGGCGACAATTTTGCACTAGCCATTCAGTTAAGGTAAATTGCAGAAAAAGAGCACCGGTGCGCGTATACCGGCCACCAAGAACACGATGGAGAAACAACAGGATATGGAAAAAGTCTGGTTCAAGAATTATCAGGCAGGCGTCGCTCACGAAATCGACATCAATACATTCAAGTCTATTGTCGAGGTCTTTGACGCCAGTGTAAGCAAATTCCGCGATCGTCCTGCCGTAGCCTGCATGGACAAGGTACTAAGTTACGGCGAACTGGACCAGCAGGTCAGTCACTTCGCCTCCTACCTGCAAAACACACTTAAGCTTGCCAAGGGCGACCGCGTCGCCCTGATGATGCCGAACCTGTTGCAGTACCCCGTTGCAGTTTTCGGCACTTTGCGCGCCGGCTGCACCGTCGTCAACGTCAATCCGCTCTACACCCCGCGCGAACTGGAACACCAGCTTAACGATTCCGGCGCCGAAACCATCGTTATTCTGGAAAACTTCGCCAACGTACTGGAAGACGTGATCCGCCGCACCAAAGTAAAAAACGTCATCATTGCCTCCATTGGCGATATGCTGGGCTTCCCCAAAGGCGCCATCGTCAACTTCGTCGTACGCAAAATCAAGAAGATGGTTCCTGCCTGGCATCTGCCTGGCCATATCCGCTTCAACGACGCACTAGACAAAGGCAGCAAACAAGCTTACCGCAAGGTCGATATCGGGCATGAAGACATCGCCTTCTTGCAGTACACCGGCGGCACCACCGGCGTATCCAAAGGCGCCATGCTGTTACACCGCAACATTGTCGCCAATATGTTGCAAGCCGGCGCATGGATCAAACCAGGCATACGCGAAGGCCAGGAAGTCATCGTCACCGCCTTGCCGCTCTACCACATCTTCTCGCTGACCGCCAACCTGATGGCCTTTACCGAAATCGGCGCGCTGAATGTCCTGATCAGCAACCCGCGCGACATCCCCGGTTTCGTCAAGGAACTGAAGAAGTACAAAATCACCGCCATTACCGGGGTGAATACACTGTTCAACGCCCTGCTGAACAATCCGGAATTCAAGACAATAGATTTCTCCAGCTGGCGCCTGTCGCTGGGCGGCGGCATGGCGGTGCAGCGCGCGGTTGCCGAGCGCTGGAAGCAAACGACCGGGGTCACCCTGGTAGAAGCCTACGGCCTGACCGAAACCAGTCCGGCCGCCTGCATGAACCCGCTGAACCTGAAAGACTATAACGGTACCATTGGTCTGCCCGTACCATCTACCGACATCCAGATCCGTGATATGGACGGCAAAGAAGTCGCCCAGGGCGAGGCTGGCGAGCTGTGCATCAAAGGTCCGCAAGTCATGAAAGGCTACTGGCAGCGTCCCGATGAAACAGCCAAGGTGATCGACAAGGATGGCTTCCTCGCCACCGGCGATATGGCCATCATCACCCCCGACGGCTTCGTCAAACTGGTAGACCGTAAAAAAGACATGATACTGGTGTCCGGCTTTAATGTTTACCCGAACGAAATTGAAGATGTGGTGGCGCTGCACCCTGGCGTATTGGAAGTTGCCTGCATCGGCATTCCCGATGAGCGCTCGGGCGAGGTCGTTAAAGTCTTCGTGGTACGCAAAGACCCGACACTGACTGCTGATGCCGTGCTTGAGCACTGCCGCCAGAATCTGACCGGCTACAAGGTGCCCAAGTCTGTCGAATTCCGCGACGAACTACCCAAGACTAACGTCGGAAAAATACTGCGCCGCGCCCTGCGCGATGAACAGACCGGCAAAACAGCCTAAACTGACACAAAGCCAAACCACCTCAAACCCCGGTCGCGTCCTGCTGATGATGCCCCGGGGTTTTACATCGAAACAGCCACACTCTGCAGCCGGAGTTCACCCATGCTGATGCTGCCTTTCTTGAAGTTGATGGCCGAAAAAAAAGCCAGCGACACCTTCTACACCAGTTTTGCACCCGTCCAGATCAAAATTGACGGCACAGTACGGCCGGTCAACGACAAACCGCTTAGCCCGGAAAACGTCCAGCATCTGGCATACAGCCTGATGAACGAGCGTGAAATTGAAGATTTCGAACGGGAGATGGAAATGAACTTTGCCCGCCAGGTCGAAGGACTGGGCAATTTCCGCGTCAACATCTTCCGCCAGCGCGGCACGGTCGCAATGGTTATCCGCCACATCGCACCCAAAATCCCCTCGCTTGACGAACTCAACCTGCCCTCCACGCTGCAGGAACTGATCCGGCACAAGCGCGGCCTGATTATCGTCGTCGGCGCAACAGGCTCAGGGAAAAGTTCGACCGTTGCAGCCATGCTCAATCTGCGCAACCAGACGCAAAGCGGCCACATCCTGACAATCGAAGACCCTGTCGAGTTTCTGTTCAACCACCAGAAATCCATCATCAATCAGCGCGAAATCGGCATAGATAGCCACTCGTATACTGCCGCATTGAAAAATGCAATGCGCGAAGCACCTGACGTACTGATGATAGGCGAGATCCGCGATGCAGAAACATTAACCCATGCCATCAACTATGCCCAATCAGGCCATTTATGCATCACCACACTGCATGCCAACAATAGTTATCACATGCTCAACCGTATCATCAGTTTTTTCCCGGCGGAGTCGCGCACAGCATTGCTGATGGATCTCTCGGTCTCACTCAAGGCCGTCATTTCGCAACGCCTGGCCCCTTCCCCACAAGGCAAGCTGATACCGGCCGTCGAATTACTTATCAACACGCCGCACATTGCCGAGCTGATCCGCAATGGTGACGTAGATAAAATCAAGGATGCCATCGAGGCTTCGATGTCCGATGGTGCACAGACCTTCGAGCAATCACTGTTCAAACTTTACAATGCCGGGCAGATCAGCCTGGATGAAGCCATGAAAAATGCCGACTCGCCTACCAATCTGTACTGGCTGATCAACCACTCCACAGAAAAGAATAAAACACCCAGACCAACACCCTCCCCAGCCAGCAGCCCCGATCTTCCGGACTTTGCCGGTTTTACCCTTAAATAAGCCCAGTCACCATGATCACCCTTTACGGCATTCCTAATTGCAGCACGGTAAAAAAAGCCCGCCAGTGGCTGTCCGAACACCAAGTCGATGCCTGTTTCCACGACTTTAAAAAACAGGGCATTGACGAGGCCACCCTAAAACGCTGGCTGGGGCGCACGGACCTGACCATTTTGATCAACCGCAAAGGCACCACCTGGCGCGCCCTGAGCGAGCATGACAAAACGCGCGCCGATAGCACGGATGCAGCTATCACGCTGATGATGGAAAAACCCTCGCTGATCAAGCGCCCGGTGCTTGAATACGACACGCTGCTGCTGGTCGGGTTTAACGAAGACAATTACAAGCAACTCCTGACGCGATAGCACGCAGGCGGCTACTCACCTTCACCCGCAAACGGCATCAGGCTCAGCTTGCGTTTTAACGTAAACACCTGATGCCCGTCAGACACCGCGCTTATTTGCGGCCCCTCCTCTTGCACGGCAGCCCCCCAAAAACCTGCTACTTTAAGCATATTGAATGCTAACCATGCCAGCCAAAACCATCAGGCTTGGCGTGCTATTTTTCTTCACAAGCTTAGGCATTGACGCGAGCGTGTCTGTTCTCGTCCCTAGTCTGAATGAGATTTCTACCTGACAGAGGTATGATCCGTGCCATGGAACTTGAAATCATTAAAATATTTACCGCATTGCTCGTATTGGTTAATCCGCTGGGTGCAATACCTGTTTTTATCAGCCTTACCCCAAATTCGTCACAAGCAGAACGTAAATCCATTGCCAAAACAACGGCGTCGACCGTCGCCATCGTGATGATCGTTTTTGCCCTGGTCGGCGATGCCCTGCTCAAATTTCTGGGTATCAGCATCGGCTCATTCCAGGTTGGCGGCGGCATGCTGCTGATGCTGATCGCCATCTCGCTGATGAATGCCAAATCGTCCCCCACCAAGACGACCAAGCAAGAACGCGAAGAAGCCGAAGCCAAAACCAATATCGCGGTCGTGCCTATGGCCATCCCGCTGATGATGGGACCGGGTACAATGTCGACGGTCATCATTTACGCCAGCGCAGCCAAAGGCTGGCTGCAACTGCTGGCGCTGATCATCAGCGGTCTGCTGGTGGCGGCCGCCTGCTATGTCACCCTGGTACTGGCAACGCCCATCGGCCGCATCTTAGGCCAGACAGGTATCAACATTGTCAACCGGGTCATGGGTATGATCCTGGCCGCGCTATCGGTAGAAATTATCGTGGACGGGGTTTACCGCCTGTTTCCGCAGCTTGCCCGCTAAACATCAGGTGGCACAGAATTTTCCTGTGCCACCCTTTTTTTGCCTGCTTTTCACCATCGAAGGCAGCGCCCCCAGAATGCCAACCCCATTGGTCTGATAAAAACCAGCTGCACATGATTAGCGGTTAAAATACCGACCCTCTCCTACGGCAAGACAAGTGCGCCATGAGCAAACACGCTTTTTTACGTCTGGCACTGATACTGGCCCTTTGTGCGCTGGTCGCGGCATTTTTCGCACTGGGCGGCAGCGAATGGCTAAGTCTTGAGCGCATCCATGCACATTTGGGACAATGGCGCAGCGCCGTAGAGGCCCACTATTTTGCCGGCGTGGCCATCTACTTTGCGCTTTATGTACTGGCTACCGCTCTGTCGCTTCCCGGCGCGACCTTGCTTACCCTTCTGGGCGGCGCATTATTTGGTCTGACTGCCGGCACCCTCATCATTTCCTTTGCCAGCACACTGGGGGCCACTCTGGCCTTTTTATCGGCGCGCTATTTACTGCGCGACAGTGTCGAGCGCCGTTTTGCCAAGACCATGAGCACAGTCAACGCCGGCATCTCGCAAGAAGGCAAAAGCTATCTGTTCGGCCTGCGTCTGGCTCCGCTCTTTCCCTTTTTCGTCGTTAATCTGGTCATGGGGCTCACCCGCATGCGTGTGTCGACCTATGCCTGGGTCAGCCAGCTGGGCATGCTGCCGGCCACCCTTGTCTATGTCAATGCCGGGGAGCAACTGGGCACGCTGCAAAGCATATCGGGCATCCTGTCGCCGCTGATGCTGGCCTCTTTCATTCTGCTGGCCATCCTGCCATTAACCAGCAGCGCGCTGCTGCGCCGCTACCGCAGGCAGGCGCGCTTGCGCCATTGGACCAAACCCAAGCGGTTCGACACCAATCTGGTGGTGATAGGCGGCGGCGCGGCTGGGCTGGTTGCCTCCTATATCGCCGCAGCCGCCGGCGCGCGCGTGGCACTGATCGAAGCGCGCGAGATGGGGGGCGACTGCCTCAACACCGGCTGCATTCCTTCCAAGGCCCTGATACGCTCGGCCAGACTGGCACACGAGGCGCGCCACGCTGCCGATTACGGCTTAAGCGGCAGCCTGCAAGCACCGTTTAGCGAGGTGATGGCGAGGGTGAAGCGCGTCATTGCACGCGTCGCGCCACATGATTCGATCGAGCGCTACACGGCTCTGGGGGTCGAATGCATACAGGGCAAGGCGCAGATTATCTCGCCATGGCAGGTCAAGGTGGGCGAGCGCACGCTCAACACGCGCGCCATCATTATCGCAACCGGCGCCGCACCGGCCATTCCGTCCATACCGGGGCTGGACGCTTGCGAGCCGCTGACTTCAGAAACGCTATGGTCGCTCAGCACCCTGCCCGGCCACTTGCTGGTAATAGGCGGCGGCGCCATAGGCTGCGAAATGTCGCAGGCCTTTGCCCGCCTGGGTAGCCGTGTCACCTTGCTTGAAGCCGGCGCGCAACTCTTGCCGCGCGACGACATTGACACCGCAAGCAGCATCAGCGCGGCGCTGCAGGCGGACGGGGTGAATGTCGTCTGTCACGCCACCCTCCATCAGTTCAGCCAGGCCAACGGCCACAAGCAGCTGAGCTACAGCCAGCAAGGTCAGGCGCACACAGTAGCGTTTGATCAGGTTTTGCTTGCCACCGGACGCAAGGCGCGGCTAAGCGGTTTCGGGCTGGAACAGCTGGGGCTCTTGGAAGACGGCAAACTGATACTGGACGACACGCTGGCAACACGCATGCCGCACATCTTCGCCTGTGGCGATGTGGCCGGCCCCTACCAGTTCACCCATATGGCGGCACAACAAGGGTGGATCGCCGCGACCAATGCCTTGCAGAGCCTGCGCCGCTTTAAAAGCGACCATAGTCTGGTGCCGATGGCGGTGTTTACCTCACCCGAAGCGGCTCGCATCGGCCTGAACGAAAACGAAGCGCAGGCACAAGGCATCGCCTATGAAACTACCCGTCTGGATCTGGCTGAGCTGGATCGCGCCATTGCCGACGAGGCCAATCACGGCTTTATCAAGGTGCTGACCGCCAAGGGCAGCGACCGCATTTTAGGGGTGAGCATTGTGGCCGAACACGCCGCCGACATGCTGGCCGAGTGGACACTGGCCATGAAACACGGTCTGGGACTGAAGAAGGTGCTGGCCACCGTGCACGGCTACCCGACCTGGATGGAGGGCAACAAAGCCGTCGCCGGTCTCTGGCAGCAAGCCCATACCCCGGCGTGGGCGCTGCGTCTGGCTCGCTGGTTTCTGCGCCGCGCCTGCCACAACCCGCAGCTCTGACAGGACAGCCATGAAATACACGCTACTTGCCACTCTGGTACTGAGCCTGCTCAGCCCCGCCGCCCGTGCCAACTGGGACCAGACCCTGGCGCAAGCGCGCGGCCAGACCGTCTATTTCAATGCCTGGGGCGGCAGCGAGGCGATTAACCGCTATATCGCCTGGGCTGGCAACGAGACGCAAAAGCGCTACGGCGTCAGCGTCAAACATGTCAAAACCGCCGACACCGCCGAAGTCATCCGTCGCATCGCGGCAGAAAAAGCCGCCGGGCGCACGCAAGGCGGCAGCGTCGATCTGGTCTGGATCAATGGCGAAAACTTCCGCGCCATGAAAAATCAGGCGCTGTTGTCGGCCCCCTTTGCCCGAACCCTGCCCAACTGGCGCTATGTCGATTTGAAAAAGCCGGTAGAGCGCGACTTTGCCGAGCCCACCCAGGGCCTGGAGTCGCCATGGGGCGGCGCCCAGCTGACTTTCATTGCCGATCGCAGCCGTGTTCCCGCGCCGCCAGACTCCGTGGCCAGCCTGCTGGCCTTTGCCAAGGCCCATCCGGGACGGGTCAGCTACCCCAAACCGCCACAGTTTCACGGCACCAGCTTCCTGAAACAGGCGCTGCTGGAACTGGCACCCAACCCGGCCCTGCTGCAACAGCCGGTCACCGCTGCGGTTTTTGCCCGCGAAACCCGCGCCTTATGGGCCTACCTTGATCAACTCCACCCCTTGCTGTGGCGCAAGGGTCAGGCCTTTGCCGCCTCAGGCGAGCAAACGCTGCAGATGATGGCCGATGGCGAACTGCTGCTGGGCATCAGCTTCAACCCGAATGAAGTACCCAATCTCATCACCGCCAAACGCCTGCCCAAAACCGCCTATAGCTATGGCCACAAGGGCGGCACGCTGGCCAATGTGCATTTTGTCGCCATCCCGTTTAATGCCAGATCGGCCGCCGGTGCCAAGGTGCTGGCCAATTTTCTGCTCTCGCCCGAGGCGCAAGTCAAAAAGGCCGATGTCGCCATCTGGGGCGACCCTAGCGTACTGGACCCGGCCAAGCTGCCGGCCGCGCAAGGTGCGGCCTTGCGGCAAAGCGCTACGGGCAGCCTGCCAGCCAGCGTCAAGACGCTGGCCGAACCGCACGCCAGCTGGGTGGATGCGCTGGAAAAAGAATGGCTGCGCCGCTACGGCAAGGCCGGCGGCACCTGAGCCATGCCCGTATTGACCCTGATACTGGTCGGCCTGCTGTTTGCCCTGCCACTGCTGGCCGCCCTGCTGGCGGCGCTATGGCCAGCCCTATCCGGTGCGGCGTTAAGCGCGCTGATTACCGACCCGCAGTTTGCAAGCGCCCTCTGCGCCACGCTGATTTCGGCGCTTTTGGGAAGCGCGGCGGCGCTAGGCGGTGCGCTGCTGATTGCGCGCAGCCTGTACCACAGCCGTCTCTGGCTACGCTTAAGCGCGCTGTTTTCACCTATGCTGGCCTTGCCGCATGCGGCATTTGCCATCGGGCTGGTCTTTCTGATTGCACCTGGCGGCATGCTGGTGCGTCTGTTTGCCGCCATCGCCGGCTTTCCCGTCGATGCGCCGGATTGGGTCACGGTCAACGACCCGCTGGGGCTGGCGCTGGCGCTGGCTCTGTGCCTTAAGGAAATGCCGTTTTTGCTGTGGAATATCGCACTGTTTCTCGCACGCCGCGAGCTTGCCCATCAGACACAAGTTGCCGCCAGTCTGGGCTATGCCCCGAAGCACATCTGGCGCTGGATCATTCTGCCGCAATTGCTGCCGCGCCTGGCCTGGCCCTTATGCGCGGTACTGGCTTACTCCCTGACCGTCATCGATATGGCCATCATCGCAGGCCCGGGCACGCCACCTACGCTGGCGGTTCTGCTATGGCAATGGCTGCAGGAAGGCGACCCGGCACGTCTGGCACCGGCCATGGCCGGCAGCTGGCTATTGGCTCTACTAAGCGGCGCGCTGCTGATGCTCTTTGCCTTGTTGTGGCGCGCATGGCAGGCGAGCCACAGATGGCCCGACGGCCAGCGCGGACAACGCACAACCGGGTTTGGCGGGCGCTTGCTGGCCATCAGCTTGCTGGCGATCTACGGTGCAGTCATCCTGCTGACCCTGCTATGGTCGTTTGCCGGCCTGTGGCTGTTTCCCGAGCCATGGCCGCAAAGTCTGACACTCGCGGCCTGGCAAGATGGCGGCGACACCCTTGCCGCCCATCTTTTCAGCACGCTGGCGCTGGCGCTACTCAGTGGATCGGCAGCCTTGTTGCTGGCGCTATTGTGGCTGGAGTACGGCACAGAACATCCGGCCGTGGGCAGCCTGCTACTGGCACCGCTTATCCTGCCGCAAGTCTTGCTGGTGGCCGGCCTGTACCGGCTGGCGCTCCCCTGGCAACTGGAGGGCAGTGTGTTCAGCGTCGCCTGGGCGCAGTTATTCTGGGTATTCCCCTATATGGTGATTGTGCTGGCGCCCGCCTACCGGCGTTTTGATGCGCGCTATCTGATGCTTGCGCGCGCATTGGGGCACACGCGCCTGAAGGCCTGCTGGCGCGTCAAATGGCCCATGCTGGCACGCCCGATTGCTGCTGCTGCTGCCGTCGGTGTCGCGGTCAGCATTGCCCAATACCTGCCCACGCTTTATCTGGGTGCCGGCCGCATCACCACCCTGACCACCGAAGCGGTGGCGCTGTCCTCCGGCGGCAATCGCCGCGTGATGGCCGCCTATGCCCTGCTCACGACCTTATTACCGCTGATCGCCTTTATGCTGGCACGCACATTGCCCGATGATGAAAAACACTCTGTTTGAACTGGACAAGCTCTGCCTGACCCTGCCCGATGGCCGAGCCATCGGCCCGCTTAGCCTTGCACTGGCGCCGGGGGAAATCCTGACCTTGATGGGCCCTTCCGGCTGCGGCAAGTCCAGCCTGCTTGCAGCCATCGCCGGCACCCTGTCACCCGCTATCCGCCAAAGCGGACAGGGGCGTCTGGCGGGGCAAAGCCTGAGCGGCATCCCGATAGAGCAACGCCGCATCGGCCTGTTGTTTCAGGACGCGCTGCTATTTCCGCATATGAGCGTGGCCGAAAACCTGGCCTTTGCCCTGCCGGCAAGTGTACGCGGCCAGGCACGCCAGAACGCGGTAAGGGCAGCGCTGAAAGACGCGGAACTTAGCGGCATGGAAAAACGCGCGCCGTCCACCCTCTCCGGTGGTCAGGCGGCGCGCGTGGCCTTGATGCGCGCCCTGCTGGCCGAACCTGCCATGCTGTTGCTGGACGAACCCTTCTCGCGGCTGGACAGTCGCTTGCGTCAGGACATGCGCGACTTTGTCTATCGCCATTTGCAGGCACGCGCGATTCCGGCCCTGCTGGTCACCCATGACAGTGCCGATGTACCTGCCGGCGGCCGGATCATCCAGCTGGAGGCGCCTGATGCTTGACCGTCTGCTGCTACCGCTTTTACACCGCCCTCTGGCCGCCATGGCCAGGACCCTGTGCCGTCATCGCATCCACGCCGATACCGTCACCCTGAGCGCCTTTGCCTGCGGCTTGCTTGCGGCACTGGCCATTAGCCAGCGCTGGTTTTTAAGCGGCCTTGCGCTGATTTTGCTGTCGCGCCTGCTGGACGGGCTGGACGGCACACTGGCTCGCCTGACCACCCCGACCGATCGCGGCGCTTTTCTCGATATCAGCCTGGACTTCCTGTTTTATTCGTCCATCCCGTTTGCCTTTGCGCTGGCGGCGCCAGACAGTAATGCCCTGGCCGCCGCCACGCTGATCTTCGCCTTTGTCGGTACCGGCACCAGCTTTCTTGCCTTTGCCGTGATAGCGGAAAAGCGCCGCATCCACAGCACCACTTACCCCAACAAGGGCTTTTACTATCTGGGCGGACTGACCGAGGCCAGCGAGACGCTGGCCTGCTTTGCCCTGATGTGTGTCTTTCCCGCCTATTTCCCGCTGCTGGCCTGGGGCTTTGCCGCACTTTGCGCGCTGACCACGCTGAGCCGGCTTGCCGCCGGCTGGCACAGTTTTACCGGAACCAAACCATGAAAAGACTGAATCCTGCATGGCTGCTGGCACTGTCCGCCAGCAGCATTTTCGCGGCCGAGCCCCTGGCCGGTGCCTTCAGCCAGGGCTCGCTCGCCGGCTGGGACACTAAAAGCTTCAAGGGTGAAACCCGCTACCGGCTGGTACAGGACGGCAATACCACCGTGTTGCGCGCCGACGCCGATGGCGGCGCTTCCGGCAAATTCCGCAAAATGAAGGTTGACCTCACCAAGACGCCTTTTCTTAACTGGCGCTGGAAAATCAGCAACACCTACGCCGGCGTCAACGAAAGAAGCAAGAGCGGCGATGACTATCCGGCACGGGTCTATGTGGTGGACGAACGCGGCCCCTTCGGCCTGTCCAGCCGCGCACTGAACTATGTCTGGTCCAGCAACCAGCCCATCGGCAGCCGCTGGCCCAATGCCTTTGTTTCCCAAGCCATGCTGCAGGCGGTCGACAGCGGCAATGCCAAGGCCGGGCAGTGGGTGGCGCACAAGCGCAATGTACGCGAAGACCTGAAAACCGCCTTCGGTGAAGACTTTGACCATATCGACGCAGTGGCGCTGATGAGCGATGCCGACAACGCCGGCGGCAAAGCCAGCGCCTGGTATGGCGATATCTGGTTCTCCGCACAATGAAAAAACTGCTGCTAACTGGTGGCGGCCACAGCCACCTGTTTGTGCTGGAAGCGCTGATACGCCAGCCCCGCCCCGATGTGGAAATCACGCTGCTGACGCGCGATGTGCTTGCCCCCTACTCAGGCATGTTGCCGGGCTTTGTCGCAGGCGCTTACACGCGCGAAGAGATTCATATCGACCTCGCCCCGCTATGCCTGGCAGCCGGTGTCAGGCTGATCCACGACACGGCCACCGCCCTGGACTTGGCAAAGCGTACGCTGCACACAAGCAAGCTCGCGCTGGAGTTCGACCTGCTCTCGCTCGATATCGGCTCCAGCCCCAAGCTTAACGCCGTACCCGGCGCTGCCGACCATGCCTGCGGCGTCAAGCCGATAGATGGTTTTATCCGCTGCTTGCAGCAACTGGATGCCCGGCCCGGGCCTGAACAGATCGTGGTGGCTGGCGCTGGCGCAGCTGGCGTAGAGCTTGCCCTGGCACTGGCACTCAGATATCCGGCAAAACACATCACGCTGATCAGCCGCAGCCGCCTGCTCAAGCGCCACCCTGCGCGCGCCGCGCATCTGGCAAAACAGGCCCTGCAAGCAGCCGGCGTGAGCTGGCGTGAAGGCGAGGCAATAAATGCCGTCAGCGCCGGCATGCTGCAATTGGCGTCGGGACTGGCGTTGCCATTCGATAGCCTGTTCTGGGCCAGCGGCTCGTCCGCGCAAGCCTGGCCGCAGGCTGCCGGTCTGGCCTGCGATGCATCAGGCTTCGTACAGGTCGACGCGGCCTTGCGCTCGACCAGCCACCCCTGCGTATTTGCCGGTGGTGACATCGCCAGCCAGACAGGCCATGTCCATGACAAGGCCGGCGTCTATGCCGTGCGCCACGGCGCCATTCTCGCGCACAACCTGCTGGCAGCACTCGATAGCCAGCCCCTATTACACTACACACCACAAAGCAGCTATCTGTCGCTGCTGGTCTCGGGATCTCAGTGCGCCATCGGCGTGTACAAGGGTTTCAGCTTTAAAGGTGCCTGGGTGTGGAAACTCAAAGACTATATAGATCGCGGCTTTATGCGCCGTTTCCAGCGCTGAAGGACACCATTTCGCAGATGCACTCTATGGCTAGGCAGCGCACCGGCAAGGCCACAAGCCCTCCCAAGGCACACACCCTGCACGACCACGCCCTGCAGGAATGATTCAGTGCATTAACCATAATCATGGACGGGTCTTTCAAGCGGTTATATCATCAGCATATGGCAATAGAAAACAATTGAAAATATTATGGACCACGCGGCTGAAAACCCTCTGTCATCCCCTTGCCGCCGCAGCCTGTTTGGCATCGGCTGCGCATTAGGGCTAGGGGCTTTATTGCCGGCTTGCCGCACAACGCATCCTGCAACGCTTAAGATAAGCAGCCATATCTGGCCGGGATATGAAATGCTGTTTGTTGCACGGCACGAGGGACTGCTGCCTGCCGATCAAATCAATCTGATCGAAGTCCCGTCAGCCAGCGATTCATTACAACTACTGGCTGCCGGCATCACCGATGCCGCCACGCTGACGCTGGATGAAGTGCTGCGAGCACGCGCCACCGGTCTGGATCTGGTTGTGGTCATGGTATTCAATATTTCTGCGGGTGCCGACGTGCTGCTTGCCAGAGAAGACATCCCGCATTTACATGAACTCAAAGGACTGCGCATAGGGGTGGAAAGCTCGGCCACGGGTGCGGTCATGCTGGCGGGCATATTGCAGGCGGCAAAACTGAAAACCGAAGACGTCGATATTATTCCGTTGCCGGTCAATGACCATGAAAATGCCTGGCACAAAGGGCAGGTCGATGCCCTGATCAGCTATCCGCCGGTCAGCACCAAGCTGCAGCGCCAGGGAGGACATATTGTATTTGACAGCAGCGAGCTGCCCGATACCATTTTCGATGTACTCGCCGTACGTCGCGAGGCACTGGCACAGCATGAAAATGCATTGCGTCTATTGCTGCGCGCCCATTTCGCCGTACTGGAACGCCTGAATCAGGCACAAGAAAGCGTGCTTGCCATTATGGCGTTACGCATGCACGAGCAAGCCGATGCCATCGCTGCCATTTTCTCGGCCCTCGTACTACCCGGCCCTAGCGACAACCTGCGACTGCTAAACGGCGAGCCATCTTTACTGACCCTTGCAGCACACCGTTTGAGCAGGCTGATGCAGGATGCAGGCTTGCTACCGGCCACAGCCGGGCTAACCGAGCGGCTAAGCAACCCACGATTTTTACCGGGTGTTTCTACATGAGATATCGCGCCTTATCCTTGCGCCTGCTATTGCCGCTGGCCGTCATTATCGCTTTTATCCTGTCAGTCATACTGTCTCTGGCCTGGATGCGGCAGATCGAAACGCAGAGCATCCACGAGCAAGCCGATGCGCTACTACGTAGCGAATCGTCACGCCTGTCCCGTCTGGCCGACACGTTGCAGCAGCACAATCCGGCCCAACTTGAGGCCGAAGTCATGCTCGCCGGCGCCCAAAGCGACGGCATGGAAACGGCACTGGTAAACGCCGACGGGCAAGTACGCTACGCCAGCCGCAGTGAACGCAAAGGACAGCCGGCAGCCCTCGCATTGCCCGCCTGGGACGAGGCGGGTTTTGCCCTCGCCCGCTCAGGCGTAAAGGCTCAGCTGAGTAATGATGTACACAATAAAAAGCTGAGCATCATGATGCCATACACCATGGCGGCCAGCCGTCATGAAATCAGCGCCCTGAAGCGCGGTGTAGTATGGATACGTTACGACTACAGCCGGAACTTGACAGCCGGGCTTAGCCACGGCTTATGGCAGCGCCTGCCCGAGTGGCTGGGCATGCTGCTGTTTGCCGGCATATTGTCGTGGTGGGTGCGTGGCAATGTGGCCATTCCGCTTGCCGATCTGCTCGGTCGCAGCCGCGCCTTGCAGCAAGGCCGGCTTGACCTGCCCCCGGTAGCGGAACAAGGGGTTGCCGAAATACGCGAACTGGTACAGGTTTTCAATGCCGGCCTTGCGCGCACGCGCAAAGACCGCGATACCCTGCTGGCCAATCAGGCCAGCTTGCAACTGGCGCAGCAAGTATTCGATGCCGCCGCCGAGGGCATACTCGTCACCGATGCAAATAGCCGCATCATTGCCATCAACCCGGCATTTACCGACATTACCGGCTACAGTGCCAGCGATGCACTAGGCAATACCCCGACACTTTTAGCCTCGGGCCGGCACGATGAGGAATTTTTCCGGCAATTTCACCGGACGCTGAAACAAACGGGTCTGTGGCAGGGCGAAATCTGGAACAAGCGCAAAAATGGCGAGATCTATCCGCAGTGGCTGATGGTACGCGCCATCCGCGACGAAGAAGATGAGACCAGTATCAATCGCTATGTCGCCTTATTCAGTGACCTGGCCTGCATCTACCGCGCTCAGGAAGACGCGCGCCGACTGGCACTTTATGACTCGCTGACCCAATTACCCAACCGCAAACTGCTGCTGGAAAAACTGGATGAAACGCTAAGCCGCCAGGGCGGTGTCGCTGTGCTGGTTCTCAATATCGACCGTTTCAATAAAATCAACGAAGCGCGCGGCATGCAAGCCGGCGACAAACTGCTATGCAGCGTTGGCGAACGCCTGGCTGCAGAATTTCCTCATGCCCTGCTGGCACACTTGACCGGTGACGAGTTTGCCATTTTGCAAACCAATCTGCCGGCGTCCAGGCGGGAGGCGGCTTCGGTCATGATGCATCTGGCCAGTGATGTACAAGCCAGCGTCGCCCTGCCTATTGAGCTGGAAGGCAGCCCGGTGCAGCTAAGCATCAGTGTTGGCATTGCACTGGCCAGTGGCAAAGAAGATGCCAGCGAACTGATGCTGATGGCCCAGACCGCACTTTCACGCGCCCGGCGCCAAAGTGGCGGCCATATTGCCTTTTTCGAAAGCAGCATGGGCGACATCGCACGTAAGCGCTTTGATATCGAACGCGAGTTGCGCCTTGCCATCGCAAAAGGAGAACTAAGGCTCTATCTGCAACATCAGGTGGACACCCAAGGGCAAGTCTGTGCACTGGAGGCGCTGGTGCGCTGGGCACATCCGGTACGCGGCCTGGTTCCGCCCGGAGAATTCATCACGGTTGCCGAAGAAAGCGGCTTGATCATCGCGCTGGACAACTGGGTACTCACTGCGGCCTGTCAGGCGCTGGCACAGCTCGCGGCAGCAGGCTGCCCTATTTCCATCGCCGTCAATGTCAGCCCCAAACACTTCGCCCAGGATGATTTTGTCGACACCATATTGGCAACCCTGGAGCGCGAAGGCGCCTCGCCCAACCGGCTGCTACTGGAGATCACCGAAGGCCTGCTGCTGGACAAATTCGATGAGGCACGCGCCAAAATGGCAGCGCTAAGCGAAGCCGGCATACGCTTTTCCATCGACGACTTTGGCACTGGCTACTCCTCGCTGGCCTATCTCAAGCAACTACCGATACACGAGCTGAAAATAGACCAGAGCTTTGTACGCAACCTGCCCGGCGACAAAAACGATGGCGCACTGGTCGACACCATTATTTCTATCGCCCGCCATCTCGGCCTGGCCATTGTTGCCGAAGGCGTCGAAACAAAAGCCCAGCAACATTTTCTGGCCGAGCGTGGTGACCTGACCCTGCAAGGCTATTTGTTTGCCCGTCCGATGCCGGCACAAGCCGTCATCGATGCCCTTGTCCATATCCCGGCACAGCATGCATAGCACGGCCACAAACCGTGCATTGCCTAAGACGACTTACTCAATAATCTATCTGGAATCTAAGCATGCGCAACAACCAGCCTGTTACCAATCAGGAAACACCCTTTACCGAAGGGATCATCGTCACCCGCACCCGGCTGGATGGTGTGATCGAGTATGCCAACGACCGCTTTCTGGAAATATCCGGCTTCACCCGCGACGAGTTAATCGGACAGCACCACAATATCGTGCGTCATCCGGATATGCCGCCGCTGCTGTTTGCCGACTTATGGCAGACCATACGGTCGGGCCAGCCATGGAACGGCCTGGTCAAAAACCGCTGCAAAAACGGCAACCATTACTGGGTGGATGCTTTCGTACTGCCCATGCAGGAAAAAGGCAAGACTGTCGGTTATATGTCGGTACGCTCCCCGGCCTCGCGCACGCAGGTCGAGCAGGCACAGCGCGACTACCCGGCCTTGATGTCGGCCTCTGCCCTGCCCCGCCCACCCCGAAAAGGCCCCGGTGAAAAGACGGTACGCCGGCTTTATGGATTATTGATGTTTGCGCTGGTGGCCGGCATGGCAGCATGGCAGGCCTCGCCGCTGGCCCTGGCCTTGGCCGCTTTCGCCCTGACCGCCACACTGGCATGGCAGCACTATGAGCAGCGTCAGCAACAAAATATCCATGCGCTGATTGACGCCTGCCATGCCATGGCCGAAGGCCGGCTGGGCGAATCCATTGCCCGCAAGCAGTCAGGCATCGCCCAAGAGCTGGCAACGGCACTGGCCATCATGCAGGCCAGAACCAAGGTTGTGGTTGACGACATCCAGACCGCGGCCCATGCCTTGACCAGCAGCAGCGCACAACTGGAAACACGCATGCACGAAACACAAGCCCGCATCGCCAGCGGCAACGACAGCGTCACCAATATCAGCAGTGCGATTGAAGAGCTGTCTTCATCCATCACGCAAGTCGCGGAAAATGCCACCCAGTCCGCACAGATCAGCAAAATGACCCGCGAACGACTGGACAACAGCAGCAAGCAACTGTCCATGCTGGAAGCACAAAGCGGCACCTTCAGCCGCGAGGTCGAAACGGCCCAGCAAACGGTGGCCTCGCTAGGAGATGCCATCGGCCAGATCAGTCTGGTCAGCAATACCATTCACGACATTGCCGAGCAGACTAATTTGCTGGCATTGAATGCGGCGATCGAAGCCGCACGTGCCGGCGAAGCGGGCCGCGGCTTTGCCGTCGTGGCCGATGAAGTCAGAAAACTGGCGGAACGCACCAGCCAGTCAACCGGACAGATCAACCAGCTTATCGCCCATGTCAATGAAGCAACCAGCAACGCCATCAACAAAATGGGCGATGTTACCCGTCAAAGCCAGAACAGCGCGCTAGCTCAGAAGGATGCGGCAGACGGTATTCATGCCGTCTCACGCGAGACCGAGACCGTAGACGGCAATATGCAGGACATCGCCAGTGCCAACCAGCAGCAATCGGCAGCCGCCAATCATCTGGCGACCGAAATGGCGAGTATTGCCGAGCAATTTAGCGCCTCCAACGAACATCTGGCCAGCGCGACCCGACAGATTGGCGGCCTGTCTGTCCGTGCAGAAGAGATGCGCAAGCTGGCGGAAACCTTCGAAGTCTGACAGCACGGCAAACCTGCCTCCACCGGCTTACGCTTTCAGACAAAGGCGTAAGCCGCCATCGACAAACTGCCGTAACGCCACGCCTCATGCCATTTATGCGCCCGGGCTGCCGGCCCTGCCGCACCCAGCGCAACAAACAGCGGAGCGAGATGCTCGCTACTTGGGTGTGCCTGACGCGCATGGGGCGCCTGCTGCTGCCAGTCCAGCAGCCCTTCGCGCCGGCCGCTTTGCAGCGCATCGTCCATCCACGCTTCAAACGCCAGCGCCCACTGTGGCGCGAGGCTGCCATCCGCCTGCAAGGCAGCCAGATTGTGCACCAGGCCGCCCGAGCCCAATACCAGCACGCCTTGCGCCGGTAAACCGGACAGCGCATCACCCAGTGCCAGCAATGCTTTTGCATCTGCCCCATAAGGCAGCGCCAGTGTCAGCACCGGCACACTGGCATCTGGCCACATATGTTTCAGCGGTACCCATGCGCCATGATCCAGCCCGCGCATGTCATCGACAGCATAAGCGATGCCGGCCTTGTCCAGTGCGCCAGCAAGCTCGGCCACGCCCTCGTGGCTGCCGTGTGCCGGATATTGCAGCCCATACAAGGGGGCGGGAAAGCCGGAAAAATCATGGATCGTCGCCGGCTGCGCAGCGCTACCGATAACGGGTTGCCTAGCCTGCCAGTGCGCCGACACCACCAGCACCGCACGCGGCGTCGCGAAACGCGCGGGGAGCGAAGCCAGAAACTGTGCGTCGGCGCCCTCTTCCAGCGCCAGCGTGGGCGCACCATGGGAGATAAACAAGGTGGGTAAACGCATGACTGAACCTCTGTAGCGGATTGTCGCGGCTTGAATCAGGCCAAGCCGCTCACAGCATTACTGCGCCTTGGGTGCTTCCAGCGCAATATCCAGTTTCACTTCGTCGGCAATACCCGGCAGATAGGTCTTCATGCCGAACTCGCTACGCTTGAGCTGGCCGGTGGCATTCACCCCCCAGGTCTCCACCCCGCTCATAGGATTGGCCTGCTTGGCGGCAAAGCGCACCTTGAGCATCACCGGCTTGGTCACACCCAGCAACGTCAGTTTGCCGTCGATAACGGAAGGCTTGCCATTCGTGAAGATCACCTTGTCCGAAACGAAACGCATGGCCGGATATTTGGCCACATCAAAAAAGTCGGCACTTTTCAGGTGCTCATCACGCTTGGCCAGATGGCTGTTAAGCGTGGCAGTCGGAATAGTCACATCCACCTTGGCTGTTTTAGCCGCCTCATCGACCAGCAAATTGCCCTTGATCTGGCTGAAAGTACCGCTTTGCAGCGACATACCCAGATGATTGACCTCATAGCTGGCCGTGGTGTGGGTCGGGTCGATTTCATACTTGAGCGGTGCGGCATAAGCGGCGCTAACGGCAGACAAAATCAGGCTGGCAAGCAGGGTTTTTTTCATGGTGTGCTCCTTCGGGTGTATTCAGGGTTGAATCAGGGTCAGACGGAAATTGAGTTTGACAATATCGGACACGGTTTCGGTATCACGCCAGCTGCCGTCGCCGATATTGAATGCCAGACGTGAGACGGGCAGCACACCGTCGATCAGCAGTTTCTTGCCCTGCACCTTGGCTGTAAACGGTGCGGCAATCTCGCGAGTAACCCCCTTCAGCGTCAGCTTGCCGCGCACTTCGAAACGCTCAGGTGCCAGTTGCTTGAACTGGCCTGCAACAAAACGCGCCTCGGGGTAGCGTGCAACATCAAACCAGTCCGGTTTTTTCGCTTCATTCACCGCGTCGGCCGCCGGCAAGGCAATACTGGTTGTGGCAATACGGATATCGGCACGGCTGGCGGCCAGTTTGGCCGGATCAAAATTCACCTCGGCCTTAAAAGCGCGAAAGCTGCCCTTCATCGGCACGCCCATCTGGGTCAGCGTGAAATCAAGCCGGCTGGCAGTGGCATCCAGCACTTGTGCTTGCGCCCAGAGCGGCAGACACAGCGCGAGCGCCAAAATCTGTTTTTTCATCATTACATCCTTATGGTTGACGCAGGCGCATACGAAAGAGCAGGCCGTCGCGATCGAGATAGTGGTGCTTGAGGGCGGCCAGCACATGCAGGCCAATAAAAGCGGCCAGGGTATAGGCCAGAAGCGTATGCCAGAAGGCAAGGCGCTCGGCAAGTTCAGGGTTGGCCGCAACCAGATCCGGCACGGGCACTACCGTAAACAACACCAGCGGGATCCCCTTGGCCGAACTCATCAGCCAGCCAGTCAGCGGCACCGCCAGCATCAAGCCATACAACGCCAGATGCCCTGCGTGGGCGGCGCCCTGTGCCAGAGGGCTCATATGGCCAGGCAAAGCCGGTGCACCATAGCGCAGACGCGCCGCAAGACGCATGATAACCAGCAGCAACACGGCAAATCCCGCCCACTTGTGCCAGGCCAGATAGCGGAATTTGGCTGGTGACAAGGAAAGACCCGCCACATAAACCCCGCCGGCAAAGGTCGCCACGATCAGAACTGCCATCAACCAATGCAAGCACACTTGCAGTGGCGCATACGCTTTTGCTGCCATCACCTACCCCTCCTTGTCATATTGCGCACTGTATTGGCATTTGAGATCGCGATAAACTACCGAAAATGAAATGAATTAATGCGAAAAGAAGAACAATGGACAAACTAGAAGCGATGCGGGCGCTAGTTGCGGTAGTGGATCAGGGCAGCTTTGTCGGAGCGGCAAGCCAGTTGGAGCAAGGAAAAACCAGGCTCTCGCGCTTGGTAGCCGATCTGGAAATGCAACTGGGGGTCAGGCTGATGCAGCGCACCACGCGACGCCTGTCACTAACCGAAGAAGGGCTACGCTATGTCGCACGCTGCCGCGAGGTTTTGCAGGCCATTGCCGAGGCGGAAGCCGAAGCGGCCAGCCATAGTCTGGAGCCGCGCGGCCTGCTGCGCATGAGCGCGCCCTTAAGCTTTGGCGCGCGCTATCTGGCCCCCTTGTGGGCCGAATTTGCCGCGATTCACCCCGATATACGGCTGGACATCGACCTGTCCGACCGCAAGATAGACCTGATTGAAGACGGTTTTGATCTGGCCATCCGCATCAGCAGCGAGCAGCCCGACTCACAGCTGATCGTGCGCCAACTCTGCAGCGCCCGTCTGATGGTGTGCGCCAGCCCCGACTATCTGGCCAGTCACCCGCCACTACAACACCCGCAAGACATCACGCAACACGCCGTAATCGACTACAGCTATGCCAGCCAGCGCCAGCTATGGATATTGCAAAACAAAGAGGAAGTATGCAGCGTCCGCGTGGACTCGCGTCTGGTGGCGAATAATGGTGACGTTTGCCGCCAGTTTGCACTGGCGCATCTGGGACTGGTGCGCCAGCCCGGCTTTATCGTTGGGGAAGACATTGCAGCCGGACGCCTGCTTGAAGTGCTGCCGCAATGGAGTGCCGGTGAAGTGGCCATTTATGCGCTCTACCCCAGCCGCAAATATCTGCCGCTCAAGGTCAGAACCATGGTGGACTTTCTACACACCCGGCTGGATGCGGCAGCGTGGAGCGGAGCGGCACGAGTGGTTTAACAAACCGGCCCGGCTTGCTGGGCAATCAAAAACCAACAGCACATCAAGACCATTTCCACCACAATAAACACATAAAAAAACTATAAACATCAGTGTGTTATCAATATAAAAACATCAAAAATTAGTCCCATTAAATCTGAGCGTAAAATCATTTGACATAGATCAAGCCCGGCTTTTCTGACTAGTCCTAATTTTTACTTAAAGGAGCACCACAAACAGAAGGGGGATATATGAAAAGCAAACACTTACTAGCCATCACGCTACCTGTCATTCTGGCTGCTTGCGGCGGCAGCGGAGGTAGCAGTTCAACGGCGACGGCAACACAGACGGGCGTATTCAAGGACAGCGTAGTGGCGGGTGTCGCGTACAAAACGGCGACACAATCCGGCTACACCAATGAAAAAGGCGAGTTCCGCTATTTGCCGGGTGAGAGCGTAACCTTCTCCATCGGCGGCATCCAACTGCCTGAGGCCAAAGCCGCTGCGCTGGTCACACCCTTGATGCTGGCAGGGGACGACGCACAGGCAAGTGCTATCGCGATCAATATCGCACAATTGTTGCAAACGCTGGATGATGACGGCAATCCGGAAAACGGCATCTCGATTTCACGCGCCCTGCTTGAGCAGCTAAAAGCTGTGAATCTGAACGTCAAATCACCAGACTTCGACACTGCAGCGAGCACGGCATTGCCCAAACCACTGGTTACCGAAGACAAGGCCGCAGCGCATATGAATGCGGCACTGGCGACCGCAGGAATTGCCGGGTCGTGGCGGATGACACAAGGAGATACCGACCCACTGGTACTGCTGACCTTCCTGCCTGATGGCACTTATGTCATGGCCCAGGATGGCGACAAGGATAGCAGCGGGCAATCGGGTATTGAGCGTGGCAGCTATAACTGGAATGCCAGTACTGGCGAGTTTAAGGCTCGCCCGCAGCTTGACACCAATGGTGAATGGGGGCTTTCCCATCCGCAAGGTACGTTCAATTTCACACTCAAGGATGGCGTTCTTCAAGTCAAGGACAATCAAGCTAGCCACCAATTTGAGCGTTTGACACCTTTTGCAGAGAAGCCGTTGTTTGGTAGCTGGACTGTTAAAGCCGGAAATAACGATGTGCTACTGACCTTCTACAACACCGGAAAAACAACTGGAGTCACCAAGTATCTGATGGTGGAAACAGGTAGCAATGGATGTGATCTTGTAAGTAAAGAGAAGCCCAGCGCATGTAATGGCTTTGAAATCGGCAAGTACACATGGGATAGCAACACCCTGAACTACCAAGTTCTGAAAGACCAGACCGGCTGGTGGGGTCTATCGCACGCCAGCGAAGCCACCGTGGATAAGGGTGATTATGGCAATCATGTGTCCTCGGTTGGTATTGACCAGACATTGCCACTGACGGTAAGCGGGGATAGCCTTACATTGACTGCGGCGGATAACACTACCCAACCGATGGTATTCAAACGCGTCAAATAATTGACGCACCCCATAAATAAAGGCGCATGCAAGTCGTGCGCCTTTTTTGCATCCCGCAGGGACTGCGATAAAAAGGTCAATCAATTGACCTCGACGCGGTAGTTCAGTTCACGTAGCGGCATCGCTTCCCATGGCCGCAAATAGCGCAGTCGCAACTGCGTGATACCCTCCTTGTCGGCCACAAAAGACCAGGTTTCGACCCCGCCACTGCCCGGCATGCTGCCATTCGCCACAAATTATGCCTCGCCCTGCTGCGCCAGCACCGGTGCAAAACCCGAGGCTTGCCAGACATAGCCGGTAGATGGGGTAGCCGGCACAGCCAGCAGCAAGCGCTGGCCGCGCTGCATCTGCAGCGTCAAGCCGTTATCCGCCTCCCCTATCCGTAACGCCTGCCCGGCATCTGTTGATGGCGGAGCCTGGACAGCTTGCGACGAGGCGCACCCACCCAGCAGCACGACGCTTAATAGCAAAAAACTGATCCTGTACATGATGACTATCCTTATCCGGCTCGGGCGACAACATAGGAGCATAGCAGAGCATTCATGCCGGCAGCCGTGGGGCAAAATTGGGCCAAAACGCAAAAAAGCCCTAGGGGCTGTTGACGTTTCACATTGGCAGCCATAAAAACGCACACGCCATGGCCACCACGCTTTCGTAATTACGCTTCAACTTATCGTATCGGAACGCCACGACTCGGTAATGCTTCAGCCGCGCAAAGGCGTTCTCCACCAGATGTCGGCAACAATACAGCCCCCGATCCAGATCCGCATTTCCCTTGACCGAATTCCGTTTTCTTGGAATGACAGGGCGCGCTCCCTGTGCCTCAATTTGGCGCCGAATACGCTCACTGTCATAGCCTTTGTCTGCCACGATCACCTCGGCCAATGGCAGTTGAGCAATCAGTTCGGGGGCAGCGGTACAGTCGTTGACCTCACCCCCGGTAACTTCAAACGCCACAGGCAAGCCATACGCATCCACCGCCAAGTGGATTTTTCTCGTGTTACCTGCTTGACTTTTTCCGATGGCCTCAGGCTGCTTACCGGCTGCGCCGGTGCTATGTTGGTGGGCTTTCGCATAGATTCCATCGATGAACACCCACTCGAAATCGGGATCAATCAATAAGGTCTTGAAAATTCTGAGCCATTTGCCGGCAGCAGACCAAGCATTGAAGCGCTTGTAGATCGAGTTCCAGCCGCCAAAAGCGCTAGGCAAGTCCCGCCATGGGCAACCGACGCGCATGAGCATCAATCGTGGCATTGCAAACCTGCAGGGAGATCGGTGTAGGAGCCTTAATTCTGCGGGTTTGCCCCTCTCTTTTCTCCCCCTGCCTCGAAACGTCAACAGCCCCTAGTTATGCATGAAAATTACCGAGACCCTGCCAGCGCCCCCAACCACAGGGGCTCATCGAGCCAAGCCTCATCGCAATTGGCGCCCGGTCCCTTACGATCCAATACCAGAAAATCGCTGATAGCATCCAGTGCCAATAACGAGTGGTGCCAAACTGCACGATTGATATTCACCCCCTGAGAAGCCTCGGCCATAAATAAGCGGATCGAATTTGGATCAGGCTTTGGCGACGGCATGCCAACCAGCACCAGAAATGGCCGGCCCGATAGCGGGATAAATGCCTGGGACGCCAGCGGATGGCGTTCAAGTAGCGCGACCGAGCGCGGCAGCGGGGTCGGCTGTGCACGGAACACGCTAGCGATCAGTTCACCGCCGAAACCGGGGTCCAGTCTGGCCAGATCATGGTAGCGGGTGCAGCTTCCGCCGTTGATCGGATAGTGAGACGCCAGGCTACCGGCTTCAATGACCTGCCCGAACGGCGCGAAGGATGCCGCAGTCAGTGCTTCCAGCTGCAAGGTTTTCATGGCAAATCGACCGGTTGGCCCCACACGCGGAGCCGAGATACGCCTCCGTCAGGATGCAGATTGAACCGCACATGCGTCACCGCAGCCGCTCCCTCCAAATTGAAATGGTGAATCGAATCTGCCGACAGTGGCTGTTCGGATAAAAGCGTAGGCCAGAATTGTGACTGCGCAGGCAAGGCAGCCGGAGCGGCATCAGGCAGCCATGCGCCTTGCAAGGAGCAGCGATCCGGAAAATTTCCCTTGAAGTGTGCGGTATCGACTTCGATCAGCACCGGTACGCCAGGCGCACCCAGTGCGATCACGCACCAGTCGTGCCCCGGTTCACGCCGCCGTCTCGTCTCCCAGCCATCGCCCATATCCAGACCTCGGCCTGGCAGCAGTAATTTGTCCGGCGTCCCGTAATGCGCGTCATTCCAGACCGCTGCCCGGGCGCCGCCAATCAAGGCCGACAACTCGAACAGGCCAGCCTCGTTCGGCAACTGGGCACCCTGCCGGGGCTGCCCGTAGACACGTAAGCGCGCCACGCCGCCGTCGGGAAAAATATGTAGCCGCACATGACTGAACAACTGCGTATGGCTATGCAATGGCAACAAATGGTGGGCATTCCCTGTTAACGCCGTAACAGGCAGTAGTGTTTGCCACGACGACTCGAGCAGCGGGTCAGCCCCGACAAGACAGCCCTCGAGCGCTGCGGCCGGCGGGTAATTGCCGGTAAAAAAGCTGGTATCGATATCCACGCCTACAAGCTGCCCAGGGCAAGCCAATCGCACCACGCACCAGTCATTTCCCCCACTGCGGCGCCGGCGCGACTCCCAACCGTCCATCCATTTGCCGTTATCGTCGTAGCGACCAGGGAAAAACTGTGCTGCATCCGGAGCCAGCAAGCGAGACATGGGCGCAAAAAAATCATCAGAGCAGGTCAGCGCCACCGCGCCGAGGCGCATATCGGCAAGGTTGACGCTGTTGCGGGCCCAGGCCGGCAAATCGGCCGCAGGAGCTGTCAGGGGAGGAATCATGGAGCGCTCCTTGGTATAAACGGATGATGTAAATGCCAGTGACGGGCAATATCGACTCGACGGCAGACCCAGATACGGTCGTGCTGTTCAAGGTAATCAAGAAAGCGCTTCAGCGCGGCAAAGCGGCCCGGGCGCCCAAGCAAGCGGCAATGCATGCCTATGGACAGCATCCGTGGCGTGTCGCCGCCTTCGGCATACAGCACATCGAAACTATCCTTCAGGTATTGGAAGAACTGCTCGCCGGTATTGAAACCCTGTGCGGTGGCGAAGCGCATATCATTGCAGTCCAGCGTATAGGGCACGATCAGGTGCGGATGGCGGGCACCGCCGAGGGTCTCCACCTCGGTCCAGAACGGAAGTTCATCGCCGTAATAGTCGCTGTCGTACAAAAAACCGCCATGCTCGACCAACAAGCTGCGCGTGCTCGGGCTGTCCCGCCCGGTATACCATCCCAAAGGGGGTGCGCCGGTCAGCCGTGTGAGTACCTCCACTGCACGTGCCATGTGCGCGCGCTCGGTTTCAAGATCGACCGTCTGGTAATGAATCCAGCGCCAGCCATGGCTGGCGATTTCGTGCCCAAGCTCGACGCAAGCCGCGGCGATTTCTGGTACGCGCTCCAGCGCCATGGCTACGCCGAATACCGTCAGCGGCAAGCCACGCCGCTCGAATTCACGCAGGATGCGCCACACCCCGACCCGCGAACCGAATTCATAGATAGACTCCATCGACAGGTGCCGGTCAGGGTAGGCGGTGGCGCCGATGATTTCTGACAGGAACTGTTCCGAAGTCGCATCCCCGTGCAGGACGGAACACTCCCCCCCCTCCTCGAAATTGAGCACGAACTGCACCGCCACTCGGGCAGCACCCGGCCATTGCACGGCAGGCAGATTGCGGCCGTAACCGGTCAAATCACGCGGATAGGACGTCATCACGGCTGACCCCCTTGCCCCTGTGCAGCAAACCAGCGGCTAATCAACTGCCGCTCGCTTTCGGTCATCTGGGTCAGATTGGCCAGCGGCATGGTGCGGCTGAGTACAACCTGCTGGTGAATGCGCACCGCATTAGCCGCGATGGCATGACGGTCATCCAGACGTAGCCCGGCCGGCGGTGCGGCAAACCCGGCTTGCGTCGGCTTTGCTGCATGGCAGGACACGCAACGCTCTGTCAGCACGCGCTGCACCTGAACCTCATCCACTCCCTCAGCGCGCACGACGGGTGCAGCGGGTTGCGGTGCGACACGCCATGCCACCAGCGCCAGTAGCAGACAGGCTCCCAGAGGAAATCGCCAATCGGCCACGCCATGGTGGCGTCTATTGAAAAAATGGCGGATAAGAGCACCGGCCAGCATCAGCAGCCACAGTACCAGCCACGATTGCTCCTGCTGGTAAAGAAAGGCGTAGTGGTTGCTGATCATCGCCAACAAGACCGGCAAGGTCAGGTAGTTGTTGTGCAACGAGCGCTGCTTGCCGCGTAAACCATCGCTTACATCCGGCTGCCGCTGTGCCGCAATGGCGGCGACCATTCGGCGTTGACCGGGGATGATGACCCACAGCACATTCCCTGCCATCCAGCAGGCCAGCGTCGCGCCGGTCAGCAAAAACGCGGCACGGGGTGCAAAATATTGTGCAAAGGCAAAACAGAGCGCACCGACTAAACCGAGCAAAAGAGACGCTAGCACAACAGGCTTGCTGGCAAACACGCGACACACGCCTTCGTACAGCACGGTACCCAGCAATAGCCCCCCCAGCGCCAGCATGACCGCCTGCCATTGCGCCAGCGCGGCCACCGAGGGATCAACCAGATAACCGGGGCGAAGAAAATACAGCGCAGTGAGCAAGGCCATCCCGGACAGCCAGGTCGTGTAAGCCTCCCAGCGGAACCAATGCAGTTTCTCGGGCAATACCGGCGGCGCCAGCCGATACTTTTGCGGGTTGTAGAATCCGCCGCCATGAACGGCCCATAATTCACCGCTGACGCCTTTCGCCTGCAGTGCTGGCTCCTGCGGTGGGATCAGATGATTATCCAGCCAAACAAAATAAAACGATGCGCCGATCCAGGCGATCGCAGCGACTACGTGTAGCCAGCGTAATAGCAAACCGGCCCAGTCCAACCAATATCCATCCATGTGTCGGGTGCTCCCTTATGTTGTCTTGGCGATTATTCGACGTTTTCCACATTCGGGGGGCGATACCCTTTATTGCCATTCCCACATATTTGCCATGTGCGTTACCCGTTATCGAAATACACATAAGGGGCATATGTGGTTTTTCGCATTGGCGTAAAAACAGCTGATATCGATAATTCAGGGCATACCTACCATGGAGGAAGTTTTTAATGCCCACGCTGCTTCTGCCCAGCGCGCTTTCCCGTCTTAACCACGCTGATTTCATCGCCGCTCTGGCCGGCATTTACGAACACAGCGACTGGGTCGCTGAACGGGCTTGGGATGCGCGCCCGTTTGCAAGCCGTGAATCGCTGCTGATCGCGCTTAACCATGCCATGCTCGATGCCCCCCCCATCCAGCAGCAACAGTTGATCTGCGCCCACCCGGAACTGGCTGGCACTGCCGCGAACGCGGGACAATTGAGCCCGGCATCGACACAGGAGCAAGAGAAGGCAGGACTGAGTACGCTGGATCAGGCTGCGCTGTCTTGTATGCAACGCCTCAATGCCCGCTATCGGGAGAAATTCGGATTTCCATTCATCGTCGCAGTACAAGGACGCACCTCGGAACAGATCGCAAACGAACTGGAACAGCGCCTGCAGCAAACGCCAGCTGAAGAATTTTCTGCCGCACTACAGCAAATCGCGCTGATTGCCGGCTTCAGACTGGCAGCGCGTGTCGCGGACGAGGGCTGAGCGGCTCATCGTCCCGCATCGTCGACATGACCTGATCCCGGAACCAGCGATCCGCCTCGCTGTAATGGCTGCGCTCGTGCCAGAGCAAGTAGTAGCGTACCGCAGGCAACGACATCGGCAGCGGCAAGTATTCGACCGGCAGCAAGCCGGCATAATGCTCGGCAAACTGCCGCGAACAGGTAAACAGCAGATCGCTTTGCAACAATAGATAGGGCGCTAAGTTGAAGTAAGGCACCTGGGCAGCCACATGGCGGCGCAGACGCTCGCGCGCAAAGTACATGTCGAGACTCCCCCGTGGACCGGCACTATGCGGCGTCGGTGCCAGATGCCCAGCCCCCAAATAGGTATCAGTCGTCAGCCCGCTACCCAGCAAAGGATGCCCACTGCGCATCAGAACCACGAAGTCCGTCTCGAATAACGGCGCTGTGCGCAGATGCTCGGGAGGCTCCGGCCAGTTGCCGATGACGCAATCAATCTCCCCGGACTCCAAGGCGCCCAGCCAGTCATAATCCGGACCTAGCGCATGCATCGTAATCGTCGCGCCAGAAGCCAGACGATTCACACGCCCGACCAGACGCCCCAGGTGCCCTGCGTTCAGGTAATCCGGACTGGCGATACTGAATGCCTGCCGCGTTTGCGACGCCTCGAATGGAGGCTTACCGACAAAGGTCATCAGCTCGAGTTTTTCTAGTGCTGCCCTTACCGTGTCGTGCAACGCAAGCCCGAGCGCGGTGGGCGTCATCCCAAAACGGCCCCGTACCAGTAGCGGATCGCCACTGATTTCGCGCAGACGCTTGAGCGCTGTACTGACCGCCGGCTGGGACAAGCCCAACTTGAGCGCCGCGCGCGAAACACTACATTCGTTCAACAAGACGTTGAGTACCTTCAATAAGTGAATGTCTACCCCGTCCCACGATGGAATGCCGCGCATAACCCCTCCCGTCCTGTGTGCCACACCATGAGCCAACAGCTATTGGCGTATTGCTGGTTGATATACAAAACGAACAAAGCACGCGCCATGCCACAAGCGAACAGGAGCGTCGGAGAGCACGCTCAGGCGAGATAGAAGCAATAGCTTTATTTAAGAATGCCGATACCGTTTATCGGTACTTGAGGCTACCGCAGGAACGGCACTTGCTAGAGACTGGCATCGACATCATCCAGCGGGCCGTTGCCATGGGAAAACTGACCACCCACATTCTCGACACTAGCCGCGGACTGCCTGCAGCCGGCATACCCGTCATCCTGCTTCAGGATGGACAAGTACTCGCCAGCGCACACAGCAATGCCGATGGCAGGCTAGACATTCCGCTGCTGCAAGGCCATGCCTGGCGAAGCGGCCGCTATACCCTGCGCTTCTTAGTCACCGATTATCTGGGCGCGAAAGGGTGCATCCCGTTTTTTGACCTGATTGATATCCACTTTTTGGTCGATGACTCCGCGCCCTCGCTGCACCTGCCGCTATTGCTATCGCCCTACGGCTACAGCACCTACCGGGGAAGCTGAGCCATGACGCACAACCGCTCCACCGTTCGCTTCTTGCTGGACGGCAAAGTCGTCGAAATTCAGCAGTGGATGCCTACCACGATGCTGCTGCCTGTGCTGCGCGAGCAGCTTGGCAGAACCGGATGCAAGGAAGGCTGCGCCGAAGGAGATTGTGGTGCATGCACGGTTCTTGTCGGGCGCGAGCATCATGGACAAGTCCGCTATCAGAGCGTCAACGCCTGTATCCGGCCGCTGGCGCTGGTAGACGGCTGCGAAGTCGTCACGGTCGAGTCGCTCGCCCCCGCTGGCATGCCCCTGCACCCGGTACAACAAGCGCTGATACAGCATCACGCATCGCAATGCGGCTTCTGCACGCCCGGGATCGCCATGTCGCTGGCCGGACGCTATCTCGAGGCAGGACGTCCGGACCGGCCGCAAGTTCTATCCTGCCTATCGGGAAACTTGTGCCGCTGTACCGGTTACCGCCCGATCGTCGACGCCGCGCTGGCGATGGATGATTACCCCCCCACATCCCACTGGAACAAGCTAAGCGGATGCGAGCCATCAAAGCTGGCCGCGATCCGCGCCCTCGATGATGGCACCACTTTAGTGCAGGAAAGCGCAGGCCATATTTTCGTCGCCCCGCGCACACAGGCAGAACTCTCTGGCTGGCTTGCGAACCACCCCGATGCCACGCTAGTGGGCGGTGCCACCGACATTGGTGTCGCCATCAACAAAGCCTTTTTTGCCCCGCGGATACTGATCGCCTTATTGCGGGTGCAGGGTCTGGGGGAAATATCCACCGATGCAGAAACGATCAACATCGGTGCAAGCGTCAGCGTGGCCGATGCGTTTACCGAACTGACCACGCACTACCCTGAGCTGGCAGAGCTGGGCGATCGCTTCGCTTCGCCGCCGATCCGGCACGCAGGTACGCTGGCTGGCAATCTGGCCAACGGCTCGCCCGTCGGCGACGCACTCCCTGTACTGCTGGCATTGGACGCGGAACTGTCTCTGGTTTCGGTGCAGGGCGTGCGGCGCATTGCGCTGCACGGTTTTTACACGGGCTACCGTCAAAACCTGCTGCGCGCTGGCGAATATCTCTCTGCAATCCATATACCGTGTCCACGACCGGGACAGCGCATCGCCGCGTACAAACTCGCCCGCAGATACGACCAGGACATCAGTGCAGTCAGCATCGCGTTCAGCGCCAGCGTACAGGACGGATGCCTATCCCAAGTCCGCCTGGCATTTGGAGGGATGGCGGCCTGCGCCAAACGTGTATCCGAACTCGAAGTGGCACTGGAGGGAGCGAGTCTGGAGCGTGTCTGCGCAGCCGGCATCGACACTTGGCTGGGGCAGGCGCTCTCGCCACAGTCCGACCACCGTGCCAGCGCCGACTACCGCATGGCGGCGGCCAGCGGTCTGCTCAGGCGGGCACTACAGGAATGGCAGGGCAACGATGCGGGCCGGATTCACCATCTGGAGGCAACATCATGAATGCCCCGCTCTCGCGCACCAATACCTGCGTAGGCCAGGCCATCCAGCATGAAAGCGCGCACCTGCACGTGACCGGGCACGCTCACTACACCGCAGATGTGCCCCTTCCGGCAGGGGCCTTGCATGCTGCGATCGCCTATAGCCCGCATGCGCATGCACGGTTCAGCACCATAGACTGCACGGATATGCTGGCTGCCCCCGAAGTAGTCGGCGTGCTCACCGCCCGCGACATTCCCGGGCAGAACAACTATGGCGGAATCCGCCCTGACGACCCCTTGCTGGCCGAAACACTGGTTGAATACGCCGGCCAGCCCGTTTGTCTGGTGGTGGCAGACAGCCACCTCGCAGCACGACGCGCGGCCCGAAAACTTTCGGCAAACTGGCAGCCGCTTGCCGCCATCCTCGATATCGACTCTGCCCTCGCCGCGGACAGTTTTCTACTGCCAACCGAGACCCTCGTCCGGGGCGATGCCGATGCGGCACTTGCAATCGCGCCCAGACACTTTAGCGGCCAGTTCGAAATGGGCGGGCAAGAACACTTCTATCTGGAAGGGCAAGTCGCAGTCGCCATACCGGATGATGACAAAGGCGTATGCATACGCTCATCGACCCAGCACCCCAGCGAGATCCAGCATATCGTCGCCCATGCACTATGCCTGAGTGCCAGTCAGGTCACCGTTCAGTGCCGGCGCATGGGAGGCGCTTTTGGCGGGAAAGAGTCGCAGGCCGCACTGGTCGCCACGCTGGCAGCACTCGCGGCACGCCACTTCGGACGCACTGTCAGCCTGCGCCTGGACCGCGACGACGATATGCTCATCACCGGCAAGCGGCACGACTTTCGGGTACGCTACCAAGCGGGAACTGATGCAGCGGGGCATCTGCTCGCACTGGACATTGAACTGGCCTCACGCTGCGGCTACTCGGCCGATTTGTCCGGCCCGGTCAACGACCGCGCCATGCTGCATATCGACAACGCCTACTGGCTGCCGGCCGTACGCGTTACCTCGCACCGGCTAAAGACGCATACCGTCTCCAACACAGCATTCAGGGGATTCGGCGGACCTCAGGGCATGCTGGCGATCGAAGCGGTTCTCGATGATATCGCACGCCAGCTAGGCATCGACCCATGGACGGTACGCCGGCGTAATCTGTACCAGCCACACCAGCACACGCCCTATGGTATGAGTGTCGAGGGTGCACCGCTTGCGAGGCTGGTCGATACGCTGGCCGAAGACGGGCGTTATGCGGATAAACGCCGGGCAATCGACGCATTCAACGCAGCCAGCCCCTACGTCAAACGGGGACTCGCACTGACCCCGGTCAAATTCGGCATCTCGTTTACCGCCACACACTACAATCAGGCCGGCGCATTGCTGCACATTTACACCGACGGCAGCGTGCTGATCCACCATGGCGGTACCGAGATGGGCCAGGGGCTATTCACGAAAATCGCCCAAATCGTCGCGGAAGAACTTGGCATCCATATCGACCGGGTACGCGTCTCAGCGACCGATACGGCCAAGGTTCCCAATACATCGGCCACGGCAGCCTCTTCAGGCAGCGACCTGAACGGACAGGCGGCCGCAGCGGCGGCAAAATGCTTGCGTAGCCGCCTGGAGGCATTCGCGGCCACCCGCTTTGGTGTGAGTACCGACGACATCCGCTTTGCCAACGATGATGTTTTTGCCGGCGCACATGTGCTGAGCTTCGAGGAGTTGGTCAAAGCCGCTTACTTTGCCCGTATTCAGCTCTTTGCCACCGGCTATTATGCAACCCCTGATCTGGCATATGAAAAAGGCAGCTTTCAGGGGCGCCCCTTTTACTACTTCGCCTGTGGTGCCGCGCTAGCCGAAGTGGCCGTCGACACGCTAACCGGCGAAATGCGCACGCTGTCACTAGATGTACTGCACGATGCCGGTCATTCGCTCAACCCCGCCTTGGACATCGGCCAGATTGAAGGAGGCCTGATGCAGGGACTAGGCTGGCTGACCATGGAACAACTGGTCTGGAAGAATGACGGTACGCTCGCCACACATGCACCCTCGACCTATAAAATTCCGAGTGCGCGTGACTGGCCTGAGGCGAGCAGGATTCGGCTGCTCCAGCACGCCCCCAATCAGGCGGATACGATTCATCGCTCGAAGGCGATCGGCGAGCCTCCGTTCATGCTCGGCATGGCCGTATTCTTTGCCGTACGCGATGCAGTTGCAGCCTGTGCGTCTGAGCACTGCAGCGTTTCCCTGAATGCACCTGCCACGGAGGAGGCCATTCTGGTTGCGGTGCAAAAAGCAAGGACACCGCAATGAGGACCATTCGCGTCACCGTCGCGGCGACCCGCGGATCGGCACCAAGGGAGGCTGGAGCGAGCATGTCCGTTGATGCAACGCACAGCCGGGGCAGCATCGGTGGAGGACATCTGGAATGGCTGGCAATACGTATGGCCAGAGACATGCTATGCAATGAACAGCCGGCAGCGTGCTGCCAACGCTTTGTACTGGGCGCAAGCCTGGGGCAGTGCTGCGGCGGAGTGGTGGATCTGTGGTTTGAACAGGAAATCCCCTCCCCCGCACCAGCCGCCCGCTGGCGCCTTAGCCGGGTGGGCGCGTTTTCACCCATTCACTTCACGCATGCTGGTGACGCCCCGCAATGGTTGGCGCCTAGCTTGGCTGCCTGGCAGCCGCCCCTGCGCGTGCAGTTGCTGACCCACCTAGGCAAGCAGTACCTGCTCGAGTCTCTACACGACGACCGCACCCCGCTTTGGCTGTACGGCGGCGGCCATATTGCGCAGGCGATGCAGCCCATGCTCGCATCCTTACCGTTTGCAACCACCTGGATCGACAATCGGGATGATGTCCTGCCTGCGATGAATACACCGAACATCACACCGTTACCAAGCGATGACCCTGCCGCAGAGGCCTTACTTGCGCCAGACGGCGCATTTCATCTGGTGATGACACACGACCACGCGCTGGACTTTGCCATTGTCCATGCATTGCTCGCGCAGGCGCGGCCGGGCTTTGTCGGCCTGATCGGCTCAAAAAGCAAGCGTGCCCGCTTCCTAAACAGGCTGGAGGCAAGGAACATCAGCGCGCAGCAGCGTGCTCGACTGTGCAGCCCCATCGGCGTGGAAGGGATCAAAGATAAGTCGCCAATGGCTATTGCCGTGTCGTGCTGCGCCCAGCTATTGCAGTTACGAGAACAGAAGATGCTTATGCAATCGAACACCTCAGCATACGGCAAGAACGTCCTGGCGACAGCCTAGACGACCACGGGATCATCAAACGAACTGAGATAAAAAAGCCGCCCGAAAAATCGGGCGGCAATATCAGGCATCAGAAATGCCACTCGGCATGAATCGACGGCGCACTGGTTTTAGTCCCTTTACCAGGCGGATTACCGAATTTGTTATGCCAGTATTCGTAACCGGGGCCGACAAAAACCACTCCCTTATGACCGGCCACCAGTTGACCAACATCGGCTAGCAGTGCGGTGCGGACCAAGGTTTCCGGCTTGGTTGAACCGCCAAAACCATCCTTGCCCTTTTCCCCTATGTAATCGGCAAAACCCTTGAACACAAACGGTGCAGCGCCGATCTGGAACGGAATACCCCACGACAGGTTGACATTCCAGGTCGAGTCAAAGTGTACATTCCGCTCTTTTGCCCCCGGAATTCCGTTGTGATTCGTTTCGTCGCGATACAACACACTCAGGTCAAGAAATCCCGGCACATCAAACTTCAAGGTTGGACCGGCCACCAATACCCGAGGCCTCGGCGCAAACTGAGTATTCTTGCTACCTGCATTGAACCCGGCGGTAAATGCAAAATCCTTTATCGGGCCCAATTTCCAATCACGGGAAAAAACCTTGTTCAGCGACAGTTGCGTCCGATAGACCGCATACAACTCTTGGGCACCACTTGACCCAGCTCCGGCAGCCGGATCTTTAGAGTCCGACATCAAGACATCGATATTGAAGAAATTACTGCCGTATCGATATCCGCTGGCATGGGTCAGCGAAACAATATTCTTGCTAAATTCAGCATCGATAGCAGGCTCGGTGTACTGATTACTCCAACGATACCCGATAGATGTGTCACTCCAATCTGCGGAAAAAACGGGAATTGAAAACGAGCACAACATGCCGGCACATAAAAGCATCTTGAATTTGGCCATACAAACTCCTTTGGATTGTGGCGTCGCAACATCGACGCCTCAAACCTACCAACCTTGTACTGGCCACTAACTAATAGAGAATATTTGACCGATCGAATAATAATAAAACATCAACACCAACCCGGATAATAAATATCGTTCAATACATGCAATGCACAATAACTGGACATTCACACAGAAAAAATTGCCACTTATTTGAATCAGGCACCAAAAAACAGCAAAACGCGCACCATAAAAAGGAATAACTTTGTACAGACAAAAAATACAACAATAAAGCGACATACACGACAGGCACATGTATTGCATCAGACTCCGTGCTTGCAACCATAGGAGACCACAATGCAACTCAACCGCCGCGCCCTACTTCCCCTACTGGCATCGACTTTTCTATTTCCGGCCTCGGCCATCTTTGCGGCACCGGCCGATAAAGTGCGCTTTACGCTCGATTGGCGCATTGAAGGCCCCGCAGCACCCTTCTTACTCGCCCGTGACAAAGGATATTTTGCCGAGGAAGGACTGGACGTCAGCATCGACGTCGGTACCGGCTCAGCCGGTGCCGTAACCCGGGTCGCCAGTGGCGCATACGATATCGGTTTTGCCGACTTCAACGCGCTAATCGAGTACGAGGCAAAAACACCCGGTTCAAGGGTGCAAGGGGTGTATATGGTCTACAACACCACGCCGGCAGCCGTCATCAGCCTGAAGAAAACTGCCATCAACCGCCCGGCCGATCTGGCAGGAAAGACGCTGGCGGCGCCTATTTTCGATGCCGGCCGCAAAGGCTGGCCGGCCTTTGCCAAATCCAACCAGCTCGCACCGAATGCCGTGACTTGGCAGACCGTCGAACCCGCATTGCGTGAAACCTTGCTGGCACGCGGCGATGTAGACGCCATCACCGGTTTCTCGTTCACCAGTGTGCTCAATCTGGAGTCTCGTGGCGTCAAGCCCGACGAGATCCGCGTCATGCCTTACGCGACACATGGGGTTGAAGCATACGGCAACACCCTGATTGCCAGCAGTGCGCTGATCCGCGACAAGCCTAAAGTCGTCGCCGGTTTTGTCCGAGCCTTCAACCGTGCGCTAAAGGAAACCCTGGCCAATCCTGAGGCGGCTGTTACACATGTCAAACGGCAGGACCCGCTAATCAACGAGGCCCTTGAGTTACGCCGTCTGAAACTCGCACTGGCCGCATGCGTCGTCACCCCCGAAACGCGAAGCGCCGGACTCGGAGCGGTCAATCCCGAGCGCATGCGTCGCGCGATCGAGGAAACCTCAACCGCGTACGGACTCAGTTCGACTCCCGCAGCAGAGGTGCTCTATACCAGTGCATTCCTGCCCCCAAAACCGGTGCGTATGATCAAGTGAGGTGCAACATGGCATTTGTTCAATTTGAGAATGTCAGTCTGGCCTATCAGCCAGGCGGTCAGACCGCCATCGAGAATGTCAGCTTCAAGGTGGATGAAAATGCGTTTGTGGCCGTCGTCGGTCCGTCCGGTTGCGGCAAGTCTACGCTCATGAAACTGGTCAGTGGACTGAAGCCCGCGAGCGAAGGCTACGTCTACGTTGGCAACCGCGAGGTCACGGGTCCGCTGGGCATTGTCGGCATGGCTTTTCAGCAGGCAAACCTGCTGCCGTGGCGCACGACCTTGCAGAACGTGATGTTGCCACTTGAAATCGTCGAACCCTTCCGCTCCCAACAGAAGCGGCAGCGCTGCGAGCATGAGGCAATGGCGCGTGCCCTGCTGGCCAAGGTCGGACTAGCAGGGTGCGAAGACAAATTTCCATGGGAGCTTTCCGGCGGCATGCAGCAGCGCGCCTCGATCTGCCGGGCACTGATCCACAAACCTAGGCTCCTGATGCTCGATGAACCCTTCGGCGCACTTGATGCCTTCACCCGCGAGGAGCTTTGGTGCCTGATGCGTGATTTGTGGCAAAGCGAGCCGTTCACCGCCATTCTGGTCACCCATGATCTGCGGGAGGCGGTCTTTCTCGCCGATCGCGTCATTGTCATGAGCCCGAAGCCGGGCCGCATCATCGACGACCGATTGGTCGATCTGCCCCGACCACGCCCGCTCGAACTTTGCTATAGCGAAGCCTTCGCAGAACATGTCCATGCATTGCGCTGCCAAATTGGCCACGCCCGCCAATCCTGAGGAAACACCATGCCCCCCTCCCTGATCATTCGCGCAGCCCCTGTACTCTTGCTGTTAGCCCTGCTCGGCGTTTGGCATCTGGCTTGTACCGCGCTGGCCATTCCCGACTTCCTGCTTCCCTCTCCCATGGCGGTCTGGCACGCCGGTGTCGATGCTTTCGATCCGATCATGATGCATGCACAGCAGACTTTGCTGACAACACTTGGCGGTTTTGCGCTCGCCGTCATCGTCGGCTTATTGCTGGGCATCGCCGTTGGCATTTCACCGCTGATCTACCGTGCCTGCTACCCTTTAATGGTCGGTTTCAACAGCATTCCCAAGGTTGCCTTCGTCCCGGTCCTGGTCGTATGGTTCGGCATTGGCACCATACCAGCCATCATCACCGCATTCCTGATCTCGTTCTTCCCGATCGTCGTCAACGTCGCCACGGGCCTATCCACTCTTGAACCCGAGCTTGAAGATGTACTGCGCTCACTCGGCGCAAGCCGCTTCGACATTCTGAGAAAAGTCGCGATTCCACGCGCCCTGCCTTACTTCTTTGCCTCGCTCAAGGTGTCGATCACGCTGGCCTTCGTCGGGTCCGTCATTGCCGAGACCGTCGCGTCTAACCTGGGAATCGGTTACCTGATGATGTCTGCCAGTTCGACTATGAACATGGCACTGGTCTTCGCCGGTCTTGCGGTCATTGGGGCGATGGGGGTTGTGATGTACGCGTTCTTCTCCCAAGCCGAGCAGCACTTTACCGCTTGGGCCCACCGTGGCACGCATGCGCCCTAAGCGTTGCCATACTTGCTCCCGAAAGATGTAGGATATCGAGACGAGGGCCGCCGGTGGCGTCAGGTAGAACGACAACTTGGTGATCGCTTTAAAAAAACCGCTGCAGCTGCAGCGGTTTTTATTTGGAACGTCCAGCACGCGCAACGGGGCTAACGAAAGTGGCCAGTCTGCTAACGCGGAGCTGGAAATACTACACGAGTCCGGCAAGGGGAATCGTTAGCTGAACGGAAAGTGTGGACATATGGTAGCGTAAAAAAAGGCTATGCCCCCGTTACGAGTTGGCACCGATAGGTGTGGCTTTGGGTCCGCTGCGCGAACACTTTTTACTTGCCGTTTGCGCACAGTGAACTGGGATGGGCGGCATGAGCAATAATAAGCACCAACCCGCAACTACAGTATCGCCCACAAGAAAGGCCAATATGAAAAACCAAGACAGCCTGCTCATATTCTGGTTTGGCGAATCAGGCGACGATTCCCTAACCACCACCACACAAGCAGCGCTGTGGTCAGACACCGATGCGGCCATACGCCAGCGCTTCGCGCCACTACTGCCTGCTGCACGCAAGGGCAAGCGAGTCAGAGGCTTACTGGACAAGGCATTGCAGATGCGCAGGCAGGCTTTGCAACGGTAGCAGCGTAAGCCACGCTGCCAGCCCCAGCCAATGAGTTGCTGGGCAGGCGCAGCACAATGCGGGTATGCATTCAGAGCGGGGAACAATTCTGCCAGCACGTCATGCTGTGATGGATCTTGCAATGCGAATTAAAAGGAGGCTCTCTGTTTAGTGCTAAGCGTAGCAAGCTGAACAAGCAGACGCTGAAAGGAATGGGGGTCCATCATCGCGCTCCTGACGTGGTATCTGCTTCAGCTTAGCTGACCAACTCGCAATTGGGACCTAGCCTAAAAAAAGGCGGGTAGCCCCGCCGCCTAATCAATAAGTTTCGGCCCTATGCCATGCGCTCAGAAAGCCGCCATCATCAGTACAGCCCCCGAGGCAGCAATCGCGGCCCCCAACATGCGCAGCATGCCGGATACCTTCAGCGCGCCGTGACCGACGGCCAGACCTGAGGCGTGCAACAAGGCGCTCGCCAGCATAAAGCCCGAGGCATAGGCGGCCGCACTGGCTTTGCCTGGCATCTCCAGCCCGTGCGCGATACCGTGCCACAGCGCGAAAAAGCCAATGCCAGCTAGCGCGAGCGCTGTGGGTACCCGGGCCACGGAAACCACCAGTAGCCCCGCCAGCATGACCGATAGCGCGATGCCGCTCTCCAACGCGGGCAGGCCGATGCCTAACATCCCAAGCATACCGCCCGCAGCCAGAGCCAGTACGAAAGTAAGTGGCCCTTGCCAGCGGACACGCCCACCCTGCTGCGCCGCCCACAGGCCGACAGCAAACATCGCTAGCAGGTGATCGATGCCGGCAAACGGGTGAATCAGCCCCTGAGTGAAGCTATCAGCGCCATGACCGGTATGCGCTTGCGCGAAGTTTGCACTCCCAGCAAGCAGGATAGAAAGCAGAAATTTACGCATGGGGTGCTCCTTGTGCGCTCAAAGCGAGCATACCTTTTTCTTCGATAAAATTAATGATATCCGTCAGGCCGTGCCCGCTTTTCAGGTTGGAGAAGATGAACGGGCGCGTGCCGCGCATCTTTAGCGCGTCGTGTGCCATCACCTCGAGCGACGCACCCACCAGCGGCGCGAGGTCGATCTTGTTGATCACGAGCAAGTCCGACTTGCAGATGCCGGGGCCACCCTTGCGCGGTATCTTGTCGCCCGCCGATACGTCGATTACATAGATCGTCAGGTCTGACAATTCTGGGCTGAACGTCGCTGCCAGATTATCGCCACCGCTCTCGATAAAGATCACGTCAAGGTTGGGATGGCGTGTATTCAGCCGTGCCACTGCCTCGAGGTTGATTGATGCATCCTCGCGGATTGCGGTATGCGGACAACCTCCCGTCTCAACGCCAATGATACGTTCAGGCGGTAGCGCTGCGTTGCGAACCAGAAACTGCGCGTCCTCCTGCGTATAAATGTCATTGGTCACGACGGCAATGTTGTAGCTATCGCGCAGCGCGGTACACAGCGCCAAAGTCAGATGCGTCTTACCCGAGCCGACCGGCCCGCCGATGCCAACGCGTAACGGTGCATGTTGCATGCGTGCTTCTCCTTTTGTCTTGAACGACTATCACCGCTTCAGGAGCGGAATAGCCGGCTGTACTGAGTCTCGTGTTGTGCCGCAACCCAGGCCAGCATGGGCGCGAAATTGCTGATATCCTCATCCGCCAGCGTCAGCGCGATCTGCACCGCCTGCGCGATGTCCGGCAGCAACGCAGACAGCAACTGCTGGCCGCTGGTCTGCCCCATCGGCATAGCCTTCATCAGCACCATGACCTGATTTTCCATCCAGCCCCACAGAAAAGACTCGACCGCCTGCGCCGCATCCAGCTCTAGCTGGAACGCCGCGACGGCCCAGGCTACGGGCAACGCGACCGGCCCCCCGGCCAGTACTGCCGGCCAACGCCCCTGCCCTTCGGGCAGCGCCGCCAGCAGCGTCCTGAGCGAGTAGCCCATCTGCTCTGTCTCAGCCCTCATCTCGCTACCGTCGCGGGAGGCCAGCAAACGTGCGTTAAGCGCCACCAACGTTGATGTATCATCGGCATTCAAACTGCACCAGACTCGAACCAGCAGCGCCGCCTCGAAACGCGCCAGCGGCCCGCTCAACACACCAGCGATCCACGCCTGCGCGCTGCGGCTGTCTCTGACCAGCCCCAGTTCGAGCGCACTCTCCAGCCCCTGAGAGTAGCTATATCCACCGATGGGTAGGCTGGGGCTGGCCAGCCTCAGCAGCTGCAATGCAGCAAGATTCACGTTAGCGTCCCCGCCTCATTAAACAGATGCAGCTTCGGGGCGTACTGATAAGTACTGTCCTTGCCGTGCGAGTGGTGGTGGCCGCCACCATAAGCGCCGGTTTCAGGATTGAATGCAGCATCGACCGGCAACGGCTGCAAGCCCATCTGTGCCAACATGTCAGCCAGAACGCTATCGGCAGCAATGCGCAGTACACCGTCGCCGACCTCGACATGCACATGGCGATTACCCAGGTGGTAGGCAGCGCGGGCCAGCAGGCGGGCGTCGGACGCCCGCACTTCAATCTGCGCCTCGATAGCCGCCCGCACCCGTACTCTCCGGCCATCGGTAGCCTGCAGTACGTCGCCATCCCGCAGGGGCAAGCCATCGTTGAGAAACAAGCCGGCATCCTCTCCACTACTGGTACGGGTACGCAGTCTATGCTTGCTACGCAACTCGAACGACAGCACCAACTCAGCATCATGCCCCTCTCCAGCAGGGGCAAAGGCATTGATCAACAGCATCGCATCACCTCAGAACAGGAAATAGCGCTGCGCCAGCGGCAGCACCTCGGCTGGCTCGCACCACAGCAACTGGCCATCGGCAAAGACGCGGTAGTTCTGCGGATCCACCGTGATGTGTGGCAGGTAGCTGTTGTGGATCAGGTCGGTTTTCTTAACGTTGCGGCAGCCCTTGACCGCAACCAGGCGCTTTTTCAGCCCCAGCGCGTCGCCGATGCCGGCGGCCAGCGCCGCTTGCGACACGAAGGTGACGCTACCCTGCGCCACGGCGAGGCCGTAGCTGCCGAACATCGGCCGGTAGTGCACCGGCTGTGGCGTTGGAATACTGGCATTGGCGTCGCCCATCGCGGCGGCAGCGATCATGCCGCCCTTGAGAATCTGCGATGGTTTGACACCGAAGAATGCCGGCCTCCACAACACCAGATCCGCCAGCTTGCCCACCTCGACGCTGCCGACCTCGTGTGCGACACCGTGCGTGATTGCCGGATTGATCGTGTACTTGGCGATATAACGCTTGATACGTGCGTTATCAGAACCGGGAGCATCACCCGGCAATGGTCCGCGCTGGCGGCGCATTTTGTCGGCACTTTGCCAGCAGCGCAGGATGGTCTCCCCCACCCTCCCCATCGCCTGACTGTCGGACGACATCATCGAGAATGCCCCCAGATCATGCAAAATATCCTCGGCGGCGATGGTCTCGCGCCGGATGCGGCTCTCGGCGAACGCCACGTCCTCGGCAATCGCCGGGTCGAGGTGGTGGCACACCATCAGCATGTCCAGGTGTTCGTCTATGGTGTTGACTGTGAACGGGCGGGTCGGGTTGGTCGAACTGGGCAGCACATTCAGTTCGCCGCACGCCTTGATGATGTCCGGCGCATGCCCGCCGCCAGCACCTTCGGTATGGTAGGTATGAATGGTGCGGCCCTTGAATGCGGCCAGCGTCGTTTCGATAAAGCCTGACTCGTTCAGCGTGTCGGTATGAATCGCGACCTGCACATCCATTGCGTCGGCAACACTCAGGCAATTGTCGATAGATGCGGGGGTCGTACCCCAGTCCTCGTGCAGCTTGAGCCCGATCGCACCGGCCTCGACCTGCTCGATCAGCGGTGCCGGCAAGCTGGCATTACCCTTGCCGGTAAAACCCAGATTCATCGGGAAAGCCTCGGCCGCCCGCAGCATTTGCGCCATATGCCATGGCCCTGGCGTGCAGGTGGTGGCATTCGTACCAGTGGCCGGCCCGGTACCCCCACCAATCATGGTGGTAATACCCGACATCAGTGCCTCCTCGATCTGCTGCGGGCAGATAAAGTGGATGTGGGCGTCTATGCCGCCGGCGGTCACGATCATGCCTTCGGCCGCAATAATTTCGGTCGAGGCGCCGATTACCATCGTTACCGCCGGCTGGATATCCGGATTACCGGCCTTGCCGATGGCGGCAATCCGTCCATGCTTGAGCCCGATATCGGCCTTGCCTATACCCCAGTGATCGATAATCAGCGCATTGGTAATCACCGTATCCATCACCTCGGCAGAGCACGCCTGCCCCTGTCCCTGACCATCGCGTATGACTTTGCCGCCGCCGAACTTCACCTCCTCGCCGTAGACGGTATGATCAAACTCGACTTCTGCCAGCAAATGGGTATCCGCCAGACGCACACGGTCGCCGACAGTCGGGCCGAACATTTCGGCATACGCCGCACGTGAAATTGTCGCCATCGTCAGCCCTCCTGCTCAAGCGCGCCCATCACCCGCCCCTGAAAACCGTAAACCGTGCGGGAGCCAGCCAAAGCCACCAGTTCGACGCTGCGCATCTGGCCGGGCTCGAAGCGGACCGCCGTGCCGGCGGCGATATTGAGCCGGTAGCCGCGCGCAGCGGCACGGTCAAATTCAAGTGCGTCGTTAGTCTCGAAAAAATGGTAGTGCGAGCCGACTTGTACCGGCCGGTCGCCACGATTGGCCACCACGAGCGAGCGGGTGGCACGGCCTGCATTCAGCACGATTGCGGGCGCATCCGCGACCAGAATTTCACCGGGTTTCATTGCACATCTCCGCAACAGGATTTTGAAAAATCGATGGCCCGGGGTGACATGCCCGCCGGTATGCGGCACCCGCAAAGCCCTGCATCAAGTGCGATGTCCGGTGCAGCCGTTTACTTGCCGGTATGGCGTAACGTGTAGTCATAGGATGATGAGTCTCAGACAATGGGCTGGTGAACGGTGACCAGTTTGGTGCCGTCTGGGAAAGTGGCCTCGACCTGAATCTCGGCGATCAGCTCGGCCACCCCTTCCATCACATCGTCACGGCTAAGCAAGGTGGTGCCGGTGTGCATCAGTTCGGATACCCGCTGCCCGTCTCGTGCCCCTTCCATAATGGCGGCGCTCAGATAAGCGACCGCCTCCGGGTAATTGAGCTTGAGGCCACGTGCGCGACGGCGCTCGGCCAGCAAGGCAGCGGTGAAGATCAACAGCTTGTCTTTTTCGCGCGGGGTCAGTTCCATAACGGGCTTTCGTGTAGGGTTTGCACAAATTTAGCAAGCCGCGTGCCAAGAACTCAGGTAGCCCAAATGCGCGGGGCAACCGCCTCCACGCCGAGCGTGAACGGGCGCAACTGCTGCCACAAGCCTGTAATCCATGCCTGCGCCGCTTCTGCCGAGTGGGTAAGACAGCGGGCAACAAACACGTCAGGTAATTGCGACACCCCGGCACGTCCGACACAGGGATAGGCCCGGCAAGCGTCAAGCAAGGCTTCCGGCAAGGCGGGACCAGCCCACAGCAACAAGCCCGTCACGGTATGGCCGTCCATGCCGACTGGCGAGGAGAACTGCGCATCATCCCCTTTGAGCGCATTGTGTTCACACCAAAGCAGCGCATCATCGCGCCAGACCTCAACCGTCTGGCGCCAGCATCCATGTGCGAATGGCTCGGCCGAAGCCGGGCGCCCCAGACAAACCACATCCGAATACAGCAACACGGCATCGCGGGCCAAATCAAAACGTGCAGCTAATTCCACGTCGGCGCCATTAAACAAAATGGTTTCCAATGGCAGCCATTCCAGCGATGCACCTGCACCGATGCGGGCGGAAACACGTTGGGTCGCGCGCCGGCCAAAGCCCTGATACCACTTGGCTGCACCAGGGCTCGTCAGCAATGCCCGGCTGCCCGCTGCCAGATCAAGCTCAAGGGTCAGGCTGTCGCCGCCGGCAATACCGCCAGGCGGGTGAACCACGATGTGCTGGCACACACCCGATGGCTCGGTAAAATGCTTTTGCACCCGTAGCGGCCCTATATGGCGCCGGTGCACAGGGATGGTGCACGCCTCACGCCGCGCATAGGCCAACTCCAGACGCGCATCCCAACCTGACTCCAGCGTGCAGTTTTCCATTCGGTCGCGCTGCATGTCAGATCGCCAACAATTCGCGTACGCCGTCAGTCGCCATTGCGCTACCGGCTCCCGCTTGCACGACTTCACCGCGCGACATCACCACATAACGGTCAGCCAGCGCTTCGGCAAAGTCGTAATACTGTTCAACCAGCACGATTGCCATTTCCCCGCGGACGGCCAAGCTGCGGATTACCGCACCGATTTCCTTGATAATGGACGGCTGGATACCCTCGGTTGGCTCGTCAAGAATCAACAATGATGGCTGGCTAATCAGCGCCCGCCCTATCGCCAGTTGCTGCTGCTGGCCGCCGGAGAGGTCGCCACCACGGCGCTGCGCCATATCCTTGAGCACAGGAAACATGTCATAGACCGTGTCGGGGATCTCGCGCCCGGCGCGCCCGCTGAAACGTGCCAGCCCCATTTTCAGGTTTTCCTCTACCGTCAGCCGGGCAAAAATCTCCCGCCCTTGCGGCACATAGGCAACGCCGCGCGCCACGCGTGCGTGCGGCGTCAGGCCGTTCAGACTCACCCCCTGCCAGCTGATCTTGCCACTGCGTGCCGGCAGCTGCCCCATCAGGCAGCGAAGCAAGGTGCTTTTGCCGACCCCGTTGCGCCCGAGCACGCAGGTCACCTCGCCGACTTTCGCCTCGAACGACACGTCGCGCAGGATATGGCTGCCGCCGTAATACTGGTTAAGTTTTTCCACTTTCAACATAATCAGCGCCCCAGATACACCTCGATGACCCGCTCGTCCGCCTGCACCTGCGCAAGCGACCCCTCTGCCAGCACCGCGCCTTCCGCCAGCACGGTGACTCGCTCGGCGATGCTGCCGACAAAAGCCATATCGTGCTCAACCACCATCAGCGAGTGCCGCCCCTTGAGCGAGCACAACAACTCTGCCGTCTTTTCGGTTTCGGCATCGGTCATGCCGGCGACCGGCTCATCCAGCAACAGCAGTTTCGGATCCTGAGCAAGCAGCATGCCGATTTCCAGCCACTGCTTCTGGCCATGTGACAACAAGCCGGCCAGGCGGTGACTGAATTCGGCCAGACGCGTAATCTGCAGCAACTCGTCAATGCGGTCATGCTGCACACCTGACAAGCGGTAACGCAGACTGGCCCAAACCCCCTTGTCGCCGGACAGAGCCAGCGCCAGGTTATCGGCAACACTCATCGCCTCGAACACGGTCGGCTTCTGAAACTTGCGCCCGATGCCCATGCGCGCAATCTGAGCTTCGCGATGGCGGGTCAGATCTATTGTCTCGCCAAAAAACACATCTCCGGAGTCGGGCCGGGTCTTGCCGGTAATTACATCCATCATCGTGGTCTTGCCGGCACCATTGGGACCGATCACACAACGCAACTCGCCCACGCCGATTTCCAGGCTAAGGTGATTAAGCGCGCGAAAGCCATCGAATGAGACGCACACATCCTGCAGATACAGGATCTGGCCGTGACTGGTATCCAGCCCGGTACTGACCAGATGGGCAAGACCGCTGGTTTCGCCCGCCCAGCTTGGCGTCAAGGTCTCGATCTCGGGCGGCAGGTGCGGAATACTCATGATGTTTTGTCCTCACCGCGCCGGACCAGCCCCATCAGGCCGCGCGGCAGCAGCAAGGTGGCAGCAATAAACAGGAAGCCGAGGAAGAACAGCCAATACTCAGGAAAGGCGACGGTGAACCAGCTCTTGGCGCCATTCACGACAAACGCCCCCAGAATCGGGCCGAGCAAGGTGCCACGCCCGCCCAGCGCGACCCAGATCGCCACCTCGATCGAGTTGGCCGGGCTCATCTCGCCGGGGTTGATGATGCCGACCTGCGGCACATAAAGCGCACCGGCCAGCCCGGCGAGCATGGCCGACAGCACCCAGATCGCCAGCTTGAAGCGCACCGGGTCGTAGCCACAGAACATCAGCCGGTTCTCGGCGTCGCGCACAGCGGTCAGGATGCGACCGAAGCGCGAATTCACCAGCCACAGACTGCCGGCAAGGCTGCCGGCCAGCAGCAGGACCGACAGGACAAACAGCACGGCACGGGTCTCGGGCGCCGCGATGGCGTAACCGGCAATGCGCTTGAAGTCGGTAAAACCGTTATTGCCGCCAAAGCCGGTCTCGTTGCGGAAAAAGAGCAGCATGGCCGCGTAAGTCAGCGCCTGCGTGATGATGGAGAAGTACACGCCCTTGATGCGCGAGCGAAAGGCCAGAAAGCCGAACACCAGCGCCAGCAAACCCGGCACAGCCACCACCAGCAACAGCACCCAGGCGAGACTGTCGCTGCCCCACCAAAACCAAGGCAAAGTGTGCCAGTCGAGAAACACCATAAAGTCCGGCAGCGCGCTCTGGTAATTGCCTTCACGGCCGATGCCGCGCATCAAGTACATGCCTATCGCGTAGCCGCCGAGGGCAAAGAACAGCCCATGGCCGAGACTAAGCAGGCCGGTATAGCCCCAGACCAGGTCGAGCGCGAGCGCGAGTACGGCAAAGCATACAATCTTGCCCAGCAAAGTCAGCGTATAGGCGGAGACATACCATGCCGAATCGGGCGCGACGTACACATGCGATAACGGCAGCGCCAGTGCCAGCATGAGCAGCAATACGACCATGACGCGCGTCAACGCCGGGCCAAGCTGCGCCATCAGGCGCAGGGTGAGAGGTTGGTGCATGGTATTGCTCCTAATCGGTCACCCGCCCCTTAAGGGCGAACAGGCCCTGCGGGCGCTTCTGGATAAACAGGATGATGAAGGCGAGAATCAGAATCTTGGCAAGCACGGCGCCCAGTGACGGCTCCAGCACTTTGGCCAGGATGCCAAGCCCCATGGCTCCGATGACGGTACCGGCCAGTTGCCCCACCCCGCCCAGCACCACCACCATGAATGAATCGACGATATACGCCTGCCCCAGATCGGGCCCGACATTGCCGATCTGCGACAGAGCCACGCCGCCAAGGCCGGCGATGGCAGAGCCCAGCCCGAAAGCCAGCATATCGACGCGCGCCGTAGCAACGCCTACGCTATCAGCCATGCGCCGGTTCTGCGTCACCGCGCGCACAAACAAACCCAGACGCGTGCGATTAAGCAGCAGCCAGGTCACCAGCAATACCAGCACGACAAACGCAATGATCGCGATGCGGTTGTAAGGCAGCGTCAGCATCGGCGTCAGCATATAGCCACCGGATAACCAGCCCGGGTTGGCGACTTCGACGTTCTGCGCGCCAAAGACGACCCGCACGGCCTGCATCAGCATCAGGCTGATGCCCCAGGTCGCCAGCAGCGTCTCCAGCGGCCGGCCGTACAAATGACGGATGACCAGTCGCTCGAGTGCCATCCCGACCACAAAGGTCAGCGCAAATGCCACCGGCAAGGCTGCGAGCAGGTAATAGTCGAAAGCATCCGGCAGATAAGCACGAAACAAGTTCTGTACTACATAGGTTGCGTAGGCGCCCAGCATCAGCATCTCGCCATGCGCCATATTGATGACGCCCAGCAAGCCGTAAGTGATGGCCAACCCCAAGGCCGCCAGCAACAGCACCGAACCCAGACTGATGCCACTGAATGCATTGCCGACCAGATTCCAGCTGAATTCGCGCGCCTCGATCGCGGCAGAGGCCGTTTTGGCCGCCTGCGCGACTGCCCCGTCCGTATCCCGTGTCAGCGGCTCAAGCAAAGCCAGCGTTGCCGCATCCTTGCTCTCGCCTAAGGTGGCAATCGCCGCCAGCCGCACAGCCTTGTCATCGCTGACCAGCGCCAGACGCGCCCCGGCCTCGGATAACAACGCGCTCACCTGCGCATCGCGCTCCAGCGCCTGGCGCTGCTGCAGCAAGGGCAACAAGGCGGCATTGCCCGCATCGCGAATCGCCACTACGGCACCGCTGCGTACGGCTGGGTCGGCATCACCCAAGGCACCGGCAGCACGATAGACCTCGATCGCGCTACGGATGCGGTTATTGACCACCAGTGCTTCGGCATCGTCCGGCAAGATTGAAGGCCGGCCACTGGCAAGCTCGGTGATGGCCTCGCCGCTTTGCTGCCAGATGCGCCCATCCGGCGTGGCAAATAGCTCGCCGTTTTCCAGCGCCACAAGTGCCGCCGCACGTGTGGCGTCTGGCGCCACTGCCCAGCTCGAAATCAGCTCGGCCCGCGCCGTCGCGTCGGTCGTCGCCAACTGTGCGGCGGGCGACGCCGCCCAAGCGCCCCCCGCGACGAGCCAGACAAGGGCGCCAATCAGACGTTTAAACATTGAAGTCTCCATGCGATAGCGCCGGATGAGCCAGATGGCACCGCCACCTGGCCTTGCATCTGCCGGCTACGCTGCAACAGGTTCAAGCCTAGGCCCGAACCCCTGTCAAGTCCGCCTGACGGCTTACAGCTTGGTCTTCACCGGTGTATCAGGCTTGCCGGCATTACCCGGGATGTATGGACTCCATGGCTGTGCGCGTACCGGCGCCGGTGTTTTCCATACCACCGAGAACTGACCGTTAGGCTGTACTTCACCTATCATCACCGGCTTGTGCAGATGGTGGTTCTTCGCGTCCATCTGCAACACCATGCCGCTAGGCGCCTTAAAGCTCATGCCGGCCATCGCTTTTCTGACCGCATCCACCTCGGTCGTACCAGCCTTTTTCACTGCGTCGGCCCACATATTGATGCCGACGTAGGTCGCCTCCATCGGGTCGTTGGTCACCAGCTTGTCGGCGTTGGCCAGGCCTTTCTTCTTCGCCCACGCCTTGTAATCCTTCACCCACTGGCTGTTGACCGGATTTTTCACCGACATGAAGTAGTTCCATGCCGCCAGATGCCCGACCAGCGGCTTGGTGTCGATCCCCTTGAGTTCTTCCTCGCCGACCGAGAACGCCACCACCGGCACGTCGGTCGCCTTCACCCCCTGGTTACCCAGTTCCTTGTAGAACGGCACATTAGAGTCACCGTTGATGGTCGAGACCACGGCGGTCTTGCCGCCGGCAGAGAACTTCTTGATATTGCCGACGATGGTCTGGTAGTCACTGTGACCGAACGGGGTATATACCTCGAGAATGTCGCCATCCTTCACCCCTTTGCTCTTGAGGAAGGCGCGCAGAATCTTGTTGGTGGTGCGCGGGTAGACGTAGTCGGTCCCCAGCAGGACAAAGCGCTTGGCAGCGCCGCCATCCTTGCTCATCAGGTACTCGACGGCGGGAATGGCCTGCTGGTTAGGCGCTGCGCCGGTGTAGTAGACGTTAGGCGACAACTCCTCCCCCTCATACTGCACCGGGTAGAACAAGAGACCGTTCATCTCCTCGAACACCGGCAGCACCGACTTCCTGGACACCGACGTCCAGCAGCCGAAGGTCGCCACCACCTTGTCCTTGCTCAACAGCTGACGTGCCTTCTCGGCAAACAACGGCCAGTTGGATGCCGGGTCGACGACCACTGGCTCAAGTTTCTTGCCCAGCACCCCGCCCTTGGCATTGATCTGATCGATGGTGAACAGCGCCATGTCTTTGAGCGAGGTTTCGGAAATTGCCATGGTGCCGGACAGCGAATGCAGGATGCCGACCTTGATCGTATCGGTGGCGGCAAATGCGCTGGATGCCCCGCAGGCGAAAAGCGAAGCGGCGATAACAGACTGCTGGAGAAACTGACGGCGTGTAGACATGAATGCCTCCCTGGTTGGCGTGCAAAATTGTTGCAATGCAAGATCAGACTAGGGGCTCTGTGCCACATCAGGAATACGTCGAATAACGCATAAGCACCACTTGGCAGACAGCTACAGGCTGTTGCCCTGCTGGCACAGCCATTACCGGGCATGCTTTTTGCTAAATAACAGCAGGAGCAAGAAGCCCATGCAGACAGAAAAACAGTGACACACACCCGGAACAGGGCAGTCCTCCATCAGGGAACGTAATGCAGCACCTGTATACACCCAGCCGCAAGCGGTGCAGCCAGGCATGCAAGCGAACAGGAAAAACTGTGATACGACTTGCTTGCAGCAGGCTCAATGATGGCGCACAGCGCCACAACACATGGAAGGCATGTCAGATGAAGGTACCCGTCGTGTTTTTCATTGAGTTAACAGAGACTCAGGCTCTGCTACACGAGATATTGGAGGTCGCCAGAAAACGGACACATAGCGCTGCCCAGCCATCACTGCCGATAGCGCAGTTAAGAACAGCCTCTAGCAGCGGGCATGTATTGTCAGGCATGAACACCGATGTCAGCCGCACAAAAAGACAGCCTATGCCGGAAGCCCCCCCCCAGATCGTGCTGCAACAAGCCGATGAACATGCAGTACGGCAGCTATTAAATAACTGGATTTACTCAGCCAATGCGCTACTGGAGGCATGCGACCCGCCAGACACACTTTTCGGCCCAAGCCCAGCAGGACTGCCGCCAGCGCATCCGAATAGCAGAGAGTCCCCCGTCAATCGGGACTCAGTAATCGCGACACTGATGCAGCGTTATGCCCTAACCCGGCGAGAAGCCGAAGTCCTGCACTGGCTTAGCTTCGGCAAAACCAACCGCGATATCGCCGACATCCTCGGCGTGAGTCCGCGCACAATCAACAAGCACTTGGAACATATTTTCGGTAAGTTGAATGTCGAAACGCGTACCGCGGCGGCGGCATTGGCCTTAAAAACTGGGTAGTCAGTCCGCACATCGGGCGACAATCTCTCCTGAGAGAAGCCAACACCCATACTGCAGCTACGCCACCAGTGGCCATTTTCAAATTGACAACAATCCGGCGGAGAACGCTATCAGCCCTCTTGCCATTGGCAAGGTGGGGTGGCTAATCCCTTACTGCCCATGAGCCACCCCTCCCCACTATTTCCAGGCAGCCAAATGCGAATGCCGGGCCTCCTCGACCAGCGCCGGCCCCACGCAGACAATGTCGCTTGGCGAAGCCTCAAAAACGTCGCGACAAGATAGCTCGGCATCCCGCTGATCCAATCGTTCACCACGAAACACCCGCAGGCTGACGGCGTCGATCCCGTAGACTACTCGGCCGATATTGGACCAAAAAATCGCCCCGGCGCACATCACACAGGGCTCGGCAGAGGAATAAAGCGTCGCGGCAGCCAGTTGCTGTCGACTATATCTGGCTGAAACCATACGCACAGCATTGATTTCAGCATGGCAGGTGCAATCACCCGTTTCGCTCGTATTACAGAAGGCCTCAGCCAAGACCTCCTCATCGCCGCCGACCACCAACGCCCCAAACGGCCGGTTACCACGCGCCCGGCCTTCATCAGCCAGGGCTATGGCGCGGCGTAAATGCCTTACGTCGCATGCATCCAGCCCACCTTCGACAGACGACTCCTGTACCGGTGCGCGACTCATATCCGCACCTTGCGCTCGGCGACTGTCGGCAACATGGAGAGATCGAACAGGTCTTTGACCTTGGGGGGACGATCCAGTTTGAAGGTTGTACTCACAGCGGCAACTTGCCGTTCGACCAGATCCCTGCGTACATTGCCAAGCCCGTCTGCCCGAGTGTCTGCGGCAGCAATATAGCCACGGGCAATCTGCCAGCGCGCCCGCTCCATCTCGACGTTAATAATGGGATCGCGCGCACTGATCGCAGCCAGGGCCGGCGAGACATCGCTGATCGTTTCGCGCAATGCACGGTTGGTCGCCCGCAAGAAAGCCGCCACGACCTGAGGGCGTTTGGAAATCAACGATTGGCTTGCCAAGATGGCATTACCGTAGAGGTCGAGTCCGGTATCGTTATACCTGAGCACCGAGAATTCCTTCTGGGGCATGCGGGCGAACAGCGATGCGGCAGAATCGTGAAAGTAGGTTGCCGCGTCGACATCTCCGCGCAACAGTACGTTGTCGCGAACAGCAAAATCGGTGGTCACCCACTCGAACAGGTCAGGATCAAGCCGCAAGTGGCTCGCCACAAGCGGCCACATCCGGCGTGTCGACTCGACAGCGGCACCCGCCACTTTCTTGCCCGCCAGACTGGCAAAATCCTGAGTCACGCCCCGGTCTTTACGGCCAATAATCGCAAAAGGCGCACGGTTGTAATATTGGTAAACCGCCTTGACCGCATTACTGTTGGGGTTTTTTGCCTGAAATTCGATCAGCGAGGACAAATCGCCTAGCGCCAGATCGTAGGCACCCGTGGCCACACGAGTGATAGATGCCACGGAGCCCGCACCGACGTCGATGGTCACATCCAGTCCCTCATCGCGGTAATAGCCCTTACTTTGCGCAAGAAAGAATGGTGAGGTTTGGCTGGTCACCCGGTAATCCAGTGAAAACCGCAAGGGCATCAACCCGACAGCGCTCTGGGCGCGTGCGAGTCCAGGCAGGCTAACAACAGCGGCAAGTGCGGGAATGGCTGCAAGAAAATGTCGACGATTCATAATGGACGCTCCAGTCATAGACTTGTAAAAGCGGCTGTCTCGACAGCCGGGTCACAAGAGCAATTTCCGGGCGGCCGGAAAAACCGGCTCGCTGAACGCTTCTACTCTTGCCTCCATCCAAGCAGAATACGTGCCAGATGCCTTGCAGCTCCATCCTTAAGCAGAAACCACGGTAAATGGCACATCTCTTCACGTCGGCCGCCGCAAAGGGCTAGCGTCTGGTGCAGGGTGGCCATCACTTGAAACCTATTTGGTGCATAAGCGAACACGCATGGGCACCAGAGCTGTATTCCGCTGCCCACGCCCCCAAACCCATGGCACACCCCTTGCTTAGCAAATAGCGAGAGTAGAAGCGTTCACCCGCTGCGCCGGCCAAGGCGCTGCCGGTCGGAAATTGCTCTTGAAGCCGGTGCATGCAACGCAACCGGATTTTCTTCAAGAGGCGATGCGATGCCGACGGGTCTACTCACTCACAAAACGGCCTGCGTGCATCCATCCCAATATCGCCTGAAAAGCCTATAGGAGCACGACATGAATGACCGTAACCACACCTACACCCTTGATGAACTGAGACTGGAGTCACGCATGGGGGCACCAGGAACAGACGCTGTCCACCGTGAAATCCGCCGCATAGACCTGTCTGACTTTGAGCATCGCCGCGCCGAAATCACCGATCAACTGTGGCGGGCTTCACAGGAAGTCGGCTTCTTCCAACTGGTGAATCACGACATCGAACTGGATCGGGTTCGCGCGGCCTTTATCGATGCCGAGCGTTTCTTCGCCCTGCCAGCCAGTGTCAAGGCACAGTATCCGCTGCACAAGGGGCAAAATGCCGGCTGGGAGAGTCTGGCTCAAGTACGTCCCTCGACTGGCACGCCAGACCAGAAAGAGTCCTACCAGATCACCCTACCGCAGATGGATGCACAGTGGCCGAGCGAGTTTGAACTACCTGGATTTCAGGCCGCGATGCTGGACTTCGAACGCCAATGCTGGAAAGTGGGTATGCAGGTGCTCTCGTGCTTTGCGGATCGACTCGGTTTCGAACGCGACTTTTTCACCCGCGCCCACGACCCGGCAGCAGATGACTACCAAAGTACCTTGCGGCTGCTGCATTACTACGCGATCCCCGCCGAATCCAGAGAACAGCTCGGATTATGGCGAGCCGGCGCGCACACCGATTTCGACAGTCTGACCTTGCTGTTCCAGCGTGACGGGCAAGGCGGACTGCAAGTCTGCCCCGGTAAGGAGGTCGAAGGGCAGGCCTGGACCAGCGTGCCGCCTTCGAGCCAGGTTATCACCTGCAATATCGGCGACATGCTGATGCGTTGGAGCGACGACCAGTTACCATCCAACTTCCACCGCGTACGCAATCCGCTGGCGCATGAGTATCAGGGTCCGCGCTACAGCATCGCCTTCTTCTGCCAAGCCAACCGTAGCGCAGTGATCCAGGGGCCAGCCGCCAAGTACCCCCCTATCACTGCCGGCGACTATCTGCAGCAGCGCATCGCCGCTAACTTTACCGCCAACTAAACCGCTGCGCCGCCCAAGCCCCTGCCCATCCATCATGGATGGGCAGGGGCTTGGGCCACTTGCAATCAGAATGGCAACAAAGCCGACACCGGAGATGCGGTTACTGCCAGTGGTGCCAGCAGCAGAGTGCCCAACTGAGCGCCTATGCGCTGCTGCATGACGACGAGCGGCGTCTGCCCGGGCTCAGCGCCCAAGGAGCGTCCTGAAATGGCAAAGAGCCGGAAAATGATCATTCCCCGGCTCGCTGAAGAAGAAAGACAGTGTCTGATACGCTCGTCCGTGCAAGGAATCTCTTGTTCACAATCGATTGCACCAGCGATACCGCGGATGCCGCGCAGGATCGTATTTGTTCAGCGCGTTCTTAGGTAACCTTGCACGATGTCAGCACCACTTTCGCAAACTTACTGCATCTGCGAGGCATCCTCGACGCCTTCGACGACCAGTCGAGTATCAACGGGCATTTTGTTGCAATTCATCTGTGGCTGATTTGTAAAAATGCATGATGTAATGATCAGGGCAACTACTTTCATCTAACTCTCGTACAGTGAAGCCGGCCGCTACCACCTCAGCAACAGCCTGGGCAGGCGAAACCCGTGCATTACTTCCTTTAAAATCAACAAATACCACTCTTGTTTGAGTTAAAATTTGCTGATAGAGATGCGTCAGAAACAAAGGTCGATCGTGGATAAATCTATAGACGTTCGCCAGAAAAACCAAATCACAATAGCTTGGCAAGCAGGGATCAGTCAGTAGGCTTTGGCTGACCGTAATTGCCCCCATTTTGCTATCGGCAAATCGTGTCTGCATATGTCGCACCATGTTAGGCTCGGGATCAATCGCATAAACGTGCCCCTGTGGCAACCGCTCAGCTAATAACGCGGTGAAGTAACCGGTTCCTGCGCCAACGTCTGCAACGATCATGTCGGATCTCAGCTCCAACACTTCTAGAATACGTGATGTGTTTTGCCATTCCTGCCGATCAGGCGCATCAAAAATCAAGCTTAAACGTTCTGGCTCGGAAAAACTGATAGTGGCTGCGTGAGTCATAAATAATTACCTGTTAATAAATATATATATTGACCGTACCTCCGCGAGGCGATCATAGTGACATTGGATTTATTGTCATTAGTTAACTCGATGCCGGCCAATATTGCGGCTTACTGGTGGCAAATTGGCCGACATGGATCACGAAAACCAATTCTGGCTCAGTCGCGTTTTCATTGATTCTTACGGCTGTGGTATAGGGGCTGATCTGATTGTGCCTGTTCGGCCCAGAAGTGAATATTGAATCGCGCATCTTCGGATAATTCGACTCGATGCCAGTATTGTGGTGGACTGGTGGCAAACTGGCCGGCATGAATCACCAAAGTAACCTCTGGCTCTTCAGCTTGTTCGTTGGCAAAACCATAGTAAGTGACCGTACCCTCCATCACGCAGAGCTGGCCAAACACGCCTGCCGCCGTATTGTGATGGCTGAGCAAGGCTTGAGGCACAGTCTCGCGAGTAAAGAAAGGTGTAGAACGGCGCACGACCCAGTGAGCTGGAATTGAGTGTAGGGACATATATTTAACCTCTTGGTGTGATGCTCGAGCCTATTGCCCAAGTACAAATATTATTTCGATGTGCCGCCTTTAACGCGGCAGTTGGCACAGCAGCGGGAACGCAGCCCCCATCTGATCGCCTCCCACTACAAAGCCACATAACTCGCCACTCTCCCCCACTGCCTCTGCCACCATACCCTGGCGGTTCCAGCGGCACTGCCAGGCCAGATCCTCGCCCTGGGTGCGGCCTGCCAGTTGTAGCGGATAGTGAGGTGTCTTTACCTTCACCAGCATAGGCGGCAGGGTCAGCGCTGTGGGTGAGCCGAGCAGGGTTTTGGCCAGGGCATTGGCTCCAAGCAGGATAGGTTGCAGAAAGGGAAGCAACTGCCCCTGCCACTCGGCACAATCTCCTAAAGCATAGATGTGCGGGTCCGAGCTGCGTAACCAGGCATCAACCTGAATACCCTGCCCCACCATCAATCCGGTTGTTTGAGCCAGCTCCAGATTGGGCCGCAGACCGATGGCAGCAATCACCAGATCCTGCTCGCTTTGAGCCCCATCACTAAGGATCACCCGCAAGCCTGCGTCAGGCTGCTCCGGATCGAACGCGGCTATTTCTCGGATTCCCAAACCAAGCTGTAGCTTCACCCCCTGAGCCTGCAACGCCTGCTGCAGCGGCTGGCTCAGCATTGCAGGCAGCAGGGCGCTGAGCGGGCTGGTGGCCTGATCAACGAGGGTGATCTGACGCTCGCTACTGGCCATGTCCATCGCCAGTTCGCACCCAATGAGACCCGCCCCCAGTACCATGATGCGACGGGCGCACTGGAGCCTCTCCTCGGCGGCAGCAAACTCCTCCAAGCTGTTGAGTGTCACCAGCTGTTCTCCTCCTGGGATGGCAGGACGCACAGCTCTGGCACCGGTCGCCAGCACCAGCTGACCATAGGTAAACTCCCCCTGAGCGGTCAGCACAGTGCGTCGCTGGCGATCTATACCCAGAACAGGAGAGTGAGGCACCAGCATTATGCGTTGCTGCTCGGCAAATTCGGCACCGCTCAGGCGCATCATGGAGGCGGCTTTGCTTCCTCGGCTCACCACATGGCTCAAGTCTGGCTTGTTGTACTCATCACCACTATCGGCCGTGATGAGACGTATAGGTTGCCCAGCATCCAGCTTGCGCAGGCTCTTGATGAGTTGCTGAGCGGCGAAGCCACTGCCGATCACCACAATTTCCTCGCCTGCCCCCGAATAGTGAGGGGCATCGTAGATATCTGTGTTACTCATTTTCGGTTTCCCACTGTACAGGGCTCGAATACCTCTTTTCCAATACCGCAACCTGGACAGAGGAAGCTCTCCGGCACCGCGGCCCAAGGGGTTTCAGGTGCAACCAACTGATCCGGCTCGCCAAGCGCAGGGTCGTAGATCCACTGGCAAACGGTGCAAAGCATGCCCCGATCATTATTCATGGCAATGGCATCGTTTGTGGCAATCGGTGTCGCAATCACAGTTGCCGTTGTCACGGCTGTCGCATGCGTGGTGTTAGACCGAGGTACGGCCAGCGGTTGCAGTGCCCACTGGCGGGCAATCTGACGACCGTGCTCGCGGCATTCAGCCAGCGCCGAACCATCCGGCCGCCACTTGGTCTTGAGTGGAAAACTGATATCAAATCCGGCATCCATCAGCCGAGTCTGGATCCGATCCACCGCGCCGCCTGTCCAGCCATAACTGCCAAAGGCGGCAGCACGCTTGTTGCGAAACCGTAGGCCGGTAATTTCTTCAAGCATGCCTGCCACCTTGGGCATCATCACATTGTTCATGGTGGAGGACCCCACCAGAATGCCCTTGGAGCGGAACACCTGAGTCAGAATCTCGTTCTTGTCGTGTCGGGACACGTTGTATATCTTCACAGCTACACTAGGATCTACTTCGTGGATCCCTTGGGCAATGGCATCGGCCATCATGCGTGTGTTGTTGGACATGGAGTCGTAAAACAGAGTGATGCGATCCTCCTGATACTGGTCTGCCCACTCCAGATATTTGAGAATGATCTGGGTAGGATCATCACGCCAGACTACGCCATGAGAAGTCGCCACCATACTCACCGGCAGGTTGAAGCCCAGCACCTCTTTGATCTTGGCGGTCACCAGCGGACTGAAGGGGGTGAGTATGTTGGCGTAGTAACGCTGACACTGCTCCATCAACTCGGTCTGATCCACCTCGTCGTTGAACAGGTGTTCGTCGCAATAGTGCTGGCCGAATGCATCGTTAGAGAAGAGCACCGCATCACCGGTCATATAGGTCATCATGCTGTCAGGCCAGTGCAGCATTGGGGTCTCGATAAACACCAACTGCTTGCCATTGCCGATATCCAGGCTGTCGCCAGTCTTGACTGGATGGAAATTCCACTCTGGATGATGATGGTGGCCGGTGATGGAATCGATGGCGTTGTGGGTGCAGTAGATGGGGGTACCCGGAATGCGAGCCATCAATTCGGACAGCGCACCGGCATGATCCTCCTCGGCATGGTTGATCACCACGTAGTCGATGCTGGCCAGATCGATCACTGCCGCCAGGTTCTGCACGAACTCGCGACTGAACTTGTGATCCACCGTATCAATCAGCACATTCTTCCCTTCGCGGATGAGGTAGCTGTTGTAACTGGTGCCCTTAAGGGTTTTGTACTCGGTACCGTGAAAGTCGCGGACTTCCCAATCCCGTTGACCGACCCAGTGAATGTTGTTTTTGACGTGAATGGTCATCAAGCTGATCCTTTTAATGCAATAGTTAATATTCGACAGAACAAACTAGAGCAAACAGCGTGCCATCTTGTAAATGATTGATTTAATTAAATATTTATTATGAATGGTGTCATTTAGACAAAGTCATCCATGATCATAAAGACAAAGATGAAGTCATTTGGACAACTTTTGTGATTTCTATCGACAGCCTGGCGCGCATCGCCCTCGACTTGCAACTTGGCATCTCTCATCAGGACAGGTTCCACCGTCTGATCCAGAGTGTGCGCAGCCTGCTGTACTCTGATGCCTCGGCTCTACTGCGCTACGAAGGGGGGCAGTTCATCCCGCTGGCCATCGATGGCCTGATGCAAGATGTACTGGGCCGCCGCTTTACCCTGGCAGATCACCCGCGCATGGAGGCCATCGCTCGCGCTGGCGACGTAGTACGCTTCCCTTCCGACAGCAACCTGCCCGACCCCTATGACGGTCTGATCCCGAATCATGGCGATCTCAAGGTGCACGCCTGCGTCGGCCTGCCGCTTTTCTCGGATCAGGCACTGATCGGCGCACTGACCATAGACGGAATGAACCCGACCCAGTTCGACGGCATCAGTGACGAGGAGTTGCGACTGGTGGGTGCTCTGGCCGCTGCCGCCCTCAGCAATGCACTACTGCTGGAGCGCCTCGCCCGCCAGAGCAGCGAGCCCCTCTCCCCTGCGCCGCATACCGACCACAGTCAGCCGGAGATGATCGGACGCTCTCCCGCCATGACCCAACTGCGTCACGAGATAGCTGTGGTCGCCAACTCCGAGCTCAACGTACTGATTCTGGGGGAGACGGGGGTCGGCAAAGAACTGATCGCCAAAGCAGTGCATCAGGGCTCACCCCGCGCCAGCCAACCGCTGGTCTATCTCAATTGCGCAGCCCTGCCAGAATCAGTGGCGGAGAGCGAACTGTTTGGCCATGTAAAGGGTGCCTTCACCGGTGCCATCAACAACCGGGCGGGCAAGTTTGAGCTAGCCGACAAGGGCACTCTGTTCCTGGACGAGATCGGCGAACTGTCACTGCCACTACAGGCCAAGCTGCTGCGGGTACTACAGTACGGCGATCTGCAAAGGATCGGCGACGACACGCCGCTCAAGGTGAACGTGCGTATCCTAGCCGCCACCAACCGAGATCTAAAACAGGCCGTGATCAAAGGGCAGTTCAGGGCCGACCTCTACCACCGGCTAAGCGTGTTCCCTATCTACGCTCCCACGCTGCGGGAGCGGCCTGATGACATCCCCCTGCTGGCCGGTTATTTTTGTGAACATTGCCGCGTCAATATGGGGCTGGAGCGGCTGCGCATCCAGCCTCAGGCCTTGCAACTGCTCGGTCGCTACAACTGGCCGGGCAATGTGCGGGAGCTGGAACACGCTATCCACCGGGCTGTAGTGCTGGCCAGAGCCGAGCAGGGCAGTCAGAGCCCCACCCTTGAGTGCCACCACTTCAATCTGGCGACCGTCAACCAAGAGGAAACATCCAGCAGCACGCCAAGCGAGCCGATAGCACCATCGCTGACCAACGGCATGGGGCTTCGTGCCGCCACCGACGCCTTCCAGTTCAAACTGATCGAGCAGACTTTGGCCACTCAAAACGATAACTGGGCGGCTACCGCCCGCTTACTGGATATGAACAGCGGCAACCTGCACCGACTCGCCAAGCGTCTCGGCCTCAAACCCTAAGACCCGACAGCTAGGATCGCTGTAGAAATAGCGGACACATCCCTCAGGCAGCACTGCCAAGGTAAAGCGCTAGCCTGTAGCTACGAGAAATATGACTAACCAGCCCCCCACCCACAGCAGGTCGGACACGCTTGAACACTGGCTAGCAGTGCAAACAGCAAGCCGAAAAGAAAAAGGTCGAACCCCTCGCGGAAATTCGACCTTTTGCTGGATCAGCAGGGATGGGGTCAGAGAAATCTACAGCGACATTGGTTCTAGGAACATCGCCCCCTGAACCCGCCAGCTCCCCACATTAACCAAGTTCATCCCTTGAACGCAGCGGTGTCACCTGGGTGGCGCAACATCTTGTTGACCTCATCCTGATGTAGTTCCTCGGCCAAGATCATCTCGCGCGCGTACTCTTCGAGTAACACAGAATGTCCCTCAGCTATCTTCAGCAAGTCGTAGTACGCCGCCAGCGTCATCTTTTCATGCTCTAGGCTTTCTCGCAGGATATCTCCAATATCGTGCTTCTGCGTCTCCAGCAAAGACGCAATCTTGAGCGAAGGGTGCCCACCCAGCAGCGTAACCAACTCGCCCGCCTTGTGGGCGTGATCCAACCCCTCCTCAGCATTGTCTTTCAACCACGACACAATTGGGATACGGTTATATCCGTACACCATGAGGGAGTAATGGGTGTACTTCACCACTCCAGCCAACTCCAACTCCATGATGCGGTTCAGCGCGTCGATGGCCGCTTTGGTAGCGTTTTCATCCATGGCAATACCTTTTCAAGAAGAGCATTTTCCAAAGATAGCCTAATGCAGATGATTTTTTTCGCATTTTTCCATTTGAGCTCCATCCATTGTACAAAAGATGCATTTCCCCTGACCTGCCTACGCCCCGACGGAGCTATTTATTAGCGACCTTAAGTAGCTGTGAGGCTTGGCTGCCCTTGCAACGTAGTTCGTGCCGCTCCGGCTCTGAAATGGCAACCGCGCAGGGTACGCGTGCGATCCGAGACGAGCCATTCCCTCCCCTGCTAAGGAATTTGATCCCAAGGCGCGGGCTCGCCAGCGAAACGCGCAACCAAAAAATCCACTAACAGGCGCAAGGCCAGCGGCTGGTGCTGTCGTGAGAGGTAAATCGCATGAATGCCCAGCACATCGGGCTCATGATCCGGCAGCAGTTGCACCAAGCGGCCTGAGCGCAGTTCATCGCCCAGGTAGTAGGTCGGCAACATGCCGACGCCCGCGCCGGAGAGCACGGCTCGCCGCAGTACGGAGGTTTCGTTGGTGTGGAAGCACCAGTCAACCGGCACGGAAAGTGTCTCGCCACCATACGCGAAACGGTATTGCTTGCCTATTCCAAAGGCATGGGCAATGCAGCGATGCTGGCGCAAGTCCTCTGCCACGCGCGGCACACCGTGTCTTTCCAGGTAGTTCGGCGAGGCGCATAGCATCGAGCGGCAGCGCGCCAGTGGCCGCGTGATCATCACCGGGTCTAGAGTGTTGGTGATGCGCACAGCCAGATCGACCCGCTCACCCACCAGATCGGCCGCCTTGTCGCCGACCGACAGCACGATTTCCACTTGCTCATATTGGCGCTGGAAATCGACTAGCGCTGCCGTAAGCTGGGCATCCGCAAAAGAGCCTGAACTGGTGACACGCAACACGCCACTCGGCTCTCGGCTGCGTTCGGCGGCGAGGTACTGCGCCTCATCCGCAAGTTCAAGCAGTTGCCGGCATACAGACAAGACGGAGAAACCAGCATCGGTGAGGCTTAGCTTACGCGTGGTCCGGTGCAACAGGCGGGCATCAAACCAATCCTCCGCCGCTGCGAGATAGCGACTGACCATCGCCACCGACATCTCCAGATGCTCGGCGGCTTGGGTGAGGCTGCCGCAGTCGGCTACTTCCACGAATACACGCACCGCTGTCAGTCGATCCATTTTATCGATTTGCGCAATAAATATTCAATTGAAACGCACTTTATCAACTGCTTCGCAAAAAATATAGTTCGTTCACAGCAAAACCACCCAAGGAGACCCACATGTTCCACCCCGGCAAAATCTTCCGCTTCATTTTCCCAGCCCTCACTATGGGCGTTGTTGCCTCCACCAGTGCGCATGCGCAGACGCCTGCCCCGCTCTCCGTGAAAGTCTATAACGCCGACGGTAACAGCTTCCATGTCAATGCCGTGGTAGTCAGCGGCAAGACCGAAGCCCTCGTGATCGACAGCGGCTTCACCCGCGCCGATGCCCTGCGCGTGGCTGCCAACGTGCTAGACAGCGGCAAGACGCTGAAGACTATCTTCATCAGCAACGCCGATCCGGATTTCTATTTCGGAGCCGAAGTGTTGAAGGCCTATTTTCCAAATGCCCAGGTGCTGACCACTCCAGCTGTGCGCGAGAAGATCGAAGCCAAGCTGGCTGGCAAAGTGGCTTTCTGGGCGCCCAAGATGGGTGCCAATGCACCGCAGAAACCGATAGCACCGGAACTGCTACAGGGCTCTAGCCTGAGTGTGGATGGCGAGACCATCGAAGTGCGCGGCACTACGGGTGAGCTGGCCCATCGCCCCTATGTGTGGATTCCGTCGATCAAGACCATAGCCGGCAACATCGCGATTTTTGGCAATATCCATGTGTGGACTGCCGACACCCAGAAGGCTAGCGAACGTAAGGCTTGGTTCGCCCAACTCGACGAGATCGAAGCGCTGAAACCCACCACCGTCGTGCCGGGCCACATGGCCGCCGGCACCGTACTGGACGTGAGCGCCATCCGTTATACCCGCGATTATCTGCAGCGCTTTGATGCAGAAGCTGCCAAGGCCAAGAATGGTGCCGAGCTGATCGAAGCCATGAAGAAGGCTTATCCGCAAGCCGGCTTGGGGCTGGCTCTGGACATCGGCGCCAAGGTCGCCAAGGGTGAAATGCAGTGGTAATCCACTGAAAACTCCCACACACCGAGGCGACTCGGGTGCTTCACCCTCCAAAACTATGAATCAGATCCCTTATCATGACTACAACAACGCTGCATTACCTTTATGACCCCTTGTGTGGCTGGTGCTACGGGGCAGCCCCACTGGTAAAAGCGGCCCGCGAAGTGCTTCGCGTAATCCCTCATGGCGGCGGCATGATGACCGGCACGCGCCGCCAACCTGTCACCTCGCAACTGCGCGAGTTCGTCAAACCGCATGATGCACAGATTGCCCGACTGAGCGGACAGCCCTTCGGTAAAGACTACCTCGATGGGTTGCTGCATGACACCGAGGCTGTGTTCGACTCAGAACCGCCGACTGCAGCCATGCTGGCAGCTGAAGCGCTAGCCGGGCGTGGGCTGGACATGCTCGTCCAGTTACAGATCGCGCACTATGTTGAAGGGCGCCGGATAGCAGATCGCAGGGTTCTGATCGAAGTGGCCACCAGCATAGGTCTGGATTCCGCTGTTTTTTCAGCAATACTGAATCGCCAATCGGACCAGGCGGTTCAGGCGCATATCCAGCAGACCCGGGCTTTCATGGCTCAGGTCGGCGCTAAGGGCTTCCCCAGCTTCGTGCTCGAAACAGGGCGCGTTTTCAAAATCCTTGATATTGAAAACTATCTGGGGCGTGCGCAAGATTTTCGGGCCTGGCTAAGCAGCCAGATCCACCCCGCAACCATACCGGCCGAAGGCGAGGCTGTTGATCCGTCACGCGTCACGCTTGAAGAGACTGCTACGCGTGAAGCAGCGCTTCAGTCCAGATCATCCCAACGTATACGCCGAGAAACTTCCGACAGTGCGGGTGCGGGTGCGGGTGCGGGTGCGGGTGCGGGTGCGGTCAGCATGATGTGTACCAACCCATCTAGCTGCAACGGCGGGTTTGCGTAACAGGCAAACCCTTTGTCTAGGTACGGTTATCTGCGATGCTTGCGTCCCCGGTGAGGAATCGGGAGTGAGCATCAAGAGCACCGCGATTACCACGTCTGGCGAGTTTCACTTGCTCGTGCCACG
>NZ_WSSB01000006.1 GCF_009831765.1 Craterilacuibacter sinensis | reverse complement strand
GTCGCCCGTCTCTGCCGGGATGGCAATCTGCATGGTCTTCCCCTTGATTCAATCAATTTTTGCTGGCAAACGGATGGCCGGCATTATGAATGCGCAAGCTCGCGCAACTTGTTTTTCAGCACCTTGCCGGACGCGTTCAGCGGCAGCGCCGCCACGAATTCGACTTCGCGCGGCACTTTATAATTGGCCATGCGCGTGCGGCACCAGGCAACGATCTCGTCCCCTGCCGGTTCAAAACCGGCGCGCGGCACGATATAGGCCTTGCCGACTTCGCCCATTCTGTCATCCGCCACACCGATCACCGCCACCTGTGCAATCTGCGGGTGCAGTGCCAGCGTGCGTTCGATCTCGGCCGGGTAAACATTGAAGCCGCCGACAATAAACATGTCTTTCAGGCGGTCGGTGATAGCCAGATAACCGCCCTCATCCAGTACACCAACGTCGCCGGTATGCAGCCAACCGTCGGCATCAATGGCATCCGCCGTCGCGCCACTATCGCCGAAATAGCCCTGCATCACGTTAAAGCCGCGTATCCACACCTCCCCCGCCATGCCAGCGGGCAAGGCCTCGCCGTTTTCAGCGGCGATACGGATCTCGACCCCGGGCAAGGGCCGCCCGCAAGTTCGGGCTATGGTTTCGGCACTATCATCCGCCAGCGTCAGGGTTGCGATCCCCGAGGATTCGGTCAGGCCGTAACCGGTCAGTACGAGCTTGAAGCCCAGCTCGCTGCGCATGCGCGCAATCAGCGCGGGAGGCACCGAGGCGGCACCGGTGACGGTTGCACGCAAGCTGGAGATATCGGTTTCTTGCAGGCGCGGATCTTCCAGCAGCGAGAGAAACAACGTCGGTGCACCAGGCAATACCGAGATGCGGTCGCGGGCGATGCGCTTCAGCACTTCACCCGCATCGAACACGGCCAGCGGATAAAGCGTGGCGCCGGCCATCAGTCCGGCCAGCCAGCCAGCCTTGTAACCGAATGCATGAAAAAACGGGTTCACGATCAGGTAGCGGTCACCGGGCGACAAGGCAATCGCCGCCGCCCACACCGCCATGCCGCTCAGGTTCTGGCCATGTGCGGTGATCACCCCCTTGGGGTAGCCGGTGGTACCCGAGGTGAAAAGAATATCAGATGCGTCGTCCGGCAGTATCCCCAGCGCTACCTGATCGGCCTGCGCCATCGCGGCTTCATCCGCCCACTGCAAAAATTCGTCCCACGGCAGGGTATCGGCCATACGGGGCGACTCGCCCAGCACCACCACTTCCTGCAACGAATCGGGACGGATGCCAGCAAGTTGTTGCGGATAGGCGGCACCGAGAAACTCGCCGATGCAGAACAGCAGCCTGGCCTGGCTCTTGCCCAGAATATAGGCCGCTTCCTGCCCTTTCATGCGGGTGTTGACCGGCACCAGAACCGCCCCGGCCGTATGGATGCCCAGCGCAGCCGCGATCCACTGCCAGCCGTTGGGTGCCCAGATTGCGACCCGGTCACCCGGCTTCACGCCGAAACGGATCAATGCGCCGGCCACACGCCGGCGCAGGCGGTCAAGCTCGGGGTAACTGATGCATTGCCCATCGTCCTCGATCGCAATACGGCCAGGCCAACGTGCGGCACTGGCGGCCATCATGCGGGGAATGGTGGGGATAGTAGGCAACATGAGATGCTCCTGTGAATGGCATACCAAGCATCATCACCAAACACGGCCGCAGCTTCATCGTCTGCTAGGACTAACGCGCAAGCCCATAAAAAACGGCACATGCCGTCGCGCGGGCCGCTGCCGCCATAGGAAGTGGAACAGCGCACTTAAGGTGCACCCAGTACCGGCGCTGCGCAAGAAACCCAAAAGTGCTTTACAGCACGATGCTTTGCTTGTGTTCGGGCACATCCACCCGCCAGCCGTAGCGGTGCTCGATATTGCGGCGCAGGGTATCGGCGGCTTCGGGCTCGCCATGCATCACGAAGGTATGCATAGGCGGCGCCTTAAATGCCGATAGCCAGGCGAGAATCTCGTCACCGTCGGCATGCGCGGACAAGTGCTCCAGCGCCACCACCTCCGCCCGGATAGGCACATCCTCACCGAACATGCGCACGCTATCCGCGCCGGCCACAATCAGTGCGCCACGGGTACCGCCGGCCTGAAAGCCGGCAAACAGCAGGGTATTTTTCTTGTCCGGCCCAAAGGCGGCAATGTGGTGCAGCACGCGCCCGCCGGTGGCCATGCCGCTGCCCGCGATCATCACGGCCGGACGGGTACTGCGGTTGAGCGCCTTGGATTCCTCCACTGTACGCACGAAGTGTACGCCGCGGCACATGGATTCGACGTCGGTTTCGGACAGGCGCAGCTCATCATGAAACTCATGAAACAGCGTAGTCACCGCGCCGGCCATCGGGCTGTTGAGATAGATGGGCACATCCGGAATCCGCTTTGCCTGCTTTAATCTGAACAGCAAAAGCAGCAAGGTTTGCGCCCGCTCCACGGCAAATGACGGGATCACCACCACCCCGCCGCGACGCACGGTGCGACAGACCACATCGGCCAGCAAGGCCTCGGTATCTTGTTTCGGGTGATGGCGATTGCCATAGGTCGACTCGACAAACAGGATGTCGCAATGGCTGACCGTATCCGGCTTGAAGGTAATCGGGTCGTTCGGCCGGCCCAGGTCGCCTGAAAACAGCAGGGTCTTGCCATCCACTTTCAGCTCGGCCATCGCGGCACCCAGAATATGGCCGGCCTGCCTGAGCGTCAGTACAAAGCCCGGCGCGATTTCGCGCGCCTCGCCCAGCGCCAGTGGCCGGAAGTGTTTATCCACCCGCTGGGCATCGGCTTCGGTATACAGCGCCAGCGCCGGATGATGTTTGGAGTAGCCGCGACGGTTGGCAAACTCGGCCTCCTCCTCCTGCAAGCGCCCGCTGTCGGCCAGCAAAATGGCCGCCAGCTTCACACTGGCAGGAGTGGTGTGGATGGCTCCATGAAAACCGTCGCGCACCAGCGCCGGCAAATAGCCGCTGTGATCGAGATGGGCATGGGTCAGCACCACCGCATCTATCGTCGATGGCTTCACCTCGAACGGTTGCCAGTTACGCAGGCGTAGCTGCTTGAAGCCCTGAAACAGCCCGCAGTCGACCAGCACCCGATGACCCTCGTGCTCGATCAGCGTTTTACTGCCGGTCACCGTACCGGCCGCGCCCAGAAACGTGATTTTCATGCCTGCCTCCATCCGTTTGCCGCCTCGCGGCGATGCTTTGATACGGTGGGTACCGGGATACGCTTCTCTCGCAGCAAAAGACAGAAGCAGCACGCCATCACCCAGACTTCCTTGTTTGTAGCCGAAGAGCACGCTGGCTGCGTCCGCAGCATTTCCATCTCCCTGCCCGGGAGAGGTGACTTACTTACGCTATGCTAAGTAAAATGCACAACCTATACGCATCAAACATGCTCTCGGAGACCGTATGAACTGGAGTCAAGAGCTTATCAATAGCAGCCTGTGGCTGCTTAAGGCGTATTCCATCACGCTTATTATTGCCCTGCTCGCCGGCTGGGCGCTGGTACGCTTCAGCGGCTGGGGCAGGCAATTCTGGCGTTTGAGCGGAGATTTTTTTTCCATCCGCCACAATCCGCGCCCCACCTTGCTATTGCTAGCCATCCTGTTTTTCACCCTGTTCGGGGTCAGGATGAGCGTGCTGTTTTCGCAGTGGTACAACCAGATGTACGCCTCCTTGCAAAAGCTGGATGAACGGCTGTTCTGGGTGGCGATGTGGAGCTTTGCCGTACTGGCCTCGGTGCATATCGTGCGCGCGCTGACCTCGTTCTACCTCAACCAGTCATTCACCCTACACTGGCGGCAATGGCTGAACGAGCGCCTGCTCTCGGGGTGGCTGGACAAACAGGCCTATTTTCGCAGCCAGTATCTGGAGACGCCGGCCGACAACCCCGACCAGCGTTTGCAGCAGGATGTCACCAGCTTTGCCGCCATGTCTTTGTCGCTGTCCATGGGGGTGATCGATGCCCTGGTGTCCACCATCGAGTTCACCATCATCCTGTGGGGCTTGTCCGGCGTGCTCAATCTGTTCGGCACCGAGATCCCGCGCGGCATGGTGTTCGTGGTCTACGTCTATGTAATTATCGCCACTGTGTTCGCCTTCAAGATAGGCCGGCCGCTGATCCGGCTTAACTTCCTCAACGAAAAACTGAATGCCGATTACCGTTACTCGCTGGTGCGCCTGCGCGAATATGGCGAAAGCGTGGCGTTCTACCGGGGCGAAGGCGTAGAGGGCGACAAACTCAGGTCGCGCTTCTCCGGCATTATCGGCAACGCCTGGGCCATCGTTTACCGTTCGCTCAAGTTCCAGGGGTTCAACTTCATCATCAGCCAGACTGCCGCCGTCTTTCCGTTCATTATTCAGGCGCAGCGTTTCTTCTCCAAACAGATCACGCTGGGCGATATGGTGCAAACGGCGCAGGCCTTCGGCCAGCTGCAGGATAATTTGTCCTTTTTCCGCAGTGCTTACGACGATTTTGCCGGCTACCGTGCCGTCCTTGACCGTCTGACCGGTTTTGTCGATGCCATCGAACAGGCCGACAGTCTGCCCAGCCCGCAGATCAGTACCCGCGGCGATGTGCTGACGCTCAGTGCGCTGAACATTCAGACCCCGCAAGGACGCATCTTGCTTGGCGACGCCAATTTAACCATCAAGCCGGGCGAGCCCTTGCTGATACGCGGACGCTCGGGCAGCGGCAAGACCACCTTGCTGCGCGCCATTGCCGGCCTGTGGCCGTATTGCGAGGGGCACATCATCCGTCCTGAGGGGCGTTCCATTTTCCTGTCGCAAAAGCCCTATTTGCCGCAAGGCACGCTACGCGATGCGCTGTATTACCCAAGCGCGGCCGAAGCGGGCGATGAGGCGGCCAAGATACTGGCACTGGTCCAGCTGGGACACTTAAGCAGCCGGCTGGATGAAAACGAAGAGTGGGCTCACATCCTGTCGCTTGGCGAACAGCAACGACTGGCTTTTGGCCGTTTATTGCTGGCCAGGCCACAGTCGGCCTTTCTGGATGAAGCCACCAGCGCAATGGACGAAGGGCTGGAACACACGATGTATGCACTGGTGCGCGAGCGCCTGCCGCAAACCGTGCTGATCAGCGTCGGCCACCGCAGCACCTTGAATAGCCACCACGCCCACCAGCTGGAGCTGCTGGGTGAAGGGCGCTGGCAGCTGGCTTGATCTTGGTCTGAGCTGAGCGCGCTACGCTCAGCTCAGGCGGCTTGCGAGACGGGAGGCGTTGCGCAGGGCAAAGGTGTAGACCGATAGCTGGGGATTGGCCCCGATACTGGTCGGAAACAACGAGCCGTCAATCACGCTCAAGTTGTCCAGTTGCCAGTGTTCGCCCCAATGGTTGACCACCCCGCTTTGGGCATCGGCTCCCATCGCCGCCCCGCCCATGACATGGGCGCTGACCACGCGGGCGCGCAGGATTTCCAGCGGCAAGGTGTCGATCTGGGTGCGCGCCTCGGCCCAGCTGCTGGCCGGTTTGGCGTTTTCATGCACGGTCAACACCGATTTGGCGCCGGCGGCGAACTGCAGCTCGGCCATCGAGCGCCAGGCCTGGCGAAAAGCCTGCCACACCGGATCAGTAATGGGGTAGTCCAGTGCCGGACTGCCGTCTTTTTTCAGTTTGACCGTTCCGCCCTGGCTGTCCGGATGAAAACCATCACGCGTCAGCGCCAGCATCACATTCAAATGGGGCATATCCTGCATCAGACGGGCGTGATCGGGACCGAAGCCGGTCAGCGTGGTAGCCAGCAGCACCGGATGTACCGGCGGGACTTCCAGCTTGTAACCCAGCTGGCCATCGATGGGCCAGGTATGCAGGAAATGGTTGGAATAAACGGTTTGCGGCGCCCCGCTCCACGGCTCGATTTGCTCGGGCATAATGGCACCGGACAGCACCACCGGATGCAAAAACGTGCGCTTGCCCAATACCTCATGCGGGTCGGGCGCGCCGCTTCTGAGCAATAGCGCCGGCGTGCCGATGGCGCCACCACAGAGCACCACATGGCGCGCCTTGATCCTGACCTTCACTCCCGAAGGCGTCAGCGTATCGGCCTTGAGCGCCAAGCCTTCCACTGCATCAACATGCTTGTGATCGGCGCTTAACAGCAAGCGCTCCACCCGCACCCGTGCAAGCAATCCCGCGCCCTTGTCCAGGGCGGACGGTATGGTCGTCACCAGCATGGACTGCTTGGCATTGGTCGGGCAGCCCATGCCGCAATAACCCAGATTCCAGCAGTCGTGCACATTGCGCCGTATGCGCCCATGCGAGTAGCCCAGTGCGCTACAACCTTTTTCCAGCACACTATTGTTCGGGTTGGGCGGTGCCAGCCATTCGCCGATATGCACCCGGGCCTCGGCTTTAGCGATCCAGGGCAGCATTTCGGCTTCGCCAAGCTCGCTTAAGCCATGCTTTTCGCGCCACCAGGCCAGCGTCTCGACTGGCGGGCGAAAAGAGCTGGTCCAGTTGACCGTGGTCGAGCCGCCGACGGTACGGCCTTGCAAGATAGTAATGCCCTTGTCCAGCGTCTGGCGGTTGGCCGACTCCTGATAAAGCTGGGGGTAGGCTTCGGACTCCAGCAAGCGAAAATCGGTCGAACTTTTCAGTGCACCCTCTTCTATCAGCAGCACTTTCAGTCCGGCCTGCGCCAGGACTTCGGCACTGATGCCGCCACCGGCACCCGAGCCGACAATGGCGACATCGCAATCCAGCTGCAGATCCTGCGTAAGCGCCGCACCATCGTAGACCTGCCAGCCGCGCGTCAGCCCCTCCCGGATCGGGTCTTTCAGCGGACTTGTCATTGCAGAATCCTCCCCTGTGCCGGCACGCCATAAGAGAGCGCGGCAAAGCTTGCCGGGTTGGCATACCAGGCGGCATTGATCAGCCCGTGCAGCGCCTGATAGCCGCTACGCAATAAGGTAAAACGCGACTGGCGCCAGCCATCCAGAAAGGCATGCAGCTCGGCCACGCTTGCGCTCGACCATGGCGCCTTAACTCCGGCCAGATAACGCCGTCCCCAGCGATTGCCCAGCAAATCCAGCAACTGGCGCACCTCGGCTTGCAGCATCAGCGGCAAGCCTGTTATTGCGGCATCCACACCAAACAGCAGCGCCTTTAGCTGGTTTGCGTCCAGCGACAAGCCCAGCATGACCGGCGCGATGGCAGCAAGAAGATTGGTGTCTGATGCATTCAGAAAACGGGTATCGAGGCCCTGCGTATCTGATGCGCGAAGGGCATCGGGATCGGGCCGCGCCAGAAAGCCCGCCGCCAGCAATAGCGCCGAGCCGGCAAGGCCGGTCTTGAGTAGCTGGCGGCGGCTGATCATGGCCGCCTCAGCATCAGTTTGAGCAGCCAGTGCATACGCTGGCCGTAAGGCGCATGGGTCAGCGACAACACATTCAGCTTGGGCATGGCCAGTACCGGTTTGAGCTTGGAAAAAGTCAGAAAGCCTTCATGCGCATGGTAGTGGCCCATACCGGAGGCACCCACCCCGCCAAAGGGCAGATCGTCCTGCGCGACATGCAGCACCGTAGTATTGACGCACATGCCGCCGGCAATGGTTTCCCGCTCGACACGGGCAATACGCATCGGGTCTTCATCAAACAGATACAGCGCCAACGGCCGCGCGCGCGCGTTGACATAGTCCAGCGCCTCGTCGAATTTGCCATACGCGACAATGGGCAATAGCGGCCCGAAAATCTCCTCCTGCATCAAGGCGCAATCCGGCGGCGCATCGCTAATGAGCGTGAGCGGCAATTTGTGCGAACCGCTTAAATCCTCGGCCCCCGGATTGATGGCCTCAACCGTGGCACCCGCGCTACGCGCTTCTTCCAGCCAGAGGCTGAGGCGCTGGTGATGGCGTGCGTTGACCACCGAGGTGTAGTCCGGATTGTCGCGTAGCGTCGGGTACATGCGGCTGGCGGCCAGACGGATTTCCCGCACCAGCGCATCGCGCTCGCCCGCCTTGACCAGCACATAGTCGGGCGCGACGCAGGTCTGCCCTGCATTCAGCATCTTCCCCACCACAATGGCCTCGGCCGCACGGCGCACATCAAAGCCCGGCGCGACAATAGCCGGTGATTTGCCGCCCAACTCCAGCGTGACAGGGGTCAAATTGGCGGCGGCGGCGCGCATCACATGCTTGCCGATGGCGGTGGAGCCGGTAAACAGCAGGTGATCGAAGGGCAAGGCGGAAAAGGCAGCGGCGACTTCAGGCCCGCCATTGACGACTTCAACCCAGTCCGCCCCCAGCGCCTCAAGGCACAAGCGTGCCATCAGTTCGCCGGTATGCGGCGTGAACTCGGACATTTTGAGCATGATGCGGTTGCCGGCAGCCAAAGCGGCGATCATGGGGCCGACGGCCAGATAGAGCGGATAGTTCCACGGCACGATAATGCCGACTACGCCCAGAGGCTGCGCGCGCACATGGGCCCGCGCCGGCTTGAACCACAGCGACACCCCGCGCTTTTGCGGCGCCATCCAGCGCTTGAGCATTTTTTTGGCGTGGCGTATGCCTTCCTGCGACGGAAACAACTCGGCCAGACGGGTTTCTACTGCGCTACGCTGACCGAAATCGGCATTGATCGCGGCAATCCAGTCATCTTCATGGGCATGCAGCATGCGGGCAAGCTTATCCAGCAGGGCGATACGCTGCTCATATTCGGGGAAAGCATCCGCCTGCCAGGCGCGCTTCAGCCTTGCGTGCGCCGGCTCTAGCGCGGCGACGATGGCAAAGCCCGGGTTGGTCGAATTATCCATTGTGTTATCCTCGTTGGGCCATATATTCAAACACCTGTTTGGCCTTGCGTTTTCACTCTAAAACAAAACCCGAGCCATCGCCACGCAAATATCATGCTTATTGACTTCTTTTATGCCTTGCGCAATGCAGGTTTACCGGTCTCGCTCAAGGAATGGCTGACCCTGCTGGAAGCGCTCAAGCATCAACTGGCCTTTGCCAGCATCGATGACTTTTACCTGCTCGCCCGCACCATCTTGATCAAGGACGAAAAATATTTCGACCGTTTCGATCAGGTATTTGCCCAGCAAGTACGCGGCATTACGGGGGCGCTGGATGACCCGCAAACCACCATTCCCGAAGACTGGCTGAAAAAGCAGGTGGAAAAATTCCTCAGCGACGAAGAAAAGCGCCAGCTACAGGCACTAGGCTGGGACAAGCTGATGGAAACGCTAAAGGAAAGGCTGGCAGAACAGAAAGAACGCCATCAAGGCGGTAATAAATGGATAGGTACCGGCGGCACCAGCCCGTTTGGCGCTTACGGCTACAATCCTGAGGGGATACGCATAGGTCAGGCCGAGTCGCGCCACCGCCGTGCAGTCAAGGTCTGGGATAAGCGCGAATTCCGCAATCTGGACGACAGTGGCGAGCTGGGTACGCGCAACCTCAAGGTGGCACTGCGCGCCTTGCGCGAATTTGCCCGCAGCGGCGCGGCCGAGGTACTGGATCTGGATGCCACGATTGCCGCCACGGCCAAGAATGCAGGCTATCTCGACCTGAAACTGGTGCCGGAGCTACACAATGCGGTCAAGGTGATCGTTCTTTTTGATATTGGCGGCTCGATGGATGACCATATCCGCCAGTGCGAAGAGCTGTTTTCGGCCGCACGCAGCGAATTCAAGCATCTGGAGATTTTTTACTTCCACAACTGCGTGTATGAGGCTGTCTGGCGCGACAACAACCGTCGCCACAAGGACACCCTATCCACCTTCGATCTGATCCACACTTATGGCGCGGATTACAAGCTGATCTTTGTCGGCGACGCCAGCATGAGCCCCTACGAGATTGTCTACCCCGGCGGCAGTGTCGAACATATGAACGAGGAAGCGGGTGAGGTGTGGCTAAAACGCCTCACCAGCCATTTTCGCCACGCCGTCTGGCTCAACCCGGCGCCGGTTGAACGCTGGACCTATACCCAGTCCATCGGCCTGTTGCAAGAACGCATGGACGGGCGCATGTTTGAACTGACGGTAGACGGGCTGACCCAGGCAATGCAGGCCCTGAAAAAAAGCGCCCACTAAGCCTTCCCACCCATGGAGCACCTGCCGATGAAGCACATTGCCATTGACTATGTCAAAACGCCGCTAGGCGAACTGGTGCTGGGCGCATGGGGTGGGCAGTTGTGCCTGTGCGACTGGCGCTATCGCAAAATGCGCGCCCGAATTGATGCGCGCATTACCCATCAACTAAACGCAGCCATGCACGAGACGCCAACGCCGGTGACCGAGCTTGCGAAGCGGCAACTGGCCGACTACTTCGCCGGCACCCGCACCCATTTCGAACTGCCGCTCTTGATGGTAGGCAGCGATTTTCAGCGCCGGGTCTGGCATGCACTGCTGGAAGTCCCTTACGGCGCCAGGGCAAGCTATCTTGCCCTGGCCACCCGCATGGGCAGGCCTGAAGCCGTCAGGGCGGTCGCCTCGGCCAATGGCGCCAACGCACTGGCGATTATCGTGCCGTGTCATCGCATCATAGGCAGCGATGGTGAGCTGACCGGTTATGCAGGAGGGCTCGAAGCCAAACGCAAACTGCTGGCATTGGAGTCGAGTCACCCCGCTTCCCAATCAGCGCTATTTGATTGATCCGCTCAACGCCGCTCAGGCCAGCTCGCCGGTTTCGGCCATTTTGCGGATCTGGCGCACCAGATCAAGATCGGTTTGCTGATAGGCCGAACGCAGGTAGGAGGCCACATCCACACCATCTACCGGCTCGTCCGGCACCGGGGTATCGTAGACAAAACGCACAAACAAGTCCCCAGGAACAGGCTCTTCGATGCGCATGCTCATGGTGCCGCCGGCATTGTCTGCCAGCGGGTGTGTTCGATAAACAACACTATCCAGCACTGCGATTTCCACCCGCACCTGCACCCGGTACTGGCCATAAGCCCAGGCGCGTTCGCTATAGCCCGCACCGCTCTCCAGCACTACATCCTCATCCATGGACTCGACAAACGTCAGCGGTGCCTCGGCCCGGCGCAACAGCCCTTGCCACAAGGTATCACGCGACAGTTGTAGCGCCATCGGATTATTCGGGTCATTCACCGCGACCAAGTGTTCGAAATACATATTGCTTTTCCAATTTCTGCTAGGCCGCGAGTTTACACGCCTGAGCCGGCAAACGAAATCCGCTACCCGCCACTTAACACCTCAAGCAAAAAAATCATGCCGGGCAGTCTATAAAGACTGATAATGCATTATTCGCTAAATACGCATACTACATGCGGATAACACCGTGCGAAGTCAGTAGGCCACTGCCAATAAGAAGGAGATTTTTTTGGACAAACAGACTTTTTTGTCTCTGCCTGAAGTCGCCCTGTTCAAGGACAGACTGGCCGCCTGGCTGTCTGGCGACCGCTTTATGGAGCATCCTTTCCATTTGCGCGACAAGGCCTTGCCGATCGACTTTCCACGCAATTTCTCGGCATCCACGCTGGAGACCTGCTTCGATCACTACCACTGGGGCGGCCTGGACTACGAAGACAACCGCAAGCAACGCGAGTTGCTGCACCAGCACTTGCAGCAGGCTCTGATCAGCGCCAATACCGATGCCCTGCTTGCCGCACTGGACGCCGCTTTACGCTGGAGTACCGGCGGCAAAGGCATCAAGCTGTATAGCCAGAATCAGGAATGGGCCGAAGCGCACAAGGACACGCTCGTTGAGCATATGCGCGAAGCGTTGCTTACGCTGGAGTCGGACAACCCGGATACGGAAGCCTTTAACGAGCGCCTCAGAATGAATGTCGGCTTTACCAAGGTCTACGCCCTGGCCAGCGACAAACTCATCATGTACGACGGCCGTATCGGTGCTGCGCTGGGCCTGCTCGCCCGTCAGCACTGCATGCGCAAGCGCATGGATCTGCCTGCTGCGCTGTGCTTTCCCTGGGCGCCGGGTGCTTCTTCGCTTAACCGCAACCCCAGCGACGAGCGTTACCATTTCCGCCAGCTGGCCAACCGCGGCGGTTTCCACGCAGAATGGATGGTGCGCGCCAGCTGGCTGGTCGCTGCCGCCATAGAGCAGGCGCAAGCGCCTTGGTGCAAGGAGTCGGATGCCTTGCGCCGCGTAGAAGCGGCGCTCTTTATGCTGGGCTATGAGATCCCGACCGAAGAGAACCACAGCAAGCAGTTCCATTATCTATAGCGCCTAAGGCATACTCGGGGCATTCCCGCCCCGGATAACAATAATGCCCGACAGCCTGGTGATGGACTGGACAACCTTACTCTCTACCCGCCGTTTCAAACTGAAAAACGGCCACATTGAAGCGGCACGCGCCATCGGCGGAGGCGACCCCGCCAGCGGCTTGCGCAGCGATTTTCATATCGATCACGACCGGCTGGTTTTCTCCAGCGCCTTTCGCCGGCTGGGTCGCAAGACCCAGGTCCACCCGTTGGCGGTAAACGATCACACCCATAACCGTCTCACCCACAGCATGGAAGTCGCCAGCGTCGGGCGCAGCCTGGGCAACCAGGTTGGCGCCATGCTGGCCGCAGCCGGGCATTTACCGGGCAGCATCACCCCTTTCGATATCGGTGCGGTGGTGCAAGTCGCCTGCCTCGCCCACGATCTGGGCAACCCGCCTTTTGGCCATACCGGCGAAGACGCTCTGCGCGACTGGTTTCGTAACCCGGACAACACCCATTGGCTTGCGCCCTTGAGTCGTGCCGAACAAAGTGACATCCGCAGCTACGAAGGCAATGCCCACGGCTTGCGTATGGTCAGTTCGCTCGAGCTTTATGTGGGGGAAGGCGGTATGCGCCTGACTTCGGCAGCGCTGGGCGCACTGGTCAAATATCCATGGACTTCCGACACCTACCCCGAACGCGGCAAGTTCAATATCTACCGCAGCGAGCTTGGCTATTTCGAAGCCATTGCCAGCGAGCTGGGGCTGATCCGGCGCGGCAGCAGCGAATGGGTGCGTCACCCGCTGTCCTATTTAATGGAAGCGGCCGACGATATCTGTTACGCCATTCTCGACCTGGAGGATGCAGTCGAAATCGGCATGCTGGATATGGAGGAATTCGAGCGTGCACTGGGTGGACTGGTGGGCATAGAGAAAAGCTGGCCGATTAGCGACCCGCGCCAGCGCTGTTCGGCGCTCAGGGGCTCGGCGGTCGGCAAATGCGTCAATGAAGTGGCAGGACGCTTTATGGCCTTCGAGCACCAACTGCGCCGCGGCGAATTTCCGGCCAAAGACCTGATTTCGGTCTGTTCGCCGGCCGTGCGCGACACGGTACAAGGCGCCAAGGAGCTGGCCAGCCGGCGCATTTACCGCCACCGCACCAAGCTGATGACCGAAATTGCCGCCTATCCGTGCATGGGTGCCTTGCTGGATGTATTGATCCCCCCGGCTTTTGCGCTCAGTACCGGCAAGACCCTGAGCACACGCGAGCATCTGCATCTGGCGCTCATGGACAGAAAGATCGAGGCCAGCGACACGCCTTATCAGGCTTATATGAAAGTCCTCGATTTTATCGGCGCCATGACCGACAACACCGCAGCCACACTGGCGCGCGAAGTCTCGGGCATAGGCATCCATTGATACGCAAGCACCCCTTATGACCGAACGTATTTTTGCCATTATTTTGCCGGTGCTGGTCATCGTGCTGGCCGGCTGGCTCTATGGCCGCTACGCCAAACCCGACATGCGTGCCGTCAACCAGCTGAATATGGACGTATGCGTCCCCTTGCTGGTTTTTAGCGCGCTGTCGGCACGCGGCTTTGATCTGTCAAGCCAGTGGAAGCTGGTGCCGGCTGCCGCCCTGGTGGTGCTTTTTTCCGGCCTGCTGGCCTGGCCGTTTGCCCGCCTGAGCGGCGTCGCGCGGCGTACCTTGCTGCCGGCGGTCATGTTCAACAACTGCGGCAATATGGGCCTGCCTCTGGCGCTGCTGGCCTTTGGCGAGGCCGGCTTCAACGCCTTTGTCGTGCTGTTTATCGTGTCCAATTTGCTGCACTTCACACTGGGCGCTTTTATTTTCAGCAAGCAGACCCGCTTTAGCAGCCTGGCACGCAACCCCATCGTCGTTGCCACCGCACTTGGGCTGGCGGTCAACCTGACCGGCCTGCCGATTCCGCCGCCCTTGCTGACCGGGCTGAAAATGCTGGGTGACGCGACCATTCCGCTGATGCTGTTTGCCCTGGGGGTGCGCATGCTGGGCATACAGCGCATCAGCCTCAAGGCTGGCCTCTCTTGCGCCGTTCTGTGCCCGCTCACCGGCCTTGCCGCTGCCTATCTCGCCATCAACCTGCTGGCGCTGGATGCAGGGCAGGCCATGCTGCTGATACTGTTCGGCGCCCTGCCGCCGGCCGTGCTTAATTTTCTGATGGCCGAACACTACCGCCAGCAGCCCGAACATATGGCGGCCATGGTACTGATGGGCAATCTCGCCAGTGTGGCTTTTGTTCCATTAGGCCTTGCACTGGCCCTATCCTGAGCAGCAGGCAACACATCCGCCAAGGAAACCATATGGACAAGATCATCAAGACCCCGCAAGCATGGCGTGGACAGCTAGACGCAGAAAGCTACCGCGTCACACGCGAAGCCGGCACCGAGCGCCCGTTCAGCGGCGCGCTATATCAGGAAAACCGCCGTGGCCGCTATTACTGCATCTGCTGCGATGCCCTGCTTTTCGAGTCGGCCACCAAGTTTGATGCGCACTGCGGTTGGCCCAGTTTCTGGCAAGAAGCGCTAAGCGGCAGCATCGCCCGCATCGAGGACCACAGCCACGGTATGGTGCGCACCGAAGTACGCTGCCAGCGTTGCGACGCGCATCTGGGCCATGTGTTCCCCGATGGCCCGCCCCCGACGGGCGAGCGCTACTGCATCAACTCGGTCGCCATGCGCTTCGTGCCGGAGGCGTAAGCGCACGGCCGCTCGGGCAGAATTACTTTTTCTTGGGACGGAAAGCCTGCACCACCGCCGGATCGGTATCCATCCACGGCCCGCCCATCAGCTCGATACAATAAGGCACCGAGGCAAAGATGCCGTGCACCACGGTCTGGCCGTCCTTATCTTTCACCCCTTCCAGCGTTTCACATATGGATTTGGGGCGCCCGGGCAGGTTCAGGATCAGGCTGTTGCCGCGAATCACGCCAAGCTGACGCGACAAGATGGCTGTCGGCACATAATAAAGACTGATCTGGCGCATCTGCTCGCCAAAACCCGGCATCACCCGCTGCGCCACCGCCAGCGTGGCCTCGGGCGTCACGTCGCGTGGCGACGGGCCGGTGCCGCCGGTAGTCAGCACCAGCGCACAGTCGCACACATCAACCAGCTCCACCAGTGTGGCCTCGATCAGCGGCTGTTCGTCGGGAATCAGGCGCTCGACAAACTCGACCGGATTCAATAGCGCCGCACTCAGCCAGTCGCGCAGTGCCGGCAGACCCTCGTCCTGATATACGCCGCTGCTGGCGCGATCGCTAATGGAAACCAGGCCGATACGTACAGTGTTCAATGCATTCATACCCAGCCCTTTTTCAATGGGTAAGCCAAAAGCGTGTCCCCCATGACCACGGCGCTGGATGGCGGAATCTCCACCAGCACATCGGCAGCGGCACACGCCGACAACATGGCCGAGCCCTGGCCTTTGACCAGATCGGCGATATAGCCATCACCTTCCTGACGCAAACGGGCGCGCTGGAACTCGCGTCGCGGTTCGATACGGCTCTTGCTAAAGCCGGCACGCACCTTGATGGTGACAGGCATGGGCTGATCGTCACCCGACAGACGGCGCAAGGCCGGTGCCACCAGTTGGTGGAAAGTGACAAAAGTCGCCACCGGATTACCCGGCAGCATAAATACATGGGCGGCACCGGCGTGACCCCAGGCAAAAGGCTTGCCCGGCTTGATCGCCAGCTTCCACGCCGTAATGCTGCCTATCGTTTCCAGCGCCGCACGCACATGGTCTTCTTCCCCCACCGATACCCCGCCCGAACTCAGGATCACATCGCATTGTTCGCTGGCACGCGCCAGTGCTGCGCGGGTGATCGCCGCATCGTCCGGCAAGATGCCGCCATCGATGATCTCGACATCGAAACGCGCCAGCCATGCCAGCAGCTGGTAACGGTTGGCATCAAAGATCTTGCCCGCGGTGAGTTCCTCCCCCGGTTCAATCAGCTCGTTGCCGCTGGAAAAAACGGCGACTTTCAGGCGCGGCAATACTGGCAGGACGGCATGACCCTGACTGGCCAGCAAGGCGATAGCAGCCGGGTCCAGCAAGGTGCCCGCGGTCAAAAGCGTGGCGCCGGCTGCATACTCTTCGCCTTGCAAGCGCATATGCTGGCCGGCCCTGGCTGGCTGATTCAAAAGCAGCGTATCCGCATCTCGCGTCGTGTCTTCCTGCGCCACCACGGCAGTAGTGCCCGCCGGCAAGGGCGCGCCGGTAAAGATGCGGGCGGCTTCGCCGTCTTTTAGCGCCGCTTGCGCACCATCACCGGCCGCGATACGGCTGACGACATGAAAGCGGGTCGCCTTGCCTGTTGCATCACAAATGGCGTAGCCGTCCATCGCACTATTGTCGAACTGCGGCGCATCAAAGCAAGCCACGACATCGCGCGCCAGACGCCGGCCGGCAGCCTGTGCCAAAGCGAGCGACTCACAGCCCTTAGCTGTCGGCAAGCCATCCAGCAAGGTAGCCAAGGCGGCGTGGTAATCAAGCATGTTCTGATCCTGTTTGGGGTGAAAGTGAAAAACGCGCCTCAAGTGCCGCCAGTGCTTGAGCATCGTTGGCATTGGCAAAAGCGGCGGCATCGGCAAAGAGCACAGGGGTCGCGCCGACTCTGGCCAGCCAGTGGCGTATGGCCCGCTGGCCCTCATCAAGACAGGGGGCAAGCTGTGCCAATGCCGCCCGGCGCACCAGCGCCACGGCAGGTTGCGGGCCGTCACAGCTTACGGCATAAGCTGCACCGGCAGCAGGCGCAGCTTGAAGTGCAGCAAGCAAACACCGGCACGTATCCGGCGGCAGCGCCGGCACATCGCATGGCGCAACCAGCACATAATCCACCGCATCGGGAAGTACCGCAGCCACGCTGGCCATACCGGCCAGCGGGCCTTGCCCGGCAAAGCGTGGCAGATCACATACCACCTGCCCCCATTGCGCGTAGGCATCCAGCGAGCGGTTGGCGCTGATATACAGCACATCCACTTGCGAGAGCAGGCAGTGGGCCACATGCATGGCCAGCGGCTTGCCGGCCAGCAAGACCTGTCCCTTGTCCACCCCGCCCATGCGCTGGCCCTGACCGCCGGCCAGCAAAAGACCGGCGATCAAGCCTGTGCCTCCCAGCGCCCGGCGGCAGCATCGTCGGAAGCCTTGGCTTCGACCCAGTGGCTGCTGCCATCGATGAACTCTTCGCGCTTCCAGAACGGGGCGCGGGTTTTCAGGTAGTCCATCAAGAATTCGGCCGCCGCAAAAGCCGCAGCCCGGTGGCCACTGGCCACCAGCACCAGCACAATGCCCTCGCCGACCGCCAGCCGGCCCACACGGTGAATGACACGGCAGGCCGTCAATGGCCAGCGCTGTGCCGCCTCATGGGCAATGCGGGCGATTTCGTCTTCGGTTACGCCCGGATAGTGCTCAAGATGCAGCGCAGCCAGCGGCAACTCGCCATCCTGACCGCGCACCCTGCCCTGAAAGCCGACCAGCGCACCGGCATCCCCCGCTTCGGCCAATAGCCGCTCTTCCTCATAGGCGCTGACAAACGCCGCTTTGCGTACCGTAATATCCAGCCACATATCAGCCTCCGGTCACCGGTGGCAAGATGCCGACCTCGGCGCCATCGGCGATCTCGGCCACCCCGCGCTTGATTTCCCTGTCCACCACCACGCGGAATACCTTGTCCGGCGCCAAGGCCGCCGCCCAGTCGTCTCCGCGCGCACGCAACAGGCTGAGCAAATCCTCGCTAGTGCCGCCGGCCCAGTCCAGGCTTTCCTCATCCCGCCCCAGCGCTTCGCGTAAAAACCCGAAATACAGAATCCTGATCATGCTTGCTTACCTTGTTGTTGCCACCAGGTGGCGATAAACGCAGCCACCTGATCGGCCTGATTGATGTCGAGCACGGTACATGGCGCAATCAGCGCCACATCGCTGACGATGGCGATCACGCGCGGATCTGTCTCGTATAGCGCCGGCTTGCCCAGGGCCGGGCGGTAAACCTCGATCTTGGCCACCTCCGCCCATTTCTGCCCTTCAAGCAAAACCAGATCACACGGCGCAAGCAAAGCCAGCTGCGCATCCAGATTTGGCTGTTCGGGCGTATCGGCAAAAATGGCATAGCCTTGTGCCGTCACCATCATCACTTGCGATGCGCCGGCCTGACGGTGACGGTAGCTATCCTTACCCGGCACATCCAGCTCGATAGCGTGGTGACTGTGTTTGATCACAGATACGCGCAGGCCACGTTCGGCTAATAACGGCAGGATGGCCGTGATCAGCGTCGTCTTGCCGCAACCTGAAAAGCCGGCCACTCCGAGGACAATTGCCATGCGGTTTCCTTCTGATGCCGGTTAGAATACGGCACATTGCCATCCGATAAAAAGCGCCAACCATGTCAGCACTTACCCATTTCGACGCCGCCGGCCAAGCCCATATGGTCGATGTCGGCGCCAAGGACGAAACCCGTCGCGTAGCCGTTGCGACCGGCCATATCACCATGCTGGCAGACACTTTTGCCCAGTTGCAGGCCGGCAATAATAAAAAAGGCGACGTTATCGGCATCGCCCGCATCGCCGCCATTCAGGGCGCCAAACGCTGCGCCGACCTGATCCCGCTGTGCCACCCGATTGCCCTGACCCGCGTGGCCGTCGAATTCAGCCCAGAGGCCGAACTTAACCGCCTGCATATCCGGGTCACGGCCGAAACCGTCGGCCGCACCGGTGTGGAAATGGAAGCATTAAGCGCCGTCAATGCCGGCCTGCTGACGGTTTACGACATGCTCAAGGCCATAGACCGCGGCATGGAAATCGGCGGCGTCCGCCTGCTGGAAAAACAGGGCGGCAAGAGCGGGCACTGGCAAGCGGGTTTCTGATCCATAGTGCCGGCATTGTTTTTGCCGGACACAGGCCTGATGATGAACCTAGGCGCGATCACCGGCATCCGGCTGGTCGCACCGGGCGACAACACGCTGATCCGGCGCCTGTTTATGACCCCGCTGATTATCGAAACCGGACGCTACAGCGACGTGCCATGGCGCTAAATAGCCCCACACACGGCACAATCCGGGTCGCGGCTAAAGCGCATCTCGCGCCAGGCGGCATTTAGCGCGTCATAAGTAATCAGACGCCCGAGCGGCGCATGCCCGACCCCCATCAACAATTTCAACGCCTCTACGGCCTGCTGCGCGCCAATCACCCCTACCAGCGGCGAAAAAACGCCGAAAGTCGCACAAGCACCGTCACTGGCGTTGGTGCCGCCAAACAGGCAGTGATAACACGGACTATTTTCGACGCGCGGATCGACTACCAGCAACTGGCCATCAAAACGCACCGCCGCACCCGACACCAAGGGCGTACGGCTGGCAACTGCGGCGGCATTCACCGCCTGACGCGTCGCATAATTGTCCGAACAATCCAGCACCACATTCACCTGTGCCATCCGCTGCGCCAGCGCCGCACCATCCAGTCGCTGCGGCAAAACTTCTACCGACACCCCCGAGTTGATACGGCGCACGGCATCGGCGGCCGCCTCGGCCTTGAGCCGCCCCAGATCAGCCTCGCCGTATAAGATCTGGCGTTGCAAGTTGGACGTTTCAATCACATCATCGTCAGCCAGCAACAGCTGGCCCACGCCCGAAGCCGCCAGAAACGGAATCGCAGCCGCCCCCAATCCGCCACAGCCCACTACCAATACGCGGGATTCCATTAGCGCTTGCTGGCCGGCCATATCGACTTCTTTTAGCAGCAAATGCCGGCTGTAACGCAGCAGGGCCTGATCATCCATCGGGGGTGCTTTCATAAGCCAAATAAAAACGGCGTATTGTTTCACACCCGGGCGGGCATGAACAATACGCCGGATGGCGGGTAGCCACTACGCTTAGCGCGCGACCTTGAAGCGATCCACCTGAGTTGCCAACTCATCGGCGGCCTGGCTCAGGCGCGCTGCCAATTGCGCCGATTCGGCCACCTGGGTCAGGTTTTCTTCGGCCAGCTCGGCAATGCGGCTGATATTGACCGCCACATCGGTGCTGGCGCTGGACTGCTCGCGTATGGCCAGTGCCGTTTCCGCGCTCTTGTCGGCCGAGGCTGCCGCCTTTTCGCGTATCCCGGCCAAGTCTTCCACGCTGACATCAATCAGCGTCAGCCCTTCGCACATGGTTTGCTGCGCCGATTTCAGCTGCAAGGAAGCCGCCTCGGTACCGCGACCGATCGCACTGACCAGATCCGCAATATTTACTGTTTCAAGCCCGGTGCGCTCGGCCAGTTTTCTGACTTCGTCGGCCACTACGGCAAAACCCCGTCCGGCCTCACCGGCCCGTGCAGCCTCAATGGCCGCATTCAAGGCCAGCAAATTGGTCTGATCCGCAATATCGCGAATGGCCGTGATAATGCCGGTAATCTGTTGCGAGCGGGCAGACAACTCATCCACCATGCGCCCGCCCTCTTCCAGCGAGCTGGCGGTGCCACGTATCGCCTGCGCCGTTTGTGCCATGCGATTGCGCCCGTCTTCGACAGAGGCGGTCATTTCGCGTACTGCCTGCAAATTGAACTCGGTATTTTCACTGACCGAGGTGATACCGACCGACATTTGCTCAATCGCTGCGGCAATCTGTGCCGAAGAAGCGCTTTGCAAATCGGCCGCATGCGCCGCACGCCCGGAAACGTCCGACAAGCCCTGCGCGGCATCCAGCAAGGTATGCGTACTCCCCTTGACGGTTTGCAAGGTCAGCTCAAAAGAGGCCACCAGACTATCGAACGCCTGTGCCATGCGCGCAATGCCATCACTGCCTTGCAGATTTGCCCGCTGGGACAGATCCAGATCACGGCTCATCAAGCTCATCAGCTGTTCCAGCTGCGTCAGCGGCTTATGGATACTGCGATAAACGCGCCAGGCCAAAAGTGATAGCAAGACCGTCAGCACGATGCTGGCCACACCGTTGATCCACAGCATGCGCTGGGACTGGGCCAGCTGCCGCAAAATATGTGCGTCCAGACCCGACAGGATCTGATCCTGTTCCGCCTTGAGCAGGCCGATCTTGGCCGTTGCGGCCGCAAACCATACACCAGGCTCGACGCCCAGGATTTCCCCGGGCGGCACCGCCAGAATGCGCTGGCGCAATGCAGACACTTCGCGACTGGCCGCCGAGTTCTCGACTGCCTCAAGGCGCGTACGTTGCACCGGGTTTGCCAGCAGTTTGAGGCTATGAGCATAGCTTTGCTGGCTCGCCCCCAGAGCTACGACTTTAGCCTGTTCGGCCAGGGTCATGCTTCCGCCAGAGAGCAAGCCATTCACATAACCGCGCTCGCGCCCGGCAGACTCTTTTTCGTTAAGCAAAGACAACAGAGCCATACCGGAATGCACTAATTCGTTGTCACGGCTACCCTCAACCACGCCGGACACCAGAGAGATCAATTGATCAATGTGCTGGCTATAGGCCGCAAAAACCTGCGGCGGCGCCACACTGCGGGCATTGATGGCGACGCGCGCCGGTGCAATACCCTGCAAACTGGCGACGAGGGGCGTTAACTGTGACGTCAGTTCGGTATCATTTAATGCTTCGGCAGCCCCCACAAAACGGGTCAGTGCCTGATCGGATGCGCCGCGCGCCTCCAAAAGCGCAGCGGACGGGGCACCGGATCCGGACAAAAAGCCATTCGTCAAACCGCGCTCTACCTGCAAAGCATGCACTAGCTGGCTGGCCTCGCCCGAAATTACAGTCAACTCATGCGCCACCTCATACTCTTGCAGCATCTGGTAGCGATCGGCAAACAAATAGCCGGTCAAAGCCAGTGCGGCAAATACAGGCGGGAGCAAAAGCAGTAACAACTTGTGCCGGATAGCCAGATGCTGGAGCATGATTAAACCACTACCTATTATGTGATTGATATATTTTATATGAGAAATAGCTTTACTGCATTAGCACCCCACTAACAAGGTAGCCAATGCAATACGCGGGTATACTTTCAACCCCATGCTAAGTCCTCTTGCCCAAGCCCCCGCTCCTGCTTTATTAATTCGCGCCCAAAGCGACGAACATGCCGTACTCGCCTGGCTGTCCGAACACGCCGACCGGCCACATACGCTGTCAGGCTATCGCAAGGAGTCAGAGCGTTTTTTGCTGTGGCTCGGCACCCGCCAACAGAATCTGGCCAGCCTTAAGCGTGAAGATGTTCATGACTACCAGCGCTTTCTGGCACAACCGGGCAACAACTGGGTCGGCCCCAGCCGCCCGCGCAGCCACCCTGAGTGGAAGCCTTTTGCCGGCCCGCTGTCGCCATCCAGCATCCGCCATGCCCTGACCATACTGGCAGCACTGTATCGTTACCTGGGAGACGCAGGCTATCTGTCAGGCAACCCGTTCGCCCTGGTCAAGTCACGCCGCTCCAAGCAAGACAGCTTGCCCTTCGAGCGTTTTCTCGATGCCGGCGCATGGCAGGCCGTGCATCAGGCACTGGCGCAACTACCCGAAGCAACAGCCAAAGAGCGCGCCCATGCAGCGCGCACGCGCTGGCTGATCACCTTGCTTTATCTGACCGGCGCGCGGCGCAGCGAAGTGGCGGGTGCCGTGATGGGGGATATTTTCAGCCGCCGCAGCCGCCATTGGTGGCGCATTCACGGCAAGGGTGGCGTACTGGCGGAAGTGCCGCTCAATAGCGAACTAATGGATGCACTGGCGAGCTACCGCTTAAGCCTTGGCTTGGGCGGATCGATCCACCCGGCTGAAGCAACGCCGCTCGTTTGCCGCTTGAGCACACTCAAGCCACTGGGCGACAAGGCGATTTACCTGATATGCAAGGAAGTATTCCGCCGTGCCGAGGCCTGCTGCCACGACGAAGAATCGCGGCTTAGTCTGCGCAAAGCCAGTTGCCACTGGCTGCGTCACACCTCGGCCAGTCACCAGCTCGACGCCGGCGTAAGCCTGTTGATGGTCAGCCAGAATTTGCGTCACGCCAGCATCCAGACAACGAGGCGTTATCTGCATAGCGAGCATGATGCGCGACATGAGGCTAGCAAGCTGCACGCTTTTAATAGCACCACGGAGGAATAAGGCGGCGACAGGCACTCAGGCCGTGGTTTTTTTCTTTTTGACCGGTGCTGGCGGCGCCAGGAAGGCAGGATCGAAATCGAACAGCATGCCGGTGCGGCCGGTTTGCGAGGCGCAGGCAATTTGCAAGGCACGATTGATCGCCTCTTTCTTGCTCACGCCCCACCATTCGATCATCTTTTCCAGCGACTTTTGCGCATCGCGCGACAACTCGACCGTGACCGACTGCTCTTGCAGACGCTTGCGCCGGAGCTCGCGACTACGCCGCTTGCGCTCGGCAACCGTCATCGCTTTCGCACCCAGCGGTTTTCGGCCGGGTTTTTTCTGCACGCCACCAATGAGATCAAAGGTGTAGTGGTCGCAAGGGTCTTTCATGAATAACGGTGACGGGTCACAAGAGGGGCGCAAGGATACCACAAAGCCCGCCACTCGCCATGGCAACGTAAAACCTTAAACCTAACACCCCCTGCGTGCAGGCCAAAAGCGGCGCAAGGCGCGCATGCAAAACAGGGCCAGCGCCACCCAGGCACACCCCAACAAGGTGTCGACAAAACGCCAGCCCAGCAAACCGGCATCCCCGCCCGACTCAAGTTTGACCACATCGATCACCAGCAACACCAGTGCCGTCACCACCAGGCTGAAAGCCAGATAATTGCGCCTGAGCGCCATAGGATAAGCCGCCGCCAGCAAGGCTATCAGCAAAACCAGCCCGAGCGGCGACCCCACCCAAGTCAGCAGCAACGCCGCCAGCACCACACCAAGCAAGGTGCCTGCCACACGCTGCCAGATCCGTCGCCACGCCTGTGCGTCATCCACATGCATCACAAACAACACAGTCAGGCCGACCCAGCCGGCCTCAACCACCCCCAGCTTCACCGCCGACCAGGTTGCCAGCAAGATGGTCAGCGGCAGGGTCAGACCGTAAAGCGGGCCGTTGCTGTCGCCGGAAATAACGGCATTCATTTCATCCCACGGACTGCTACCCGGCTCGACGCTGGCGACCAGGTACGCCTGCATCAGACTCAAAGCCAAGCCCAGCATGGCACCGGCCACATAAGCCGCACCGATGGGCACAGTCGCCGGGAAGCCCATCTCGGCCAGCACCAGCGCTGAAGCGGCGTATTTTCCCAGCAGACTTAAATAAGCATGATCAGGCCGGGGCAGGCCCGCCAGCCAGCTGATGACAAACAGTCCGGCCAAAGCCAGCGGCCGGTTGCCGGCAATCACAAGGCCCAGCGCGGCCGCCGCAACCACTAGCAGCGTGCCCAGCATAATACTGGGAATACGCGTTGCCATACTGCGCCGCGGGTCCAGCGACAAGGCAAGCATCGCCCCCAGCGAAGCGAAAGCCCCCAATACCGGTTGTTCAAGCACAATGCCGGCCCATACCGGCAAACCCATGCCCAGCATAAACAGCACGCCGCGCACGATATCGGCCCGGATCGGACGCAAGCTGGCAGGCAGTTTCATCAAACAAGATTCCCATAAAAGACTCTCATGTTGTAGCTGCTAAAACTGCCCCCTGCCCCTGCCTGGCTTACGCGAAAGCGCAAATTACAGCAAGAACTGCCATGCCATCGCCTGCACCAGCATGGCAAACAAGGCGGCGATCAAATCATCGGCCATCACGCCGAAGCCGCCATGAATGCGCCGGTCAAACCAGCGTATCGGCCAGGGTTTGACAATATCGAACAGGCGAAACAGCACGAAGGCCAGCAACCAGCCAGCCGGCGTCGCCGGTGCAAAGGCCAGTACCAGCAGCATGGCAACGATTTCGTCCCACACAATGCCGCCATAGTCGCTCACCCCCAAAGCGCGCCCGGTCAGGCCGCAAATCGGGATGCCGACGAGGAACAGGGGCAGGCACAGCCAGGCGATCTGCATGCTACCCAGGCCCAGCGCGAGCAGCAGTGCATATAGCGGCAAGGCAACCAGCGTCCCCCAGGTGCCCGGTGCCTTGGCGGCAAGGCCGGAACCAAAGCCGAAAGCCAGAAAATGTGCCGGATGCGAGCAAACAAAAGCCCAGTCAGGTTTACGCAAAATGGTCATACCCCTTTTTGTCGAGCGGGAACGCGCGCCCGTCCTTGTCCAGCAAGCAAGTGCCGCTGCCTGCCTTAATGCGCCCGATACGGCTAAGCGCTACATCACACTGCGCGGCGATACCAGCCAGCGCCTCACGGGCGCTGGCTGGCGCAGTAAAGCACAATTCGTAATCGTCCCCACCGGCGGCAATCAGCGCCGCATGCTCGCCACGGCGCGCCGCAAGCCAAGGGTGGGTCGGCAGGGCTTCCAGTTCGATTTCGCCCCCCACCCCCGAGGCCGCGAGGATATGCTCCAGATCGCCCATCAAGCCGTCGGAGACATCCAGCGCCGCATGCGCGACCGTGCGTAGCGCCAGACCCAGCCCTACCCGCGGTTCGGGCCGCTCCAGACGCAGCAGGCACTCATCTAGGACATCCTGAGGTACATCTTTTACCCGTCCCAGCCGGCAAGCCAGCGCCAGCGCGGCCTCACCCAGCCGGCCACTCACCCAGATATCGTCACCCGGTTGCGCGCCCGAGCGGCGCAGTGCCATACCCTGTGGCGCCTCGCCCATGATAGTCACCGACAAGGTCAAAGGGCCGCAGGTGGTGTCTCCACCGACCAGCTCAACACCGAAACGCGCCGCCAGATCAAAGAAACCGCGGGCAAAGCCGGCCGCCCACGCCTCATCGACTTGCGGCAAGGCCAGCGCCAGCAATGCCCAGCGCGGTGCGGCACCCATGGCCGCCATATCGGACAGATTCACCGCCAGTGCCTTGTGCCCCAGACTTACCGGATCAACATCGGCAAAGAAGTGCCGCCCCTGCACCAGCATATCGACCGAAACATGCAAAGCACAACCGGGCGCCACCTGGATAATGGCGGCATCGTCGCCCACGCCCAGCACAGCCTGAGGTGTTGCACGGGTAAAATGGCGGCGTATCAATTCGAATTCGTTCATATGTCCCTTCGGCAACTGGCAGACGCAAAAACACCCGCCGCAGCGGGTGTCAGTCAGGCAGGCCTGATTGCTTAGTCGGCGCGGCGGCGCGACTTCTGGCTGGCGACCTCGTCGGCGCGCACTTCGGCGGCCAGATTGTCCAGTACACCATTGACAAACTTGTGGCCATCGGTACCACCAAAGGTCTTGGTGATTTCGATTGCTTCGTTAATGATCACAGGATAAGGCGTTTCCGGATGCTGGGTCAGCTCCAGCGCGGCCATCAGCAGCACAGAGCGCTCGACCGGGCTCACTTCTTCGGCACTGCGCTCGTGAAAGCGGTCGACCAGAATACCCAGTTCCTTGGCGTCTTTGACCACACCGTACAACAAGGTGCGGAACAGCGCTTCGTCAGCCTTGACGAAGTAATCATTCTCGCGCAAATGCTTTTCAATCAGGGAAGCCGGGCTTTCCTGATTCAGATGCCACTCGTAAATGCCCTGAACGGCAAATTCGCGGGCGCGGCGGCGGGCGGTTTTCATCGGTTATTCCTTGTAAAGAACGGGCACGGCAGGTATTCAGCCGCGCAAGGCTTTTTGTAGATTGGCCATTTCCACGGCCACGCGAGCAGCATCGCGGCCTTTTTCTATCATGCGCACTTCAGCCTGCTCGTCGGTTTCGGTCGTAAGAACGGCATTGGCAACAGGCACGCCGGCATCAAGGCCAACACGTGTCACGGCGGCTCCGGACTCGTTGGACACGAGTTCGAAATGGTAGGTTTCCCCGCGTATCACCGCACCCAGCGCAATCAGCGCGTCAAAGCGGCCGCTTTTTGCCATGGTTTGCAGTACCAGCGGAATCTCCAGCGCGCCGGGCACACTGGTATACAGCACATCGCCAGGCGCAACGCCCAGCAAGCCCAGTTCGGACAGGCACGCGTCGCGCAGGCCATGACAGACATCCGGATTAAAGCGGCTCATCACGACGCCTATCTTCAGTCCCTTGCCCTCAAGATTAGGTTCGATGCGAGTGATGGTGTCCAGCATGGCAGATCTCCGTAATGGGTGGGCTTTGCGCGGGAAGGGCGCGATTTTAACCGATTTCTACGGTCAGGTGTTTAGGTTGACGGAATCCGGTCACTTCCAGATCGAAACCGACCATTGATGGCAGATTAACCGGGGACGCCAGCAGGCACATTTTGCCCACGCCGACCGCCTTGAGCATTTGCGCGCCGATGCCGAAGGTCTTGCTGTCCCAGTTGGCACGCGGCGTTTTTTCACCGGCTACCGGCAAGGCACGCGCCAGCAGTTCACTGCCGTCTTCATTGCGGTGCAAGAGTATCATCACGCCCCGCCCTTCTTCTTCCATCATTTCCAGCGCAAACGGCACCGTCCAGCTGTGCGGACTGGTCAGCGGATCGAGAATATCCATCACCGAGAAAGGCTCGTGCACGCGCACCAGCGTTTCTTCATCACTGCGAATGTCGCCCTTGACCAGCGCCAGATGGGTGTCGCCATTGCTGATGTCGCGGAACACATGCATGGCAAACTCGCCAAACGGCGTAACGATCTCGCGCTCGCCCACGCGCTCGACCAGGCTCTCGGTGCGGCTACGGTAGCTGATCAGATCGGCAATAGTGCCCACTTTAAGGCCATGCTCGGCGGCAAAAGCCAACAGTTCCGGCATGCGCGCCATGGTGCCGTCGTCGTTCATGATCTCGCAGATCACCGAGGCGGGCTCAAGGCCGGCCAGTGCAGACAGGTCGCAACCGGCTTCGGTATGACCGGCACGCGCCAGCACGCCCCCATTCACGGCCTTAAGCGGGAAGATATGGCCGGGCTGCACCAGATCGGACGGCGCCGCGCCACGCGCCACGGCTGCCTGCACCGTGCGAGCACGATCCGCGGCCGAGATGCCGGTGGTCACGCCGCGCGCCGCTTCGATGGACACCGTAAAATTGGTACCCAAAGGTGCGCCATTTTTGCTGACCATCAGCGGCAGTTCGAGTTGCTGGCAGCGTGCTTCGCTCAGAGTCAGGCAGATCAGGCCACGGCCGAACTTGGCCATGAAATTGATGGCTTCCGGTGTGACGTGCTCGGCCGCCATCACCAGATCGCCCTCGTTCTCGCGATCTTCGGCATCGGCCAATACCACCATTTTGCCGGCCTTGATGTCGGCGATAATGTCCTGAATGGGGGAAATAAGCATTTTCTTCTACCCTTGCAGACGGCCCGCACCACGCGCACCGCGTTTCGATTATTTGTTATTAGATGCTATCGGAAAGCTCAAATTCAAGCATTGAATATTTATCATGTTGATGTCGCGCTTTTTCCCGCAAAGGCAAGGCCTGGGCAAATAGCGGCCCCGCGGTGACCAGCGTATGGAACTCCCCGCCCTCGCCGCACGGATCGATACCCTCGGACTGCATGCGCGCAATCAGCGCATGATCCAGCACTTGGCCCAGATAGTCGGCGGCCATCAAGTCGTTACGTATCACCACAATGGTCGCGACAAAGCCGGCATCGACAAATTCGCGCACCAGATCCAGCCTCTGCTCCTGCCATAGCGGCAACACCGCCTGCAAGCCGGCGGCGGCGCAGACCTTTTCCTCCCAGTCGCGATGCGGCTGCAAGTCGATATCCCCAAACACCGCCATCTCGGCGCCTTGTGCTTTCAAGGCTTGCAACTGTGCGACAAACACGGCCTCGTACTCCCCCCAGGTCGCACTACCGGTCACCAGTGGAATCGCCAGCGCCTCGACCTGGGCCTGCAGGACTTCGGGGCTGATGCCGTGAGAGCGGCTGCGCGCACCCGTTTCGTCAAGCATCGAAAGCAGGGCCAGCGGACGGGCACCGCTTTGCAACGTACGCCAAAGGGCGAGGCAGGAGTCTTTGCCGCCACTCCACGACATCACGAATAGCGGTGCAGTCATCCAAGACTCCGGCTGGCAAGCACCCGCTCGACCGTGTCGACAATAGCCTGCGTCTGCGGATCGACTTCGATATTGACCCGGTCGCCCACCTTGCGCTGGCCGATGATAGTACGGCTCAGCGTTTCCGGAATCAGATGCACGGCAAATTCGTTCCCCTGGACTTCCCCCACGGTCAGACTGATGCCGTCGATGCCGATATAGCCTTTGGTAAATACATATTTGAGCGCCGCCTCCGGCAGGCTAAAGCGCAAGGTCCGGTTATTCGGTGTTTCCTCGACCGCCACCACTTCGGCGCAGCACAGGATGTGGCCGCTCATGGCGTGACCGCCGATATCGTCACCAAAGCGTGCAGCACGCTCAACATTGACCGACTCACCCAGCGTCAAAGCCCCCAGATTGGTCAGACGCAGCGTCTCCTGCATCAGGTCGAACGAGACCCGATCGCCCTCCACCCGGGTCACGGTCAGGCAGCAGCCGTTGTGCGCAACCGAGGCCCCCAGCGCCAAACCCGGCAGCATCGCCTGCGGCAAGCGCACGGTATGCGTACGAAAACCAGTCTTTTCTTCCAGTGCGACCAGTTCGGCCGTGCCCTGCACTATCCCTGTAAACATCCGCCAGCTCCGTCATCTTGAATCCAGTGCCGTCATTGTACCCGCAACATGCATAAAAGGCGCAGCGGTCAGCCGGCACGAAAACCGGTACAATGCCGCCTTTACCGCATACACCAAGCAACAGACATGTCCGCAGAACTGACACGCATTGCCGCAGAAGTCGCCCGCCGCCGCACTTTTGCCATTATCTCCCACCCCGACGCGGGTAAGACCACGCTGACCGAAAAGCTGCTGCTGTTTTCGGGCGCCATTCAGATGGCGGGCACCGTCAAGGGCAAAAAAGGCGGCAAATTCGCCACTTCCGACTGGATGGATATCGAGAAGCAGCGCGGCATCTCGGTCGCATCCAGCGTGATGCAGTTCGACTACCGCGACCATACCGTCAACCTGCTGGATACCCCGGGCCACCAGGACTTCTCCGAAGACACCTATCGCGTACTGACGGCAGTCGACTCCGCCTTGATGGTGATCGACGCCGCCAAGGGCGTGGAAGAGCAGACCATCAAGCTGTTGAATGTCTGCCGCCTGCGCAACACGCCCATCGTCACTTTCATGAACAAGTGCGACCGTGAAGTGCGCGACTCGCTCGAGTTGCTGGATGAAGTGGAAGACGTGCTCAAGATACGCTGCGCACCGGTCACCTGGCCGATCGGCATGGGCAAGAGCTTCCGCGGCGTCTATTCGCTGCTGACCGATGAAGTCATTCTGTTCGAAGCCGGCGCCGAAAAACTGGTGTCCGATATCGAAGTGATCAAGGGCATGGACAATCCGCGTCTGGACGCGCTGTTCCCGATGGAAATGGAACAGCTGCGCATGGAGATCGAACTGGTCAAGGGCGCCTCCAACGAGTGGAATCTGGACGAGTTCCTCGCCGGCGAGCTGACTCCGGTGTTTTTCGGCTCGGCCATCAACAATTTCGGTGTGCGCGAGATTCTGGACGCGCTGATCAACTGGGCACCGGCGCCACAGGAACGCGATGCGACCGTGCGCAGCGTAAACCCGAGCGAAGGCAAGTTCTCCGGCTTTGTGTTCAAGATCCAGGCCAATATGGACCCCAAGCACCGCGACCGCATCGCCTTTATGCGCGTGTGCTCCGGCCAGTTCGAGCGTGGCATGAAGATGAAGCATCTGCGTCTGGGGCGTGATATCGCTGCCTCCAGCGTGGTGACCTTTATGTCGCACGACCGCGAAATCGTGGAAGAAGCCTTCGCAGGCGACATTATCGGCATTCCCAACCACGGCAATATCCAGATCGGCGACTCTTTCTCCGAAGGCGAGGCGCTGGCGTTTACCGGCATCCCGTTCTTCGCGCCGGAAATGTTCCGCTCGGTACGCATCCGCAACCCGCTGAAGCTCAAGCAGTTGGCCAAGGGCTTGCAGCAGCTGGGTGAAGAAGGCGCCGTGCAGGTGTTCAAGCCGCATAGCGGCGGCGACCTGATTCTGGGTGCAGTCGGCGTGCTGCAGTTCGAAGTCGTCGCCTCGCGCCTGGCGGCCGAATACGGCGTGGATGCCATTTTTGAATCGGCCAGTATCTGGTCGGCACGCTGGTTCACCTGTGATGACCGCAAAAAGCTGGATGACTTCATCAAGGCACTGCAAGGCAATATCGCCACCGATGCCGGCAACAATCTGGCCTATCTCGCGCCCAACCGCGTCAACCTGCAGCTGACACAGGAGCGCTGGCCGGATATCGTCTTCCACGAAACGCGCGAACACGCGGTCAAGCTGGGCGAGTAGGCATGAGCGAGCTGATCGACTTCTGGACCCACCTGCGTGCAAGTTACGTCGCCGACATCGTGCGCTCGGGAGTAATGATCACGGTACTGCTGGTGCTGCGCATCAGCATAGGCCGCGCCATCGCCAGCAATACCCACTGGACGCTGGACGACAGGCGGCGCTGGTCCATCACCGTGCGCAATGTGCTGTTTGTCTGTGGCGTCGCCGGCATTGCACTGATCTGGGCATCCGAGCTGCAGACCATAGCGGTCTCGATGCTGGCTTTTGCCGCTGCAGTGATTATTGCCACCAAAGAGTTGATCATGTGCCTGACCGGGGGGCTGCTCAGAAGCGCCTCCGACAGCTACAGCCTGGGCGACCACATCGAGGTCGGCCATATACGCGGGCGTGTGGTCGATGTCGGGCTATTCACCACCACAGTGATGGAAATCGGCCCCACCCACGACAGCCACCAGATGACAGGGCGGGCCTTGTCTTTTCCGCACAGCCTGCTGCTCAACCAGCCGGTGGTGCTGGAAAACTATATGGGCGAGTATGTGGTGCATACGCTGGGCCTGCCCCTGCCCTATACGCTCCCTCCCCAGCAGGGTGAAGCCTTGCTGCTAGGGGCAGCCAACGACGTCTGTGCGCCACATATTCAGGCCGCGCAACTGCATATGGCGCGTATAGAAGCGCGTCACCATCTGGATACGCCATCGGTGGCGCCACGCGTATCGATTCACCCGCTTAGCGATGTCAGTTATCAACTGACGCTACGCATTGCCATACTGGCCAAGGACAGGCAACGGGTAGAACAGGCGATACTCAAGCGCTTTATGTTTGAAGCTTTTCCGGCTGACGCCAATCTGAACAAATCTGCGGCCTCGGTGTAAACTGGCATCCGACTCATCCTTATTAAATGGCTTGATTCTTCAATCTATGAGCAAAACCCGGATCAAAACCTACGACAAAATCGTGATCGAGAGCCTCAAACTCTTCAATGAGCATGGAGAGCGTGCGATCACGACCAATCATATTTCGGCTCACCTGGGCATTAGTCCGGGCAATCTGTACTATCACTTTCGCAATAAGGAAGAGATTGTTTTCCAGATTTTCCGCGAATATGAAGCCTTTATTCGCGACCAGCTGGCACCGAAGACAGAAGGCACCATTACGCCGCAGGCTTTATCCGACCAGCTGGATGCCTTATTCAAGGGCATGTGGAATTACCGCTTTTTGTTTGATGACCTGCCGGGCTTGCTGTCGCGTAATCCGCAATTGCAGGCCGAGTATCACGCCACTATCGGCACCGATTTGCGTCCGATGATGGGCGACATGCTCAAGGGCTTTGCCCGTGCCGGCTTGCTGACCTTTTCTTCCGATGAAGAAATTGAACAGCTGGCGGTCAATATCTGGTTGGTGGTGAAATTCTGGTATGCGTTCGAGCAGTCCGCCGCACCTAAAGTCCCTATCTCGGCAGAAACCGGGCGGCGCGGCGCACGTCAAGTGCTGGCCCTGATGCGCCCTTATGTCACGCCAGACAACAAGGCGGCGTTTACCGAACTTGATGCGCACTACCGCTAAACAATGCGACATCCCGACCCGCAACCTGCGGCGTCAGATACAAAAGGCTCAATACCTATCCTGGTATTGAGCCTTTTTACGACAAGCCCGCTCTAATCAGCCGAAATGGCAAACATAATGAACGGTCTTGAGTACCTCGATCGTAAAGCTGCTATTGGCCGGCACGCTAAAAGATTCACCCCCGGCATAATCCTGCGCGGCAGAGGCGCCAGCCTGCGTCACCCGGCATTCTCCTTCCAGTAATTCCATGACTTCCGCTGCTGCCGTAGTAAACACCAGCTTACCGGGCAGAATCACGCCTACCGATTTTTGCGTGCCATCGGCCAGGGTCACCGTATGACTGACGCACTTGCCGTCAAAATAGACATTGGCCCGCTTGGCCACACTGACATTTTCGAACTGATCAGCCATAAGCACCCCGCACGTAAAGGTAAAACGCCAAGAATAAGGTGATTTTATTTATTTGTCACAATTTTGCTTGCATTTTTATTTAAATGGTTTTGCCCATCATAAGGGCACAACACCAGACTATCTTCATTAAAAGATAAATCATCATTGACAGCGACATAGAATTTGACAATCATGCGCGCACTTGGCGCGCAAGCGCTACCTACAAAGCCCTCACTGCAAGGAAGCAAAGCATGGAAAAGCTGCTGTACCAGGTTGAAGACCGGCCTCCACTGGCAACATCATTATTACTGGCCATACAGCACCTGCTTGCCGCACTCGGTGGGATTATCGCTGTCCCGCTGGTCGTGGGCGGCGTATTGCGACTCCCTCCACAGGAAATGGTCGCACTCGTCAATGCAGCCTTAATGGTTTCCGGTGCCGTCACCATCGTGCAATGCCGCGGCGCAGGACCTATCGGCATCCGCCTGCCCTGTGTCATGGGCACCAGCTTCACTTTTGTTGCCGCCGCCATCGCCATCGGTTTCGAGCATGGTGTAGCCGGCATCATGGGCTCCTCGCTGGCCGCGTCGCTGGTGATGATAGGCGGCAGCTTTTTCATGCCGCAAATCCGCAAGCTGTTCCCGCCGGTGGTCACCGGCACAGTCGTGTCCATGATAGGCCTGTCGCTTATCCCGGTTGCCGTTGACTGGTTTGCCGGCGGCCAGCCCGGCGCGGCTGACTATGCCAATCCCGAGCATCTGGCTATTGCCTTTTTTGTACTGGTACTGGTGATCGGGCTGGTCCAGTTCGGCCGCGGCATCGTCTCGGCCGCAGCCATCGTGATCGGCATGGGGGCCGGCTATCTACTGTGCCTGATGCTGGGGCGCATCGATTTTGCACCGGTGGCACAAGCCAGCGCATTTGCCCTGCCCCAGCCATTGCATTTCGGCATGAGCTTTCCAATCTCCGGCATTATCGGCATGTCTATTGCCTATCTGGTTACCATCGTGGAGTCGACCGGCAACTTTTTGGCGCTGGGTCAGGCAACACAGACCAAGGTCAGCGGCAAGCAGATGTCGGCAGGCATCCTGTGTGACGGCGTAGGCTCGGCCATTGCCGCCATCATGTCGACGACCCCCTTTTCCTCGTTTGCCCAGAATATTGGCGTGGTATCGCTGACCGGCGTCGCCAGCCGTTATGTAGTGGCACTGGCGGGTCTGCTCTTGATGCTGGCAGGCCTGTTTCCGGTGTTTGGCGCCTTGATCGTCACCATTCCGCTGCCGGTGCTCGGCGGTGCCGGCCTGATGATGTTCGCCATGATTATCGTGGCCGGCGTTCAGATGCTGGGCCAGGTCGAGAGCAGCCGACGCAATGGCGTGATTATTGCCGTCGCCATCGGCTGCGGCATGGCAGTAACCGTACGCCCGGAAGTACTGGGCAAGTTGCCGGGCTTTGTACGCGAAATTTTCGGCTCCGGCATCACGGTAAGCGCCCTGATTGCACTTAGCCTTAACCTGCTGCTGCCGGGTCGCACGCAGGTAGATCTCGAAGACTAAACCGCAATAAAACCGCATTAAGGGAGCGCATGTCGCTCCCTTTCGCTTTAATACCATCAGGTGCATGCCGCAACAATGTACCGATTAAAGCCTCCCCCAAAGGATAGCGATCATGAAACGCCGGACCTTACTGGCCGGTTTAAGCCTGATGCCCCTGCTGGCTAACAGCAAAAACCTGCCCGATCTGGAAAAAATCGCCGAGCACAACCGTGCACGGCAACAGCAGATGCTAAAAGCGCTGGCGGCACAGAAGCCTGGCCGCATCTATGCCAACCCTGCCGACCCGTTTTTAGGCGACCCAGCGGCCAGCCAGGTTGTCATCTACTTTACCGATTTCAACTGCCCGTATTGCCGGCGCATGGATGTAGTCATCGAACGCGTCGCCAGCGAGTTGCCCGACGTGAAATTTGTGTTCAAGCTGCTCCCCCTGTTTGATGCCAGTTCGGAGCCGGCCACCCTGTATGCGCTGAATGTCTGGCAAAAACAGCGCGCCCGCTACTGGGCGGTGCATCAAAGCCTGATGCAGGGCACACTCCCGCTGGACCAGCATGCCATCCAGCAAACCGCCAGGGAAACCGGCACACAGGCGTGGCTAAACCCGGGCAAGGCTGTGCGTCTTGCGCTGGAGGACAATCAGGCGCTGACCGATGAACTCAAGGTCTTCACCACACCAACGCTACTACTGGGAGACAGGCTCATCAGTGGCACAACCGACTCGGCCACCCTCAAGCGTACCGTGCGCGGGGTGCGCAACAGCGCGCGTTGATGCACCCTATGCCGCCAAGTCTTTGCCTCACTTGGCAAAATTGGCGAGCATGCACTATTAAAACGAAAACCACAGTCGTGCACCCTGCCCGCTAAACCGTTAGAATCTGACCAAAATACTTAATCCAGACGGCTTCAATATTGTGAAAATTCTGATTTTGGGGGGCGGCCAGGTTGGTGCCCGCGTAGCAGAGAACCTGGTTTCCGAAGAGAACGACATCACCATCGTCGACTTGGACAGCAAACTGCTCAAGCAGCTGCAGGACAGGCTGGATATTCAGACCATCTGCGGCAATGCCGCCCAGCCCTCGGTACTGGCCGGTGCCGGTGCGGCCGACACCGATATGTTGCTTGCGCTAACGCGTAACGACGAAACCAATCTGGTTGCCTGCAAGCTGGCGCGCGAGCTCTACAACGTACCCACCCGCATTGCGCGCGTACGCGCCAGTGACTATGTCGAATTCGGCGCCAAGAACACGCTGGATTTATTCGGCGTTGACCAGCCCATCTGCCCGGAACAGATCGTCACCGAAAACCTGTACCAGCTATTTCAATACCCGGGGGCCTTACAGGTGCTGGATTTTGCCGGCGGCCGCGTACAGCTGGTTGCGGTCACGGCCATGGAAGGCGGCCTGCTTTTAGGGCGCGAATTGCGCCATGTGCGTCAGGATCTGCCGGACACCGACTGCCGTTTTTGCGCCATCTATCGCAATAACCGGCTGATCATCCCCAAGGGCGACACCATTTTGCAAAGCAACGACGAGGTGTTTTTCCTGGCCGAGCGTGCTGCTGTGCCACAGATGCTGGCCGAGCTACGCAACAGCAGCCAGCCCATACGCCGCGTACTGATTGCCGGCGGCGGCAATATCGGCCACCGTCTGGCGCGCCAGCTGGAAAATGCGGGGTACGAGGTCAAGATTATTGAAATTCTGCGCGAGCGCTGCGAATGGCTGGGTGACAATCTGGATCACACTCTGGTACTGCATGGCGAAGCCACCGATGAAGCCCTGCTCGAAGCAGAAAACATCGACGAGATGGATGTATTTTGCGCATTGACCAACGACGACGAAGACAATGTGATGTCCACGCTGCTGGCCAAGCGCATGGGTGCCAAGCGGGTGATTGCGCTGGTCAACCGCGCCAGTTACGTCGACCTGCTCGAAGGCCACAGCATCGATATCGTGATTTCGCCGCACCAGTCTACTATCGGCTCCATCCTCGCCCATTTGCGCCGTGGCGATGTCGAGGCGGTACATGCGCTGCGCGGCGGGCGCACCGAGGCGATGGAAGTCATCGTCAGGGGTGACCGCAAGACTTCGCGTCTGGTCGGCCTGCGCATAGACGAAGTGGAAATGCCGCACGGCTGCTATATCAGCGCCATTGTGCGGCACCGCGAAGTGCGCATGGCACACCACGATGAAGTGATAAACAGTGAAGACCACCTGATCATCTTCGTTGCCCACCGCCGTCTGGTGCGCGAAGTGGAGCAGCTCATCCAGGTCAAGATGGGTTTCTTTTGATGTCGACCTTGCCGTTAGCCGCCAGAGGCGGTGCACTGGGCAAGCTGTTGCCTATCGCTCATGTCTTTTCCAAGCTGATCATGCTGTTTTCCTGCATGTTCATTGTGCCGGCCGGTGTCGGCGTCATCTACAAAGACCACACGCTGGAAGCGTTTTTGCTGTCCGGTGTGGTCGGACTGGCCGTCGGCCTGTTTGCCTGGGCCGCCACCCGCCGTTTCGAACACGAACTCAAGCCGCGTGACGGCTTTATCCTGGTGGTAGCCCTGTGGGTGGGCTTCGCCGCCACCGCCGCCATCCCGTTCATGCTGTTCGACAGTTCGCTAAGCTTCACCGACGCCTTTTTCGAAGCCATGTCGGCGCTGACTACCAATGGCGCGACCGTATTGTTCTCGCTGGATGTCTTGCCACCTGCGATCAATTTCTGGCGCCACTTCATGCAGTGGATGGGCGGCATGGGCATTATCGTGCTGGCTGTCGCCATTTTGCCGCTACTGGGCGTGGGCGGCATGCAGGTATACAAGGCGGAAACACCGGGGCCGATGAAGGATGCCAAGCTGGCACCACGCATCACCCAGGCGGCCAAGAGCCTGTGGACCATGTACTGCATCCTGACCGTGCTGTGCATGGGCATGCTGTATATGGCCGGCATGAGCGTATTCGACGCTGTCTGCCACGGCCTGTCCACCGTTGCGTTGGGCGGCTTTTCCACCCGCGACACCAGTGTAGGCCATTACGATTCGCTGCCAATCGAACTGGTGATTGCCGGTTTCACCTTGCTATCGGCCACCAATTACGCCACTCACTTTCTGGCGTGGAAAAAACGTTCGGCCGCCCCCTATCGGATTGATACCGAATTTATCAGCATGATGCTGGTGATCCTGTCCAGCATTCTGATGCTGGCCGTCTATTTGTGGTGGCAAGGGGTTTACGGACTGGGCGAGTCCTTGCGCCATGTCAGCTTCAACCTGATCTCGATAGCCACCGCCTCGGGTTTTGCCAGCACCGATTACGGCCAGTGGCCGCTCTTTGTTCCGGTATGGATGCTGTTCCTGTCCTGTTTTACCGCCTGTTCAGGCTCGGTAGGTGGCGGCATCAAAATGATACGCAGCCTGATCCTGTTCCGTCAGGCCCAGCGCGAAATGACCCAGTTGCTGCATCCGCAGGCCATTATTCCGCTCAAGGTCAATGGCCGTACCATGAGCGACAGCGTCGCCTTTTCGGTGCTGGGCTTTATCTTCGTATACATTTTGAGTGTGGTGGTGCTGACTTTTGTGCTGTTAGGCAGTGGCCTGGACTTCCAGACCGCCGCTTCCGCCATTGTGTCCTGCATCAATAATGCAGGCCCGGGACTGGGAGAAGTTGGCCCGGCCGCCAATTATGCCGGGCTGAATGATTTCCAGACCTGGGTATGCAGCGTAGCCATGCTGCTGGGCCGGCTGGAAATTTTCACCATCCTCATCCTCTTTACGCCCGCCTTCTGGCGCAAGTGACATGAAAAAAATTTCCCTGCTGCTGTTAAGCCTGTTTGCCCTGCCCGCTAGCGTGTACGCCGACAGCAACGATGATCTGGCTGCGGCCCGCGACGCCTGGCGTGCCGGCGATATCGCCCAATTGCAAACGCTGGCCGCCAGTAGCGCACGCACACCGCTTGGCATGTATCCGCGCTACTGGCTGGCGCTTAAAAGCCTGGAAAACGGCGACGAGGCGCCGGCCCGCGCCTTTCTGGCGCAAGAGGCCCCCTCTACGCTGACCGAGCGTCTGGCCAATGAATGGCTCAAGCGTCTGGGCAAGGGCAATAACTGGGACGGTTTTCGCCGCGAACTGGTACGCGCACCGGAAGACGCACGCGATCAGGAAACCCAATGCTATGCTGCCCTGTCCGAGCTTAAGGCCGGGCGCATTAGCGCACCCGATGCCGACTTGCTGGACAAGCTGACACTCCCGGAAGGCTGCAACAGTCTGCTGAATGAAAGCGCGACGCTGGGCACGCTCAGCCAGGATGAGGTGCGTTCACGCGTACGCACCCTGGTTGCCAATAATTACGTCACCGTCGCGCGTGCGCTGGCCACATCGGCCGGCTTGTCGGACGAATTTTTCACCCCAGGCAGCAATGAAGCCGCCGTTATCGCCATCGTGCGCCGCGGCAAGAGTGATTTGTCCGGTGCCGCCGCCGATCTTGCGCGCATCGAGCCTACGCTTACGCGCGAGCAGGTCGGCTTTGGCTGGGGGGAACTGGCCACACGCGCCGCGCGACGCCAGGACATGACGCAGGCGCTGGACTGGTACGCCAAATCCGCCCCCGGGGAACTCACGCCCGAGCAATGGGAATGGTGGGCACGCGCGGCACTGCGCGAGCAAAACTGGAACACATTAAGCAGCGTGATCGGCAAGATGCCGGCCAAGCTGGCCGCACGTCAGGCTTGGCGCTACTGGCTGTCGCAAGCCGAACTGATGCAGGGCAAGCGTAGCGAAGCCAATGCGCGCCTGGTGCGGCTAAGCCAGGAACACAGTTATTACGGCATTCTTGCGCGCGAAGCGCTGGGTAACAGCCTGTCCGAACCCGCGCGCCAAATTGAAGCCAGCGACAAGGACATGCGCGCCATTTCCAAAGAGCCGGCCATTGCCCGCGCCATCGAACTGTTTGCGCTGTCGGATACACTCAAGCGCCCGGAGTTTCACGAAGAAGCACGGCGCGAGTGGCGCTGGGCCATGCGCGGCAAGACCGACCCCGAGCTGATTGCCGCCGCCGAACTGGCCAAAGACAAGGGCTTTTACGATATGGCCATCTACAGCGCCGAGCGCACGCGCGACGCGCATAATTTCGGCCTGCGCTTTCTCGCGCCCTACCGCAGCACCACCGAGCGCTACGCCAGGCAACTGGATGTGGATCCGGCATGGATTTACGGCCTGATGCGCCAGGAAAGCCGCTTTACCGTGGTAGCGCGCTCGGGCGTAGGCGCCTCAGGCCTGATGCAGCTGATGCCGGCCACCGCGCGCTGGGTAGCAAACAAGGTTGGCCTGCCCGGCTTCGATGTCAACGATGTGGACACCAATATCCAGCTGGGCACCTGGTATCTGCGTCATGTACTGGATACCACCGGCCACCCGGTGCTGGCGACCGCCGGCTACAATGCAGGCCCCGGGCGTGCACGCGCATGGCGCGCCAGCACGCCGCTGGATGGCACCATCTACACCGAAACCATCCCGTTTACCGAAACGCGCGACTATGTACAAAAGGTGATGGCCAACGCCACCTACTACGCCGCCAGCTTCGGCAAGGGTGAGACCTCGCTCAAGGCGAGAATGGGCACCATAGCGGCCAAATAAACCGGGCCGCTCTTCAATCGGGAGAGCGCACTATGCAACGCATTGTATTGATAGGTGGCAGCGGATTTGTCGGCCGGCATATCGCCGAAATGCTGAGCCGGCACGGCATGCAGCTGACCATTGCCAGCCGCCGCCCGGAACGCATCAAGGCCCTGTCCACCCTGCCCGGCGTCACGCTGGCCGCCTGTGACGTACACGACAGCGCGGCGCTGACGCAGCTGATGGCCGGGCACGATGCGGTAATCAGTATGGTGGGCATCCTGCATGGCTCGCACCGCGCTTTTGAAGTCGCCCATGTCGAACTGGTGGAAAAAATCGTCCATGCCATGAAGCAAACCGGCATCCGGCGCCTGATCCATATCAGCGCACTGGGGGCGGATGCGCACGGGCCGTCGGACTACCAGCAAACCAAGGCGCGTGGCGAACGGGTCATCACGCAAAGCCATCTGGCGTGGACAATCCTGCGTCCTTCGGTAGTGTTCGCCCACGACGATGCCTTTCTCAATATGTTTGCCCGCCTGCTCGCTGTTTTGCCGGTGCTGCCGTTAGCCGGTGCCGACACTTATTTCGCCCCGGTATGGGCCGATGATGTGGCACGCGCCGTCGCGGCCTGTCTGGACAGGCCAGCCAGCATAGGCCAGACATTGGAGCTGACAGGGCCGCACCGCTACCGTTTGCGCGAGCTGGTGGCTTATGTAGGCGAGCTCACCGGCCACCCGCGCACCCTGATAGGCCTGCCGGACAGCCTGGCCATGCTGCAAGCCGGCGTAATGGAATGCTTGCCCGGCCCCGCCCTGATCAGCCGCGACAATGTAAAATCGCTGCGTGTCGACAATGTCAGCCTGGAGCCCTTCCCGAGCGCGCTGCTGGGTTTCTGCCCGAGCGCACTGGAAGCGGTCGCACAGCAATGGCTGGGCGAAGACGAACGCAATACGCGCCTGGCGCGCTGGAGAGAACGGGAATGAAGCTGTATGTCGTAGGCGGCGCGGTACGCGACCGCTTATTGGGCCGCGCGGTGGTAGACCGCGACTGGGTGGTAGTCGGCAGTAGTGCTGCTGAGATGCTGGCACAAGGCTTCCGTCCGGTCGGACGCGATTTTCCGGTATTCCTGCATCCGGCTACGCACGAGGAATATGCACTGGCGCGCACCGAACGCAAAACGGGCGCCGGTTATCACGGCTTTGTGTTTCACGCCGCACCAGATGTCACACTGGAACAGGATCTGGCACGGCGCGACCTGACCATCAACGCCATCGCCGAAGACGAAGACGGCCGTCTGACCGACCCCTATGGCGGACAGGCCGACCTTGCCGCCGGCGTATTGCGCCATGTCAGCGCCGCCTTTGCCGAAGACCCGGTACGCATCCTGCGTCTGGCACGTTTTGCCGCCCGCTTCGGCTTTGCCGTTGCGCCCGAGACCCTGGGCCTGATGCGCCAGATGGTGGACAACGGCGAAGTGGATGCACTGGTACCGGAGCGGGTGTGGCAGGAAGTCGCGCGCGGCCTGATGGAAGATGCCCCCTCGCGCATGTTCAAGGTCCTGCGCGAGTGCGGCGCGCTGGCGCGCGTTCTGCCCGAAGTGGATGCGCTGTTCGGTGTGCCGCAACGCGCCGACTATCACCCTGAAATCGATACCGGCGACCATGTAATGCGCGTCATCGATACCGCCGCGCAAAGTGGCGCACCGCTGGCCGTACGTTTCGCCTGCCTGACCCATGACTTAGGCAAGGCGCTGACCCCGGCCGATATTCTGCCGCGCCATATCGGCCACGAGGCGCGCGGCGAAAAGCCGCTGCTTGCGCTGTGCGAACGCCTGCGCGTGCCGGCCGAATGCCGGGATCTGGCGCGCATCACCGTGCTTTACCACACCAAAGTACATATCGCGCCCGAAATGCGCGCCGACACTGTGCTGCGTCTGTTCCGTGATTGCGATGCGCTGCGCCGCCCCGAGCGTTTTCACGAGATGTTGTCGGCCTGCGTTGCCGATGCGCGTGGCCGTCTGGGTTTCGAACACAGCAGCTATCCGCAGGCAGCCTACCTGACGGCACTACTGGATGCCGCCCGTCTTGTCGACGCCGGCACCATCGCCCGCCAATGCGAGCACAAGCACGATATTGCCCATGCCGTCGATGCCGCCCGCGTCCACGCCATAAACCACACCATAAACCTAAACAACCCCGGCAACCGCGCCTGACAGCCGTCAGCGGTCACGGGCCACACCGGAGAATCCCGCATGCACTCGCCGCTGAACGGCCTTTTTATCGGACAAGCCAGAACACTGCCACCTGACGGCCAGAGCAGCGGCATTTTCAAGCAGCGGGTGGATGAAGCCTGGCTGGGGGTGGAAGGCTTTACCGGTGATGAGCAGGCCGACCGGCGCTTTCACGGCGGGCGCGAGAAAGCCGTCCACCTTTACCCCGCCGAGCACTACGACGCACTGGCACAGGCCTTCCCCGCTGCGGCCGCGGTGCTGGCACCGGGCTGTCTGGGTGAAAACCTGTCGGCCTACAAAATGGACGAGCATAGCGTCCATATCGGCGACGTGTTCGAACTGGGCAAGGCACGGATTCAGCTTTGCAGCCCGCGCAGCCCGTGCTGGAAGATCAACCATCGCCTTGATGTGACCGGTGCCTCGCAGTGGATCAGCGATCAGGCCAGAACCGGCTGGTACGCTCGCGTGCTCAGCGAAGGAACAGTCCGTGCCGGTGACAGCCTGACACTGGTCGAGCGCATCTCGGACATCCCGCTGCATGCCTTCTGGCGTCTGGCCACCTGCCACCGCCCACCGGTGGCCGAATTGCGCACTGCCGCCAATGCGCCAGGCCTGGACCCTGCCTGGCAGCAAAAGCTGAGCGCACGCTGCGACTGGCTGGCAAAACTCGCCTTACAGGCGTGAGTGGCAATCAGCAAAACGCTGGCTCGGGCATGGCGCCTAGCCAGCCGTACGCCAGCCCTCCAGCGCGGCCAGCCGGGCAAGGCAGGCCGGTGTCTGTCTTTGCATGATGGCTGCGATCAGCGCATCCAGCAGCAAAAACAGCGACAGGTTGCTGTCCCAGCCGGAGGCGCCACCGGCTACGCCGACCAGCGTGACCCGTGCCAGTTGCGAGATTGGCGACAGCCACTGGTCGGTCAGCAGGATCAGATCCAGCTTGTGGCTGGCAGCACGCTGCGCCAGCGCCATCAGCTCGCTGTTGTAGCGGCGGATGTCCAGCAGCAGCAGAACATCATGCCGCCCCATGTCCACCAGCGCATCAGCCCAGCTGTCGGTGCCGCCGTCCAGCAAACACACTCCCGGGCGCATCGCCTTCAGGTGCTGAGCCAGATACGCCGCCAGCGGCGCGCTCAGACGCCCGCCTGCCAGCGCAACACGCCGCCCAGGATCAGACAGCATGGCCACACAGGCCTCCAGATCGGCCACCGGCAACTGTCTGGCGGTCTGCTCCAGCTGCAATTGCGCCGATAGCAGGAAGCTGCCGAGAAAATCCGGCGGCGTTTTTCCGGGCTGCACCGGCTTTTGCCGCGCCAGCGGCGACTGCAGACGCTGCCCCAACTCCTCGCGCAAGGCCGCCTGAAAGCCCGCGTAGCTGTCAAAACCCAGCTTGGCAACCAGACGCAGCACGGTCGGTCCGCTGACGCCCGCTTCGCTGGCCAGTTGCGCGATGGTCTTCAGTCCATCCATCGGCGAATCTCCCAGCAGCCGGCGCGCGACCTTGCGTTCGGTCGGCGTCAGACTGTCAAAACCGGCATTCAGCCGTTCGAGTACTGTCTGCACACTGTCCATGCCGCCCTCCTGCCTGTCCGCCTGTTTTTTTTATTACAGATTTCTCTTGAAACTGCAGAAATTAATTTCTACGACTAATCCCATCAGGGTAGATAAACCCTTGCCTCAGGATGACAGTCATGGACAGCACGCATAGCGGCAGTATCGAAGCACTCAAGGCACTGATCGAGGTGCGCGGCTTGAAGCAGATCAAGGTCGGCTTGTTCGACATCGATGGCGCCATGGTCGGCAAATACATGGCGCGCGACAAATTCCTGGCTGCGCTGGATGGCGGTTTCGGTTTCTGTGATGTGGTATTCGGCTGGGACCTCGCCGACAAACTGTACGACAACACCCGCCTCACCGGCTGGGGCAAGGGCTACGGTGATGCCGACATCCGCCTGCTGCCCGCGTCGTGGCGCGAAATGCCGCTGGAAGACAATATGATTCTGGTGCAGGGCGAGGTCAGCGGCCGCCTCGAATGCCTGTGCCCGCGCGGCGTGCTGCGCCGCCTGCTGCAGCGGGTGGCGGCACTGGGCTTTTCGGTCAAGGCCGGTTTCGAGTACGAATTCCTCGTCGCCGATGAAGACCACGCCGCACTGCAGGCCAAACGCTACCGCGACCCCAGACCCCTGGGCAGCGGTGCTGCCGGATATTCGGTGCTGCGCAACTCGGTCAATACCGAGTTTTACCGCGGCCTGCTCACGCTGTGCGACGAGATGAACATGCCGATCGAAGGCCTGCACGAGGAAACCGGCCCCGGTGCACTCGAGGCGGCACTGTGCTGCAGCGAGGCGCTCGCGGCAGCCGACAATGCTGCCCTGTTCAAGACCTTTGCCAAGGTGATGGCACAGAAACAGGGGCGCATGGTGTCGTTCATGGCCAAGTGGAACGAAAACCACGCAGGCCAGGGCGGGCATATCCATATTTCGCTGCTGCACAAAGATGGCAGCAATGCTTTCTTCGATCCGGCACTGCCGCATGGCATCAGCCAGCTGCAACGCCATTTCATCGGCGGCCTGCAGCGCCATATGCGCGACATCACCGCCACCGCCGCCCCCACCATCAACAGCTTCCGCCGTCTGGTGCCCGGTTACTGGGCGCCCACCCAGGCGCTGTGGGGCGTGGACAACCGCACTGTTGCCCTGCGCGCCATTCCCGGCTCAGCCAAGAGCCAGCGCGTCGAATACCGCCTGCCCGGTGCCGATGCCAACCCCTACCTCGCGCTGGCCGGGGCCCTGGCCGCCGGTTTTGCCGGCATCGCCGCCCAGACCGAGCCGGAGGCACCGATCAGCGCCAACGGCTACCAGTTCGAGGCGCCGGCCCACCTGCAGCTGCCGCATACCTTGCGCGATGCGGCACAGGCCCTGCGCGCATCCGCCGTCGCCCGTGACTGGCTGGGTGACGATTTTGTCGAGCACTATGCCGCCACCCGCGAGTGGGAAGAGCGCGAGTTCCAGCGCTACGTGACCGACTGGGAATTGCAACGCTATTTCGAGGCCATCTGATGAAAACGCATTTTGATGTTATCTCGCCAATAGACGGCAAGGTGCTGCTGACGCGAGACTACGCCAGCGCGGCACAGATCAGGCAGGCGCTGGTGTCAGCCCGTGCCGCCCGCCGTGCATGGGCCTGTTTGCCACTGGAGGAAAGGCTGGCGCTGCTAGGGCGCGCCGTGGATGCGCTGGTGGCGGACAAGGCGCGCATTGCCGACTCCATCACCCGCCAGATCGGACGCCCGATCGCGCACTCGCCCTTCGAGGTGCGCGGTCTGGCCGAGCGCGCCCGCCATATGCTGGCCATCGCCCGCGAGGCGCTGGCCGACATTCGTCCCGAGCCGGTGTCCGGCCTGATCCATTTCATGCGGCGCGAGGCGCTGGGTACCGTGCTGATACTGGCACCGTGGAATTACCCGTTTCTGACTGCGCTCAACAGCCTGATTCCGGCGCTGGCCGCCGGCAACACGGTGCTGCTCAAGCACTCCAGCCAGACGCCGCTGGCGGCCGAAATTCTGGCCGATGCCTTTGCCGCGGCCGGCCTGCCCGAGGGGGCATTCCAGTATCTGCATCTGGACCATGCGTCCACTCTGGCGCTCGTGGCCGATGCGGGGGTGGATTTTGTCGCTTTTACCGGCTCGGTCGAGGGTGGCCGCGCCATCGAGCGCGCTGCCGCCGGACGCTTTATCGGCACAGGGCTGGAGCTGGGCGGCAAGGATGCAGCCTATGTGCGTGCCGATGCCGATCTGGATGCTGCAGTGGAGAATCTGGTCGACGGCGCCTTTTTTAATGCCGGCCAGTCGTGTTGCGGCATCGAGCGCATTTATGTAGAAGCCGCACTCTACCCGCGTTTTGTCGACGGCTTTGTCGCGCAGTCCCTGCAATACCGGCTGGGAAACCCCCTGGAGACGGAGACCACGCTGGGCCCGATGGTGCGCGCATCAGCGGCAGAATTCGTGCGCGAGCAGATACGCGAAGCTGTCGCGCAAGGCGCGCGCGCGCTAATAGACCCTGCTCTTTTTTCTGCCGATGCACCCGGCAGCGCCTATCTCGCGCCACAGGTTTTGGTCGATGTGAACCACAGCATGCGGGTGATGCATGAAGAGAGCTTCGGCCCGGTGGTCGGCATCATGCCGGTGGCGGATGACGCCGAAGCGCTACAACTGATGAACGACAGCCGCTACGGCCTGACTGCCTCGCTGTGGACCCGCGACGAGGACGCGGCCATCCGTCTGGGCACGCAACTGGAAACCGGCACCGTGTTCATGAACCGCTGCGACTATCTGGACCCGGCACTGGCGTGGACCGGGGTCAAGGACAGCGGGCGCGGCATCTCGCTGTCCTGCTTAGGCTACGCGCAGCTGACCCGCATTAAATCCTTCCATCTGAAAGGCTGACGATGACGCTTGCCGGCAACTGGAACTACCCGACCACCATCCGCTTTGGTGCCGGGCGCATCAGCGAACTGCCCATCCTGTGCGCCGAACTTGGCATGCACAGGCCGCTACTTGTCACCGACGCTGGGCTTGCCGCCTTGCCACCGGTGCAAAAGCTGGTGGAGGTGCTGGCCGCAGCCGGGATCGCGCACGCGCTGTTTCACGAACTGCATCCCAACCCGGCCCTGCGCGATGTGGATGCCGGCGTGGCGGCACTCAAAGCCGGCGCGCACGACGGCGTGATCGCCATCGGTGGCGGCAGCGCGCTGGACGTGGGCAAGACGGTGGCGCTGATGGCGGGGCAGACCCGCCCGCTGTGGGACTTCGAGGATGTAGGAGACAACTGGAAACGCGTCGACACGGCGGCCATGCTGCCGGTGATTGCCATCCCGACCACTGCCGGCACCGGCTCCGAAGTCGGGCGCGCCGCGCTGATCATAGACGAGGCGGCACAGCGCAAGGTCATCATCTTCCATCCGGCAATGCTGCCATCCCGGGTGCTGGCCGACCCGGAGCTGACCACCGGCCTGCCCCCGCGCCTGACTGCCGCCACCGGCATCGACGCGCTGGTGCACAATTTCGAAGCCTACTGCGCGCCAGGCTACCACCCGATGGCCGACGGCATCGCGCTGGAAGGCATGCGTCTGGTACACGGCTTCTTGCTGCGCGCGGTCAGGGATGGCAGCGATATCGAGGCGCGCAGCCAGATGCTGGCCGCCTCGATGATGGGGGCGACCGCCTTCCAGAAGGGACTGGGCGCGGTGCATGCGCTGGCGCATCCGATAGGTGCGGTGTTCGACATCCATCACGGCCTGGCCAATGCCATCCTGCTGCCCTATGTGATGCAGCGCAACCGCCCCGCGATCGAAGACAAGATGCTGCATCTGGCTCGCATATTGGACCTGCCGGGCAGCGGCTACGATGCCGTGCTGCAATGGGTGCTGACGCTGCGCCGCGAAGCCGGCATTCCGCACAGCCTTGGCGATATCGGCCTGAACGAGGCGCGCGCCGGGGAAATCGGCTCCATGGCCAAGGCCGACCCCAGCGATGGCGGCAATCCATGCCCGCTCACCCCCGGCGACTACAGCGCCCTGTTCCGCCATGCCATCGCGGGGCGACTCCATGACTGAGCCGGTGCTGGTCGGGCTGACCACCTATCCGGCCGCTGCCGGCCACGGGCCGCACACCCCGTCCGAATACATCGATGCGGTGGCACGTGCCGGCGGAGTGCCGGTGCTGCTGCCGCATACGGCGGCGGATGACGCCGGACGCTGGGCACAGGGCTGGATTCAGCGTCTGGACGCGCTGGTGCTAATCGGTGGCGGCGACATCGCCCCCGAACACACCGGTCTGACCCACGACACGCTGTATGGCATCAATCCGGCACGCGACCGCACAGAACTGGCGCTGGCGCGCGCAGCCGTGGCCCTGCACTGCCCGACCCTGGCGATCTGCCGCGGCCTGCAGCTACTCAATGTCGCGCATGGCGGCACACTCCATCCGCACCTGCCCGACGTGGTCGGCGAGCTTGTCGCCCACCGCAGCGCCGAGCGCAGCGCGACACCGCACCCGATCAACGTCGCGCCAGACAGTGCGCTGGCGGCACTGCTAGGCGAGACCCGCATTCACGCGCACTCCTGGCACCACCAAGCGGCCGCGACTCTGGGGCAGGGCTTGCAGGCCATTGCCTGGGCGGACGACGGGGTGGTCGAGGCGCTGATCATGACAGATTGTCCCGAACTGCTTGCGGTGCAATGGCACCCCGAACTGACGGCCGGCACGGACGCACGCCAGCAGGCCCTGTTTGACGAAATCGTGCGATTGGGCAAACAGCGCCGGCATCGTGCCGGCGGCTGCGCCGACAGCGCTCACGGAGAACACCCATGAAACATCAAGCCGGACACGACACCACAACGCCGTTAAACGAGGACGAGAAGTTGCTGCACAGCATGGGTTACGCGCAGGAACTGGCGCGGCGCATGAGCGGATTTTCCAATTTCGCGATTTCGTTTTCCATTATCTGCATCCTCGCCGGCGGCATCACCGCCTTCCCGGCCGCGCTGTCGGCCGGCGGTGGCGCCTCGGTCGGCATCGGCTGGATCGTCGGCTCGATGTTCGTGCTGCTGGTCGCAGCTGCCATGGCACAGATCGCCTCGGCCTATCCGACCGCCGGCGGCCTCTATCACTGGAGCTCGATTCTCGGCGGACGCGGCTATGGCTGGACCACGGCATGGTTCAACCTCTTGGGCCTGATCTTCGTGGTCGCCTCGGTCAACTTCGGCGTCTACGACCCCTTCTTCAAGACGCTGATCGCCCCGCTTTTGGGCATAGACCCAGCCAGCCTGACCTGGACACACCAGACCCTGTTCATCGCGGCCATCACCCTGTCGCAGGCCTGGCTCAACCATCAGGGCATCAAGGCCACCACCCGCCTGACCGACCTGTCCGGTTATTTGATATTTTTCGTGTCGCTGGTGCTGACGGTCTCGCTGCTGATCTATGCACCCGGGCCGCTGGATTTCACCCGACTGTTTACCTTCACCAATTTCACCGGCGCCGAAGGCAGCCTGTGGCCGCAAAACAGCAGCCCCTTGCTGGTGTTCCTGTCCGGATTGCTGCTGACCGTGTATACACTGACCGGCTACGACGCCTCGGCGCATACCTCGGAAGAAACCCGCCACGCCGCCATCAATGTACCCAAGGGCATCATGCTGGCGGTACTGTGGTCGGCGCTGTTCGGCTACATCCTGGTGTCGGTGTTCGTGCTGGCGCTGCCGAATATCGCCGATGGCGTCAAACAGGGGATGGGGGTGTTCTCGGCCTTGCTGTCGCTGCTACCCAGAGGGTTGCAGGTGGCGCTGGGCATAGGCGTGTTTGTCGTCAACTATATCTGCGGTCTGGCCTGCCTGACCTCGACCTCGCGCATGGTCTACGCTTTTGCGCGCGATGGCGGCCTGCCCTTCTCGCACCAGCTCAAACAAGTGCATCCCCAGCATCGCACGCCGGGCGCCGCGATCTGGGTCAGCGCCGTGCTGGCCATCGCCGCCACCTTGTATGGTGACGCCTTTATCGTGCTGTCTACCGCCAGCGCCGTGCTGCTGTATATCTCCTATGTGTTGCCGATCGCCGCCGGATTTTTTGCAGAAGGCAAGCACTGGGCGCATAAGGGCCCGTTCAATCTCTATAGCTGGTCACGCCCGGTCGCCGTACTGGCCACCATAGGCGGCGTGGTGCTGGCTTTTGTCGGCATCCAGCCGCCAAACGAGAAAGTGCTCTACATCACCGTAGCCCTGCTGATTGTTCTGGGATTTTTCTGGTTTGTACTGGGAGTCAGAAATCGCTTCAAGGGCCCGCCGGTTGGTGCCCGCATTGCGCAGCATCAGGCGCATATACGCGAGATTGAAAAGGAGCTGGAACGGCCCTGAACTTGCGCAGCATGGAACGCTTTCGTGCCCTGAGGGCACGAAAGCGTTCTGCGGCCAAGCGCACTAGGAATTAAAAGTATCCCAGCCCAGTTTGCTGATCAGCACGCTGGTCAGGATCAGAAACAGGATACGCACAAAACCGGCACCTTTTTTCAGCGCAATATGAGTACCGACCATGGCACCGGCCATATTGCAGACGGCCATAGGCAGCGCAAAACCGAACAGCACATTGCCGCTGGGGATGAAAAACAGCAAGGCCGCCGCATTGGTCGACAGATTGACCACCTTGGCCGCGGCCGAAGCGTGCAGAAAATCAAAGGCAAAAAAGCGGATAAACAGGAACATCAGAAAGCTGCCGGTACCCGGCCCGAACAGGCCATCGTAAAAGCCGATGGCGCCGCCAATCAGCAGGCCGACCAGCATCTCGCGCCGCCCTATTGTCACCGGCTTGTGCAACTGGCCGAAATCCTTTTTCCATAGCGTATATACCGCCATCACGATCAGCAGCAGCAGCACCATGGGCCGCAAGATGTCTTTAGGCAAAAAGCTGACCGTCGCCGCACCGGCAAACGACATGGCAAAGGCGGCGCAAGCGGCCGGCAGCACCAGACGCCATGGCAGCTTGACGCGCTTGAGGTAGCTGCGTGCCGCCGACAGCGTGCCCACCGCCGAGGCAAACTTATTGGTACCGAACAGTGTGGCGGCCGAGGTATTGGGCAGGATATTGAACAGCGCCGGAATCTGGATCAGGCCGCCACCGCCGACTGCGGCATCGATCAGACCTGCCATAAAGGCAAATACACATAAAAATGCAAGGGTAAACACATGAAACTCCCATGAACCGAGCCCGCATTGTATGTAATTGAGTTTAATATTGCTTGGTTTTAATCAATACGGCATTAAGCATGTGCATTCAGGCTTTGCGCTAACACAAGGCGGGCACCGGCCATACGCGCTATAAAATGCGCTCGCTTTTTTTCGATAACAATCCGCAATGCCCGATCCGACGCTAGCCGAAATGCCGCGCGATGCCACACTGGCACGCCGCTTCTGGACTTATGCCCTGCCTTCGATACTGGCCATGCTGGTGACCGGCCTGTATGTGGTCGTGGACGGCATTTTTGTCGGTCACTATGTAGGCAGCGTCGGCTTGGCAGCCATCAATCTGGCTTATCCGCTGGTAATGGTACAAATCGGTCTGGGTGCCATGCTGAGCATGGGTGCGGCCACGCGCATTGCCATTTTGCAAGGTGCAGGCAAGCATGGCGAGGCCGCCCAGGTACTGGCTGCCGCCTTGTGGATGCTGGCACTGCTGGGTCTTGTTTTGTCCTGCACCGGCCTCTACTTGCTCGAACCGCTGCTGCGTGCACTGGGGGCGGCAGGCGAAGCCGAGCTATACCGCCAGACCCATGACTATCTGCAGTGGATGCTGGGCGGCAGCGTGCTGGTATGCGGCCAGATTCTGGCCAGCTACCTGCTGCGCAACGATGGCCGCCCGCGCCTGGCCACCACGCTACTGGTGCTGGCAACCCTCAGCAACATCACGCTGGACTATCTCTTTGTCGGCGTACTGGGCCATGGTCTGGCCGGCTCGGCCCAGGCGACGCTGATTTCTCAGAGCCTGATGCTGGGCTTTACCCTCGCCTATTTCTTCTCGCCCTATGCACGGCTGCGCCTGACTACGCTCAGGGTCGTCCGCCTTGGATGGCACTTGGCCGATATGGCCAGACTCGGGCTGTCCAGCCTGCTGATGGAGCTGAATCTGGCGCTGGTGTTATTGCTGCACAACTGGCAACTACTGATTTACGATGCCGACACGGGCGTGGCGGCCTATGCGGTAGCCGGTTACACCGAAACGGTATTCACCCTGCTCGCCCATGGGCTGGCCGTCGGCATCCAGCCCCTGCTGGGGCAGGCCATAGGCGCAGCACAGCCGCGCCAGGCTCATGCCATTTTGCGCTATGCGCTCACCGTTGTGGTCGGAGGCGGCATCGCCGTCTGGCTGATCATCCAGCTATGGGCCGATGCCATCGCCGGCTTGTTTGCCGCGAGCGACCCTGTCTTGCTGGCCGCCGGCAGCCATGCGCTGCGCCTGCACCTTTTGGCACTGCCTTTTGACGGCCTGGTGATTCTGGGCATCATTGCCTTGCAGGCGATGGCGCTGACACGGCCGGCACTACTGGCCACGCTGGCAAAAACCGTACTGCTGCTGCCGGCACTCTACAGCCTGCCTTTATGGTGGGGGCTTAACGGTGTCTGGCTGGCCATGCCTGTTGTCAACCTGCTCGTGGCCTGCTGGGTCGGCATCGTGCTATGGCGCCAGATGCAAATACTGGCCGGCACAGAGCCGGCCCTGCAAACCGTCTGAGATGCAAAAAAGGGAAGGTGCCAGGCACCTTCCCTTATGACTACAGCCTGCCTTTTCAGCTTAAATCAGGCGCGCCTTCACATTGCGGCCCTTGACGCGGCCGCCGTCCAGATGCGCCAGCGCTTCCTTGGCGCGCGAGCGCTCGATGGCGACATAACTGATATTGTCGCTGACGCTGATCTTGCCGATGGCTGCACCCGGCAAACCGGCGTCGCCGGTCAGTGCGCCCAGAATGTCCCCGGGGCGGATCTTGTCTTTCTTGCCGCCGGTCATGCAGATCAGTGCCATGGCAGGCGCTGCGGCGGGTGCAGCTTGTGCCACCAGCTCTTTGACGTCGCGCCAGTTGGCCGGGCCTTGCTGCTGCACTTCGATCTGGGCCAGACGCTTGCCATCGCTAGGCACGACCAGACTGAGTGCCAGCCCCTTGTCGTGGCCGCGGCCGGTACGGCCGATACGGTGAATATGGATTTCCGGGTCATGTGCAAGGTCGGCATTGACGACACAGGCCAGCGTAGTGATATCCAGACCACGTGCCGCTACATCGGTTGCCACCAGCACGCTGGCGCAACCGGCGGCAAACTGCAGCAGAATCTCGTCGCGGTCACGCTGCTCCAGATCGCCATACAGCGCCAGCGAGGAAAAGCCCTGGGCGGTCAGGTCACGCGCCATATTCTTGACCTGCTCCTTGGTGTTGCAAAACACCAGGGTAGAAGCCGGACGGAAGTGGGCCAGCGCCGCAGCAACCGTCGAAATGCGCGCCTCGGGACTGACCTTGTAAAAGCGCTGTTCGATACGCGAGGTATCATTCAGCGATTCCAGACGGATCTGCTCGGGGTTTTTCAGGAAACGGGCAGCCAGCTTGCGGATATTGTCCGGATAAGTCGCCGAGAACAGCAGGGTCTGGCGTTTCTTGGCACAAGCGTCGACGATGCCGGTGATTTCTTCGTAAAAACCCATGTCGACCATGCGGTCGGCCTCGTCCAGCACCAGCGTCTCGACCTTGGACAGGTCCAGCGTTTCGCGGAACAGATGGTCATGCAGACGGCCCGGTGTGCCAACCACGATATGGGCACCGTGGGACAAGGAGCCGATCTGTGGGCCCATGGGCGTACCGCCGGTCAGGGTCACGACCTTGATATTGTCGATAGCGCGCGCCAGACGGCGAATCTCGCGCGCCACCTGGTCTGCCAGCTCGCGGGTCGGGCACAGCACCAGCGCCTGTACGGCAAACCAGCGCGGATTAATACGCGACAACAAACCCAGGCCGAAGGCCGCGGTCTTGCCGCTGCCGGTCTTGGCCTGCGCGATCAGGTCGCCGCCGGACAGGATCACCGGCAAGGCGCGTGCCTGGATAGGCGTCATCTGGTGGTAACCCAGACCGTCGAGATTGGAGAGCAAGGGGGCCGACAGCCCCAGCGATGAAAATTCCGTTTTGTTCACAATGACTTGGCGCGCTACATAGAAAGGTCGCAGAGTGTAGCAGGATGGCGCCGTTCTGACCAATTGCATGTCCGTTGACGGGCAAATGCAAAGCTACCATAGTCAAATCAAATCAAGTTAAAAACGGTAACGATACATTGGCATTACTCGGCATCATTTCATAGCGCCAAAGGACACACCATGCACAAACTACCGGTCATTTTTGATACCGACCCCGGGCTGGACGATGCCATCGCCCTGCTCTTTCTTCTGGGAGCACGTGACGAGATCGACTTGCTGGGCATCACCTGCGTGGCCGGCAATGTCGGCATAGAAGCCGTCAGCCGCAACGCGCGCATGGTGTGCGAATGGGCCGGTCGCAGCGATATCAAAGTCTACGCCGGTGCTGAGCGCCCGCTGATACGCCATCTGGTCACGGCCGAGCGTGTGCACGGCAAGACCGGCATGGAAGGCGCCCCCATGCACGAGCCAGCCATGCCCTTGCAAGAAGCGCATGCGGTCGACTTCATTATCGACACTTTGCGGCGCGAACCTGCCGGCACGGTGACGCTATGCCCGGTCGGCCCGCTGACCAATATTGCGCTGGCGCTATTGAAGGCACCGGACATTGCTGCGCGCATCAAGCAGATCGTACTGATGGGCGGTGCCTATTTCGAAGGCGGCAACGTCACCCCCTCGGCCGAATTCAATTTCTATGTCGACCCGCACTCGGCGCAGCAGGTGCTGCATGCCGGCATCCCGCTGGTGATGCTGCCGCTGGATGTGACCCACAAAGCCTGCACCTCGGCGTCACGCGTTGCCGCCCTGTCGTCGCTATCCAACTATTGCGGCCCGCTGGCTGCGTCGCTGCTGACCAGCTTCGAGCGCCATGATGTGCAGAAATACGGCCAGATGGGTGCGCCGCTACACGACCCGTGCGCCATCGCCTGGCTGCTCGCACCCGGCTTGTTTAGCGGGCGCGAGGTCAATATCGAAGTCGAAACGGATAGCCCGCTAACACAGGGCCATTGTGCAGTTGACTGGTGGGGCACGACAGGCCGCTCAAGCAACGCGCTTTATCTGACCGAAGTAGATGCCGACGCGATGTTCGGGCGCATGGCACAAGCCATCGCCAAACTGCCCTGAAAGCGGCGCTTTTTTGAAAGTGTCTGTGCTAAAGCAAGGAAATTACATGCGGTGCGGCGCATAGTGAGCAGACTACGCTTGAATGAGACCTCACCATGCAAAGCCCGCTCACTCAACGCTTCTTGCGTTACGCCCGCATCGACACCCGCTCCGACCCGGCCAGCCCAAGCTGCCCCAGCACAACCGGGCAGCGCATCTTGGCACAAGAGCTGGCCGCTGAACTGCGCACGCTAGGCTTGTCGGATGTGACGCTGGATGAAAACGGCTACCTGACCGCCTGTTTGCCGGCCAGCCCAGGCTGCAACGCGCCGGCCATCGGCTGGATTGCCCATCTGGATACCTCGCCCGATTTTGCCGCCCAGCCACTGCAGCCGCAGTTCGTCCCGGCATGGAAGGGCAAGGACATCGCCCTTGGCGACAGCGGCGAGCGCATTTCGCTCAAGGCGTTTCCGGCGCTGCGCAGCTGTCGTGGCCATGACCTGATTACCACCGATGGCCGCACCTTGCTCGGTGCCGACGACAAGGCCGGCATCGCCGAAATTGTCACTGCCGTGGAAACCTTGCTCGCTACGCCCGACATCATGCATGGCGATATCTGGCTGGCGTTTACCCCGGACGAGGAAATCGGCCGTGGAGCCGACCTGTTTCCGCTTGCGCGTTTTCCGGCACAGTGGGCCTATACCGTGGATGGCGGCGAGATGGGTGAGCTGGAATACGAAAACTTCAATGCCGCCTCGGCCTGCATCAAAATACAGGGCAACAATGTCCACCCGGGTACGGCCTATGGCACGCTAGTCAATGCGCTGACGCTGGCCAGCGTGTTCCATAGCGGCATGCCGCAGCATGAGACTCCGGAGGAGACACAAGGACTTGAAGGGTTTTTCCATCTGCATCATATGGCTGGCAATGTCGAAGCCGCCGAGCTGCACTATCTGGTACGCGATTTTGTCGACGAGGGCTTTGCCCGGCGCAAAGCCTTCCTTGCCGAGCGGGTGGCGGCCTTTAATCGCGAGCTGGATCAGCCGCGCCTGTCACTGATGGTAAACGACAGCTATTTCAATATGCGCCGCAAGATAGAGCCGCATCCGCATATTGTCGATATTGCCCGCGCAGCCATGCGCGACGCCGGCATCAAACCCAAGATCAAGGCAATACGCGGCGGCACCGATGGCTCGCGCCTGTCGTTTATGGGCCTGCCCTGCCCTAATCTCTTTACCGGCGGCTTTAATTTCCACGGCAAGCACGAATGTGTCAGCATTCAGGCCATGCACAAGGCTGTCGAAGTGCTGATAGCTATTGCCCGGCGCACGGCAGAACACCAAATAACACAGGAAGCACCTGAATAGATGCACACCCCATACCATGAGCTGCAGGCGCGCGTCGCCTTCATTATCGAAATAGACAAACTCAAGGCTGTGCTAAGAAAAAACAAGCCGGTGACGCTGGAACGCCATGAAAACTCGGCAGAACACAGCTGGCAGGTCGCCATGCTGGCACTGGCGATGGCACCGCATGCCACAGAAAGCATCAACATCGAACGGGTGATTCGCCTGCTGCTGGTGCACGACATTGGCGAAATCGACACCGGCGACACGATTTTCTATGCCGAAGAAGGCTTGGCGGAACGCAAGGCGGCAGAACTGGAGGCCATCAAACGCATTTTCGGCTTGCTGCCTGCCGCCCAGTCCGAGCAACTACTGGATTACTGGCTGGAATTCGACGCGGGACAAAGTGTAGAAGCCCGCTTTGCCCATGCCATGGACCGGATGATGCCCATCCTGCTTAACCTTAACCGTCAGGGGCAAAGCTGGCGCGAAAACGGGGTTAGCCGCCAGCAGGTACAGGAAAAGGCGGTCAGCCAGGTCGCTGCCGGCTGTCCGCTGGCTGCAGACTGGCTGACCAATGCGCTGACAGAGGCCGAGCAGCAGGGCTGGTTTACGCCGCACTGATGCAAAAACGGGGGCCAGGTGCGCTTCTTGTGTGAAGCACGCCTGGCCCCCGCCATTTCAGGCTTAGAAACTGTCTGGGCGCTTGCCGCTGATACCATCAAACAGGCCGCGGATCTTCGCCATATCCGTATCCAGATCCTCACCCAGATAAAACGGCTCCATAATCCCGGCCTGTTTATGGCTGAAATCAAGATAGGCCGGCACCACCGGCACACCAGCACCCTTGGCAATATGATAAAAGCCGGTCTTCCATTCGGTCACCTTGGCGCGCGTACCCTCCGGCGGGATGATCACCACCAGTTTGTCCGACTCTTTGTAAACATCGACGATCTGCTGCACCAGCGAGTTATTGCGATTGCGGTTAACCGGAATCCCGCCCAGCCAGCGCATCACCGGCCCCATCGGCCCCTTGAATAGCGAATGCTTGCCCATCCAGTAAATCTGCGCCCCCTTGGCAAAGCATACTGCCAGCGTCAGCGGGAAATCCCAGTTACTGGTGTGCGGCGCGGCGATCATCACGTACTTGGGAATAGCCGGGAAATTGCCGTTTATCTTCCAGCCGCTCAGTTTAAGCAGCAGAATGGACAGCCAGGCCATCAGGGTGCGGATCACGGGTGTGGTGAAAATAGTGTTATGCATGAGGTATTTTTTAATGGCGAGGGATTTGCCCTGGGGGCATATAAAAGAGCCGGCACTCTAACGCAAAAGCCGGTGCCGGACAAACGACATTCCGCCACGCCACAAGATAAAAGCCGGCCACCTCAGGCGACCGGCTTTTATCCCGCACAGCAATGCCGAGGGTTTTACACGCCGGCCTGATGCGCCTGCTGGTCTGCGTGATAGCTGGATCGCACCATGGCACCGACCGCGGCATGCTTGAAGCCCATAGCGTAAGCCTCGGTTTCAAATGCCTTGAACTGGTCGGGGTGCACATAGCGCAGCACCGGCAAATGGCCATCGGTTGGCTGCAGATACTGGCCTACAGTCAACATATCGATATCGTAGCGGCGCATATCGGCCATCACCGCGCGCACTTCTTCATCGGTTTCACCCAGACCGACCATAATGCCGGACTTGGTACGCACTTCCGGACGCAAAGCCTTGTACTGCTTGAGCAGTTCGAGCGAATGTACATAGTCCGCCCCAGGGCGCGCCTGCTTGTACAGACGCGGCGCGGTTTCCAGGTTGTGGTTCATGACGTCCGGCGGCGTGGCGGCCAGAATATCCAGCGCGATCTCGAGACGGCCGCGGAAATCCGGCACCAGCACTTCGATCTGGGTGTCCGGCGACAGCTTGCGGATCTCGCTGATGCAGTCGGCAAAGTGCTGCGCCCCGCCGTCGCGCAAATCATCGCGATCCACCGAGGTGATCACCACATAACGCAGCTTCAGCGCGGCCACGGTCTCGGCCAGGTGTTTCGGCTCGTTGGGGTCAAGCGGGTTGGGCCGGCCATGACCGACATCGCAGAACGGGCAGCGGCGGGTGCAGATGTCGCCCATGATCATAAAGGTCGCCGTACCTTTGCTGAAGCACTCGCCGATATTCGGGCAGGTTGCTTCTTCACACACGGTATGCAGCTTCTGCGCGCGCAGAATGTCCTTGATCTCGCCAAAGCGCTGCCCCGATGGCAGCTTTGCACGGATCCACTCCGGCTTTTTCAGCTTTTCATCCAGCGGCACCACCTTGATCGGGATACGCGCGGTCTTGGCCGCACCTTTATGTTTGACGCCTGCGTCGTTTTCCAGCTTCATGCGGACTCCTTGCCGTTTTTCTGCACCTTGACGGTGCCAGTCTTGTATTGTTGCGGTTCTGACATTTGCTTACGCTGGCTGGCTCTGCGCCTGGATGTCCAGTTCGCGGGCCAGATGCGGCAATAAGTGCGCGGCCGCTTCGGCCACCGTTAGCGGCACACCCAAGTCTTTGAGCCGGGTCACTTTCAAGCCTTGATAACCACAAGGATTGATCCAGTTAAACGGTGCCAGATCCATGTCTACATTGAGTGACAGGCCGTGATAGACCGCACCGTTGCGGATGCGCAGCCCGAGCGAGGCGATTTTTTCACCTTGCACATAGACACCCGGCGCATTCACATCCCCGGCGGCCTCGATGCCGCACTCGGCCAGCATGGCGATAATGGCGTTTTCAATGCGCCGCACCAGTTCGCGCACCCCTAGGCCCAGACGCTTGAAATCAATCAGCAGATAGACAACCAGCTGGCCGGGGCCGTGATAGGTCACCTGCCCGCCGCGATCGGTGCGTACCAGCGGGATATCGGTCTGGCACAGCAAGTGTTCAGGCTTGCCGGCCAGACCCAGCGTATATACCGGCGGATGCTCGACCACCCACAGCTCATCGGCCGTGTCAGCCGTGCGCGCATCGGTAAAAGCCTGCATATTGCGCCAGACCGGTTCGTAATCGGCCAGCCCCAGCTGCTTGACAAGGCGTTCCATGCTCACAGAACAATCTTGACCATGGCGTGACTAGTCAGCGCCAGATAGATCTGATCCAGCTGGGCGCGGCTATGCGCATTCACCGTCACAGTCAGCGACAGATACTTGCCACTACTGCTTTCGCGCACCACCACATCCACTTCATCCAGATCCGGCGCATGCACCCGCACCACTTCAATCACGGTTGCAGTCAGTTCTTCATGGCGCTCGCCCATGACCTTGACCGGAAAACGGCAAGGGAATTCGAATACATCTTTTTGCTCGCTCATGCTCTTTCCTTCCATTTTTACGGCGGCAAGGCCGGCCTCGCTCAGGCGGGCAAGACCCTGCCCGCCGTTTACCAGCCCAGCATCAGCTTGATGCTGTCCCACAGCCGGCTGAAGAAACCGCCTTCGGCCACGTCTTTCAGGGCAACAACCGGCTCTTCATGCACAACCTTGCCATCCAGCGACACCACCAGCTTGCCGACTGTCTGCCCTTTTTTGATCGGTGCAATCACTGGCTGCATGGTGGTCAGGTCAGCCTTGAGTTTGCTGGTCTGCCCCTTGGCTACGGTGGCATAGACGTTATGGTTGAAACCGATGGCCAATTTACTGTCTTCACCCTTGTAAACACTGACCTCGGATACGGCCTTATCGGCTTCATACAGTTTGGGCGTTTCAAAGAACTGCAAGCCGTAGTTCAGCAGCTTAGAGCTTTCCACCGCGCGCGCTTCCGGACTGGCGGTGCCCACCACGACAGACACGACACGACGGCCGTCGCGATGGCTGGATGCGATCAGGTTGTAGCCTGCCGAATTGGTAAAGCCGGTTTTCATGCCGTCTACGTTCGGGTCGCGATACAGCAGCAGGTTGCGGTTGGGCTGGGTGATGCCGTTATAGGTAAACGACTTCATCGAATAGATCTGATAGAACTGCGGGAAGTCACGAATGATGGACGTCGCCAGAACCCCCAAGTCATGCGCCGTGGTGTAGTGCGCATCGCCCGGCAGACCGGTCGAATTCTGGAAATTGGTGTCCTTCATGCCCAGGCGCTTGGCTTCGGCCGTCATCAGTTGGGCAAAAACTTCTTCGCTGCCTGCTATCGCTTCGGACAGCGTCACGCAGGCATCATTACCCGACTGCACGATCATGCCCTTGATCAGGTCATCGACCTTGGCGGGCACTTTCGGGTCGAGGAACATGCGCGAGCCTTCGGTTTTCCAGCCCTGCTGCGACACAGTCAAGGTCTGGTCAAGCGTCAGGCGCTTTTCCTTCAGAGCCTTGAAGGTCAGATAGGCCGTCATCAGCTTGGTCAGGGAAGCAGGCTCGATACGCTGATCCGGATTCAGCGAGGCAATCGTCTCGCCACTATGGAAATCGGTCAGATAATAGGCCTTGCCGGCAATGGCGGGCACTGGCGGCACGAATACGGTATTGGCAATCACCGGCAGCGAAAAGGCGGCGGCAACAATCAGGGACGTCAGTTTTTTCATCGTTTAGTTTCAGGCATAAGGGCAGACGCAATAGGTCCGCATAGAATCAGCGGGCGATTATACACGCCTGCGCTGCACACGCGGCAGCGGAAAACAGCCGCGACAAGCCGTTCCCCCCTCCGCCATTTCCTGATAGCCTGAACGGACAAGACATATGCATCAAAGGACGAATAGCGCATGCCCACCCCTCCGACCGACTACCTTGAACGCATCCTGACTTCGCGCGTCTACGACGTGGCGATCGAGTCTCCTCTTGATATCGCTCCCAATCTGTCGCGCCGCACCCGCAACACCATTTTGCTCAAGCGCGAAGACCTGCAGCCGGTGTTTTCCTTCAAGCTGCGCGGCGCTTACAACAAGATGTCCAAGCTCACGCCCGAACAAAGACAACAAGGGGTGATTACCGCCAGTGCCGGCAATCACGCCCAAGGGGTGGCCTTGTCGGCCAGCAAGATAGGATGCGAAGCCACCATTGTGATGCCGGTCACCACGCCGCAGGTCAAGATAGACGGTGTCCTCAGCCGCGGCGGCAAGGTGGTGTTGTTTGGTGAATCCTATAGCGATGCCTACCAGCATGCGATGGAGCTGGTTGCCACCAGCGGCAAGGTATATATCCCTCCCTTCGACGACCCGGATGTAATCGCAGGCCAGGGCACCATCGCCATGGAAATCCTGCGTCAGCACCCCGACCCTATCGATGCGGTTTTCGTCGCCATCGGAGGCGGTGGCCTGGCAGCCGGCGTCGCCAGTTATATCAAGCGCCTGAAGCCGGAAATCAAGGTGATCGGCGTGCAGCCGGTCGACTCGGACGCCATGCGCCAGTCTATCGCGGCCGGGCACCGGGTCGAACTGAAAGATGTCGGACTGTTTGCCGACGGCGTCGCCGTCAAGCTGGTGGGTGAAGAGACCTTCCGCCTGTGTCGCGAACTGCTGGACGAAATCATCCTGGTCGACACCGATGCCATCTGCGCGGCGATCAAGGACATCTTCGAGGACACGCGCGCCATCACCGAGCCGGCCGGCGCGCTGGCTGTGGCCGGCGCCAAAGCCTATGCCGAGCGTGAGCATTGCGAGGGGCGGACCCTTGTCGCCATCAATTGCGGCGCCAATATGAACTTCGACCGTTTACGCCACGTCTCCGAACGCTCGGAACTGGGTGAGCGGCGCGAGGCGATTATCGCCGTCTCCATTCCGGAAACGCCGGGCAGCTTCAAGAAATTCTGCAATATCATCGGCCAGCGCAATATCACCGAATTCAACTACCGCTTTGCCGACCCTAAACTCGCCCATGTATTTGTCGGCATCCAGATCAGCGGCCGCGAGGATGTTGAGCGCATCATCGATGCACTCAAAACCGAAGACCTGGAAGGCATAGACCTGACCGACAATGAAATGGCCAAGCTGCACATCCGCCATCTGGTCGGCGGCCATGCACCGCAGTTGCAGGACGAGCGCGTACTGCGCTTCGAATTCCCCGAGCGCCCGGGCGCACTCAAGCGCTTCCTCGACGCCATGCGCACCGAGTGGAACATCTCGCTATTTCACTACCGCAACCACGGCGCCGACTACGGCCGGGTACTGGTCGGCATTCAGGTGCCCGCCGCCGATAATGAGGCCTTCCAGCACTTTATCGACACGCTGGGCTATCCCTGCAACGAAGAAACCGACAACCCGGCCTATAAGCTGTTCCTGGGCAAGACCCTGCGCTAAAAACCGTACCTTAACTTGTCCCTGCGCCCGATCGCAGGGACAATATCTTTCCCACGACTTGCAGCCACACCCACCATGACCATTCAGGCAGTCTTGTTCGACCTCGACGGCACCCTTGCCGATACCGCCCGCGACCTTGGCGGTGCACTTAACCGCCTGCTGGCGGAAGAAGGCCTGCCCGCCCAGCCCTATGCCGCCATTCGTCCGATCGCCAGCCACGGCGCGCGCGGACTGGTCAGTCTGGGCTTTGGCATCACACAAGAACACCCGCGTTTCGAAGAGTACCGCCTGCGTTTTCTCGAACAGTACGAACACGGCTTTGCCAACGAGACCTGTCTGTTTGACGGCGTCAACGACATGATTGCGGCACTGGCTGCACGCGGCCTGACCTGGGGCATCATCACCAACAAGCCGATGCGCTTCACCGACCGCCTCGTCCCCGCCCTGCCCTTTGTGCTCGCGCCGGCGGTCGTGGTCAGCGGCGACACCGTCGGCGTGGCCAAGCCCGACCCCAAGCCCATGCTGCACGCCGCCAGCCACATCGGCATCCAGCCGGCACACTGCCTGTATGTGGGCGATGCCGAACGCGACATCCAGGCCGGCCGCGTGGTCGGCATGAAAACAGTGCTGGCCAACTGGGGCTATATCGCCGACAGCGACAAGCCCGAGGAATGGGCGGCCGATATTGCCATCGACCACCCGCTGGACCTGCTCAAGCATCTATAAAGCGACACAAGGCTGGCAGACATGCAGCCAACGCGGTATACTCGCGCTACCAAATCTGGGGGCGACCTGGTTTCGACGGGGGTTGCGAAGCGGATGAGGGCATACCGGGATTTCAGTCATCCCGTAAAACACTGAATTTTTTTAGTCGCAAACGACGAAACTTACGCTCTAGCAGCCTAACGGCCGGCTAGACACTACAACGGTTCGCAGATGGGCCGGGGGCGTCAAAACCCTGTAGTGTCACTCTACATCTGCTAGTGCTGTGTCGGGTTACTTGGCTCAGTGCGAAACAATAGGTAACTCGCCAGAACCCAGCCTGTCCGTCGGCGTGGTCGAGGTTAAATCCAAATGACACGACTAAGTATGTAGAACTCACTGTGTAGGATTTCCGGACGCGGGTTCGATTCCCGCCGCCTCCACCAAACTACCGTTTCATGACGTGTCATGAAACACCAAGAACCCCGAGAAATAAGCCTCTCGGGGTTTTTTTATGTCTCACGATGTGCCATAACATATCTAGACATGCCAACGCTGGTGTTGGTATTCCTGTTGGTGCCACGTACCAACAGATCACGGGTAGCAACAAATGCCTCTGACCGACACTGCCTGCAAGAACGCCAAGCCCAACGACAACGGAAAGCCAGCCAAGCTAACCGACGAAAAAGGCATGCACCTGCTCGTTAATGGTATCGGGAAATACTGGCGGCTCTCTTACCGCTTCGATGGCAAACAGAAGACACTGGCACTTGGTATTTATCCAGAAATCAGCCTGAAAGATGCGCGCAACCGCCGGGACGAAGCCCGCCGCCTGCTTGCCGAAGGCATCGACCCCGGCGTAAACCGCAAGGTACAAAAAGCCACCAAGGCACAGCAAGCCGAAAACAGCTTCGAAGTTATCGCCCGCGAATGGTTTTCCAAATACCTGCCAACCTGGACGGCAGGCCACGCAGACAAGACCATGCGCCGTTTCGAGCGCGACATTTTCCCATGGATAGGCAAGCGCCCCATTGCGCAGATCGAAGCACCAGAGCTTTTAGCCGCCTTGCGCCGTATTGAGCATCGCGGCGCCATAGAAACGGCACACCGCGCCCTGCAAACCTGCGGCCAGGTATTCCGCTACGCGATTGCCTCCGGTCGCGCCCAGCGCAACCCAGCCGCAGATCTGGCCGGCGCACTGGCCCCCGTTATCTCCAAGTCATTCCCCACCATCACCAGCCCTGCCCTGATCGCCGAGTTACTGCACGCCCTCGACGGCTATCAGGGGTCGTTCGTGACGCAATGCGCACTAAAACTGGCACCGCTGACATTTGTGCGCCCCGGCGAACTGCGCAAAGCGGAATGGCAAGAAATCGACCTCGATGCCGCCCAGTGGGTCATCCCGGCCGAGCGCATGAAAGCAAGGGAAAAGCATATCGTTCCGCTTTCACATCAGGCGGTCACGGTACTGCGGGAATTGCAGGCACTCACCGGCCATGGCCAGTACGTTTTCCCCGGCGCCCGCACCAATGGCCGCCCGATGTCTGAAAACACGGTCAACGCAGCCTTGCGCCGCCTTGGCTACGACAAGGACACCATGACCGGGCACGGCTTCCGGCATATGGCGTCCACGCTGCTGAATGAACAAGGCTGGAACCGCGATGCCATCGAGCGCCAGATGGCGCATGCAGAACGCAACAGCATTCGCGCCACCTACAACTATGCCGAGTACCTGCCCGAGCGCCGCCGCATGATGCAGGCGTGGGCAGATTACCTAGGAAGTGTCAGGATCGCTTCTCACCCGAGAGTTGGCGAGCGCACTCGAATATACGACCCGCTGACACAACGCACCTAGGAGTGCGCCTCGGGCGGCGCGGGACAGGTCAGTTCAATAAAAGCGGCCCATAAAAAAGAGGAAGCCTATAGATTCCGGCTTCCTCATTTATGGGTGGAGATGCGACTTGCGCGCCCCCAACATCAACACGAAATCATGATAGTTTCCGTGTTTGCCAACAAAAGCTGTTATGCCTTAGGTGGCGTACCTTCTGCATTCGATACTACAACATCAATCTGGATAAGGGCATCATGAGGCAACATCGACACACCCACCGTCCTGCGTGCAGGCACACCACCAGGGAAGAACGTGGTGTAAACCTCGTCTACAGCCCCCATATCTTCGATGTTTTTCAGGAAGATGTTAACCTTAACCACGTCACCCAGCACATGCCCAATACTCTCGACAATAGCCTTGATGTTTTTCAGGCACTGATCAGCCTGCTCCTTAACACCGCCCGCCACCATTTTGCCCGTCTTAGGATTCAAAGGCAATTGCGCCGAAATATGGTTGTAGTGTGAAAAGGCTACAGTTTGAGTAGACAGTGCATTTTTCGGTGCATTGTCGGTATTGTTAGCCCAGATAATGAGACCATGTCTATCCTCAACCGCTTGCGGAGGTGTGCCATCACCGTGCGATACAACCACTTCGACTTGCACCAAAGCATCCAGAGGCAAAGCAGCTGCGGCAATAACAGTACGTGCAGGAACATAGGCTACTGTTCTAGCGATAGCCGAATCAGGGAAGAATGTCGTATAAACTTCGTTTACGGCATCAATATCCGATAAGTTTTTGAGGAAGATATTTACCTTAACAATATCGTCAAAAGGTACGTCGATTCCCTCAAGAATCGCCTTCACATTCTTCAGGCACTGACCTGCTTGCTCTTTCACTCCACCCGCCACCAATTTTCCAGTCTTAGCGTCGATAGGCAATTGAGCCGAAATGTTATTGTAGTGAGAGAATGCAACCGTTTGCGTAGACAGTGCGCTAACCGGTGCATTTTCCGTATTCCGGGCAGTCTTAATAAGATCGCCAGCCTGCGGTGCACCAGGAATAGTACCCACACCATTCGAGACAAGTGCTTCAACTTGCACCAGAGCATCCATAGGCAAAGCGGATACTGCAACAGTTGTCAGCGTTGGCATATAGCCGGAGAAGAAAGATGCGTAAACTTCGTTCACGGCATCAAGATCAGAAATGTTCTTTAGGAAGATTGTAATCCTAACAACATCGTCCATGGCGTGGTCGATACTTTCCACAACTGCCTTGATATTATTGAAGCACTGCCCAGCCTGCTCTTTAACATCACCAGCGACCAATTTACCAGTTTTTGGATCGACCGGTAACTGGGCGGAAAGATTATTATAATGAGAAAAAGCTACAGTCTGCGAATACAGCCCAATAGCTTTAGGTGCATTTTCTGTATTTCTTGCTAATACCGCGTTATAGCTACTCATAATAGTACCAAACCTTTTTGCTGTATTTAAGAGTGTTGCGTGGCAAGCATATAATCCACTTCTATATCGGCAGCTGCCACGACCTAATCCGGAATACTAAATGTATAGCAGCCTACATAAATGCAGACGCCTGAACACCCGGAATATATTACTTTAAAAAATCCAAGCTTTATTCAAACCATTAAGCAAGTGAAATTAAATATAAACCCGAGCAATGTGCAAGTCAACACTCGGAAGCAGGCGGAAATTATTTTCTTGGCGGAATATGACATAAATATAATAGTAATATGTAATATATCAATCAATGTCGATAATATATTTTCCTCAGCGGAAATAATGAAAATAAATACCATATGGTTAAAAACTTCTACCCTATATATTTATTTATCATCACCTAAATCAAATAACGCCACAATAGATCTAGCCTCTCCCAACTCCCGCGAACTTTAAGATACGTGCCACCATGAGCGGCATTCACAGCCGATTTGAGGTACTCAAAACAGGCGTTTTTCATCAGGTACAACGCTAGGCAATTCAATAGTTACCCTGCTCTGTAGCTTAAAGCGCGGCATGGCCTTTTCGATCAAACTGTGTCGATGATCATCAGCATGCTTTTCTCACACCACTAACTCAAAATCTTGCACAGTCGCTAATGTGACTTTGCACACCGTCCCTGATTCGGCAACGCCTTTTCACTGCTTACTACTCCAAAGCAGCGACCACCACAGCACCACCTTGTGCACGGGTGTGCCGATAAACATGGCGACTACCGCATATGCCATATATTTTAAATATTACCTATTGTTAGTCGTGGACTGTCTGCGACAGCAACGCTTCTGCCTGCGCGGATCACTTGGCTGGTAGCGGTGTCTATGCATTTAGTAAGCACCCGTGCCACACCAGAAAGCTACGCGCCGAATTGCGGCCGCATTGCTTGTCATGCGAAAGCAGCACTATGGCATGAACTATGCCGATCCGGGTGTTGACTACTATGAGGAGCGCTACCGCGAACAAGTGCTCAAACAGTTGCCCCATCGCACAGCATCACTGGACTATGCGCTACATAGGAGGGAATATCTTAGGAGGCAGTCGCCGGCATGAAGCCGGCAATCTGGAGACGCGACTGCTAACCCACGACGCGCAGCGTCAACAACGCGATACGCTTGGGCAAATTCCAGCGCTCCAGCACCTGACCGAGGATAAAGCCGCCAAGGAAAAGAAAGATGGTTGGGTTAGCGTAAGGCGCCGATGATGCCCAAGCCTAATCGCGGGAACATCAGAATAGGCAACAAGGTGGTCTCCATCAACAGCGCTAGGCCGACACAGCGCCAAACCCCGATCGGCATGCCGTCCGGCAGAGAAGTAATCAAGGTTGCAGCGAGCAGGAACAAGCCCAGCACAAAACCCGCCCATGCGGTCCTGCCCATCTCCTGCGCCACATCCTGCCGGTGTTGCGAGACTTTATTTATACTTTTTCCAAAGTATGGACGATTGTTATTGCAATCTTTTCAGAGAGCGTAAAGTAAAAGCACAAACTATCTCAAGTGAACACATCCGAGGAAATACACTTTTTAATGCGCCAGATGCCAAATATTCGCGTCATGAGCCATGAAACGGCTAAATTCAAGCCGGCATGGCCGCACCGGCATGCCACTCCATCAGCCATAAAGCGAGTGTCTCTTCCGACATGGGAGGCGAAATCTCGTAGCCCTGCCCCTCTTCACAACCCAGTTCAAGCAGGCGCTGCCAGATGGGCTGACTCTCGATACCCTCGGCTACCAGACGGCGTCCGCTATGACTGGCATAAGAAACCATGCTGCGGATAATAGCCTCGTTATCGGGAAACTCTATCATCTGACGTACGAAACGCTGGTCGATCTTGATAGTGTCAAACGGCAATTGCTGAAGATGAACCAGCGATGACGCGCCGGTACCAAAGTCGTCCAGTGCGATACGAATACCCAAGGCACGGCAATGCTCAAGCTTGTGTGCGATTTGCATGGCTTCCTGCTGCGACAGGGTTTCCAGCACCTCGATCTCAAGCAAGCAGGCGACTTGTGGATACTGCGCCAGCAGGCGCTCAACCATGGGCAGAAAATCATCATGCTTGAGGCTCATGGCTGAGAGATTGACACTGACAGGTAACGCCCGAAACTGACGCTGCCAGTTCGCGAGATGGCGCAGGGTCTCTCTTAACACCCAGCTATCGAGCAGGCGCATCAGGTCTGTCGCTTCAATTGCAGGGAAAAACTGGCCCGGCGCGATATAGCGTCCGTCTTTTCGCCAGCGCACCAGAACCTCGACACCAATTACGGCATGTGTATGCAAATTAATCTTGGGCTGGAAAAATAATACCAACTCGTCCCGTGCCAGTGCTTGGGAGAACTCGGTACGCAGACAGTGTAACTGACGGATTTCCTCGTCCATCGCAGCATCGTAATAATGCCAGTGGCTATTGCCTTTATGCCGGGCCCGGATTAGCGCCAGATCGGCACGACGCAGCAAGGTTGCCCCCTGACAGCCCCCGCTTTTATCCATCACCACACCGCCGCTGAGCTTGATCTGGACATGCTCGCTACCCAGATCAATAGGCTGCTCAAGCACATGCACAATGGACGCGATCAGACTGTCCAGCTGCACCTCGGCACCATGGCCATACAACAAAAAGCGCGCCGCACCTACCCGTCCCACGCCGCTCCCGGGGGGCAGCATTGGCGTGATCCGGCTGGCGCAGCTGAGCAATACCCGATCGCCGAAATCATGTCCAAGCCGTGCATTGATTTCGTGAAAACCATCAATTGCCAGTACCGCTACCCAGCGCTCGCCAGAGGGCATGCCATCCAGTAGTGCCAGCAAGTGGGTGCGATTGGATAAACCGGTCAGGCTATCGTAATGGGATAAATAGGCCAGCTCCTGCTCTGCAGGCGTCAGCGTTGCTTGCCCGACTGCGGCGAGCAACAAGCGTGCGGCCTCGCGCCCTATCGCAGCGAGTATGCCGTGTACAGACGGCTGCAGACTGCCCGCTTCTTCCGTAGCCAAAACCAGCAAGGCAAGCGGCTTGCCGGAGCCGATGAGCGGCACCGTGATCAGTGCCGGATAGCAGGTGCTACAGGCGCAGGGCTGATGACTGCCAGCCAGCGTCTCCAGAATGATATGTGACAACGCCGCATCGACTGGCGCACTGCGCTTACCCGCCAGCAACTGCCCGTTGGGTAAGCCGTACAGGCTGGCGGCAGGAAAGCCATGCTGCCCACAAAGTTCGATCAGATATTGCGGCAAGGTGCTCGCCGCTAATGAAGAGGCTTCCCGATTGCTTAGCTCGGAGAGCAGGCGGGAAAATTGCTCGACCTGAAATAAATCCGCTGACTGAACACGCAAAGGCGACGGCAACTCCAGCGCACCAGACAATTGCAACACCATGTCGGCGCCCACCCGTTTGCGCACGCACTGCAGCAACAGTGCCTGCTGTGAAGCATCCAGCGACAGGCAAGCGATGGCGGCAGAAAAAGCCTGGATATGCAGCTCCCCCAGCCCTGCCAGATAAGACGGATCCATGCCGATACGGGCATGCATCTCTCCTAGCTGCCGTGCACGCAGGGCTTGAGCCTCGTCCAGCGGCAAACACAAAAGATCATGGTGATGTTTTTGCTGTTGATCGGTCAGCAGGCACAAGCGGGATCCCAGATGCGGCAGCAATGCCTGAGCGGCCTGATGGGATTCAAGCAACTGCCCGAAATAGCGCTGACCAAAACCCTGGGTCAGCCCTGTCAAGGCACCCGCATACTTTGCCAGTAACGCTTGTTGCACATGGTCATAGCCGACCAGCCGGCATATTTCCTCTAGCCCTTCAACCTGCCCGAAACGGGCAGGTAACACCGCATCGCGAATCACTCGGTCCAATTGTCATACCCCCGGCAATAACCGCCTCAAGCGGTCCTACGCTAGCCCGCTGCAATACATGGTTGCAGCGGATAATAGATAACATGTTATGTGTTTACACAGTTTACTGTAAAGATGCCCAATGCAATTTTGATCAAATAGTGGCAGGCGCAAAAAAAACGGGTGCCATAGGGCACCCGTTTCAACTTGTTACCACACGCTACACTTGCTTTACGCCACCCAACGCCGCGCAGAGGCAAACATGCGGAACCAGCCGCCGTTCTCGCCCCAGGACTCCGGATGCCAGCTGTTCTGCACGGTGCGGAATACGCGCTCAGGGTGCGGCATCATGATGGTGAAGCGGCCATCGGCTGTTGTCACACCGGTGATGCCGCCTGGCGAACCGTTCGGGTTCATCGGATAGGTCTCAGTCGGACGGCCTGCAAAATCGATGTAGCGCAAAGCAATTGCGGCATCATTTTCCTTGCCGGGCGCAAACACCGCACGGCCTTCGCCGTGGCTGACCACGACCGGCAACTGGCTGCCCACCATATCGCTCAGGAAAATGGATGGCGAAGCCGGTACTTCCACCATGGCAAAGCGCGCCTCAAACTGCTCGGACGCATTACGCTGGAACTTGGGCCAGGCTTCAGCACCCGGAATGATAGCCGACAAATTGGACATCATCTGGCAACCGTTGCACACGCCCAGAGCAAAGCTGTCATGGCGCGCAAAGAAAGCACTGAACTCGTCACGCGCCCGCGCGTTAAAGAGGATGCTCTTGGCCCAACCTTCCCCTGCTCCCAACACATCGCCATAACTGAAACCACCACAAGCGGCCAGGCCCTTGAAGTCGGCCAGAGAAACACGTCCGGCAATAATGTCGCTCATATGCACGTCGACCGCTTCGAAGCCGGCACGGTCAAACGCCGCTGCCATCTCGATCTGGCCGTTGACACCCTGCTCGCGCAATACCGCCATGCGCGGACGCTTGCCGGTGGCAATAAATGGCGCTGCCGGATTGTCGTGCGGATTGAACGATAGCTCGGCAAACAGGCCACGCGCCTTGTTATCGGACAAAAGCAGATGTTCGCTGTCGGCGCAGGCCGGATTGTCGCGCAGACGCTGCATACGGTAGCTGGTCTCGCTCCAGGCACGCTGCAAATCGGTACGGCTTTCGTTCAGCAGCTCTTCGCCACGATGCTTGATGATCAGGCGATCCTTGCTGTTAATCTTGCCCAGCACGAACAGCTCGCGCCCGATACCCGCCTTCATAAAGCGCGAGATCACTTCGGAGGTGTGACCCTTCTTGACCTGCAGCACCGCACCCAGTTCTTCATTGAACAGGACACGCATAATGCGGCCATGGGTTGCGGCTTCCGGTGTCGGCTGTACGAAATCGGCAATATAGCGCTGGGTATTGCGCCGCTCGATTACCAGCTCCTGCAAATCGATGGACAAACCGGTACGACTGGCAAACATCATTTCGGACAAGGTGGCAAACAGGCCGCCATCGGAGCGGTCATGATAGGCCAACAGCATGTCGTCGCGCAGCAGCGACTGGATAGTATTGAAGAAGCTGGCCAGCTGCATCGGACTTTCCACGTCCGGAGCCCGCCCTTCCATCGCCTTCCATACCTGAGCATAAGCCGAACCGCCCAGACGGCAGCGGCCATAGCCCAGATCGATCAGGATGATGTCGGTATCCTTATCGGCCTTGATCTCCGGCGTCACCGTCTTTCTGACATCCTCGACCGGCGAGAAGGCAGAGACCACCAGCGACAGCGGCGCCGTCACCGATTTTTTGCCCTCTGCATCCGACCATACCGTCTTCATCGACAGCGAATCCTTGCCAACCGGAATGCTGACGCCGACTTGCTGGCACATATTAGAAACAGCTTCGACCGTGCGGTACAGATTGGCGTCTTCTCCCGGATGGCCGGCAGCGGCCATCCAGTTGGCCGACAGTTTGACGTTGCCAATATTGCCGACAAAGCTGGCGGCAATATTGGTCAGCGCTTCCCCAACCGCCAGACGCCCTGAGGCCGGCGCGTTAAAGAGTGCGGTAGGCGTACGCTCACCCATGGCCATAGCTTCACCACGGATACTGTTGAAACCCATGGTCGTGACGGCCACGTCGGCTACCGGCACCTGCCAGCGGCCTACCATCTGGTCACGCGCCGTCATGCCGCCCACGGTGCGGTCACCAATCGTGATCAAAAAGCTCTTGTCGGCCACGCTTGGCAGACGCAAGATGCGATAGGCGGTTTCCTTAAGCGGGAAACGCGAAGCATCAAACACCTGCTCCGGCTGCACAACGCTGGACACATCGCGCGTCATGCGCGGCGGCTTGCCCAAGAGCACATTAAGCGGCATATCAACCGGCTTATTGCCGAACACATCGTCGCGCACCTGCAGATGTCCGTCATCAGTTGCCACACCCAGCACGGCAAACGGGCAACGCTCGCGCTCGCAAATAGCGGTAAACACATCCAGCGCATCCGGCATGATGGCCAGCACATAGCGCTCTTGCGATTCGTTCGACCAGATCTGCATCGGGCTCATGCCCGACTCTTCCAGATGCACTTTGCGCAGCTCGAAAATAGCACCGCGACCGGCATCATTCACCAGCTCGGGGAAGGCATTGGACAGGCCACCCGCTCCGACATCATGTATCGACTCGATAGGGTTGGCCGTACCGCGCTGCCAGCAGCGATCAATCACCTCCTGGCAACGGCGCTCGATTTCGGGGTTGCCGCGCTGTACCGAATCGAAATCCAGGTTTTCGCTATTGGCACCGGTATCCATCGACGAAGCAGCACCACCACCCAGACCGATCAACAGGCTAGGACCACCTAACTGGATCAGCAAGGCGCCTTCCGGAATGATGTTTTTATGGATCTGCTGGTTCTGGATATTGCCGGCGCCACCGGCGATCATGATCGGCTTGTGGTAGCCGCGCATCTCGCCTTGCACTTCTTCTTCAAAAGTACGGAAGTAGCCGGCCAGATTCGGGCGGCCGAATTCGTTATTGAAGGCAGCACCACCAATCGGCCCTTCCAGCATGATGTCCAGCGCGGACGCAATACGCCCGGGCTTGCCGTATTCGGCCTGCGTTTCGCTGTACGCTTCCCACGGCTGCTTGAAGCCGGGAATATTCAGGTTGGACACGGAGAAACCGGTCAGTCCGGCTTTCGGGCGCGAGCCGCGACCGGTTGCACCTTCGTCGCGAATTTCGCCACCGTTACCGGTTGCCGCACCGGCAAATGGCGAAATGGCCGTCGGGTGGTTATGCGTTTCCACCTTCATCAGAATGGCGGTCGGCTCTTGGGTAAAGCCATATTGATGCGAATCGGCCGCAGGATAAAAGCGCTCGATAAAGCCGCCTTCGATCACCGAGGAGTTATCGCTATAGGCAACCAGCGTACCTTCAGGATGCGCATCATGCGTGTCGCGTATCATGCGGAACAGCGATTTGGCCTTTTGCTCGCCATCGACGATAAAGTCGGCATTGAAGATCTTGTGACGGCAATGTTCGGAGTTGGCCTGTGCGAACATCATCAATTCGACGTCAGTAGGATTACGCCCCATACGCGTGAAGTTGTCGACCAGATAGTCGACTTCATCATCGGACAAGGCCAGACCCAGTTCGCCATTGGCCAGCAGCAAGGCATCGCGCCCACCGGCCAGGATATCGACCGAGCTCATCGGCTGTGGATCGAAATGGGTAAACAGGCGCTCAGCCTCATCCAGGCTAAAGAGCACCGTTTCCGTCATGCGGTCGTGCAGCAGCGCCAGCAAGGTATGGCGTGCCGCTTCGTCCAGCGCAGCCGCGCCATCAATATAAAAAGCAACGCCACGCTCGATACGGCGGATTTTTTCAAGCCCGCAATGGCTGGCAATATCGCTAGCCTTGGAGGCCCATGGCGACAGCGTTCCCAGACGCGGCGTCACCAGAAACAGTTCACCGGCGGCTGGCGCAGAGAGCAGCGGCGCACCATAAGTCAGCAGCTGTGCCAGCACAGCCTGCTCTTGTTCAGTTAGCGCTTCGCTGCTGTCAGCAAAGTGCCAGAATTCGGCGGATATCGCCAACTTGGGCAAACCGGCATCAAGGGCTGCATCAAGTAATTTTTCCAGACGGAAAGAAGACAGGGCAGCACCACCCCGCAGCTTGAGAATATAGGACATTCGACACCCGCAACAAATACCAGGGAAGCGGTGAATAATACAGGATAATAGGGTTTTTTATAAGCAATACCGGTCAACGATGTAATAATATCGGGGTTGTCACAATGACTATATTTGTCGAACGCATAACCGGCACGGAGATCATATGAAGAAAATCGAAGCCATTATCAAGCCGTTCAAGCTGGATGAAGTACGTGAAGCCTTGTCCGAAATCGGCATCAACGGCCTGACTGTGACCGAGGTCAAAGGCTTCGGCCGGCAAAAAGGCCATACCGAACTGTACCGCGGCGCAGAATATGTGGTCGACTTCCTGCCCAAGGTCAAGATCGAGCTGGTTCTGGCCGATGATCTGGTCGAACGCGCCATCGAATCTATCGTTGCCGTTGCCCGCACTGGCAAAATCGGCGATGGCAAGATTTTCGTCACTGCCGTCGAGCAGGTCGTGCGTATACGCACCGGCGAAACCAATGAAGAAGCCATCTAAAGCGGCTTGGCCATGAAAAAAGGCGGCAGGGTCTGATTCCGCCGCCTTAATTACCACTCGTGTGGGCTCAGTCCGCCACACGCAACACTACTTTGCCGTGCGCACCGCCAGACTCGACCAGTGCATGCGCCGCCCCCACCGCCTGCAAGGTAAACACCCGTGCATCCAAGAGCACGCGCAGCTTGCCGGCTTCAGCCAGCTGCGCCAGCTGACGCAAACGCTGGCCTATGCGTTCGAAACCGCGCCCGTACACCAAGGACGACAGGGAAAACACCACCGACAAGTCCAGCCCCTTGCTGTGCATGGGCGACAAATCATGGGTCGAGCGCGCCGCGATGGCAATAACCCGCCCCCCGACTGCAGCCGCCTGCAAGGATGCATCCAGCGACACGCCGCCGACACTGTCGAATACCACATCAAAACCGCGCCCGCCGGTCAGGCGCGCTACATAATCGGCCACCGCCTCATCACGGTAATACACCACCTCGTCCGCACCCAGCTGCCTGGCAAGCTTGCCTTTATCTTTGCCCGACACGGTCGCCACCACGCGGCAACCCGCCGCATGCGCCAGCTGCACGGCAATATGCCCCACCCCGCCAGCCCCGCCCTGTACCAGCACCGATTGCCCGGGCACCAAAGCAGCGCGCTCGATCAAACCCTCCCATGCAGTCATGCCGACAACAGGCAAAGCCGCGGCACTGGCAAAATCCAGCGCCGCTGGCTTATGCGCCAGCAGGCGTACATCAGCCAGCGCAAACTCGGCCAAAGCGCCCGAATGGGTTTTCAGGCCGCCGATAAAGCCGAACACGGCATCGCCCACGGCAAAATCCGTCACCCCGAACCCCAGCGCATCGACCACGCCGGCCACATCGCCTTGCAATATGGCGGGAAAAGCAGGTGCCAATGGCACAGCACCCGAGCGTATCTTGCAATCAATGGGATTGACCCCGGTAGCCATCACCTTGATGCGCACCTGCCCGGCCTGCGGCTCGGGCAAGGGCAGCTCGGCCAGCTCGAACTCGGAGGACGCACCGCACTGGCGGATAATCATGGCTTTCATGTATTGACCTTTCCCGGCTAAGACAAGAGCCGCAATGCGGCTCTTGTTTCATGTCTTGATGTCAGCAGTCAGGCAAGCAAGGCTTACCAGAACTTCCACCACGAGGTTTCCTTGACCTGCCATGGCTTGGCCAGATAGGCGCTTTGCGGATAATTCAGTACCAGCACACGGCGGGCATCATCAGACAACTGCTTCATCTGCAGCTGATCATAAGCCACCACCATGATGGCCAGCGCTTCTTCACGATAAGCTGTGTTACTGTACTCGCGCACTACATCCTGTGCGCGGTTGGCCGCAGCCAGCCAGGCGCCACGCTTCATATAGTAACGGGCCACATGCATCTGGTGTCCGCCCAGCGCGTCAACCAGGCGCTGCATTTTTTCGGCAGCATCCTTGCTGTACGGACTGTCAGGAAAGCGGGTGGTCAGGTCGCGAAAAGCGTTAAAAGCCTCGCTGGCCGCCTTGGGGTCGCGCTCGCTCATGTCCTGCCCCGTCCACTTGGCCAGCGACGTGCTATCGTCGTTGTAGTAGACCAGACCCTTGAGGTAGTACATGTAATCGAGGTTGGGATGCGCCGGATACAGACGCACAAAACGGTTGGCAGCGGCAATGGCCAACTCGGGTTCTGCATCCTTGTAATGGGTGTAGGCCTGGTCCATCAGCGCCTGCTGCGCATAACGGCCATAGGGGTAACGTGCTTGTAAAGTTTCATAGAGCTTGATCGCGCGCGTATAATTGCCGCTATTAAGCTCGTCTTTCGCCTCGCCATAGATCTTTTCGACCGTCCAGCCACGCGTTTCATCGTTAGGCTCGCTAGTTGAAGCGCAACCGGCGAGGCCCGCAACCACCAACATCGCAGCAAGATATCTTTTCATGACCAATCCTTATTTCGATGCCGACGATTATAACGACATCTCGGAAGAAAACGAGATGTCGGCGCCCCGCATCATGCATATTCCGCTTTCACTGGCAGGCGAAAGGCTGGACAGCGCCATCGCCAAGCTGATGCCGGAACACTCGCGCAGCCGCCTGACCCAATGGATCAAGGACGGCCATGTCACCCTCAACGGCGCCGTCGTTGCTGGCAAAACCAAAGTAATGGGCGATGAAGTCCTGTCGGTCGAACCGGTAGAAACGGCGGAAAACCGCGCCTACCTGCCGGAAGACCTGCCGCTGGACATCATTTATCAGGATGAACACATTCTGGTCGTCAACAAGCCCGCCGGCATGGTGGTGCACCCGGCTTCGGGCAACTGGTCCGGCACCTTGCTCAATGCCCTCTTGTTCCACTTCCCGGATATTGCCCAAGTGCCGCGCGCCGGTATTGTGCACCGTCTGGACAAGGACACCAGCGGCCTGATGGTGGTAGCCAAGACGCTGGCGGCACAAACCAATCTGGTGCGCCAGATGCAGGCGCGTACCGTCAAGCGTCTTTATCGCGCCGTGGCCGATGGCGTGGTGCCGTTCGATGGCACCATCAATAGCAATATCGGCCGCGACCCGCACAACCGCCTGAAAATGGCCTGTGTGAAGTTCGGCGGCAAGCAGGCTATCACCCATGTGCGGGTGCTGGAACGCTTTGCCGACCATAGTTATATCGAGTGCCGCCTGGAAACCGGCCGCACCCACCAGATCCGCGTGCATATGCGCGAAGCCAGGCACCCGCTGGCCGGTGACCCGGTGTATGGCGATCCGCGCCACAAAATGGGCGAGGATGTCGCGCGCGCCGTCAAAGGGCTGGCGCGTCAGGCGCTGCACGCCTTCCGCCTCAGCCTGCAACATCCGGCTACCGGCGAAACCAAGACCTGGACCGCACGCATCCCCGATGATATGCGCGCCCTGCTGGCCATTATGCGCGGCGAAGCGCAGGAACTGATGCTGGCCAATCTGGACGAAGACGATCTGGACGATGACTGGGATGAGAGCGACGACGAGGGTGTCGAGGTGATGTATGTTCGCGACTGACTGGCTTAGCGCGAACTGGCCGGCACCGGCCCATGTCCGCACCCTGGTCACCACCCGCTCCGGCGGTGTCAGCGTCGCGCCTTACACCAGTTTTAACCTGGCCGCCCATGTCGGAGATACGCCTGAACATGTGGCGGAAAACCGCGAGATTCTGCGCCGTTTCCTGCCATGCGAGCCGGCCTGGCTCAATCAGGTGCACGGCACGGTCGTGGTGGATGTCGCTTCTTTGGGTGAAAACCCGCCGGAAGCCGACGCCAGTGTTGCTTACCAGTGCGGCAAGGCCAGCGTGGTGATGACCGCCGACTGCCTGCCGGTGCTGTTCTGTGACCGCGCCGGCAGCGTGGTGGCCTCGGCCCATGCCGGCTGGCGGGGGCTGGCGGACGGCGTACTCGAAGCGACGGTCGCGGCCATGAAAGTGGCGCCGGATGAAATTCTGGCCTGGATGGGGCCGGCGATCGGGCCGGACGCATTTGAAGTCGGTGCGGAAGTACGCAGCGTATTTCTCGCCCATGCCGGCGAAGCCGATGCGGCCTTCAAGGACATCGGCGACGGCAAGTTTCTGGCCGATATTTACCTGCTGGCCCGCCAGCGCCTGGCTGAATGCGGCGTTACTGCCGTTTATGGCGGGGATTTTTGCACCGTTATCGACCGCGACCGTTTTTATTCCTACCGGCGCGACGGCGTCAGCGGGCGCATGGCCAGCCTGATCTGGCTGGAATGTCCGGAAGCCGCGTCAGCGCAGACATCCTGAGCCTACACGGCCGGCCGTCATACAGATGGCCGGCCGTTTTTTATTCGCAGGCAAAATCATGCCCGAACAGCCCTACTCCCCGATCAGTTGCGACTATCACAGCGAGCTGGAATGGCTGGCACTGCAACGCAAACCCTGCAATATGACTTACCTAGCAGCCGATGGCACGCAAAGCCATTGCCACAGCATCATCCGCGACATCATCACCCGGGATGCGCAGGAATTCATTGTGCTGGACGACGGCAGCCAGATCCGCCTGGACGCGCTCATTTGCGTAGACGGCAAGCTACGTCCGCTTTAAGCCACAATTTGCAGGGTTGAAAAGCCGATACCGCTAGCCTTGCCCACCCTTATCTGCAGCGGGATGCGTTCCTTCATCGCCTCTACATGGCTGATCACGCCTATCATCTTGCCCGAGGCATTCAGGCTATCCAGCGCATCCAGCGCCAACTCCAGCGTGTCGGCATCCAGCGTGCCGAAGCCTTCATCCAGAAACAGGGAGTCGATCGAGGTTTTGTGACTGACCAGATCAGACAAGGCCAGTGCCAGCGCGAGACTCACAAGAAAGCTTTCACCTCCGGACAGCGTACGCGTATCACGCGCCGCATCGCCTTGCCAGGTGTCGACAATTTCCAGCTCCAGCTCGCCCGTACCCCGGCGCTGCAACACATAGCGCCCATGCAGCGTCTGCAACTGGCGATTGGCCAGATAAATCAGATGATCCAGCGTCAAACCCTGGGCAAACTTGCGGAATTTATCCCCCTTGGCCGAGCCTATCAGCCCGTCCAGATGCTGCCACAGCTCGGCATCGGCCGCCTGCGCCGCGATCTGTCCCAGCAAGCGCTGCTGCTTCGCCTTGCGCGCATCGTCTTCGGCCAGACGCCCGGCCAGACCTCCTTGCGCTTTTGCCAGCGCCTGCCGTCTGGCGCCAAGCGTCGAGAGCTGTGCCGTAAGCTCGGCCAAAGGCAAGTCAGTCAGCGGCGATGCACGCAAGCCGGAAAGCGTCGCCTGTACCGCCTCCAGCAAGGTCAGCGCCTGCCGCCGCGCCTGCGTAAGATTTTCACGCAGCGCCTGCAAGCGCAGGCGCTCGGCTTCGGGCAAGAGCGCGGCCAGAAAGGCCGTATCGTCGGCAAACGTACTCTCCGCCAGCGCATCCAGCCAGACACGCCGGGCCGCATCCTGCTCGCTGGCACGCTCCCGCAAGTTTGCGGCCAGCTGCGTCTGCCGCCCTTCCAGTTGCGCCAGCGTGTTTGTCACCGCGTCGGCTTCTTGCTGAAGCCCGGCCAAAGCAGCCGCCCTGTCATCCACGGCAGGCGCTGTCGGCATGCCATCCAGCCCCACGCATCCGGCTCTTTGCTGCCAGCTATCCCGCAGCTGGTTGGCAGCAAAGAGCCGCGCCTGTACGCGTAGCGCATCCTGTGCCAGTTGCCGGGCAGTTTGCTCTGCCAGCTGCCAGGCCTGCCACTGGATCGCACGCTCGGCCAGCCACGCAGAGGGCTGTGCCGGCAAGCTCTGGGCAAAAGGCGCGAGCGCCAGGCATAGCGCCTGGTTGTGCTTGTCTTGCGCCAACTGCAATGCAGCCAATGCGCGCTGCCCCTCGCTCAACCCCTGCGCCAGCGTTGCCTCGTGCTGTTCAAGCAGTGCCGACTGATGACGCACATCGGCCAGATGCTTATCCGCATCAGCGCTGACAGCCTGTGCCGCATGCCATGACAGCTCGGCGGCCTCGAAAGCGGCCAAAGCGGCAGCCGCCCTGTCCCGTGCGGCTTCCAGCTTCTGACGCAAGCGGGCGAGTACAGACTCGTCACGCCAGGCCTCCCCCGCCAGGGCATACACTGAGGCCGCATTCTGCCAGCGCACTTGCTGCGCCTGATGCTGCGCCATGCCTTCAAGCAGGCGCTGTTCCAGCTGCTGCGCTTCTGCCGTTTTGCGCGCCAGCGCAGCCGCCAACGCCTCCCCCTCCAGTTGCACTTCGGCCAGTCTTGCCCTGACTGCGACCAATGCCTGCTCACTCTGCGAAGGATCCAGCTGGCGATAAGCCTCTAGCGCCGGATGTTCACATGCGCCGCATAAGGGGCAAGCCTCTCCCGGGCGCAAATGGGCGCGCTGCGCCTCCAGACTCTGGATGCGCAATTCCAGCTCGATTAGCCTTGCCTTGTCTGCTTCTTCAATTTTGAGTGCGCTAAACAGACTGCGTAAATGCGTACGCTCGTCCGCCAGTGTCGCCACCTCATGCGCCAGCGGCTGTTTTTGTGCCTGCCAGTGCGTGAGCTCGGCCGCCTGCATACGCAAGCGCGCCCCCTCTTCGTCCAGGCGTAGCGCTGCCAGCGCATCTGCCTGACTTTCCTGCCAGGCGGCGCGCAATTGTGCGGCATCCGCGCCCAGGCTTTCCCGCAGCAAGGCTGCCGCCTGCTCCTGCGCCAAGGCTTGCGTATATTGATCTTCGGCGCGGGCAAGGGCCCCGACCAAGGTCTGGCGCTGTGCTCTGGCCACATGGCTTTGCTGCTGCAAGCGCTGCAGTTCGGTGTTTTTGCTGACTTGCTCACCCTCCAGCCTTTGCCCCTCGGCAAACAGGCCGCGCCAGACGGGGATCAGCTCGCCCAATTGCGCATGTACTGCATTCAAGGCCATCTGCGCTTCCAGCGCCTGCCTGTCTTGCGCCAGTGCTGCCAGCGCCTCAGCCTCGGCCGCCGCCTGCGCTCCGGCCAGGGCCCATGCTTCACCATGCAGGCGCAAAGACGCATGACGCGCCGCAAGTTGCTGCTCGCCCAGTTCCGCCTGCGTGCCGGTCAATGCCTGCCAGGCGGCTTGCGCCTGAGTCATTGACTGATAAAGCGGGCGTAGCGCCTCGGCCGGCTCGCCCAGGCTCAGGCGCTCCAGCGCCGGCGCGGCAAGCCTTGCCTGCGTATCCGCCTCGTCCAAGCCCTGCAAGGCGCTGGCTTCTTCCGCCTCGGCCTGAGTCACACGCAAGCGCCATTGGCGCTGTGCATCCAGCCTGGCCGCCTCCGCCGCTAGCGCCGCTTCCTCCTGCACCAGCGCCGTGACCTCGGCTTCCAGCACACTGCGCGCATTCTCATCCAGCAAATCGGCGGCACCCGCATCGCGCTTTAACTGCTCCAACGCAAGCCTGGCATCACGGGCGCGTGCAAATGCGCGCTCGGAAATGCGGCCGTAAATTTCACTGCCGGTCAGCTCTTCCAGCAGTTCGGCACGCTCGTTGGCACTGGCATTGAGAAAAGCGGCAAAACCGCCCTGCGCCAACAGCATGGAACGGGTAAAACGGGCAAAATCCAGCCCGGTGATGGCCACAATCTGCCGCAGCTTGTCACCCACTTGGGTAGACAAGATCGTACCGTCGGCGCGTGCAAGCTCGACCTTTGGCGCCTGCAGCGCGCCTCTGGCCTTGTCGCGCGCGCGACGCTGGCTCCAGAATGCCCGATAACCCTCGCCCTGTACTTCAAACTCGACCTCGGCCAGACAATCACCCGTGTGGCGCGTCATCAGCTCGTTGGCACTGGCCGACAGTGTCTTGAGGCGCGGCGTTTCGTGATACAGCGCCAGACAGATCGCATCCAGCAAGGTGGTTTTGCCGGCGCCGGTCGGGCCGGTAATGGCAAACAGGCTGTTACCCTTGAAAGGGGGCGCGTTAAAGTCGACCTTCCATTCCCCCTTCAGCGAATTAAGGTTTTTCAGGCGCAAGGAAAGTATCTTCATGCGTCTTCCCCTGCCAGCTCGGCCAGAAGCAGCGCATAGCGCGCCTGCAGGCTGACCTTGAGCGCATCCGGCAACTCTTCCTGCGCCAGACGCCGCTCGAACACCTCAGACGGGCTGAGTTCGTCCAGCGTCTCCCGCGCTTGCTGCTGCAAGGCTAAAGCACTCTGGCCACGCTCGCGCCGGATGCGCAACACGTCCACCGGCAAGCCTTCGCACATGCTCTGGATGCGGCCATGCAAATCGGCCAGATAGTCATCGCTACGCACCATGACCTCCAGCCACACCGTCTGTCCTTCTGTAGCCTTTGTTGCAGCAGCGGCAATCTGGTGAGGCAAACTCTCCAGCGACCCCGCAACGGCACACAGGGCTTGAAAACACGGCACAGCCAAAGGCGTCACCGACTGCAAGCCCTTGGCATCCAGCTCAACCAGCAGCACTTCTTTTTGCTGGTGCGCCTCGTCAAAACTCAGGGCAATGGGGGAGCCGCAATAGCGGATATGCTCGAAGCCACCCACTTTTTGCGGGCGGTGGATATGGCCTAGCGCAATATAATCGGCTGGCGGAAAAGCACTGGTCGGAAATGCCTCCAGCGCGCCCACATAGATTTCGCGCACCGACTCGCTGGCGCTCGCGCCCACCGTAGTCAGATGGCCGCTGGCGATAACAGGCAGATCCAGCCCCAGCACCTGTCGCTGCGCCACGGCCAGTGCATACACGGCCTGATAATGCCGCTGTATCGCCTGCTGCAAGGACAACTGCTTGTCCGCTGAACTTTGCCCGGGCAGGCTTTGCAATACATCGCGCGCACGGATAAATGGGATGGCGCATAAAACGGCGCCGGGCTGGCCATTACGCCCGTTCAACACCAGCACCTGCCGCTCGATATCCACTGCCGCAACCACCCGGGTGGACAGATGCGCCAACAGCGATCTGCTCTCGCCCAGCGTAGCCACCGAGTCGTGGTTGCCACCCAGCACCACCAGCGTGGCGCCACTCGCATGCAGGCCAACAACGAATTCGTTGTACAGCTCGCGCGCATAGCTAGGGGGCGCGCCGGTATCAAACACATCGCCAGCGACCAGCACGACATCGACAGCGCAAAGCTTGACTTGCTCCAGCAACCAGGCAAGAAACGCCTGATGCTCAGCCTGGCGTGTCTTGCCGATAAAATGCTGGCCCAGATGCCAGTCCGAGGTATGCAGTATTTTCATTACGCGCCCGTTTACTCATAGTCGGATCGATTATACGGCCGGATCGGCACTATGCTTGCAGGGCACACAAACCAATAAAGAGCCCCGCCATGAAATACCTTGCTCTGTTGCCATGTTTGACCCCCTTATGGGGGCTGGCCGACACCATGCCGCCACCCCCGGTGGCCACCGCCTCCTTGTCCTGCCCCGCACCGGTGCAGCTGGGCTTTGATGCCAAGGCGCGGCTGGAACTGCTGCTGTCGCTACACGGCTATACGCCACTTGCGCAAGGCGGGCAGTGGCAATTCTGCTTTCGCGCCAGCACCCGCACCGTACTGACACCGCAAACGCAATGGCAGAGCGGCATCGGCGTGGGCTATGGCCGCTATGGCGGAGGCTGGGGCGGCATGGCAGACTGGGACTGGCCACAACAACCTTACACAAGCTATGCAGAGCGCACGCTCAACACCCTGACACTAAGCGTAAGCAAAAGCGGCAGTACGCAAATGCCATGGCAGGCAGAGCAAACCGTAGACAGTAAAGAAGAGCACGCCGGTTCTTGGCAACGCGCGGCACTATTGTTGCTGGATCAGGTTCCACAGCCTTGAGCACACAATAAAAAAGGCGATGTCCCAATTACAAGTTGGCACAAATGGGGAGTGGGTTTTGAGTCCGCTGCGCGGACCTGTTTAGCTTGCCGCTTCCGCGCGGCATGCGGGCAGGGGCCGGACGCGCCCGGCCCCTTGCATCCCCGGCGCCCCCGAAGTCTCGCGAAACCCCGGCGTAAAAGACGCTGCCGAGGCGCTGGCCAACTCGCGATTCGCTAGCGTCGAATCGCTCAAACAGAGGCCAGCTTAAGACCTCGCCAGCGTCTTTTTCACCGGCGCGAGCCTAACGGGGAATGGTGGCTGATGCATGGATAGCGTGCATCGCAGGACGTATATACCAACTTGCAATTGGGACATCACCATAAAAAAGCGATAGCGGAATCAATCCGCTATCGCTTTTGGCCAAACCCGAAAACGGCTTAGTGACCGGTACCGTCACCGCGGCGGCTGGCTTCAAACAAAAACCAGGTGCGCCGCTCGGCGGCATCTATCCAGTTTTCGATCAGGCTGGCCGTTGCCGTATCGTTGTATTTGTCGCATACGCTATGGACTTCACGCAAACGCGCAGCCAGATTTTTGCTGTCGTCGCACAGTTCGGCCAGCATATCCAGCGGATGCACATAGTCGGCATCATTATCCAGCACCCGCTGGATGCGGGCGATATGGCCGATAGAGGTCATGGTCCGACCACCAACCTTGCGCACACGCTCGGCAATCGGGTCGGTCATACCGTATAGTTCATCACCCTGCTCATCCAGCATCAGGTGGTAGTCGCGAAAATGCGGCCCGCTGACATGCCAGTGAAAATTCTTGGTTTTCAGATACAAAGCAAAAACATCGGCCAGAATCAGGTTCATCGCTGCGCTGATATCGCGCGTCGCGTCACTACCCAGATCGGTTGGTGTGGAAATTGGCGCAACTCGTGTGCGCTCGCCCTGCCCCTTGGCTACTGACATCGCTTACCTCTCTTCGTAAAAATCTTCACGCGCCATGTGCATCAACAGATACGCACAGCAAGTCCAGATGCAGTCTTTTGCGGTTAATTGCATAAAAATGCATGCCTTAAGGTATAGCAGCGGTGCAAATGGTTTGCCGCCGCCAGACCTTGACGCTGAATTGGGCTATACTCGCGCGCCTCGAAATTTTGCACCGATATAAACGTATTCATGATGACCAATGCTTGTGGCGTGGATTTTGGCACGTCCAACTCGACCGTCGGCTGGCACCGCCCCGGCGTCCCCGCCTTGCTGGCACTGGAAGATGGCAAGACCACGCTCCCTTCTGTGGTGTTTTTCAATACTGAGGAAGACTCGGTCGCGGTCGGGCGAGCCGGCATTGCCGAATATCTGGAAGGCTACGAGGGCCGGCTGATGCGCTCGCTCAAGAGCCTGCTTGGCACCAGCTTGATGGATGGCCAGACCGAAGTGCATGGACGTACGCTGCGCTTTATGGACTTGCTGCAGATGTATATCGACCAGCTCAAGCAACGTGCCGAACGCTCGGCCGGCCGTCCCTTGCAACAGGCGGTGTTTGGCCGGCCGGTGTATTTTGTCGACGACGATGCACGCGCCGATGCACTGGCACAAGACACGCTGGCGCAGATTGCACGCCAGGCCGGGTTTAGCGATATCGAGTTCCAATTCGAGCCGATTGCGGCCGCTTTCGACTACGAAAGCCGTATCAGTCGTGAAGAGCTGGTACTGGTTGTGGACATCGGTGGCGGCACCTCCGACTTCACCCTGATCCGCCTGTCGCCACAATCCGCCTTGAAGCTGGATCGTCAAGATGACATTTTGGCCAATTGCGGCGTCCACATCGGCGGCACCGATTTCGACAAGCAGCTGAGTCTGGCCACGGCCATGCCGCTACTGGGCCTGCGCAGCAAGCTCAAAAGCCAGGCCGAGATGCCATCCAGTGCCTACTTCAATCTGTCGACCTGGCACACCATCAACTTTGCCTATACACGCAAGGCACTGTCTTCCTTGCAAAGCGTGTATTCCGAAGCACTGGAGCAGAACAAGCTTGACCGGCTGTTTACCCTGATTGCCAAGCGCGCCGGTCACTGGCTGGCCATGCAGGTGGAGGACGCCAAAATTGCACTCTCCAGTCAGGAACAGACGCTTTTGCAGCTGGATGAAATAGAGAACGGCCTGAACCTGAGCCTGAGCCGCGCCCAGTTTGACGAGTCGATTACCCGCCAGATCGACAGCATAGAACACACCGTCAAGCAGGTGCTCACACAGGCTCAGGTCGCGCCCGATGCGGTAGACACTGTATTTTTCACGGGTGGTGCCAGTGGTGTCCCCCTGCTCAGACAGCGTATCGCCGCCCTTTTGCCCAAAGCCAAAGCCGTCGAGGGCGACCTGCACGGCAGCATAGGCAGCGGTTTGGCACTGGATGCCGCGCGCCGCTTCGCGTAAGCCTGGCAGCGAGAGCTTAGCCGGCTAAACCCTCGACGTGACAGGCCAGCGCCACCACCGACGCGGCAATCGATCCTTGCGGGGCCGATTCAAACTTGGCCCCCACCAAGCCGCTATCATGGCGCAAGCTACCCTGATGATTGCGCACCCGGGTGTGGACAACGGCAAACTCCTGACTATTGCAGTTGACCTTGATTTTCTGCTGCAACAGGCAATCCTGACGCCGGCCTTTGGGCGGACAGCTGGCCTGATCGACCTGTAGCCATAACTCGGGAAGTGCACCACTTCTGAAGGTCTCCAGATCAAAGGTAATCTGGTTACCGCTTGCAGTTTCGCCAAGCAAGACCCAGCGCGGTGCAGCTTCGGCATGGCACCAGGCGCTGACAAACACTATCCACACCAGCTTTTTCATGGCAGCCACCTCCTGCACGGGTGCCAACTTGCACGCTCCTGCCCGTTTTTGCCTGAGTGCTAAAAGTGCGGAGCTGCTTCGTTTTAGCAGGCACAGCCGATTCTTGTCGCCAGGAACCTGCCTTAACACCCGCTAAACTAAAGGTTTCATGCACGGCGCTGCCGGTGTACCCTAGCGCTCCAAAATTCGACTTGAAAGACCAACACGATGGATCAAACGGTAAAACTGCTGGGCGCCGCCCTGACGCAAAAAGGCAAGTACATGATTTTCCTTGCCTCGAACGATGCCGCAGCCAGCCCGATGGGCGCACGCGCCATTGACGACGACGCCATCCGCTTGCTGCTACCCGAAGCGGTGAGCAAGCGCGAAGACGCCAAAGAACTGGAAGCCCGTCTGCACCGCGCCATTACCGGCAACAAGCAGCAAAAAGTGGTCAAAATCCTGCTGCATCTAATTACCGTCGAACAACTCAAGCGCATCCGCGTCGCCGATATTCGCCGCCTGCCCGCGTCACTGGGCTAAGTGCGCAGCACTTCGGCATGAATCACCGACATTCGCTTGACGTTTGATATAAACCCATTTATTATTCGCGTCCTCTTGTGGGGGGATTCCCGAGCGGTCAAAGGGATCAGACTGTAAATCTGACGGCTCAGCCTTCGAAGGTTCGAATCCTTCTCCCCCCACCAGTTTCACCCGGCCACCACGGCGCCTTTAGCTCTACCCGTTTCACAACACCCAGCTACAAATTAACAGCACGCCCATGCGTTCACCGTTAAAGTAGCGCTATGCCAGAATCGCCCAAGCCCACTCTCGTCCGCATCAGCCCTTTATTGGCGCTACTGCCTTTTTTGCGTCCTTATCGCCTGCGCGCCATACTCGCCCTGCTGGCACTCACGGTTGCAGCCAGTGCGACACTGGCATTGCCTGTCGCTTTTCGCTACATGATAGACCGCGGCTTTAGCGCGGCGAGCGCAGGGCATATCAACTCGGTTTTTATCGCCCTGTTCGCGGTTTCCGCTGTCCTTGCCACCGCTACGGCTGCGCGCTTTTATCTGGTGTCCTGGCTGGGCGAGCGCGTCACCAGCGATTTGCGCAGTGCCATCTATCGCCATGTAATCCGGATGAGCCCGGCTTACTTCGAGACCACACAGACCGGCGAAGTGCTGTCACGCCTGACCACCGACACCACACTGGTGCAAACCGTCATCGGCACCAGCCTGTCCATGGGCTTGCGCAACCTGCTATTGATGGCCGGCGGCCTCGTCATGCTGTTCATTACCAGCAGCAGCCTCACCGGCTATATCCTGACCACACTGCTATTCGTCATTCTGCCCATCATGCTGTTCGGCCGGCGCGTGCGCCAGCTCTCGCGCGCAAGCCAGGACCGCATCGCAGACGCCAGCGCCATGGCCGGCGAAATCCTCAACGCCATCCCGACCGTACAGGCTTTCAATCAGCAAGCGCACGAGGCGCAACGCTTTGATGGCGCGGTAGAACATGCATTCGACAGTGCACTCGCCCGCATACGCGCGCGCTCGCTACTCACTGCCGTCGTCATCCTGCTGGTTTTCGGTGCCATTGTGTTTGTGCTGTGGCTGGGCGCACATGCGGTGATAGACGGCAGCCTGACACCGGGCGAACTGGGGCAATTCGTTCTCTATGCGGTGGTCACCGCCGGTGCCATCGGTGCGATCGCCGAAGTGTGGGGCGATATCCAGCGCGCGGCCGGAGCCACCGAAAGGCTGATGGAGTTGCTGGCACTGGACAGCCCGGTGCAGACGCCCGAGCGGCCACACGCGCTCGCGGCAACAGGCGACGGCATCCGGCTGGAAAACGTCAGTTTCGCCTATCCGTCCCGCCCGGACACGCCGGCACTACACCAGCTAAACCTGCACATCCACCCGGGCGAGCGCGTCGCGCTGGTCGGCCCCTCCGGCGCGGGCAAAACCACCCTGTTCCAGCTATTGCTGCGCTTTTACGACCCGGATCAAGGCCAGATCAAGCTGCAAGGCGTCAACTTGCGCACCCTGGCCCTGAATGACTTGCGCCAGCATCTGGGCGTGGTCTTGCAGGACACGGTTATTTTTGCCACGAGCGCGCTGGAAAATATACGCTACGGCAAACCCGAAGCCAGCGATCAGGAAGTCTTTGCTGCCGCACGCGAAGCGGCAGCAGACGAGTTTATCCAGCGTCTGCCGCAAGGCTACGCCAGTCATCTGGGCGAACGCGGCGTACGCCTGTCCGGCGGCCAGCGCCAGCGCATCGCCATCGCCCGCGCCATTCTGAAAAACCCGCCCATCCTGCTTTTGGATGAAGCCACCAGCGCACTGGATGCCGAGTCCGAACAACTGGTGCAGCAGGCGCTGGAACGCGCTGCCGCCAAACGCACCACGCTGGTCATCGCCCATCGTCTGGCCACCGTGCGCCAGGCCGACCGAATTCTGGTCATGGATCAGGGGCGCATCATCGCCGAAGGCACGCATCGCACCTTGCTGCAAAGTTCGCCCCTGTATGCGCGGCTGGCTGCCCTGCAATTCGGTGCACAGGCCGATGAACCGGCCTAAACACACTGCGGAATTTTCCACAGATTCTGTGGAAAAGCAGCCTTATAGCGGGGCAAAGCCAGAAGAAAATCCTTATAAATCAATGCACCCGCAAGTGGCGATTAAAATTTGCACAGCACATCAAACAGGCAGATTCAAGCCGCCGGGTCAAGCCCTGGCGCGCGCTTTTCCCACATCTGAATCCGTCAGCGCAACACAAAATCCGGCTGCTAGCATCAGGGCATCCGGCATAGCGAAAGCGCACGCCACTCCAGGAGCAAGCCATGAGCAAAATCATTATCAACGGCCACAATTTCGTTAAATCCCTGCTGGACGGACAAGCACGCGGCGACGAATTTGTTCAGGCCATCAATGACTATCTGAGCTATCTGGCCGAACAGGCCGAAATGTCCGGCATTACGCTGGAGGTCGAAAACGGCAATCAAACGTCCGATGTATACCGTATCACCGACGAGACAGACAGCGCCGACTTAAGCGCCGCACAAGACTTTATGCAGCACCGGGTCAAAGACTTCTGGGCTTGGCATGGCCGTACACAAGGCTAAACAATTAAGCCAACCGGGAACTGCTACCGTATTAACTTGCCAAAGCGATATCAACTTATCAGGCCGAACATCCCATGAACAGCGCACAACAACAAGCCATCCTGAGCATCGCCCTGCTGGCCGCCTTTGCCGACGGCGATAACGACGAACGCGAGCGCGAACATATACGCGCGCTAGCCGAATCCCTGGGGCAAGGCTCGGGCATGGATCTCACCCGCTTGTATCAGGACGTGTTATTCAAGCGGATCACGCTCGCGGATGCCTGCTCCAAGCTGGACGATCAGGCTGCACGCCAGTTTGCCTTCGAGATGGCGGTGTGCGTTTGCGATGCCGACGGGCGTACCAGCGAGGCCGAACGCGCCTTCCTGGCGGACTTGAAAGCCCGCCTGCAGTTGGCGGATGCAGACAGCCTTGCCTTCCAGCAGGAGGCCGACGCCATTGCCGATGCCGGCCAGTATGCGGCACCGCCAGCCGCAGCCGCTGCAAAACAGCAAGCCGCGCCAACTGCCAGCAGCAATGCGCAAGACGAAGCCGAGCTTGACCGCTCCATCCTCAACTACGCCATTCTGAATGGTGCGCTGGAACTGCTGCCGCAATCCTGGGCCTCGGTCGCCATTATTCCGCTGCAGATCAAGATGGTGTACGGCATAGGCAAACGCTATGGCTATGAGCTGGATCAGGGCCATATCCGCGAATTTTTGTCCACCGTCGGCATCGGACTGACGTCACAATATCTGGAACAATTCGGGCGCAAGCTGATAGGCGGGCTATTTGGCAAAGCGGCAGGAAAATGGGGGAAAACACTGGGCGGCGCAGGCACCGGCATGGCATTTTCTTTTGCCAGCACCTATGCACTGGGCCAGATCGCCAAGCGCTATTACGCCGGCGGCCGCCAGATGAGCACGGCGCTACTGCAGCAGAGTTTTCAGGGCATGTTAGGACCGGCCAAAGAGATGCAAAGCCAGTACCTGCCGCAAATCCGCCAGCGCGCCGGCACGCTGGATGCAGCCGAAATCATGAACCTGGTGAAGGGGCGCTAAGACGCAGCCAGAACGCGCTCGACCTCGGCGTCTTCCACCTGGGTGAAGTCGCGGTAAAACTGCCCGACCGAGGCAAACTGGGCGGGCGCACTCAAACACACCAACTCGTCGCAATGCGCACGTACCCGCGCACAAGCGTCCGGCGACGCCACCGGCACGGCACACACCAGCCGTGCCGGACCTTGCAAGCGCAGCGCACCCAGTGCCACCAGCATGGTGGCACCGGTCGCCAAGCCATCGTCCACCACAATCACGATGCGCCCAGCAACCGGCAAGGATGGGCGCAGTGGCGTATAACGCGCGCGCCGTGCCCGTATTTTGGCCGACTCAAGCTCGCGCAGCTGCGCAATCCACTGCGCATCGGCACCCGCCCGTCCGGCCCAGGGCATCAACACCACCTGCCCCGTTTCGCTTAGCGCACCGATGGCGAACTCGGCATCCCCCGGCGCATGCAGCTTGCGCACCAGCACCACATCCAGATCGCCTTGCAGCAAATCTGCCAGCTCGCGCCCCATCGGCACCGCGCCACGCGGAATGGCCAGTACCAGCGGATGCTGGCCACGGTAAACCAGCAAGGCCTGCGCCAACTGCCGGGCGGCATCCAGCCTGTCATCAAAGCGCATACACCCTCCCGCCAAATAGCCTTGCTTATCTGCGCCCCCGCCACGGCAGGCGCAGGCCGAACTGACGGATCGAAATATTCAAGCCAGTCAAAGCGACGGCCAGCCAGATCGGCCCGTAAGTGAGCAGGCGATTGGCACTCAAAGGCTCGCCCAACAGCGTGATAGCCAGCAAAAACAGCAATACCGGCTCCACATAACCCAGCAAGCCCATCATCCCCAAAGGCAACAGGCGGCTGGATGCCAGATAGCACAGCAAGGCTGCGGTACTGATCAAGCCCAGACCCGGCAAAAGCAACCAGAAGCGCGCCTCGTCCAGCACACCATAACTTGCCGGCCCCAGATAGCACAACATCAGGATAGCGACCGGAAACAAGAACGCCATCTCCAGCGCAAAACCGGTCAGCGCCTCCAGCCGTGCCCAGCGCCGCAATACGAAATAAGGTGGATAACCCAGCGCGACCAGCAAGGTGGGCCAGGCAATGGCACGGGTCAGCCACAATTCATGCAGCACCCCGAGCAAGGCAAAGCCTACCGCCAGCCACTGCATGCGGTACAGATGCTCGCCATACAGCCAGCGCCCGAACAACACCATGGTCAGGGGTAGCAAGAAATAGCCCATCGCCACCGACATGGCCTCGCCATTGATAGGTGCCCACATAAACAGCCACTGCTGCACGCCAAACAAGCCGGCCAGCAAGGGCATGGCCAGCAACAGGCGAGGCTCGCTGCGCAAGCGCTGCAACAACTGGCAAAACGCCGGCCATTGCCGGCGCAAAACCAGCAACAGAAAGGCGCCCGGCAAAGTCCAGATGATGCGCCAGGCAAAAACAGCCTCGCCGGACAAGGGTGACAGCAAGGTGGTATAGCCGGACAACACGGCAAACAGCAGCGAGGCCAGCACCGAAAGGGCTACGCCGCTGCCGGACAGGCCAATAGGAGGATTCATGGAAAAACTCTGAAAAAAGACAAGCGCCGCAAGCCCGGCAGACACCGCTATCACGAGAAAAAACAGCACACAGCAAGCGCGACTCAGGGCACAACAGAACTCACTCGCCGGCGACCTTGCCGCGCAGCGCCTTGACGGCGCCGCGCTTGGCCTTGCCTTCCAGGCGCCGCTTGCGCGAACCCAGCGTCGGCCGCGTCGCATGACGCAGCTTGGGCACATGGGCCGCTTCATCGATCAGCGCCTGCAAGCGCGCCAGTGCATCGGCGCGGTTCAATGGCTGGCTGCGATGCTGCTGCGCCTTGATCACCAATACGCCGTCGCGGCTCAAACGCGAATCGGCCCGCGCCAGCAGGCGCAGCTTGATGCCTTCTGGCAAGCTGGAAGCCATCACATCAAAACGCAGTTGTACTGCACTGGAAACCTTGTTGACATTCTGTCCGCCTGCGCCTTGCGCACGCATGGCCGAAAACTCGACTTCGGTTTCCAGCAGCAGATAGCGCTGCATCACGCCTGCGCAATACGCAAGTCGCGTGCGCCGTCAGCCAGGTCAATATCCTGATAACGCAACAAACCGGGCAAAGTAGCCGGCAATGCCTCATCCAGCGCCTTGCCCTGCAACAGGGCGATGGCCGGCGCTACCACACACTCGACCAGACCCGCCTCGCTATCGACCGCATCCAGTTGCAACGAGTACAGCCACTCATCACCGAACGGCGACTCGGACTCGTCCCAGCTCAACAAGCGCCCTTCCCGGTTGCGCCACGGCTGCCAGCCATCAGCCGGAAAGCCGATATAGGCGTCGTAATCAAAGCTGAACTCGCATGCCCAGTGCGCCACATGCATCACGGCACCCAAGGGTGCATGGTCCACCGCGGCGTGCGGCACACCGTTGCCGGACAGGCTGATCTGGATATTGATCCACGCCACCTCGACATCCTTGCGGTTTTCGCGCTGTAAAATCGGAAAACTCAAGGCCAGCGCACTACGCTCGCCCGCCGTTTTCTGTACTTCGCTCAACATCTTGCCCGGCTTGCCAAGCTTGGCGGCCGCGATCGCTTCCGGCAGCTGGGCATTCAATACCTGCTCCAGCGCCTTGACCTTGCGCCACACCTCGTTGGCATTGTTCTGCTGTTGACTCATGCTACCCATCCCTCAAATCCTTGCGACGCCCTGACGGGCGAAAACCCGCATGATACCGGCAATCCGCCAGTGCGGCGACCGCGCCCGCCGGCAAAACACCAGCGCTGGCGTCTACACTGGCAAAGCGTCATCCGGGCAGACAAAGTGGCGCGTTATAACCATTAATAGCAATGCCTTGGTGAACACCGCACCAAAGACTATAATGCCCGATTGAAAACCGGCCCCATCAAGGAAATCACATCATGGACGTAAGAGACAGCAACGGCACTTTGCTTGCCAGCGGCGACACCGTATCGGTTATCAAGGATCTCAAGGTCAAGGGTTCCTCCACCGTGATCAAGCGCGGCACCGTATTCAAGAACATCCGCGTCGATGAAGACGACGATGAGCATGTCGAATGCCGTAACGACAAGATCAAGGGCCTGATGCTCAAGACCTGCTTCCTGAAAAAAGCCTGATCCAGGCTTGCAGACAGACAAAAAGCGCGCACTCGGCGCGCTTTTTGTCTATCTGCAAGAAAGCACATGATTTGCAAGACGCGTGTATTGAGATCTGCACAAACGACCCCATTATCGAAAATAATCCGCAGCAAGCACCATGGCTGCACCCACCCTAAAGACAAGAACAGGAGCCTCTGATGGCTATCACCGTAAACGGCGTTGAAATTACCGAAGCTATGATTCAGGCCGAGCAGGAAAACCACGCCGATACGCCAAGCCCGCGCGACGCGGCCGTTCAGCAACTGATTCTGCACGAACTGCTGCTGCAAGAAGCCCGTGAAAATGGTATCGACACCGCCAATGATGGCGAAGCCATCGGCGCGCTGCTGGACAAGACCTTGCAGTTTAGCCCGGTCGACGAAGCGGCCTGCCTCGAGTTCTACAACACCTACCCCGAGCGTTTCCAGCAAGGCGAAAGTGCTGTTGCCAGCCACATCCTGTTCCCGCTGGCCGGCGACGAGCTGGCCAACAGCCTGACCCGCGCCAAAGCCGAAGGCGTGCTGGCCGATCTCATCGCCCATCCTGAACGCTTTGCCGATCTGGCACGCGAGCACTCCAGCTGCCCGTCCGGCCAGCAAGGCGGCAGCCTCGGCCAGTTCGGCCGCGGCCAGATGGTACCCGAGTTCGAGCAGGTCGTATTCAATACCGAAGCCGGCCAGATCGCACCGGAACTGGTCGCCACCCAGTTCGGCCACCACATCATCCAGGTGAACGAACGCCAAACCGGCGGCAAGGTCAGCTTTGAAGAAGTGAAAGAGCAGTTGCAGCAATACCTGAACGAAATGGCCGGCCGCAAGGTTATGCACGAGTACCTGGCCAAGCTGGTCGGCAATGCCAAGATCGAAGGCTTTGCCATGCCAGGCCTGTAAGGCTGACGCACAAGCACACACAACAACCGGGCCGCGTGCCCGGTTTTTTTGGTCTGGGGCAAACAGTCTGCCCATACGATCAGGGAGCCAGCGACATGGATAGACTCGAGCTCAAAATCCCGCCACCACTGCTATTTTTGCTTTTGGCGGGACTGATGTGGCTATTGGCCCGCGCCACCCCCGATATACGCGGGATAGAGGCCGGCGTTTATCCGGTGGCGGCGCTAACCTTGTCCGGCAGCCTGTTGCTGCTTGCCGGTGTCGCCGCCTTTATCCGGGCACGCACCAGCATAGACCCGCGTAAACCCGATGGCGCATCGGCGCTGGTCAGCAGCGGCATCTACCGCCTGAGCCGCAACCCCATGTATCTGGGCGACTTGTTGTTATTGGGCGCATGGGCGTTTTACTTGGGCAATGCGCTGACGCTTATCCTGCTGCCGGTGTTTGTACTCTACATGAACCGCTTCCAGATCCGGCCGGAAGAGCGCACGCTAGGCCAGCATTTCGGCGCCGCCTACCACGACTATTGCCAGCGCGTTCGGCGCTGGCTATGAAGCACTTGCCTGCGCCGCCTGGCGCAGGCAGACTGCAGCCCTTTTTCCGGAGATCCGCCCTTGCTGACCCTGCTTGCCTGCCGCATAGACCGTAGCCAGATGCTGCTGGTCAATACCCGCCTTGATGGTTACCCCGCCTACTTCCATATCGAACCGGTCGCGCTGGCCGATTATCTGGGTGTAGACAGCATCCCCGACCTGCCCGCCTGCCTGAGCGAAAACTGGCCGACACTTGCCCCGCTACTGGCCAAACTGGTACGCCGCTATGGCAACGACTTTACCGTCACCAGCACCATGCTCAAGCCTTAAGCCGGACTCTTCCACTCGGCCTTGGGCCACAGGGGAATGCCGCCGCGCGGAGTAAAACGCCCTTCGACTACGATATGGCGCGGCTTAAGCAGATTGACTAGATCATTGCAGATGCGGCAGATGCAGGACTCGTGAAACTCGCCATGCATGCGGAACGAACCCAGATACAGCTTGAGCGACTTGGATTCGACGCACCACTCCCCCGGCACCATGTCGATGACGATGGTCGCGAAATCGGGCTGACCGGTGACCGGGCACAGGCTGGTAAACTCGGGACAGGTGATGTTCAGACTGCCGGTCACGCCATTGGGGTTGATCGCGCTTTGGGCATAGGGATTGGGAAAGCGCTCCAGCAAGCTGGCGTCCGGCTCGTCGTAACGGTAGTCGGTTTTCTTGTTGCCCAGCGATTGCAGATCGGTATGCAGGTCCATGATATGGCTCCGGATGCGAAAATTAAGGAATGAGGAATAATGGGCGCGGGGACAGCTAGCGGATGCCAACCAGCTTGTGCCCCTGCAGCGACAAACGCCAGTGCGGCGCACGCATGCAGTAGTCAATGGCGGCGGCGGTATTGCCGGCGCGGGCGCAATCATCCATAGGCTGCAGCCAGGCGTGGGCAAAGCCGGTGGTATCGACATCGTGCGGCAGCAAGCCGGTTTGCGGATACACCAGCTTGATTTCGTCGCCGTGGCGCTGCACCCAGTCGGCACCGGCCTTGGGGCTGACGCACAGCCAATCAATACCATCTGGCGCGGCCAGCGTGCCGTTGGTTTCCACCCCGACTTCAAAGCCGCGCTCGTGCAGCGCTGCTATCAGCGCCTCGTCCAGCTGCAATAGTGGCTCGCCGCCGGTAAACACCACATAAGGCGTGCCGCCCAGCCCCTGCCACTGGCGGCAGATCTGGTCGGCCAGCGCCGCCGAACAGGCGAAACGTCCGCCATCAGGCCCGACGCCGACAAAATCAGTATCACAAAAGCGGCAAATCGACTTGGCGCGGTCCACCTCGCGCCCGCTCCACAAGTTGCAGCCGGCAAAGCGGCAAAACACCGCTGCACGGCCGGCATGTACGCCCTCGCCCTGCAACGTGTAGAAAATCTCTTTTACCGTGTACATGCACGCCCCCCGTCCAGCCACAGCAGCGCGCCATCGGTATCGTTTTCCAACAGGTCGATGCGCACCAGTTGTGGCAGCGCAAAATGCGTCGCCAGATAGCGGGCGATACCGGCGCAGTCAGTCGCACCAATGCCCGGCAACTGATCCAGCGCATGGTGGTCCAGCCGGGCATACAGCGGCGTGAACAGAGCCTTGACTTCACCAAAGTCGCGTACCCAGCCCTGCTCCGGGTCGATATCGCCAGCCAGATGCAGGCGCACCAGATAGCTGTGTCCGGTGTAGCGGCCCTGATCATCAAACGGCACCGCCGCTTCGAAGCGCTGCTCCTTCCAGATGCGCAGACCCTGATCATCAAAGCGGCTACCGGCCGTGGCCGTCTCGAACACTTCCACCGCCGCCATGGCCGGCAAGCGCGCCGACAATGCATCAAACAGCCAGCACGCAAGCACTTCGCTGGTCGGGTTTTCCAGGCCGGCAATCCGGTTCAACGTGCCGTGTTGCAACAAGGCATGCAGCGGCTGCCACGCTTTTTCCAGCGCCGCATAATCTGCCAGGCCAGCATCGGCCAGCAGGCGCACGCCAAAGCCATGGCCATGCAGCCGCCCGCACTGATGCCCTTCCGGCACATGCGGTAGCCAGTGCGCCGCTTCAAAACCGGTTTTCAGCCAGGCCCGCGCTTGACCCTCGGCATCCAGCTCCACCCCGCGACCGGGTGCGCTACGCAGCGACAAGGCGGCAGGCACGGCCAGATCGCTCGCCAGATGACGGATCAGGGTCAAATCATCAGGACAGGAAAAACGGGTATTCAGATCGCAGTAGTCCAGCCCCGCGCATATGGCGCCAAGGCGCGCGCGCAAATCGGCCAAAGGCAGATCAGCCTTGGCGGTAACGGAAAAACTGTGGCCATGGGGAATGGCGGACAGGCTGCGGGCCGCCTCGAAGCCTGCCTTGGCAATATGCAGCATACGCATCAGCAGCCTCCCACGCGTACAACAAGCGGGTCAGCCACACCAGCCTCGGCAAAGCCCTTGGCACGCAACAGGCAGGATGCACACTCGCCGCACGGCGGCACCGCGCCCTGATAACAGGTGTGACTGTAAGCCAGTGCATCCAGCGCACCGACCTCTTCGGCCAGATGCACGGTTTGCGCCTTGCTCATGAACATCAGCGGCGCATGCAAGGTGATACGGCTATCCATGCCCAGATTGATCGCCAGCTCCAGTGCCTTGAGCGTGTTCTCGCGGCAATCGGGATAGCCCGAATAGTCAGTCTGCGCCACGCCGTTCACGACATTGGCGATGCCGCGCTGCCAGGCATGGGCGGCGGCAAAGGTCAGAAAGATCAGGTTGCGCCCGGGCACAAAGGTGTTGGGCAGCGCACCGTCGCTGCGCACGCCGTCTTCGGGGGCGATAGCCGCATCGGTCAGCGCATTGCCGCCCATGGCGGCAAAGGTATCAATCGGAAGGATGGTATGGCGGACGCCAGCCATGGCCGCGATGGTGCGAGCGCAGTCCAGCTCCACGCGGTGGCGCTGGCCGTAATCGAAAGTCACGGTCTCTACATGGGGAAAGCGCGACAGGGCCCAGTACAAACAGGTGGTCGAGTCTTGTCCTCCGGACAGCACAACAAGGGCGCGGTCGGGTTCCAGCGGGGTATGGCTCATATTGTCCTTCGAGAACAGTCGAAGTGAATCGGAAAGCAGCCGCTCGGTCTCGCGGTGCGGGGCGCATTCTAAAGGCAAGCGACTACTACTGCCAAGCACAAAGTCTTGCACGAGCCAAAAAGCCATGCGGAGGCTGTTGCGTGCAAAAAGTCGGCAAACACCCGACAAGATGCTGCAAAACCCGATGCGCCGTCTATAACACAGAGCAGTTGCCGCACTACCGATTGGTCATATACCGGCCATGCCAAACCGAAAGCACGCAGGTTTGCATCCCGGTTAATGGGTTCAGCTACACCGCAGCACGCTATTTCGCATTTTGACGCCGATGCCGCGGCAAGCATCCAGCTTGCAGCACATCAATTTTTCTGGAGGAAGTCATGTCTGACAACAGACTGAAACTGGGTGCCCTCACCGCACTGGTGGTCGGCTCAATGATAGGTGGCGGCATTTTCTCGCTACCTCAAAACATGGCGGCCGGCGCAGGTGCCGGCGCCATTATCATAGGCTGGGCCATTACCTTTGTCGGCATGCTGGCACTGGCTTTTGTTTTCCAGCAACTGGCAACCCGAAAACCCGAAGTCACTGGTGGCGTCTACGGTTATGCCCGCGCTGCACTGGGGGACTATGTCGGTTTCAACTCGGCCTGGGGCTACTGGATCTCGGCCTGGATAGGCAACGTCGCCTACTTTGTGGTGATGTTCTCCGCCCTGTCGTTCTGGTTCCCGATGTTTGGCGAAGGCAATACCGGCGCCGCCATTATCTGCGCCTCCATCTTGCTGTGGGCACTGCACTTTCTGGTACTGCGCGGCGTGCAGGGTGCGGCGATGATCAACACCATCACCACCATCGCCAAGCTGGTGCCACTGGCACTGTTTATCCTGATCGTACTGTTTGCCTTCAAGATCGACACCTTCAATCTCGATTTCTGGGGCAAACCCGAACTGGGCTCCATTGTCGACCAGGTGAAAAGCACCATGCTGGTGACCGTATGGGTGTTTATCGGCATTGAAGGCGCGTCGATGTTCTCCAGCCGCGCCCAGAGCATGGCCGACGTAGGCAGGGCCACCGTAATCGGCTTTTTGCTCACCATAGCCTTGCTGATTGCGGTATCGGTTCTATCCATGGGCATTCTGACCCAGAGTGAACTGGCTGCGCTGAAGAACCCGTCCACCGCCTATGTGCTGGAAGCGGCAGTCGGCCCCTGGGGCGCCAACCTGATGAATGCCGGTCTGGTGATTTCGGTCGGCGGCGCCTTGCTGGCCTGGACGCTGCTATGCGGGGAGACGCCTTACCTTGCCGCCAAGGACGGCATGATGCCTGCCGTATTCAGCAAGACCAATGCCAACGGCTCGCCCGAGCCGTCGCTATGGCTGACCAACGGCATGATCCAGTTATTTCTGGTCATCACCTACTTCAACGGCGCGGTGTATCTGAGCCTGGTGCAACTGGCCACCTCGATGATTCTGCTGCCCTATCTGTTCTGCGCCATTTACTCGTGGATGGTAGTTCAGCGCGGCGAAGGCTATAAGAGCGGAGAGTCGACCGGCAAGGATATGCTGGTAGCGGTGCTCGCCACCGTTTACGGCATATGGTTGCTATACGCAGCCGGCTTGCAATACCTGCTGCTCTCCATGGTGCTCTACGCCCCAGGCCTGCTGTTCTATGTCTGGGCACGCAAAGAAAAAGCACAAAAACCGTTTAACGGCGGTGAAACCATTCTTGCCATCCTGATTGTGGCACTGGGAATCTATGCCGCTTACGGCTTGGTAGTAGGCACGCTGAAACTGTAAGTCCCCTGCGCTGCGGCACTCGTCAGCCTGCCACAAAAAAACAGGGCGTCTCCCGATTCAAGGAGCGCCCTGTTTTTACCTTCAGCAGCTTCACCGACGCTGCGCGCCATCAAGTCCTTTAGAGCCTGCTCACGATTTGCTGTGCGTTGGCGATACGGCGTTAAAAACGGCTTCGAAATGCTCATGTACCGTATGTACACTCCGCTTTCTTAGCCGTTTTCGTCTTGTCTCGCGCTAGCTCGCGAGATCGTGAACACACTCTTAGAACAACTCGCCCTGATGCGCCTCCAGCCATTTTTTGACAGGGCCGAAACTCTTGCGATGTTCAGCCAGCACGCCATGCGCGGCGATGGCCGCCATATGCTCGGCGGTCGGATAGCCCTTGTGCCGGGCAAAGCCGTATTCGGGATGACGCGCATCCAATTCGAGCAAGGACGCATCGCGTGCCGTTTTAGCCAGAATAGAGGCCGCCGAAATGGCAGGCTCGGTCGCATCGCCCTTGACGATGGCCCGTGCCGGCATCAGCAGGCCGGTGGGTACGCGGTTGCCATCGATGATGGCCTCGACAGGTTGCCGATCCAGCCCCTCCAGTGCACGACGCATGGCCAGCATGGTCGCGTGCAGGATATTCAGCGTATCGATTTCCGCAACGCTGGCGCGGGCAATGTGCCAGCACAAGGCCTTTTCGCGTATTTCCAGCGCCAATGCGTCACGCTTGGCCTCGGACAGTTTTTTCGAGTCGGCCAGGCCCGCGATCGGCCGCGCCGGATCGAGTATCACAGCGGCCGCATAGACTTCACCGGCCAAGGGGCCCCTGCCCGCCTCATCCACGCCGGCAATCAGACTGATTTGCTGCATCCTGCCACCTCCAGTACCGCATCTGCCGCCAGACTCGCCGTGTCCTGCTTCAAAGCCAGATGCAGGCGGGTAAACTCCGCCACCACCTCGGCTTGATAAGCCGCATCCTGATAGATACGGATCAGTTCAGCCGCCAGTTTTTGCGGCGTTGCCTCGCCTTGCAACAACTCGGGCACCACCGCGCGTCCGGCAAGAATATTGGGCAAGCCGACCCAAGGCAGCTTGATCTTGCGCTTGACCAGCCAGTAGGTGAACGCCGAGAGCTTGTAGCTGATCACCATGGGACGCTTGGTCAGCGCCACTTCCAGCGTGGCGGTACCACTGGTCACCAGCACCACATCGCTGGCTATCATCGCCATCTGCGCATGACCGATCAACTTGCGTAGCGGCAGATCCCATGCCTTGTGTTCGGTAAGCAAGGCATCGAACCTGTCCATCGTTGCGCGCGTGGCCAGCGGCACCAGAAACTGTGCATCCGGATAGGTCTGAAGCAATAAACGCGCCGCTGCCAGATACACCGGCATCATGAAGTCCAGCTCGCTTACGCGCGAGCCCGGCAGCAAGGCAAACACCGGCACGGTTTGCGCCAAGCCCAGTTCGCGCCGCATTGCGGCCTTGTCCGGCACGATCGCAATTTCGCTGGCCAAGGGGTGGCCAACAAAGGACACCGGCACACCATATTTTTCATATAGCGGCGGCTCCATCGGAAACAGGCACAGCATGCGCGACACCGATTCGCCGATTTTGGCCACCCGCTCGGGCCGCCAGGCCCAGACCGAAGGGCTGACATAATGCACGGTTGCCAGCCCACCGGACTTGAGCGACTTTTCCAGCCCCAGATTGAAGTCGGGCGCATCCACACCGATAAACACATCGGGGCGTTCAAGCAGCAAGGCGTTTTTCAGACGACGCCGTATCCCCAATAGTTCGGGCAAGCGCGACAGTACTTCCAGATAGCCGCGCACAGCCAGACGCTCCTGCGGCACCATGCTATGAAAGCCGCGCGCCAGCATGCGCGGCCCGCCTATGCCGGCAAACTCCACCTCGGGGTGACGTGCCTTGATGGCATCAATCAGATAGGCGCCCAACAGATCGCCGGACGCCTCTCCGGCGACCATGGCCACCTTGAGCGCGCCCGGCTTGCGGAATAAAGATTCCCCCATGGTCAGCGGATAATCCCTCGCGCCGATTGGGCAAAGAAGCGAGTGAAAGGCTCAAGCTCGGGCTGAGCCGTCACCAGGCCGGCAACCGCAGCCTTGGCTTCGTCCAGCGACAGGCCCTGACGGTATAGCGCCTTATAGGCATTTTTCACCGCCCGTATCGCCTCGGCACTAAAGCCGCGACGCTTGAGGCCCTCGCTATTGATGCCCGCCGGCACGGCGCGGTTACCCGCAGCCATGATAAAGGGCGGCACATCCTGCGTCACCGCGCTGGAGAAAGCCGTCATGGCATGGTCGCCGATCACGGTAAACTGGTGCACGCTGGTAAAGCCGCCCAGAATCACCCAGTCGCCGATATGCACATGACCGGCCAGGGTCGCATTATTGGCGAAGATGGTATGGTTGCCGACCTGGCAGTCATGCGCCAGATGGACATAAGCCATGATCCAGTTATCGTTGCCGACACGGGTTACGCCCACATCCTGGGCGGTGCCCAGATTGAAGGTGCAGAATTCGCGTATGGTGTTGTTGTCGCCGATTTCCAGCCGGGTCGGCTCGCCGGCGTATTTCTTGTCCTGCGGGGCTGCGCCCAGCGAGCAGAACTGAAACACGCGGTTATTGCGTCCCAGACGGGTATGGCCTTCGATCACCACATGCGGGCCGATCCAGCAGCCCTCGCCTATCTCGACATGCGGGCCGATGATGGAGTAGGCGCCGATTTCGACATCGGCGGCGACTTTGGCATTCGCATCGACAATCGCCGTTGGATGGATAGCCATATCAGACCTCGCGTTTGGCACACATGATTTCAGCCTCGCACGCCACCTGGCCGTCGACCAGCGCGCGCGCCGTGTATTTGGCGATGCCGCGCTTGGCGGCAATCTGCTCGACTTCCAGCACCAGCTGGTCGCCCGGCACCACCTGACGCTTGAAGCGGGCATTGTCGATACCGACAAAGAAGTAAAGCTCGTTATCCTTGCGCTCGCCCGCACTCTTGATCGACAGCACGCCGGCGGCCTGCGCCAGTGCCTCGATAATCAGCACGCCCGGCATCACCGGATAGTCGCCGAAATGGCCAACAAAAAACGGCTCGTTGATGGTGACGTTTTTCAGTGCCTTGATGCGCTTGCCCGGCTCGAATTCGGTGACGCGGTCCACCAGCAAAAACGGGTAGCGGTGCGGCAGGTGGCGCATGATTTCACGCACATCGATCGTTACTTCTTCGCTCATTCGGCTTGTCCTTCTTTGTTTTTGATCTGTAAGAGTTCTTTTTCCAGCAGCTTGACCCGGTCAACCAGACGATCCAGATGGCGCAAATGCACGGCATTGGCCATCCAGTCCTTGGCAGTCGACATCGGATAGCTGGAGGCGTAGTTGTCGGCTTTTTTGATCGACTTGGACACCAGAGTGCCGCCGCCGATATGGGTACGGTCGGCAATTTCGATATGCCCGACCATCATGACAGCCCCGCCCAGCGTGCAGCGCGCACCTATCTTGCTGCTGCCGGCAATGCCGGTACAGCCGGCAATCGCCGTGTGTTCACCGATCTCGCAGTTGTGCGCGATCTGCACCAGATTATCTATTTTGGCGCCGGCACGGATCACCGTATCCGACAGCGCACCACGATCTATCGTGGTATTCGCGCCGACTTCGACATCGTCTTCAATCACGACGCGGCCGGTTTGCGGGATCTTGAACCAGTGATCCTTGTCCCAGGCCAGACCAAAACCATCGGCACCAATAACCGTGCCCGAATGGATAGCCACACGATGGCCAATATGGCAGCCATGATAGATGGTCACATTCGGGTACAGGGTCACATCGTCGCCCAGTACCACATGGTCGCCCAGCACCACACCCGGATAGAGGCGGCAACGCTCACCAATCACCACGCCACGCCCAACCGACACCAAGGGGCCGATTTCGCTGCTGTCCGCAACCTTTGCACTGGCGTCGACGACCGCGCGTGCATCTATCCCCGGCCGCAGGGCCGGAACGGGATTGAGCAGCGTCGCTACGCGGGCAAAATACAGATAAGGATCAGCGGTCACAATCAGGCTGCGCCCGGGTGCAGTGGCCTCATCAAGCATATCGGCACGCACAATCACGCAAGCGGCAGAGGACAAGGCCAGCTCGCGCCGGTACTTCGGGTTGGCAAGGAAAGTGATCTCGCCGGCCTGTGCGCTGCTAAGCGGAGCCAGCTTGACGATTTCACAGTCTTCACCAAGCAGTTCGCCACCGAGGTGACGGATAATTTCGGATAGTTTCATGGCAGTAATAAAGCCGACTTGACGTCGGCTGGCAATGGCGCGGACGCATCGGCGCCCGCGCAGCATAAACCGGACCGTGTCCGGGCTTATTTTTCCATTTCTTTCAACACGCGCGGCGTGATGTCAAACTTGGGATTGACGTAGACCGCATCCTGCAGCACCAGATCATACTGCTCTTTTTCGGCAATCTGGCGCACCAGACGGTTGGCCCGCTCCTGCACCGCAGCGAATTCTTCATTGCGGCGCTGGTTCAGGTCATCGCGAAAATCCCTGAGTTTGGCCTGATACTCGCGCTCCAGCGACCCCATCTCGCGCTCTATGGTACGGCGTGTCCCGTCATCCGGCTTTTTCGCCAGTTGCGCCTGCAAATCCTTGGCCTTGGCACCCAGACGCTTAAGCTCGGCTTCGCGCGGCGCAAACTCCCTCTCCAGTTTCTTCTGCGCAGCTTGTGCCGGCGCGGATTCGCTGTAAATGCGCTCGATCTTGATATAGCCGAACTTGAAGTCGGCCGCCGACGCCGAGCCGGCAAAAACAAGGCCCAGCGCCAGACACAGTGTATTGATCGCTTTCACAAAACCTCCCTTAGAAGACCGTGCCCAAGGTGAACTGGAAGCGCTGGATCTTGTCGCTTTCTTCCTTTTTCAACGGCACGGCATAGCTGAACTTCATCGGCCCGACCGGCGACAGCCAGGCCAGTGCAGCACCGGCCGAGTAACGCAGTTCGCCGGACATATCGCTGCCCGCAACCTTAGGGTCCCACAAGGTACCGGCATCGAAGAACAGGCTGGTACGCAGCGAGCGGTTATCCTTCATACCCGGGAAGGGGAACAGCAGCTCGATGCTGGTCTGCAGCTTGTGCGTGCCGCCCAGATAGTCTTCATCACCAAATTGATCCGTCTCCTTGGGCCCCATACTGCCATTGTCGAAGCCACGCACCGAGCCTATGCCGCCCATATAGAAGTTCTGGAAGAACGGCACATCCTTGGTTCTGCCATAGCCCTTGACGATACCCGCTTCACCGCTGGTAGCCAGAGTGAAGGTCTTGGACAGCGGGAAGAACCAGGTCACGCTAGGCGTAAAGCGCCAGTACTGGATATCGCCGCCAGGCAAGCCTGCTTCCAGACGCAAGCCCATGGTGCCGCCACGCGTCGGCCACAAGGCACTGTCGCGCGTATCGCGCCCCCAGCTGGCACTTCCCAGCAAGGTGGTATTCTTGGGACCATACTCGTCGACAAAGTCTTTATACCGATCCGGGCTCTCGGGGAATAGCGTCAGGTCAGTATTTTCTACGCCCAGACCCAGGTTGACACGGTCGTACTCGGTGATCGGTACGCCCATACGCAAACCGCCGCCAACCGTCGTGCTCTTATAGCGGCTCTGGTCGACTGCATCCGGGTCATACACGCGGTAGTAAGCATCATAACCAAGGCTCACGCCATCGGCGGTGAAATAAGGATCGGTAAATGATACCGACGCCTGCTTGTTAGCCTTGCCGTTGGAGAAGGCCAGCGCAATCGACTTGCCCGAACCCAGCACATTGCTTTGCGACACCGAGGCCGACAGCTGCAAACCCTCGCCCTGCACGAAACCGACACCGGCCTGTATGCTGCCGGTGGCGCGTTCCTTGACCGAGATCGCCATATCGACCTGATCCGGCGTTTCGGTCACCGGTGGCGTTTCGATATTGACGGTTTCGAAATAGCCCAGCAGTTCCAGACGTTCTTTGGAGCGCTTGATCGCCTCGCCGCTATAGGTGGAGGCCTCCAGCTGGCGCAGTTCGCGCCGGATCACTTCGTCACGGGTGCGGGTATTGCCGGCAATGGATACACGGCGCACATAGGTCTTGCGGCCCGGATCGACAAAAAAGGTCAGCTTGACGGTCTGCTTTTCCTTGTCAAGTTCAGGCACCACATTGACGTTGGCAAAGGCGTAGCCTTCGGCGCCCAGCTTGTCGGCAATGGCACTGACCGTTTCATTGACCTTCTCGCGCTCGAACAAAGCCCCGTCCTTGATCGCAATCAAAGGCTTGAGCGCAGTTTCGGCGACTTTCAAGTCACCGGCCAGACGCGTTTCCGACACGCGAAACGGCTTGCCCTCGGTCACATTGATGGTGAGGTAAACGTCTTTTTTGTCAGCGCTAATGGAAACCTGTGTCGACTCGATATTGAACTCGACATAGCCCTGGTTCTGGTAGAAAGCCTTGAGCTTTTCCAGATCGGCAGACAGTTTTTGCTTGGAGTACTGGTCATCGCGCGCCAGCCAGCTGGTCCAGCCGGACGGTGCCAGTGAAAACTCTTCCAGCAGATCATCCTGCGAAAAATCCTGGGCGCCGACGATCTTGATGTCGCGAATCTTGGCCGTCACGCCTTCGGTAATATCCAGCGTCACCGCCACGCGGTTGCGGTCCAGCCGCGTCACCGTAGGCTGGATCTCTACCGAGTATTTTCCCCGGCTGTAATACTGGCGCTTGAGCTCCTGTACCGCCTGATCCAGCAAAGCCTGATCAAAGATGCGGCCATCGGCCAGACCATTTTCCTTGAGCGCCTTTTTCAGCTGTTCCTTGTCGAATTCCTTGGCACCTTCGACCGTCAGCTGAGCCACCACCGGACGTTCGGCCACGGCAACGATAACGACATCACCTTCATGCTCGACCCGGACATCATTAAAAAAACCGGTGGCAAACAATGCCTTGATCGCGTCGGCAGCCTTCTGGCTGTCAAACGTATCGCCCACCTTGACCGGCAGATAGCTGAACACCGTACCGGGCTCGGTACGCTGCAAGCCTTCTACCTTGATATCCTTGATGACAAAGCTGCTTTCAGCCTGAGCCTGGGCCATAAAGGCCATGGCAAGTGCAGCGACTAATGTTGTTGTTTTCATGCTTGGCGTCAGCCTCCGAGCAGTCGGCCCAAATCATTGAAGAGGGCAAGAACCATAAGTGCCATGATAATGGCAAAACCGATGCGCTGGCCAAACTGCTGAACCTGTTCGCTCAACGGCCGGCCCCTGATAATTTCTGCCACATAATACAGCAAGTGCCCCCCGTCCAGCACCGGCACAGGCAACAGATTGAGTACGCCAAGACTAATACTGATGACAGCCATGAATGCAAGATAACTTTGCCAGCCCTGATTGGCACTCTTGCCGGCATAGTCGGCAATGGTAAACGGACCGCTGACCGCATCCAGCGACACCTGACCGAACAACATGCCACCCATCATTCTTAGCGTGGTCACCGACATGGACCAGGTGCGGGACAGCGCCGCCTCCAGCGCTTCAAACGGGGTGTAATCTACGCGCAAGAGCAAGGACTGGCTCCAGGCACGATCAACTTCGGGGGCCGCACCAATACGTCCACTGGCCTGCCCGTCCTGCATCACCGTATCCGGGCGCAAAGTCAAATCCAGCGTTTTACCCGCGCGTTCAACTTGAAGCTGCATCGACTTTCCGGGATGATTTTTCACCACCTCCACCCAGTCCGCCCAGGTTTTGACCGGTACGCCATCCATGGCCAGCAAGGTATCTCCTACCTTGAGTCCGGCCTTCGCACCCGCGCCCGAGGGCTCAAGCATGGCAATTTTCGGCAAATAGCGCGCAGGCATCATCCCCAGCTTGCTCAGGCTTTTTTCATCCAGCTGCGTCAGGCCAAAACGCGGCAGGTCGACCTGTAGTTCACGGCGCGTGCCGCCTTGCTCCACGCTTAAAACAAGCTGGCCTTCATTGGCGATACCTTCATTGACGGCATCACTGATCGCCTCCCAGTTGGGTGTCGCCTGACCGTTGATCGCGACAAGCCGGTCACCTGCCTGCACTCCGGCCGCCGCTGCCGCACTTTGCTGCGCCACGGTTCCGACCAAGGGCTGCACGGCCGTGCCACCGGGCAGCAGCACCAGCCAGAACAGAGCGATGGCCAGCAGGAAGTTAGCCAGCGGTCCGGCTGCAACAATGGCGATACGTTTGTAAACCGACTGATTATTGAATGCCAGATGGCGATCTTCCGCCCTGACTTCCCCCTCGCGCTCGTCCAGCATCTTGACGTAGCCGCCCAGAGGAATCGCCGCCAACACCCATTCGGTGTCGCCGCGCTGCCGTTTCAATAGCGGCTTGCCAAAGCCGATGGAAAAACGCAGCACGCGCACACCGCACCAGCGCGCAACCTGATAATGACCATACTCGTGAAAGGTTACCAGCACGCCGATTGCCAGCAAAAATGCGAGTACTGTCAGCATCAGCCTATCCTCGTCGCAACAAAACGCCGCGCCTCGGCGTCGCGCGCCATCAGGCCGTCTATCGAAGTACTGGCCGACAAATCCAGCGCCGCAAGCGCGGCTTCAACCTGGCGCGCAATATCGGCAAAGCCGATTTTTCCGGCCAGAAAAGCCGCCACGGCAACTTCATTGGCGGCATTCAGCACGCAACAGGCATCCCCGCCCGCGGACAGGGCCTGATAGGCCAGCGCAAGGCACGGGAAGCGTGCCATATCCGGCGCTTCGAAAGTCAGGCTACCCAGTTTAAGAAAGTCCAGCCGCTCGACACCCGCTTCGATGCGCTCGGGCCAGGATAAGGCATAGGCAATCGGCGTACGCATGTCCGGCGCACCCAACTGGGCAATCACCGAGCCATCGCGATAGCGCACCATGGAGTGAATCACGCTTTGCGGATGCACCACCACCTCGATATCGGCCGCCGGCATATTGAACAGCCAGTGTGCCTCGATCAGTTCCAGCCCCTTGTTCATCAGCGTGGCGGAATCGACCGAAATCTTGCGCCCCATGGACCAGTTGGGGTGGGCGCATGCTTGCTCCACGGTCACATGCTCAAGATCAGCCGCTGCCATACGGCGAAACGGCCCACCCGACGCGGTCAGCACCAGTTTTTCTACGCCGCTGGCCGCCATATCGCCGTTAAAACCAGAGGGCAGCGACTGGAAAATCGCATTATGTTCACTGTCTACCGGCAGCAGGGTCGCGCCACTGGCGCGCACGGCCTGCATAAACAGCGCACCGGCCACCACCAGGGATTCCTTATTGGCCAGCATCACGCGTTTGCCGGCACGCGCCGCCGCCATGGCGGGGCGCAAACCGGCCGCACCGACGATTGCCGCCATCACCGCATCGGTTTGCGGCAAAGAGGCCACCGTTTCCAGCGCGCCCTCCCCCTGCAATACCTCGGTGCGAATACCGGCAACCGACAGTCGCGGGCGCAGCTCGCGGGCAGCCGCCTCATTGGCAACGACGGCAAACAAGGGCTTGAAGCGGCAGCACTGCTCGAACAGCAGATCCAGCTGCGAATACGCCGTCAGCGCCACCAGATGGAAACGCTCGGGATGCAGCGCCAGCACGTCCAGCGTGCTCTTGCCTATGCTGCCGGTTGAACCCAGCAGCGTAACGCCCAAAGAAGAACGCGACATGTCATGGCCTCTAGATAAACGTGCGGGACAGCGCCATCAGCGCATTAGTCACCGCCAGAACCGCAATCAGGCTGTCGATACGGTCATAAACCCCGCCATGCCCTGGCAATAGCGCGCTGCTATCCTTGACCCCTGCCGCACGCTTGAACCAGGACTCGAGCAAATCCCCCTCGACGCTGACCATGGTCATAGCCAGTGCCAGCGGCACCAGGCCCCATAGCGGCAGGCTCACATTAATCCAGCCCAGCTGCGTGACCAGTACTACATAAGCCACCACCGCCACTAACGCCCCATAGACGCCAGCCCAGCTTTTACCCGGGCTGATGGCAGGCGCCAGCTTTCTTTTGCCGAAGGTGCGGCCACTGAAATAGGCCGCCACATCAGCAACCCACACTAGGCCCATTATGGCAAGCAGCGCATAGCCATCAGCCGGTGTCGGCCTGAGTTCGATAAAAGCAAACCAGCATGGAAACAACATGGCCCAGCCCAGCACCATGGCAGCGGGCTGATGGGTCAAACGCCAGCGCCTGGCCAGCCACAAAGGAGCCAGCACCAGCCAGAAAGCCAGTACACCGAGTTGCGCGACAAGCGGCAATGTCCAGCCCTGCAGCCAGGCAAGGCCAGCGATGGCGCTGGACACGGCAAGATAGCCCCACTGCATGGGACCTGCCAGACCCGCCATACGGGAGAACTCCCACAGGGCCACGCCGACAATCAACCAGGAAAATGCGGCCCAGAGCGGCGACGGAAAAACAAACAATGCCGCCAGCATTAACGGCAGCAAGACTAAAGCAGTCAGAATACGGGTCTTGAGCATGGGTCAGCCTCGTTGTTGATCGGGCGGCAGTTGTTCGCTGGTACGCCCGTAACGGCGTTCGCGCTGCCGGTACGAGGCAATGGCGGCTTCAAGTGCCTGCCGGTCAAAGTCCGGCCACAGCAGATCGGTAAAATACAACTCGCTATAGGCCAGTTGCCACAACAGGAAATTGCTGATGCGTTGCTCGCCACCGGTACGGATAAAAAGATCAGGCTCTGGCGCATCGCCAAAAGACAGCCTGCCGTACAGCGTATCTTCACTGATATGGCTTGCACCCTCGGCGATCAGCTGGTTGACCGCATTCAGGATGTCCCAGCGCCCGCCGTAATCGGCAGCAATCGCCAGCGTCAAGCCTGTGTTCGCCGCGGTCAGCGCCTCGGCAGCCACGATACGCGCCTGCAACTCGGGGGCAAAACGCTCACGCGAACCTATCACTTTGAGTCGGATATTTCGCTCATGCAGACGCTTGGCTTCACGCTCGAGCGCGGAGATAAACAGCCCCATCAAAAAGGAGACTTCCTCGGCCGGCCGGCGCCAGTTCTCGGTAGAGAAGGCAAACAGGGTCAGGTACTCGACCCCCATCTCGGCACAGCCCTTGACCGTTTCCCGCACAGCATCAAGACCGCGTTTATGACCGGCCACACGCGGCAACAGGCGCTTTTTAGCCCAGCGCCCGTTACCATCGAGGATAATCGCCACATGACGCGGCACCGGATGCGCGTCCGGCACCGCTACAGTTGAACTACCAAGCAAATCGAGCCCCTTATACCGCCATCAGGTCGGTTTCTTTGGCGGCCAGCGCCTTGTCGACTTCGGCAATGTACTTGTCGGTCAGCTTCTGGATATCGTCCTGGGTGCGACGCTCGTCGTCTTCGGTAATATCCTTGTCTTTCAGCAGCGACTTCAACTCGTTATTGGCATCACGGCGGATATTACGCACCGATACGCGCGCGCCTTCGGCTTCGCTGCGTACCACCTTGATCAGGTCGCGGCGGCGCTCTTCGGTCAACATCGGCATCGGTACGCGGATGAGATCACCCATCGCAGCCGGATTCAGGCCGAGGTCGCAATCGCGAATAGCCTTCTCGATCTTGGCCAGCATCGGTTTTTCCCAAGGCTGGACACCGATTGTGCGTGCATCGATCAGGTTGACACTGGCGACCTGAGCGACCGGCACAGGACTGCCATAGTAATCAACCATTACGTGATCAAGAATGCCGGTGTGTGCACGACCGGTACGTACCTTGTTCAGGTCGTTCTTGAAGACTTCCAGCGACTTCTGCATTTTCAGCTCGGCCGTTTTCTTGACGTCGTTGATCATGTTTACTCCACAGTGTATTTCTGAAAAACAAGGCGGAAAGCGGCGCACTCGCCGTTTCCGCCTGTCGTGTTCTAATGCTTAGCAGTGTACCAGCGTGCCTTCATCTTCGCCAAGCACGACGCGGCGCAGCGCGCCATTGCGGAAGATGCTGAATACCTTGATATTCAGGTTCTGGTCACGGCACAGCGCAAAGGCGGTCGCATCCATGACTTTGAGATTGCGAGAGATGGCCTCGTCAAAAGTCAGCGTCTGGTAGCGTACCGCTTCCGGATTCTTTTTCGGGTCGTCGGTGTACACGCCATCAACATTGGTGGCCTTCAGCATGATATCCACGTTCATTTCCATGCCGCGCAAGGCGGCAGCGGTGTCGGTGGTGAAAAACGGGTTGCCGGTACCGGCCCCAAAGATCACGACCTTACCTTCTTCCAGATACTGCATTGCCTTGCCACGCACATAAGGCTCAGCCACCTGCTGCATGGTCAGCGCCGACTGCACGCGCGCCACGATACCGATACGCTCCATCGCGTCTTTCAGCGCCAAGGCATTCATGACGGTGGCCATCATGCCCATATAGTCAGCGGTGGCACGATCCATGCCGGATGCTGCCTGGGATACGCCACGGAAAATATTGCCGCCACCAACCACGACACCAACCTGAACACCCATATCAACCACTTCCTTGACCTGGGATACGATCTGTTCGATGGTGGCACGGTTGATCCCGTAGCTATCCCCTCCCATCAGGGCCTCACCGGACAATTTCAACAGGATGCGTTTATAGGCAGGGGCTTGGCTCATGGTGTCCTCGGACTCGTGATTTTGATAGTGTACATTTGCAAAACGGCACCCCGAAACGAGGTGCCGTCCTTCGTAGCCGGATTAAGGCTTAAACCTTGGCGGCAGCAGCCACTTCAGCAGCGTAATCAACTACTTTTTTCTCAATGCCTTCGCCAACAACAAACATAGCGAATGCATTGACGGTTGCGCCCTGCTCGGACAGCAACTTCTCAACGGTGATGTCAGGGTTCTTGACGAACTGCTGACCAACCAGGGTGACTTCAGCCAGGTACTTGCGTACACGGCCTTCAACCATCTTGGCGGCGATATCGGCCGGCTTGCCTTCGGCAATAGCCTGCTCGGTAAAGATGCGGCGTTCGGTTTCCAGCGTCTCGGCAGGAACCTGCTCCTTGGATACGCAGATAGGCTTGGATGCAGCAATATGCATGGCCACGTCGCGACCCAGTGCTTCTTCGCCATTGATGTCAACAATCACACCAATCTTGGCGCCGTGCAGGTAAGTAGCGATCTTGCCGGTCGTGTCGTAGCGGGCAAAACGACGGATCGTCATGTTTTCGCCCAGCTTGGCGATCGCGGCCTTGCGGATGTCTTCTACGCTCTGGCCGTTAACGATAACGGCGGACAGCGCTTCAACATCGGCAGGGTTGGCCTTGGCAACGGCTTCGGCTGCAGCCTGGGTGAAGGCGAGGAAAGTCGCATCCTTGGCTACGAAGTCGGTTTCGCAGTTGACTTCGACCATGGCGCCCACACCACCTTCAACGAAAGTGGAAATAACGCCTTCGGCTGCGGTACGGCCGGCCAGCTTGGAAGCCTTGTTGCCGGACTTGATACGCAGGATTTCTTCAGCCTTGGCCATGTCGCCTTCGGCTTCGACCAGTGCTTTTTTGCATTCCATCATGCCCATCGAGGTTGCAGCGCGCAACTCGGCGACCATTTTCGCGGTGATTTCCGCCATTTTCAAACTCCTAGATTATGTGAAACAGGTAACCAGACCGGAAAAAAGGGGCTTGCGCCCCCTTGGTTTTCCCTGCTTACTCGGCAGCAGCCGGTTGGGCAGCTACGATTTCCTGCATCGCTTGTGCGCGACCTTCGAGTACCGCATCAGCGATACCACGAGCGTACAGGCGGATCGCACGACTGGAGTCGTCGTTACCCGGGATCACGAAATCGATACCCTCTGGGTTGTTATTGGTATCAACCACGCCAATAACTGGGATACCCAGTTTCTGGGCTTCAACGATGGTGCCCTTCTGGTAGCCGGTATCGATAACGAAGATGGCGTCTGGCAAGCCCTTCATATCCTTGATACCGCCCAGCGAACGCTCGAGTTTTTCAACTTCGCGCTGCATGTCCAGCAGTTCTTTCTTGTTGAAACCGCTTTCGTCCGCGTTAGCCAGCGCAGCAGACTTTTCTTCCAGACGCTTGATCGACTGCTTGACCGTCTTGTAGTTGGTCAGCATGCCGCCGAGCCAGCGGTGATCAACGAAAGGAACGCCTGCACGGCTAGCTTCTTCACGTACGATTTCACGCGCCTGACGCTTGGTGCCGACAAACATCACGGTACCCTTGTTCGCGGCCAAGCGGCGAACATAGTCCTGAGCACTGATAAACAGTGGCAGGGTTTTTTCCAGGTTGATGATGTGGATCTTGTTGCGGCTGCCGAAGATGTACTGAGCCATCTTTGGGTTCCAGAAGCGGGTTTGGTGACCGAAGTGAACGCCGGCCTCCAGCATTTGACGCATGGTAACGGTAGTGCTCATTAAATAAACTCCTAAGGGTTATGGGCTCCGTTCGCGCAAAAATCCTTGCGGACACCCTTTGGCGCGAACGTGCGTAGTTCCCCTAAATTCCGGGGACGCGGGATTCTATCACTGCCAGGGCGTTATCCTCAAGCTTTGCCATCATCTTGTGCAGATGCTGCAGCCTCGCGCCGTGCGCGCAAGCGGTGTATTTTCATCCAGACCCATAAAACCACGGGCAGCACGCCAAGCAGGGAAAAGGTCAATACGCCGGCAAGCACACTTTCTTGCGCCAGAGAAAACATCAGGATCACATACACCCAGCCCACCATCAGCAAATACATAGCAAAAGACCTTTGAATTGATTTCTACACCCGGGCCTGAAACCTTGCGGGCAAGCGTGAACGACACAACAAAAACGCCGCGCCCCAAATACGGGAAGCGCGGCGTTTTTGCAGTCAGATACGGCTTACTTGGCGTATACCGGGAAACGATGGCACAGGGCAGTCGCTTCAGCCGCTACTCGCGCAAGCACTGCCGCGTCTTCCGGCGCATCCAGTACATCGGCGATCAGATTGGCCACAATCACGGCTTCGGCTTCTTTAAAGCCACGGGTAGTGATCGCCGGGCTGCCGATACGGATGCCGGAGGTAATGAACGGGCTCTCCGGGTCATTCGGAATCGAATTCTTGTTGACGGTAATATGTGCCTTACCCAAAGCCGCATCGGCTGCCTTGCCGGTCAAGCCCTTGGCACGCAGATCCACCAGGAAGACATGGCTTTCGGTACGACCGGACACGATGCGCAGACCGCGTTCGGTCAGGGTACGTGCCATGGCATCAGCGTTCTTCAGCACTTGCTCCTGGTACGCCTTGAATTCAGGCTTGAGTGCTTCCTTGAAGGCGATGGCTTTACCGGCGATGACATGCATCAGCGGGCCGCCCTGCAAGGTCGGGAACACCGAAGAATTCAGGCTCTTCTCGTACTCTGCCTTGGCCAGAATGATGCCGCCGCGCGGGCCACGCAGAGTCTTGTGCGTGGTCGAGGTCACGAAGTCGGCATGCGGCACCGGGTTAGGGTAAACACCGGCGGCAATCAGACCGGCGTAGTGCGCCATATCCACCATAAAGTAAGCGCCGCACTTCTTGGCGATCTGGCCCATGCGTTCGAAATCGAAACGCAAGGCAAAGGCCGAAGCACCGCCAATAATCAGCTTGGGGCGGGTTTCCATGGCCACGCGCTCCATATCGTCGTAATCGATCTCTTCATTTTCATTGAGACCGTAAGCAACGATATTGAACATCTTGCCCGACAGGTTGGCCGGACTACCGTGCGTCAGGTGACCGCCATGACCAAGATTCATCCCCATCACGGTGTCACCCGGCTTGAGGATGGAGAAATACACCGCCTGATTGGCCTGGGAGCCGGAATGCGGCTGCACGTTGGCGTACTCGGCACCGAACAGTTGCTTGACGCGATCGATCGCCAGTTGCTCGACAACATCCACATGCTCGCAACCGCCATAGAAGCGCTTACCCGGATAGCCTTCGGCATACTTATTGGTCAGCTGGGAGCCTTGCGCCTCCATCACGGCCGGACTCGTGTAGTTCTCCGACGCAATCAGCTCGATATGGTCTTCCTGGCGCTGGCACTCTGCCTCAATGGCGGCGGAAAGTTCGGGGTCAAACTGGGCAATCGACTGGTCAGTAGCAAACATCTTCAACTCTTCCAAATCAAGGGTTCAGTAACGAGGCGTGATTTTACATCATTTGCCGCACGCACACGGCGGCTTTCCCCGCTCATACAGGTAAATCAGTGCGCGGCAGCCGATGCTGTATTGCCTGCATGCAGGAATAAACGCTCACCTTGCTGCTCTTCGGCCATCAAGCCCGTGACGATACGCACATCCTCGACCTGACACTCGGCCATCAGTTCGCGCACCATGGTCTCAATCGCCGGCACCGAATCCAGTGGCGACAGCGTCCAGACAAATCCCTCATCCGCACCCTCGCCGCTTACCGCCGACAAGGTGAAACGCAGCTCACCACCACTATGGGCGGCCAATACCGCAACCGGCGTCAGCGATTTATCGCGCAGACGGCGAATCTGGCTACTGGCAAAAGCCTGCAGCGCGACTTCATGCCGCGCCTTGCCGCCTTCCACCATGGCCTGCATCAGCATTTGTGGCGGGCGGGCAATCGGAAACAGATTAAGCCCTGAGGTTTTCAGCTGCTCGCCCAAAAACTTCATCAATGGCAAACCCCACGCCCCAACGGCACCACCGAGCTTGAGCGCAGACGGACGCCCCTCTTCCTGTATGGCAACCCCCAAGAGGTAACGCAGGAAGACGCCATCCTTGTGCACGGTCACCGCACGACCGGCCAGATTAGCCGGCAAGGCATCCATCATGCCCGCCGCCTCATGCGTCGCACGATAGATCTGGCCAGCCGAAATCTCAGACAGCGTATCCGGATGCAGCAAAGCACCGCCCAGCCACACTTCGGCACCGGGAGAAAATACCGCATGCTGGCGCAACAAGGCATTGAGCCCGGCCGCATCGCCAATTTCAGCCGGCAAGCTAACTTCACCGTCTGCGGCAGCCACCAGCACCAGCGGCATGGCAAAAAGTACCACATGCCGGCCGTCGGCCTGCTCTACCGCAGCGCGCAAGGCCTGCCATAGTTCACGATAGGCAGCGGCAGATGGCGCCATCGCCAGCGCAACCGACAGGGTCAGCATATCGTCGCGTTTAAGCACATCGCCCAGCGCCAAGCGCAAACCCTCGCGCCAAGATCCGGCATCGGCATCTGTTTTGGCATCAAGCGCAGAAACGGCGTGGTGTATCAGGCGGTTCGAAGCGAGCAAAGCGGGGTATTGACGCGGATCAGGAAGCTGACTGGGCATGGTGTCATCAAACGGCAATGTAAAACGGGTATTGTGGCATATAACGCGTATTCAGTATCTAGCAAGATAGCTACTTTCGTTTAGCGACACCCATTGTCATAAATTGCGACGTTTTCTTACATTTTGACGATTTAAGAACACACATTGATTGACAGTACATTACTAAAAACCGATAATTCAAGCTTGTTGAGATGCAGTGATGCTTCTTGATAGTTTCTCCTCTATTTCTCCTTTGTAGACTTGGCGCGGGCTCAAAAATCCCGCGCATTTTTTTGCCTGCCGTTTACGGAAAAACACAAGTCACTGATTTTTAAAGGTTTCTACCAAAACCGATCTCAGTCATACAGCTTGCCGCACACTACAGCGGCGCATAGCAAGCCCGGCGGCCACACACTAAAGCCCAGTCCCAAGCCCGGAAGCAGCAAAAAACAACAATTCCGAACATTCAGCCTCATATATCCAGCTGACGCACCAATGCAGCCAGCGCCCCGCTATGCTCAAGTTCCTGTAACGACTGATTCAACTGCGCCTGCAAATCCTCTGCCCCCATAGGCAAAACAATCGCATACTCGTCCAGACCGAATGCCGCATCAAAGCTAAGCGTATCAGTGGTTTCGACATGCAACACCCGCAGCACATGCTCATCACCAAATAAGGCATTGACTTCGCCCGCATGATAAGCCGCCTGCATCAGCACAGCATCCGGATAAGCCTTGATCTGCCCCGACTCAACGCCAAGGCGCGCCAGATGGTCATCGGCACGACTGTACTCCAGCACACCGATACGCCGGATTTGCTGCAGCGGCAGCGCAACCAGCGCCTGAGCGCGCAGCAAACCCTGACGCTCACGGTAGTACGGTCTGGTAAAGAGAAAGTTGCGCGCCCGTGCCGGCGTGACAGCAACCGCCGAAATCACCACATCCAGCCGCCTTTGCGCCAGCGACTGCAACAGACGCCGCCACGGCAGATTCACAAATACCAACTCCCGCCCCATATGCGAAGCGACCAGACGCATCAAGTCGATATCAAAACCGACCGGCTCACCGCGCGCATTGAGCGACTCGAACGGCGCATAAGCGGCGTTGATGCCGACGCGCAAAGGCTGTACCGCAACCCGGCCAAACACGCCAGAAAACGGTGACTGACTATCGTTGCAAGCAGTCAACACCCCCGAGAGCACACTCGCCAAAAAAACCCGCCGCCCCATGTCTTGCCCTGTATTACCCACAACCGACCTTTACCATTTAACCAATAAAAACGGGTCGCTATGGCGACCCGTTCACAACGACAGGCCAAAACCACTCAGCGCCGTTCAACCTGAGAAACATCACGTACCGCACCGGTGTCGGCACTGGTCGTCATCGCGGCATAAGCACGCAATGCCGGACTGACCACGCGGTTACGATCCAATGGCTTCCATGCTGCCACCCCACGCGCTTCCATCTTACTACGACGCTGCGCCATTTCTTCATCCGTCACTTGCAGGACAATGCTGCGCGCCGGAATATCGATCAGAATGGTGTCGCCTTCCTCCACCAGCCCGATTGCACCACCTTCGGCCGCCTCGGGCGACACATGACCGATAGACAGCCCCGAGGTTCCGCCGGAGAAACGGCCATCAGTCAGCAGTGCGCACGCCTTTCCCAGCCCTTTAGACTTAAGGTAAGAGGTCGGATACAGCATTTCCTGCATGCCCGGCCCGCCCTTAGGGCCTTCATAGCGAATCACCACCACATCGCCCTCGACGATGCGGTCGGCCAGAATCGCTGCCACGGCATCATCCTGACTCTCGAACAGGCGCGCACGGCCGGTGAACTTGAGTATGGAGTCATCCACCCCTGCCGTTTTCACGATGCAGCCGCGCTCGGCAATATTGCCGTACAGCACCGCCAGCCCCCCATCCTGTGAGTAAGCATGAGCTTTATCGCGGATACAGCCATCCGCACGATTCAGATCCAGCTCGGGGTAACGCATGCTTTGCGAAAAAGCGATGGTGGTCGGCACGCCACCAGGCGCCGCACGATAGAAACGGTGCGCCTCGCTGTCCGGGCTATTAACGCAGATATCCCAAGCAGCCAGCGCATCGCCCATGCTCGGGCTGTGCACGGTCGGCAGGTCGCGATGCAGGATGCCGGCACGATCCAGCTCGGCCAGAATGGCCATCACCCCACCGGCGCGGTGCACGTCCTCCATATGATATTTTTGTGTTGCCGGCGCCACTTTGGCCAGACACGGCACCGAACGCGAAATGCGGTCGATATCGGCCATTTTGAAATCGACCTCGGCTTCACTGGCTGCCGCCAGCAAGTGCAACACGGTATTGGTCGAGCCGCCCATGGCGACATCCAGCGCCATTGCATTCTCGAACGCCTGCTTGGAACCTATGCTACGCGGCAAAACCGAGACATCGTCGCCTTCATAATAACGGCGAGCCAGATCAACGATGGTGCGCCCCGCCTTGAGGAACAACTCCTTACGGTCGGCATGCGTGGCCAGCATCGAGCCGTTACCCGGCAAGGACAGACCCAGTGCCTCGGTCAGGCAATTCATCGAATTGGCGGTAAACATGCCCGAGCACGAACCACAGGTCGGGCAGGCAGAGCGTTCAACCTTGGCCACATCCTCGTCCGAGATGCGGCTGTCGGCTGCCTCGACCATGGCGTCCACCAGATCCAGCTTACGGATATCATTGCCCCACTGCACCTTGCCCGCTTCCATCGGCCCGCCGGATACAAACACCACCGGAATATTCAGCCGCATGGCCGCCATCAACATGCCCGGGGTGATCTTGTCGCAGTTGGAGATACACACCAGCGCATCGGCACAGTGCGCATTCACCATATATTCGACCGAGTCGGCAATCAGCTCGCGCGAAGGCAGGCTATACAGCATGCCGCTATGGCCCATGGCAATGCCGTCATCCACGGCGATGGTATTGAATTCTTTAGCCACACCGCCGGCGCGTTCTATTTCACGCGCCACCAGTTGGCCCATATTGTGCAGATGCACATGACCCGGCACAAACTGGGTGAACGAGTTGGCGATAGCGATGATGGGCTTTTCGAAGTCATCATCCTTCATCCCTGTAGCGCGCCACAAGGCGCGGGCGCCGGCCATATTGCGGCCAGCCGTGGTAGTGCGTGAACGGTATTGCGGCATGCTTTTTCCTTGAGGTTCGATCTGAGTCCGGTATTCCTCCGGCCGGCATTGTGCACCGGCACCACCTTGCGTTGAGGCATCGCGCCCACTCCGGGGTAGGAAGCGAGGCACGGGGGAACACTTTTACGTATAATTTCGTCACTCTCCTTTTACCCCATTCGCACACCACCTGACAAATGCTCATTCATCCGCAATTCGACCCGGTGGCTATCCACCTGGGGCCACTCGCCATCCACTGGTACGGTTTAATGTACCTAGTGGGGTTCATGTGTTTTATCTGGCTGGGCAATGTCCGCATCAAAGCCGGCCACAGCTTCATGACGCCCAAACTACTGGATGACCTGCTGATGTACGGCGTACTCGGTGTCGTCATCGGCGGACGCCTGGGTGAAGTACTGTTCTACCAGCCCGGCTACTACCTCGCCCATCCGGCCGAAATCCTGATGGTGTGGAAAGGCGGCATGTCGTTTCACGGTGGCTTTCTAGGCGTGCTGTTTGCCATGTGGCTGTTCGCCCGCCGCCATGGCCAGACTTTCTGGCAGATCACCGACTTTATCGCACCACTGGTACCTCTTGGCCTCGCGGCCGGACGTGTAGGCAATTTTATCAATGGCGAACTGTGGGGACGCGTGACCCGCGCTGATGCGCCATGGGCGATGGTATTTCCGCAGGCACGAATTGATGACATGCACTGGGTTCAACAACACCCGGAGCTATTGCAGACCTACCTGACTCTGGGTGGCCTGCCACGCCATATGTCGCAGCTTTACCAGTTTGCACTGGAAGGCATCGCACTGTTTGTTATTCTCTGGTTCTACTCCGCCAAGCCGCGCGCCAGCGGCCGCGTCTCGGCCGTCTTTCTGATGGGCTACGGCGCATTCCGCTTCTGTGCCGAATTTTTCCGCACGCCGGACGCCGGCATATTCGGCCAATCCTACGCTATCAGCATGGGGCAGTGGCTGAGCCTGCCGATGATAGCGATCGGCATCCTTGTTTACATTTGGGCAGGAAGGCACAAAGCGAGTTAAGGCTTACAGCCCAAAGGCCGTGGCCCTGCAACCCAAGCCCCACCAGCGCCTTGCGCATTAAAAAACCCGCCCTGCTGACGCAAACGGGGCGGGTTAGTGCAAAGCAGTCAGTACAGCGCCGGCACAAAAAGCTACGACGTCCCGCCGGTACAAGTGCAGCGCATTTCAACCATGCTGATGCGCGAATTCACCCATAAAGCCAACCAGTGCCTTCACGCCTTCGATAGGCATGGCGTTATAGATGGAGGCGCGCATCCCACCCACCACGCGGTGACCTTTAAGCTGCACCAGACCACGTTTTTTGGCCTCGGCAACAAACACCTCGTCCAGAGCCTCGTCTTTCAGGCGGAACACCACATTCATCTGCGAGCGGTCGGCCTCGGCCACATGGGTCGAATAAAAACCGTTACTGGACGTGATTGCGTGATACAAAAGCCCGGCCTTCTCGCCATTGTGCGCCGCCATGCCCTTTACTCCGCCCTGCTCTTTCAGCCACTTGAATACCAGACCCGCGATATAGATAGGATAAGTCGGCGGTGTGTTGTACATCGAGTCGGCGTTGGCGTGCACCTGATAGTCAAGCATGGTCGGCGTACCCGGCATCGCCTGCCCCAGCAGGTCTTCGCGCACGATGACTACCACCAGGCCGGACGGGCCGATGTTCTTTTGCGCACCGGCATAGATCAGGCCGAATTTGGCCACATCAATCTCGCGCGACAGGAAATCGCTGGACATATCACACACCAGCGGCACCTTGCCAGCATCCGGCACAAAGGGGAATTGCACGCCACCGATGGTCTCGTTCGAGGTGTAATGCAGGTAAGCCGCCTCGGGGTCGCACTGCCAGACGCCTTGATCCGGCACATAACTAAAACCGCGATCTTCGGCGCTGGCCACCACATTAACCTTGCCAAAACGTGAGGCTTCCTTGATTGCCAGCTTGGACCAGTGCCCGGTATTCACGTAATCGGCCGAGGTTTTACCAGCCAGCAGATTCATCGGCACCATGGCAAACTGCTGCGAGGCACCGCCTTGTAAAAACAGCACCTTATAACCTGCCGGTACCGCCATCAACTGCCTGAGATCCTGCTCGGCATCATGGATGATTTCCATGAATTCGCGTCCGCGATGGCTCATTTCCATCACCGACATGCCCGAACCATGCCAGTCCAGCATATCGGCCTGCGCCTCGGCCAGTACCGCATGCGGCAGCACCGCAGGACCTGCAGAAAAGTTGAACAGCTTCGTCATGAACCGCTTCCTTTGTCTTGTCGGTTTAGCCGGTCGCGAGCAAGAAGTGCGCGCGCGCAACGGCCACAGGTTGGGCCCGGTCTTCCTGCCAGGCTTCAATCAGTACATGGGCAACCCGTTTGCCCTGCTTGGTAATTTCACAACTGGCATACAGTGTCTGCGCCCGCCCCGAGCGCAGATAGTCCAGCGAAAAGTCGACGATTTTCGGCGCCTCCAGCGAGTCCCGATTCCACATCAGATGGATCAACGCCGCATTTTCCAGAAAGCCGCCAATCAAGCCGCCATGCAAGGCCGGCAACATGGTGTTACCGATATTGCGCTCATGAAAAGGCAAGGAAAACAGCAAGCCATCTTCGCCGGACTCGCTGAATTCAACCCCCATCAGCCGGGCATAGGGAATGGCATCAATCACACCAACGCAATCGCCGGCATCACGCAAAGCAGCAAAACGCTGCATAAACGCGCTCATGATTTACCCCCCTCGTCCACCATCGGCACCCGGCTGGAGCCTCGCATAAAAGTCGCCACGCCGTGCGCGATAGGCAGATCGATACTGTCCTGATAACAGATGGCGCGGGTAAAGGCGATCTGTCCGGCCAGACGGTAACACTCGGCCGAACAAAAAATAGGCTGCCCAGGTTTGGCAGCCGTCAGATAGTCGATACGCAGATCCAGCGTGGCGATGGTTTCATAGTCAGACAGATTGGCCGTCACGGCCATGGCGCTAGTGGTGTCCACCAGCGAGGTAATCACCCCGCCGTGGATCACGCCACTGGCCGGATTACCGACCAGATCTTCACGCCAGTTTATCCTGAGTGTGGGTTTGCGCCCTTCGACACCCACCCACTCCATGCCCAGTGTCTGGCAATGCGGCAAGGACACGAAGAGTTGCCCCATCGTCTCCAGTACTTGCGGATTGACGGGGCCGATACTCATTCGTTAGCGCCTTCTTCGGTGCTGTCGCCAGCCGCTGCAGCGTCGGGCGCATCCACGCTGTCTTCCAGTTCGGCATCCGCCTCGACATCTGCCTCGGCGACCTTCTCCAGACCGATCAGCGTTTCGCCTTCGTCCAGATTGATCAGACGCACACCCTGCGCTGCCCGGCCGGTTTCGCGCACCTGCGACACTTTGGTACGAATCAGCACACCGCCGGTGGTGATCAGCATCACGTCGTCAGACTCTTCCACCAGTGTCGCAGCCACCAGCTTGCCGTTACGCTCACCGGTATCGATGGCGATCACGCCTTGCGTGCCGCGGCTGGTCAGGCGGTAATCGCCGACCGGCGTACGCTTGCCGTAACCGTTTTCGGTGGCGGTCAGCACCTGCTGCTCTTCAGCCGTGGTCACCAGCAGCGAAATAACCTGCTGGCCATCCTGCAAGGCCATGCCGCGTACACCGGTCGCATTACGCCCCATGGCGCGTACGGCATTTTCGTTAAAGCGCACCGATTTGCCGGCGTCGGAGAACAACATCACCTCGTCGTCACCGCCAGTCAGCGCCACACCGATCAGCTTGTCGCCTTCGTCCAGATTCACCGCAATGATGCCGGAAGTCCGCGGACGGGAGAAATCGGTCAGCGGTGTCTTCTTCACGGTACCGTTGCCGGTCGCCATAAAGACATACTGGTCTTCGCGGAACTCTTTCACCGGCAGCACCGCATTGATGCGCTCGCCCTCGGCCAGCGCCAATACGTTGACCATAGGCTTGCCGCGACTGGTACGCCCGCCCTGCGGTACGTTGTAGACCTTGATCCAGTAACAGCGCCCCAGACTGGAGTAGCACAACAGGAAGTCGTGGGTATTGGCAACAAACAGGGTTTCGACGAAGTCGGCATCCTTGGTGGCTGCTGCCAGCTTGCCGCGGCCACCGCGACGCTGACTCTGGTAATCACCGACCGGCTGTGCCTTGATATAACCGGTGTGCGAAATCGTGACCACCATATCCTGCGGCGTGATCAGGTCTTCGATATTGATATCGGCGCCGAAAGGCTCGATCTCGGAGCGGCGCGCATCGCCAAACTGGGTTTTGATCGCATTCATCTCGTCGGCAATAATCTGGTTCACCCGCTCTGGGTGCGCCAGAATATCGATCAGATCCAGAATCACGTCCATGATTTCGCGATATTCGCCAACGATCTTGTCCTGCTCAAGCCCGGTCAGACGCTGCAAACGCAGCTCCAGAATGGCCTGTGCCTGGATATCGGACAGATGGTAGCCATCGTCTTTCAAGCCGTATTCCGGCGACAAGGTTTCCGGACGCGCCATAGTCTGATCGACACGCGACAGCATGTCCTCGACCAGCGACGAGCGCCATGGACGAGCCATCAGCCCGGCTTTCGCCAGAGGCGGCGCTTCCGAGGCCTTGATCAGCGCAATGATTTCATCGACATTGGACAGGGCAACGGCCAGGCCTTCGAGAATATGACCCCGGTCACGCGCTTTTTTCAGCTCGAAAATGGTACGGCGGGTGATCACTTCACGGCGATGGCGCAGGAACTCGTCCAGCATCTGCTTGAGGTTCAACAGGCGCGGCTGGCCATCGACCAGCGCCACCATATTCATCCCGAAGCTATCTTGCAGCTGGGTCAGCTTGTACAGCTGATTGAGCACCACCTCGGGCATTTCGCCACGCTTGAGCTCGATCACCATGCGCATGCCGGATTTGTCCGACTCGTCACGCAGATCAGAAATGCCTTCGATCAGCTTTTCACGCACCAGCTCGCTGATACGCTCCAGCAGGCGCGCCTTGTTGACCTGGTACGGCAGCTCGTCGACGATAATCGCCTGACGGTCGCCCTTGCCGATGTCTTCGAAGTGCGCGCGGGCACGCATAATCACGCGGCCGCGACCGGTGCGGTAGCCTTCCTTGACGCCGGCCACACCATAGATAATGCCGGCCGTCGGAAAGTCCGGCGCAGGAATGATGTCGATCAGCTCGTCGATGGTGATCTCGGCATTGCCAAGCAAAGCCAGGCAGCCATCAATGACTTCATTCAGGTTATGCGGCGGGATATTAGTCGCCATGCCGACCGCGATCCCCGAACTGCCGTTAATCAGCAGGTTGGGGATCTTGGCCGGCATGACCAGCGGCTCGTGTTCCGAGCCGTCGTAGTTGGGGCCGAAATCGACGGTTTCTTTTTCGAGATCGGACAAGAGTTCATGCGCGATGCGCGCCATACGGATTTCGGTATATCGCATGGCCGCAGCGTTATCGCCGTCGACCGAACCGAAGTTGCCCTGACCATCGACCAAGGGATAGCGCAGCGAAAAATCCTGCGCCATACGGACGATGGTGTCGTATACGGCGGTGTCACCGTGCGGGTGATATTTACCGATCACGTCGCCGACAATACGGGCGGACTTTTTGTAGGCACGGTTCCAGTCGTTGGAAAGCTCGTGCATGGCAAAAAGCACCCGGCGGTGCACCGGCTTGAGGCCGTCACGGACATCCGGAAGCGCGCGCCCCACGATCACGCTCATGGCGTAATCGAGATAGGAGCGACGCATTTCTTCTTCCAGGCTGACCGGGATCGTTTCCTTGGCGAAAAGCTGATCTGTCATGGGTTAGCGCACTGTCTTCTTTTGATGGCAATAGAGGGTCATTCTACCATGGCAACGCCCCTGACGCATGCCGCAGCCAAGCAAAAGGCCAGCGCAAGGCCGGCCCGGGTGCAACAATGACGCAGTTGGCTCAGCGCGAGGCGAGCTGATAGTGTTTTTCCAGCCGGGACAAGCCCCAGGCCATCAACATGGTCAGCGCCAGATACATAAACGAGATGGTCAGGTACGGCTCCCAATAGCGCGAGTACACGCCCGCTACCGTACGCGCAGCAAAAGCCAGTTCGGCCAGACCAATGGCAGACACCAGCGACGAATCCTTAAGCAGCATGATCGCCTCATTCCCCAAAGGCGGCAACATACGGCGAAACGCCTGCGGCACGACCACAAAGCGCATAGCCTGACCATAAGTCAGCCCAAGCGAACGCGCAGCCTCGACCTGCCCCTTGTCTATGGACTGGATACCTGCACGGAAAATCTCGGTAATGTACGCACCCGCGTTCAGCGTCAGTGCCAGCAAACCGGAAATGAAAGCCCCGTAGTTCTGACGGATTTCGCGCGCCAGATCTCCATCAATCAGCAGACCATCAACCGGATGGATCAAGGCCGGCATTAAAGCGAAATGTGCCAGCAGGATCTGGACAAACAAGGGTGTGCCACGGAAAAAGGTCACATAAGCCGTGGCCGGCCATTTGACAAAGTACTCAAGGAAAAACCGGGCAAAACCGTGCGGCGCCGATGCCAGACGCGCCATCCCCATAAACAAGCCGATCAGGCTACCAAATACCACCGCAATCAAGGTGATAACCAGAGTCATCACAGCGCCGTCGATAAACAGCGGTGCGTACTCAACAATCATGCCCCAACGCATTTCCATACTCTTCTCCGAGAGTGTACAGGCCGGCACAAACACCATGCCGGCCCTCAAACCTAATTACTTGGCACCAAAGTACTTGGCGTGAATCTTGTCGTACGTCCCGTCAGACTTGATAGCCTGAATGCCTGCATTCAGCTTATCCAGCAAAGCCTGATTACCCTTCTTCACCGCCATACCGTAAAACTCCGGCTGGAAGCTCTGGGTATCCTCAACCATGCGCAGATTACTGGCAGGGTTATTGGACACATAGTTTTGCACCACGCCATTGTCACCGACTACAGCCTGCACACCACCGTTCTCAAGCTCCTTCAGTGCCAGCGGCGTACTCTCGAAGCGCTTGATATCGACACTGGTCTTACCCAGCAGGTTTTGCACCACCTCGTCGCCGGTCGTACCCGTCTGCACGGCAACCTTCTTGCCCTTCAGATCCTGAAAGGACTTGATCGTTTCCCCGCCCTTGCCGGTTGCAATCAACTGGCGCGCCTCAAAATAAGGCGAAGAAAAATCCATCGACTGCTTGCGCTCATCGGTAATCGTCACCGAGGAAACAATAATGTCGCGATCTCCCTGCTCCAGCGTGGCAAAAATACCCTCCCATGGCGTATTGATGACCTTAACCTTGAATCCGCCTTTTTCAGCAACCGCATTCAGCACATCCATATCAAAACCGACCACCTCACCCTTATCGTTCTGGAACTCGAAGGGCGCATACGCCGCATCGGACCCCACCACATAGGTTTTCACTTCGGTGCTCGCTTGTGGCTCGCTTGCGCCACCTTGGGTTTGAGCATCCTGTTTCTGACCACAACCTACCAGAAACAGCGACCCCATCAACAAGGTTGCCAGAACACTTCTTCTTGTTTGCTTCATCTTCTATGCCCCCTCAGGTTTGGTAACATAACAGAGCGCAACGGCCCTGCGTGTTACTATAACAACGTGTCCATCACATAACAATGCATTGGCATAACATTCCAACATTCACTCAAATATCACCATTTCCATGCTTCCCCGTACTTTTTTTACAGCTCTTATTTCGCTCGCCCTACTAAGCCCCTTTACCACCCAAGCAGAAGACCTCCCTCTGCCGGGCGATACGCCAATGACGTACAGCACAAAACGTGCCACTACCCCGCAAAAAAAGCCCAGCCCCTCCCTAACTCGCAAGGCTACTAACAAACACAAAGCCAGTAAAACCCGCAACATCAACACGCGCAATGCCAAAGCAAAAAAGCCTGCCCAGTTGCGTACAGGCAAGCATGTAAACAGCAAAAAACGTACTACAGCAACGAAAGCAAGCAGCAAGACACAGCCTTCGCTACACAAAAAAAGCACCCTCAAAAAAAACCAGACCTCAAGCAAACGCAAGCTCGCCAGCGCGACCAAAGGCAGCAAAAAGAAGCTGGCAAATGCCAAGACCCATAACAAGAGCAAACTCCAGAAAAAATAAAACAATTACCAGGCTTGCCAAATAAAAAAAATCAGGGCATAATTCTTCACCTAAGCCGACTTAGCTCAGTTGGTAGAGCAACTGCCTTGTAATCAGTAGGTCACCAGTTCGATTCCGGTAGTCGGCACCACCGTATGTAAGTTGTTGAATAGCAACACAAGTTCAACGACTCTAAGGCTCTCATGCCCAAAGTGCTCCAAAGTGATCCAACCGGAAGGCGATCACCGAGGAGTCCACGATGGAACCATGGGAGCTTTTTCATTTGGTCAAAACAGCAGCGCCAGCAGCACCAATGACCTCCCCTCCCTCAGCTTCAAGCCCGATGAGTTCGCCCAGCACCTGAGACTTCGCGGCTCTACCTACTATTTCCGACAGGTCTTCCCGAGACTTGGAGAAGTCACCCTGAGTCTTCGCACAGGCGACCGTAGGACTGCCAAGGGTCTTTCCAGTAAAATAAGCAGATCCTTATCCGCAAGATTCATTACTGCAACGACCATGCCTGCCAGCAGAAATAGCCAGCAACGACTAGAAGAAATCCTTAGGGAGCTTCGGGAAGACGCCAAAGACACCCTTCGCACCTGCATAACGGATGAGCACGAAGACCCGCACTCCGTCCAAGAAGTCTATACGTCAGTCCTTCAGCGCATACAACATGGCACAGGGGAGCCTGAAGACTTCATCAAGTGGCACGCTCAACTGGAATACCTCAAGGCCATGAAAGCCAAGATGGACGGGAACGCCATACCTATGGTCAAACTCGCCACCCAAGGGGTATCAGGGCAACTTCAGGAGCTTCTTGAAGCCTATACACCAGCAGCACCACAACAAGCACCAGCACCGGTTATAGCCCATGCATCAAGCCCTAGCAGCGACCAAGCAGACGGCTATACCTTTGCCCAACTGACCGAGCAATATATCGGCGAGCAAAAGCTGAAGGGCAAATGGTCTGACAAGAGCGAGCTTGAAGCCGAAGCAGCCATTCGGGTACTGATTGCCCTCGTCCCTCCCCAGCCGGTCGATACATTGACCCGCAAGGACTTTGTGCGTGTATCGGAGTTAATCAGCAACTTCCCTGCTCAGGCCAGCAAGCGATTCCCAGATGTAAGTGACCTCATGCAGCTTGCACTAATGGAACACGCCCCCAGCGCCCTAATGAGCATTACCACACAGAACAAGCACACGAACCGACTATCGACCATTCTCAAGTGGGCAGAGATAAACGGTCTCATCAAGAAGAACCTTGCAGAAGGATTAGGCAAGGCAGATACCGGCAAAGCCTCCGAAGAACGGGATGCCTTCACCAATGATGACTTGCGCCTGATCTTCAAATGCATAGCTGACAAACGTACCCCGAAGCCCGTCAAACGGGGCACAGCAACCTTGCAGGAGTTCCACTATTGGATTCCCCTGCTGGGCTACTACACAGGCGCGAGGGTCAACGAGATAGCTTCTCTGCGCCCTCAGGACATTCGAAAGGTGGATGATGTGTGGTGCATAGACATTTGCCAGCAGAACGATGGCACCAAGAAAACAAAATCCAAGGCCGGAGACCGTATCGTCCCAATCCACCCTGAGCTATTGCGCCTCGGACTGGTCGAGTACGCCCTTGAAGCAGCCATGCAGGGAAACTCCAGGCTGTTTATGGAGCTGAAGATGACCCACAACGGGTACGGGGGAATGGTCTCCAACTGGTTTAACGGTCACCCCGATAAATCGCACAGCATGTACCTACGCGCAGGCGTAAAGGGTGACAACCTGTCCTTCCACTCCCTCCGACACTCGTTCACCACGAACATGGAAAGAGCCAAGGTGGAGCCGATTACACTCAAGCGCCTTGTAGGACACAGCATGGATGACATGACCTATGGCCGCTACAGCAAGGGCATTGACCCCATGATGGCCTTCGAAGAACTCTCCAAGTTACCCAGCCTCAGTAGCGATATCTTGGAACCTTTCGAAGCATGGCGAACACGCGCATAACCTGAGGGCGCAGGTGCGCTGATTTGAATGTTTGTGGTCTACCACCCGATAAAGCCACGAAGATTCATTTTGAAGCGCACCAAGATCAACCACATGCACGCCCCCTAAACAACCTCAAGGCGATCACCGTGAACTCTGTAACCCTGCCGCAAGTGACTTACAAGGGGCAGCCAGTGCTGACTACTAGGGCGCTCGCTGAATTACTAGGGTGCAAACCTCACGCTGTTACAGTTAATTTTGGCCGCAATCAACATAAATTCATGCAAGGTATTGATTTTATTAAGATTAATGCAGTTGAAGCGCGAGCCGCTGGCCTTCCTCATACCACGGCAAAGCTTGTGTCTCAAATAGAGACATTAGAACTTTTCAGATACTCCAGCCAAGGCGTTGTTCTCTTTACTCGCCGTGGCCTTGCGAAGCTCTCCAAGTCCGTAGGAACTCCCCAAGCGTGGGCGATGATGGATACCTTCATAGACGCCTATTTCACCCTTGAAGGACTCGCTACAGGCTCCCTAACGGTACAGGAAGGCGCTGCCAAGACTCAGGAAGTCGTCAAGCGTGGTCAGGGTCTATTTGCTGGGATCGCCCTACAGGATACCCCTAGCTTGCCCGATGGTGACCACCTACGCACTGCCATGGCCTTGCCGGTAAACCGTATGGCGATATGTGGCTGTACATTTGATTACATCCTTGTACTTCTGCTTACACTTCATTTCTTTTGTTTTGGATGGGCACTACCTACACTGGCATTGCAAGTTTCTCCTCTTTGCCATGCGGCCATCCCTTCAGTTAAACCCTGAGGGGATTTTTTTTTGTATGTATGCGTGTGATCTAGTCCAGTCACTAAGGAGCGCAGCGCAACGACCGTGACGATAGTTAATTACGCGCACCTACATATCTAAGGGATGACCTGAAATCGACTCATGGCCTTTCCAGTCTGTCAAGTTTTTATGGATGGTTATTAGAGGGGATTTGAGACGGGTTGAATTAAGTAACACATGAGGCAGAAGGAACTCACTCATCACTTACTTAAGGGAACTCATACCAATGACTGCAACCACTATCACCGTAGCCGCAACGACCACCACCAAGAATCCTAAGGGCGCAGGCCGCAAACCGATCATCTTCAACAATACATATACGGCTAAGGCCATACGAATCATTAAAACTAGCGGAGCAAATCATATCCTCTGCCGCATTGATGACGTAATCACTGGCGCGTGCAATCTCGACCTTAGAGGAAATACCCGGCCAATTCGCAAAAATACCCTACTGACAATCCTTATGCGTCTTGACTTTATCACCTCAGAAAGCGTTGCCGAACTTCTCCAAGTATCACCTGCACATGCTAGAGATTTGGCAGCACTTGCACGAGTTTCATCCGTTGCCATTCGAAACACATTAGATAAATGTCAATGGGTCATACCTGAAGATGATGAGTTCGACTATCTCGCCCCTATGGATCGCTTCGATAGAGAACTACATTAGCCCTAGAAGCCGCATCGGCCAGCCTTTTTAATTACGCGCACCTATATAAAAGGGCAACAAAAAGATATTCAGAATTCCCTTGGATTGTCAAGCACATACAAGCACCTCCAAGGGCTTCGAAGAAATTTAATTAAGTAACACATAAGGGAGAAGACCCATCAAGTCATACCCTTAAGGAAACCTTCAAGGCACTATAAGGCACTAGGAAGCAGGTATAAGGATAAAGATACGAATGATAATGAGAAAAGAGAATACTAGAAATAACCTTTAAGTAAACTAAACACACCTATAGGGTGATTGTTTTCTTACCACATACTAAAGACCAGCACAATAGAAACCGATAGTAATTATTGCATAGACCAGATAGTAGGGTCTTCAAAGGAATCCCTTATCAGGAGGATGATTTCATCATTATATCTCCTCGCCTTAGAGCAGCCTTCAATAAGCGTCAGAGAGTAATATAACGAGGTCTCCTGAATTACTCATGGATCACACATGCCTCCTGCATGTCACCTTGAAAATACTAGGGAAAAATCTTTGAACCCATATCTAGTAGGAAGACCGCAGGACTCCCCCCTGTACCCCTAGCCGTAGACCAGTAGCAGGCATCAGATCACCCCAAGGCCGCTAAGACACTCTTGCAGGGTCATGGAAGCATGGCATCACAGGGCGCTACAGGGTCAGCCATAAGGCCACGACAGGGCACTCTTGCAGGGTCATGGAGGTGAACCAATGCTTACACGGCAGTCGCCCTTCAAGGTGTATCAAAAGGTTCTCCTTACGGACACCCCAATAAACAGCGCCCCAACTATGAACTAAAGTACCTTTGCAAATTGTGTACATGTACGTTATTGTGCGCATATCTTATGTAACACCCTAAAGGCACTTCACATGGCCACTATCGCTTATCTTCGCGTTTCCACTGATGACCAGACCATCGACAACCAGCGCATGCAGATCGAGGCTAAGGGTTACAAGGTCGAGAGCAATCACTGGTATGTGGATGAAGCCATCAGCGGGTCTACAAGAGCCTCTGAGCGCCCACAGTTCAAAGCCATGCTGGACTATCTGAGAGACGGCGATACGCTTGTAGTGGCCGCCATAGATCGCCTAGGGCGCAACACGATTGATGTATTACAGACTGTGGAAACCCTGAAGAACAAGGGAGTGTCTGTGATAAGCCTTCGGGAATCTTTCGACCTGACCACACCAGCAGGCCAGATGATGTTGACCATGCTTGCGGGTCTTGCTCAGATGGAAAAGGCGATCATTGCCGAGCGCAGGGAAGCCGGTATGGCACGCGCTAGGGCTGAAGGTAAACACATGGGTAGACCTCGGGAAACACCAGTAGAGACCATATTAAAAGCCCTAAAGGTCAACGAAGGCAATGTATCCAAAACAGCTAGAGAGCTTAAAGTTTCCCGCCAAACAATCATACGCGCACGCACATAACCTACTGATAACAATAATGTTATTCTACAAATAAATAAAACGAATGTCATATATAAAGCATATAGACTAATAATACACCGCAAATTAGATAAGTACTGATACCTAACATATTGAGTTGAATGTCATTTGCGTGTACCATCGCCGCATTTTCAACAAGCTAGGCGGCTCATGATGGTAAATATAAAACATATTATTGCAGCGACCTTTATCACCACATCCATTACAGGCTGCGCATCTATTTTTAGCGGCGGAAGTGATAATGTCAGCATTAACTCCCTCGAAAAGGGAACAACATTATCTATCAATGGTGCCCCACGCGGACTAGACAATACAGCCGCTGACTTGAAGCGAGGAAAACCATATACGATTACAGCCAGCAAAGAAGGCTGCAAAGATGTAACAATCCAGACTCAAGAAAGTTTTGACGGCAGATCACTCTTGGGTATTTTTATTGATTTTGGCATTTTCACAATCCCAATTGACATGATTAGTGGTGGCGCTTGGAAAATTAGCCCTAGCTCATACACAGTCACTCCGATTTGTGACAAAAAAGCTTCTTAATTAATAGCCACATACCCTGATGATTAACCAATAATAACGTGTTCAGTCATCAAATAGACCGCGCCTCTAAATGATACGGTGCGGTCTAAATTCACTCCAAATACCCTTCCCGCACTTACTCCCCAAATCAGGCAACAAAATACCTAGCGCATCTTGCTACCAGCTCTTGACGCCTGCTCCAAAGCAATCCAGAATCACCCAATCGCATAACATTTCCCAATAAAATCATATGCTTAAGTCGTCTCCGGTAGTCGGCACCACCGTATGTAAGTTGTTGAATAACAACACAAGTTCAACGACTCTAAGGCTCTCATGCCCAAAGTGCTCCAAAGTGATCAAACCGAAAGGCAATCACCGAGGAGTCCACGATGGAATCATGGGAGCTTTTTCATTTCCAGCCTCTGCTCTACCCCCCCTTTCGCTTCAAGCCGAATAAGTTTACAACCCAAAGCAGCTACTCAGGCAGGCCAGAGCCTGTGTATCTAAAAAGAAAACCGGCCGGCAAGATCGGGCTTGCAGGCCGGTTGAGCTGGGATGCCGGAGCAAGTTTTTACCAGCAGCGCTTGATCAGCGCCGCCAGTTGAATCAGCCGGCCATGAAAAAAGTGGCCGGCACCGGGCAATACCACGACCGGCAAAGCTTGCGGGCGCGCCCAGTTAAAGACGTCGGAGAGCGGAATCACTTCGTCTTCTTCCCCGTGTATGACCAGCGTATCCGCCGGCACCGCCGGCGTTTCAATCGGATATTTACCCACCGCAACGCCCATCAACAGCAGCTTGTCAGCCTCTATACGCGCCCGCGTTCTGGCCGCGACAAAACCACCAAAGGAAAAACCGGCCAGCACCAAGGGAACATCTCCATGCTCAGATCGCGCATGCTCGGCCACGGCGATTACATCGTCAACTTCACCCACACCATAATCATGCTGGCCCGCACTCTCGCCCACACCGCGCAAATTGGGCAGATAGCAGGCGTAACCCATCTGGGACAAGGCACGCGCTGCAGTTTGTACCACCTTATTGCTATGCGTGCCGCCTTGCAGCGGATTAGGATGGCAGATGACAGCCACACCCTGCACCGCCCCTACGGCAGGCACATACAGCGTGTCCAAAGCACCGACAGGGCCGGCTACCACCAATTTATTCAACGCCTTGAGCATCAGATCTTCAGCCTTTGCACCACACGGCCGGCCACCATATGCTCGGCCACGATCTCATCGATGTCTTGCTGATCGATAAAGGTGTACCAGGTTTCCTCGGGGTAGACCACCATCACCGGGCCGGCATCACAACGGCCGAGGCAGCCTGCCTTGTTGACGCGGATCTGCCCTTCGCCTGCCAGACCCAGCGTCTTGACCTTGTCCTTCATATAGCCAAGCAGTTCGCTGGCACCATGATTGTTGCAGCAGTCCTCGCCGGCGGCACGCTGGTTGCAACAGATGAACACATGCTTGTCGTAAAAACTCATACGGCTTTCTCTCTGGTTTAACCGTCGCTGTCGGCCCAGCCACTGGCACCGTGCAGGGCGGCATTCTCGAACTTGGCGTAATGACCGACAAAGGCCAGCCGCACCGTGCCGGTCGGGCCGTTACGGTGCTTGGCGATAATGGCTTCGGCCAGACCCTTGTCCGGCGAATCCGGGTTGTAGTATTCGTCGCGGTACATAAACAGGATGATATCGGCATCTTGCTCGATGGCGCCGGATTCGCGCAGGTCGGACATCATCGGGCGCTTGTTCGGGCGCTGCTCGACTGCACGCGACAACTGCGACAGCGCGATAATCGGCACTTCCAGCTCCCGCGCCAGCCCCTTGATGCCGCGCGAGATCTCGCCCAGTTCGGCGGTCCGGTTGTCGCCGCGCCCCGAGCCCGACATCAGCTGCAAATAGTCGATCACGATCAGGCCCAGCTTGCCGCCGTGCTGGCGCGCCAGGCGACGCGCGCGCGCGCGCACTTCCAGCGCAGTCAAGGCTGGCGTCTCATCGATATACATCGGCGCATCCGACAGCTTGCCGATGGCGAATGTCAGCTTGCTCCAGTCCTCATCCTGCAGCTTGCCGGTTCGCAGCACATGCTGGTCCAGCCGTCCGACCGAGCCCAGCATACGCATCACCAGCTGGGTGCCGCCCATTTCCATGGAGAACACTGCCACCGGCAGATGGTGCTCGACCGCCACATGCTCGGCAATATTCATCGAAAACGCCGTCTTACCCATGGATGGACGACCAGCCACAATCACCAGATCCCCCGGCTGCAAGCCGGATGTTTTGGCATCCAGATCAGTAAAGCCGGTCGGCACGCCGGTGACTTCATCCGGGTTATCGCGGCTGTACAACATGTCGATGCGCTCGACCACTTCTTTCAGCAGGCCGGGCATTTCCAGAAAGCCCTTTTTGCCCTTGGCCGTCGACTCGGCAATCTTGAAGACCTTGCCTTCGGCTTCGTCCAGCAGCTGCGAAGCGTCCCGCCCCTGCGGGCTATATGCCGACTCGGTGATTTCGGCCCCGATAATGGCCAGCTGTCGCATCACCGAGCGCTCGCGCACGATCTCGGCATAGCGGCGGATATTGGCGGCCGACGGCGTGTTCTGCGCCAATTGCGCCAGATAAGCCAAACCGCCTACATTGCCAAGCTCGGCATTCTTGTCCAGGCTCTCGGAGACGGTCACCACGTCGGCCGGGCGTGCCACTTCAACCAGACGCAGAATATGTTTGAAGATGATCTTGTGGTCGTGACGATAGAAGTCGGACTCGCTGACGACATCGGCGATCTTGTCGAACGCACTGTTATCCAGCAACAGGCCGCCCAGCACCGACTGCTCGGCCTCGACGGATTGCGGCGGCGTGCGTACGGCCGCAGCCTCGCTGTCAAAATTCTCGGTGGATTCGGTCATGTGGACACTTGAAGTGTGCAGCCGGCAGCGGCCGGCCGCGAAATAACAAAGCGGGATTCTAGCAGTTTTTGCCGGCAACAAAGCCGGACGACCAGGCCCACTGGAAATTATACCCACCCAGATGGCCGGTCACATCGACCACCTCGCCGATAAAATAGAGGCCGGGCACAGCATTGGCCTGCATGGTCTTGGATGACAAGGCGCGGGTCGACACCCCGCCCAGCGTCACCTCGGCTTTTTTATAGCCTTGCGTGCCGTTGGGCTTGAGCCGCCAGTGATGTATCGCTTCGGCCAGTTGCTTGCGTGTCTTGGGCGAGAGTTCACGCAGACGCACATCCATCCCCTGCGCCAACAGCCAGGCATCGGCAAAGCGTCGCGGCCAGCCCCACTCTACCAGCGCATTGGCCACGCGCTGCTCGCTGTTGGCACGCGCGAGCAACAATTCTTCGGCATCCTGCCCCGGCAGCAAATCGATGCTGATTTCCATGCCCGGCGCCCAATAGGACGACACCTGCAAAATGGCAGGCCCGGACACACCTTTATGGGTAAACAGCACATTCTCGCGAAAACGCCCCTTGCCTGCCTTGACCTCCACCTCCAGCGATACGCCGGCCAGTTCGGCAAAGCGGGCGGCATCATCTACATGGAAGGTCAGCGGCACCAGCGCCGGCGCCAAAGGCGTCAGCGCCACACCGAACTGCTCGGCCAGACGGTAACCGAAAGGACTGGCACCGATTTGCGGAATCGACAGGCCACCGGTGGCCACCACCAGTGACTCACAAGCAAATACGCCGTCAGCCGTTTGCAGGGTAAAGCCCCCGGCCGGGTCGCGCGCCACCTCGCCAATCGTCACGCCCATGCGCCGCTCTACGCCGCCCAGGCCGCATTCGGCATCCAGCATGGCAATAATCTGTTCGCTGGACTCGTCGCAAAACAGTTGGCCCAGCTTTTTCTCGTGCCAGGCGATGTTGTAGCGCGCCAGCAGATCGATAAAATCCTGCGCCGTATATTGCGCCAGCGCCGAGCGGCAGAAATTCGGGTTCTCCGACAGATAGCAGTCATAACGCACGCCGCTATTGGTAAAATTGCAGCGCCCGCCGCCCGAGATGCGGATTTTCTCCGCCAGTTTTTGCGCATGGTCCAGCAATAAAACACGGCGACCGCGCTGTCCGGCCGTTGCCGCACACATCAGGCCGGCCGCCCCGGCACCAATCACGATTACATCAAAATGCGTCATGCAAGCCTTTACTTTACTTATCTGGTCAACTATTGGCGGGACACGCCCAAATCCAGTAAACTGCCCGGGTATGATTAGGTGATGTTACTGTCTAAATAGCAACAAGGAGAGCATAAATGGAACACAAACTGCCTGAACTGCCGTACGCCCTGGACGCCTTGGCTCCGACCATTTCCAAGGAAACGCTGGAGTACCACTACGGCAAGCATCACCAGACCTATATCACCAACCTGAACAACCTGATCAAGGGCGGCGAATTCGAAGACGCAAGCCTGGAAGAAATCGTCAAGAAATCCAGCGGCGGCATCTTCAATAACGCAGCCCAGGTTTGGAACCACACTTTCTACTGGTTCGGCCTGACCCCGAACGGCAAGGGCGCACCGGAAGGCGCACTGGCTGATGCCATCAATGCCAAGTGGGGTTCGTTCGACGAATTCAAGAAGGCTTTCAATGCCGTCGCTGCCGGCACCTTCGGCTCCGGCTGGGCATGGCTTGTCAAGAATCCGGATGGCTCGCTCGAACTGGTTTCCACCAGCAATGCCGCCACCCCGCTGACGACCGACAAGAAGGCACTGCTGACTTGCGACGTTTGGGAGCACGCCTACTACATCGACTACCGCAACAGTCGCCCGAACTATCTGGAAGGCTTCTGGAAGCTGGTGGACTGGGACTACGTAGCCAAGAACTTCGCCTGATTCAGGCCTCTGGTCAACAAAGGACTCTGCGGAGTCCTTTTTTCATGCCCGCCCTCTCGCCACCCGGCATTAAACGCCCAGATAAGGCTGCAAAACCCGCCACGCGGCCAGCTTGTCGGCAAACGCCACGGTATAAGCCGGGCTGGTGGATGGCAGCGCCAAAGCCGGCACATACACCCCCGGCTCGCGCAGCGCGGTTTTGTACGCCAGCGCACCATTAAATGCCAGCACTTCCAGCGCCGGCAGCGAGACAAGCAAACTTGCCAAGTCGTTGCGCTGCACATCCCGCACCGCCGCATCCAGGCTGCCGCGCCGCTGCGCCTTGCCCACTACATCCCACAAACCGATACCGCAGGCCAGCAAACCTTGCAGGCGTTCGCCATAAGGCAAGGTATCCAGCGGCTTGCCGGTCAGCGCGGCAACTATCGGCCAGAAGGCATTGCGCGGGTGGGCATAATACTGGCTAACCGCCAGCGAAGCATCCCCCGGCAAAGAGCCCAGCACCAAAATACGGGTCTGGGCATTCACCACAGGGGCAAAGCAATGCTTGAATTCGCTCATAAAAGATCGTGCAAACAGGGGACGAACAAACACTCAAAAAACAACAAACCATGGGCGCAAGGGGCCAAAAAAACCGCACGCATAAAAACTGCGCGCGGTGATCGGCTTCAGGCATGCAGCCTACAACTCATGATGACTGCGCCGAGGCATCCGTCTGCGACAGACTACTACGCACCGCGTGAATCAGCTTACGGTAAATGCCGCCACGACCCAGCATATGGGCGATACCGGACTTGACCAGCGCATGGCGCACATCCGGACAGGCATCACACAACATGATCCGTATCCCGCGCGAGTGCAGACTCCGGCAAACCTCTTCCAGCGAGCGCAAGCCGGTACCGTCAATAAAAGGCACACGCTTCAGGCGCAGGATCAGTACGCGCGGCTCGGTGTGGGTGACGCCCAGCACACGGGCAAAATTCTCCACCGCACCATAGAAAAACGGGCCTTCCACTTCGTACACCAGCACATCATCCGGCAAGCGCTCAATGCCGTGATGCTTGAGCTCCATCGTCAGATCCTCGCCCTTGACTTCATGCACATCGACCGAGGCGGCCATTCGGCGCAAAAAATGCAGGGTTGCCAGAATCACCCCGATATTCACCGCCACCACCAGATCGGTAAACACGGTCAACACGAAGGTGATCAGCAAGATGGCCACATCGGCACGCGGCGCATGGCGCAGCATATGTTTGAAGTGGCGGATTTCGCTCATATTGTAAGCAACGACAAACAGAATGGCCGCCAATGCCGCCAGCGGAATATTGGCAGCGGCCGGTGCCAGACACAGCACGATCAGCAACAGCACGATGCAATGCACGATACCGGCCAGCGGACTGGAGCCGCCGTTGCGGATATTGGTCGCGGTACGGGCGATGGCGCCGGTGGCGGCAAAGCCGCCGAATAGCGGGGTCACGATATTGGCGATACCCTGCCCTACCAGCTCCTGGTTGGAGTTGTGCTTGGTGCCAGTCATACCGTCCGCCACCACCGCCGACAGCAAGGATTCGATCGCACCCAGCATGGCGATGGTGAACGCCGGACCGACCAGTTCCACCAGCAAGGCCGGCGTCACCGACGGAATGGCAAAACCGGGCAAGCCCTGCGGAATGCCGCCAAAGGCACTGCCTATGGTGGCAACTCCGTCAAAATGAAAAACAGACTGGATCAGCGTCGCCACCACCATCGCAACCAGTGGCCCGGGCAGACGCTTGAGATAAGGCAGCTTGGGGGTGAAGATCACCAGGCACAAAGCCAGCAGCGCCAACGCGGTGGTGGCCGGATGCAGCTCGGGCAAGGCCTGGATCAGATGCCAGGTCTTTTCGTGGAAGTGCTCGCCCGCCACCTTGGGCAAACCGAAAAAGTCGCGCCACTGCCCGACCCAGATGATCACGCCGATACCGGCAGTGAACCCCACAATCACCGGCGCCGGTATGAACTTGATCACCGCGCCCATGCGCGCCAGCCCCATGCACAGCAGCATCACCCCGGCCATCATGGTCGCGATCTGCAGGCCGACAATGCCGTACTTGGCGGTAATCGCCGCCAGAATCACGATAAAGGCACCGGTCGGACCGGAAATCTGTACCCGACTGCCGCCGAACACGGAAATCAGCGCACCCGCCACGATAGAGGTATACAGACCCTGCTCGGGCTTGGCACCGGAGGCAATGGCGAAAGCCATGCCCAGCGGTAAAGCGACAACGCCGACGATAACGCCGGCGATAATATTGTTGATCCACTGTGCACGGGTTTTAAACAAGCCGGCACGGTGGGCTTCCATCAGGGCGATCATGGCACACATTCAATATGAGAAAAATATAATGATAGTATAAGCATTTCGCCCAAACCTATGTGGGTAATCTCCGGGCTGTTTTTGCCATGCTTTTTTCACACTTCAAACGCTACGCGAGCCCGATCACACCATGCCCCTTCCTCCGATAGGCAGCTGGCTTTGCTGGCTGGCCATGCTAGCGCTGGTTACAACACTGGGCCTTGCCAGTCGCGGCGCTTATAGCGACACGGCCATACTGGCGCTTCTGGCCCAACAGCGCACCCCGGCGCTCGACCTGTTCTGGCGCGGCATCACCCATCTGGGTTCGCTCTGGCTGCTCTTGCCGGCCAGCGGCCTGTTGCTGGCATTGCCGGCTACGCGTACCACCGGCACCCTGACGCTGGCCTCTCTCGTCGGTGCCAGCCTATGGTGCAATGCGCTGAAATGGCTATTTGACCGGCCACGGCCACCGTTTGCCATTATCGACCCGATGCCGGTCGGCGCGTCTTTTCCCAGCGCACACAGCGCCCAGATTTTTGCTTTCGTACTTGCCCTGCTATGGAGTACGCGCCATCATCCGGCCTCTCCGCTTCTGGCCATCGCTTTGCTAGCGATGGCCAGTCTGGTTGCCGTTTCCCGCCTTTACCTGCAAGTACACTACCCCAGCGATGTGCTGGCAGGGTCTTTACTGGCCTTGCTCTGGTGCGCCGGGCTTATTCACTGGATAGGAAAAACAATATGAGAAACAAATTCCTCGGCACCGGCACTCCCGGCTACAGCCCGCTACGCAAGATACGCACCGTGATGGAGGGTCTGAGCTATGCCGTACGCTACGACTTCAGCGTGGCCTACAAGCTGGTGCTGTCCGCCATCGTTCTGCTGCTGTCCATTGTTTTGCGTGACTGGATGGACAGCGTATTCGTCATTGCCGCCACCGCTTTTGTCTTGACGGCCGAGTTGCTCAATAGCGCCATCGAGGCACTGTGCGACTTTATCGAAACTGAACATAACGAAAAGATCAAAGCCATCAAAGATATTGCCGCCGCTGCGGTTGGTGTAGCGATCTTCACCTGGTTTATCGTGCTGGGAGTCGAATGCTGGGAAATGTGGCGCGCCTGGTATTAGACAAAAAAACGGGGTACCTCCTGCAGGAGGCACCCCGATAAAAGCGCCGTTACCAGCGCTGGAGGGAATTAAACGTTTTGCGGATCGTTGCGCGTTTTCCACAAGGAGAACACGACACCGCCTATCAGTAGCGCCAGCGTCACACCCAGCGACAGCGGAGTCGGAATCTTCATTGCGATCAGGCCGATCTGGTTGAAATACACCAGCGCAACCTTCACACCGATAAACACCAGCACCAGCGACAACGCGTATTTCAGGTAATGGAAGCGGTGCACCATCGCCGACAGGGCGAAATACAGCGCGCGCAGACCCAGAATTGCGAAAATATTCGAGGTGTAGACAATGAACGGGTCTTGCGTAATCGCGAAGATGGCCGGGATGCTGTCTACCGCAAACACCAGGTCTGCACTTTCCACCAGAATCAGGGTCAGAAACAGCGGCGTCGCCCACCAGCCCTTGCTCATGCCGTGCTCTTCACCGCGCACCCAGAACTTCTCGCCGTGCAGGGTCGGGGTAAAGCGCATATGGCGGCGCAACCACTGGTACAGCTTGTTGTCGTCGATATGCGGGTGTGCATCATCGGACACCAGCATCTTGATGCCGGTAAAGATCAGGAATACGCCAAACACCACCAGCACCCACTGATACTGCGCTACCAGCACAGCACCCAGACCAATCATGATCGCGCGCAGGATCAGCACGCCCAGAATCCCCCAGAACAGTACGCGGTGCTGATAAATGCGCGGCACGGCCAGACTGGTAAAGATCAGCGAGATCACGAACACGTTGTCCATGGACAGCGATTTTTCCACCAGATAGCCGGTGATATACGCCATGCCGGCATCGCTGCCCTTGTACCACCAGATCCAGGCACCGAAGGCCAGACCCATGGCGATATAGAACGCCGACAGCTTCAGGCTTTCGGCCACGCCGATTTCATGCTGGTCTTTTTGTAAGACACCCAGATCGAACGCCAGCAGCGCCGCAACCACGCCCATAAACATCAACCACACCCAGATGGGGTAGCCTACAAACAACATCGAAAACCATTCCACAGCAAGCATCCTTATTGGTGATTGTTATTGCTTAGCGTGCACCCAGTGCAGCCAGTCGCGCTTCAATACTAGGATGGGAGGCAAACATCGCCATCAGGCCGCCACCACCACCGGCGATACCGGAAGCCGCCATATTCTGCGGCAGAGCACCCGGCTCGATACCGCCCAGACGGCGCAGCGCAGCCGCCATCGGAGCCGGACTGCCCATCAGACGGGCGGCACCGGCATCGGCGCGGAATTCGCGCTGGCGCGAGAACCAGGCCACAATCACAGAGGCCAGAATGCCGAACACGATTTCACATACGATCACGGTGATGAAGTAGCCGATGCCGGTACCGGACGACTCTTCATCGTTCTTGCGCAGGAAACTATCGACCAGATAGCCGACCACGCGGGCAAGGAAGAACACGAAGGTGTTGACCACGCCCTGAATCAGCGTCAGCGTCACCATGTCGCCATTGGCAATGTGGGCGACCTCGTGCGCCAGCACCGCCTCGACTTCCTCGTGCGTCATGCTGGACAACAGGCCGGTGGACACCGCCACCAGCGAACTGTTTTTGGTCGCGCCGGTGGCGAAAGCATTCGGTGCGCCTTCGTAAATGGCGACTTCCGGCATGGCAATGCCGGCGCGGTCGGCCAGCGATGCAACCTTGCCCACCAGCCAGCGCTCGGTTTCATTGGCCGGCTGGGTAATCACCTGCGCACGGGTCGACCATTTGGCGATGGTCTTGGACATGGCCAGCGAGATAAAGGCGCCACCAAAACCCATCAGCGCGGAAAAGCCGAGCAAAGTGGTCAGGTTCAGGCCGTTGCCGGTCATAAAGCGGTTCAGACCCAGCAGTTGTGCCGCGACACTCAGCACCAGCATCACGGCAATGTTGGTGGCGATCAGCAAGAACACGCGTTTCATGTTTTTTTCCCTCTTGTTTTTTTGTCAGAACAGCGACTGGCCCAAAGCGCAGCACACTCACTGTCGTCATAGTAGCGCATTCTATTTAATGATAAAATCGGACAATTACTGATTAATCATCCTGTTTTTTCGAAGCATATGCGAGCAGAACTGAACTACAAGCATCTGCGCTACTTCTGGGCAGTGGCACGTGAAGGCAGCGTCACCCGCGCCGCCGAACGTCTGGGCATGAGCGTACAAACGGTCAGCGGCCAGATCTCGCGCCTGGAACAGGCCTTTGGTCAGGCGCTATTCAACCAGCAGGGGCGCAATCTGGTGCTGACCGAAGCCGGCCGTGCCGCGCTGTCCTACGCCGAACGTATTTTTCTGCTCGGCGAAGAGCTCAGCGACATCTTGCGTGACGATGCACTGGACAAGACCATACGCCTGACCGCCGGCATCTCCGATGTAGTACCCAAGACCGTCAGCTACCATCTGCTGGAGCCCGCGCTGCATATGGAGGAGCGGGTACGTCTGGTATGCCGCGAAGCGGGCTTTGACGAACTATTGACCGAACTGACCCTGCACCGGCTCGATGTGGTGCTGGCCGACCGGCCGGCGATGAGCACCCAGTCGCAGTTCGAGTCCCATCTGCTGTCGCGCTGCCCGGTCAATATCTACGGCACATACGATTTATGCGGGCAATACCGTGACGGTTTTCCGCACAGCCTGGCCGGTGCCCCCCTGCTCTTGCCGACGCGCGACAATATCCTGCGCGGGCAAGTGGAAAACTGGCTGGAAACGCTGAATATCCGCGTGCGGGTGGTGGGAGAATTTGAAGACGGCGCCCTGCTCAAGACCTTTGGCGGCCAGGGCTTCGGCCTGTTTCCGGCGCCTTCTTTTGCCAGCGCCGACATCACCGGCCATTTTGCCGTCGACATTGTCGGGGCCATCGATGGCGTATTCGAACACTACTGGGCCATCGCCAACCGTAAAAAACTGCAACACCGAGCGGTCGAGGCCATTTGCAGCGCCGCCCGCCACGCATCATGAAAGAAAACCAGTGCTGAATATTCTCTATAGAGACGAGCGCATGATCGTCATCGACAAGCCCTCAGGCCTGATTGTGCACCGCTCGGTGCTCGACTGGCACGAAACGCGCTTTGCCCTGCAACTGTTGCGCGACCAGATCGGCCAGCATGTCTATGCAGTACACCGGCTGGACAAGGGCACCTCCGGTGTACTGGTGTTTGCACTGGACAAGGACGCCGCACGCAGCCTGTCGCAAGCCTTCGAAGCGCAAGACATGGACAAGCGCTATCTGGCCGTCGTGCGCGGCTGGCCGGCCGAATCCGGCCGCATCGACCATGCGCTGTCGCGCCGTTACGATGACGCGGAAAAGCGCCATGACCTGGCGCGCGGCGAAGCACAGGCGGCAGTAACCGATTTTCAGCGTCTGGCAACCATAGAATTGCCGGTCATGGTCGAGCGTTATCCGGTGAGCCGCTATGCACTGATGCAGCTCACGCCGCACAGCGGGCGCCGCCACCAGTTGCGCCGCCATATGAAGCATATCGCCCACCCCATCATCGGTGACTCGACCTTCGGCAAGGGGGTACACAACCGCTACTTTGCCGAACACTTAGGCGCTGCACGCATGCTGCTGCATTGCAGTGCGCTGACCCTGCCCCACCCCGACGATGGCCATCTGCTGCAATTGCACGCCCCGCTTAGCGGCGAATTTGCCCATCTCGTCAAGCGCATGAACTGGCAAGACAGTCTGGGCACAGGCAGCATTAAGCCTGCTGCGCTACAATCCGAACCCTGAAAATACAAGACACCCGCCATGCTCAGTTACCGCCACGGCTTTCACGCCGGCAACCACGCCGATGTGCTCAAGCACCTGATAGAAGTTGCCCTGATCGATTACCTGGGGCAAAAAGGCACACCCTTCTGGTATATCGACACCCATGCCGGTGCCGGCGTCTACTCGCTGACCGAAGGCTTTGCCGCCAAGAATGCCGAATACCAGAGCGGCATCGCCCGCTTGTGGGAACGCACCGACCTGCCCGAGGCGCTGGCTCGCTATGTCGATCTGGTGCGCGTGCTTAACCCCGACGGCAAGCTTGCGCTCTATCCCGGCTCGCCGTGGTTTGCCGCCGAAGCCATGAGCCGCAGCGACAAACTGCGCCTGTTCGAACTGCACCCGACCGACGCCCCCATTCTGGCCGAGAATTTTGCCGAACAGGGGCGACGCGTGCATGTCAAGCAAGGCGACGGCTTTGAAGGCATCAAGGCTATTTTGCCGCCGCCACCGCGCCGTGCGCTGATGCTGATCGATCCGCCTTATGAAGACAAACGCGACTACCAGCATGTGGTGGGTGCCCTCAAGGAAGCCCTGAAACGCTTTTCGACCGGGGTCTACGCGGTGTGGTATCCCTGTTTGTCGCGGCGCGAAATCGGCGACATGCTGGAGGCGATGAAAAAACTGCCGGCCAAAAACTGGCTGCATGTGCGACTGGATGTGCAGTCCCCGTCGGCAGACGGATTCGGCATGCACGGCAGCGGCATGTTCATCCTCAATGCCCCGTGGACACTGCCGGCCATGCTCAAAGACGTGATGCCCTATCTGGTGGCAACACTGGGACAGGACAGGGGCGCACGCTATACGCTGGAGCAAGGCGGCGACTTGTAAGGCCATGTCCCGCTTGCATGCTGGCAACAGCCCGACCCGGGGCTAATGTGATGGCCAGCCTGAATTCAACAGCCCGGCAGGCTACGCTTGCCGGGCTGTTGCCTATACGGACGGGCAAAGAGTCAGTGGCGACAAGTCCCTTGCAAACCCAAGCCCCCTCCTAAGTCCCGCGACACCTGACGGCGCATGCGCTGCTTCCATCACCAGCACCAAGCACCAACACGCCATTGGAACATCGCCTTTTTACTGCCGGTGGCGGATATGGCGCGCCCCTGCGCCAGTCATCGTCGAAATATGCGCAAAAATTCTCATAGGTTAAATAATGTAATTATTGTGTGACAAAAAACTAAGCAGAGTGCCCGCCTATGCCGACAGGACGAATTCCGACTTCCATGCTGTGGCTGTCTTGCTGCATCAGCCTAGCCCTGGCACCTCTTGCGCAGGCCGAGGCCCCTCCGCCACGCATCGGTCTGGTGCTAGGCGGAGGCGGCGCACGCGGAGCCGCGCATCTGGGTGTACTCGAAGTACTGGAGCGCCTGCGCGTGCCGGTCGACTGCATCGCAGGCACCAGCATGGGCGCACTGGTGGCCGGGGCCTATGCCTCCGGCGTGACACCCCAGACAATGAAAAACGAAATGGCTGCGGCCAACTGGAGCGACATGTTCCAGGACAATCCGACCTTTTCCGAGCTTTCCTACCGTAACAAGCGCATCTCGCAGCGCTTTTTGCCCGGCTCGGAAACCGGCATCAAGGAAGATGGCCTGCAATACCAGTCCGGGGTGGTCGCCGGGCAGAAGATCAAGCTGTTTTTCAATCAGCTGGTGCATGCCGATCGGGGTGAGCCGCAGATCCAGTCTCTGCCCCTGCCCCTGTCCATTATCGCGACCGATATCGGCACCGGCAGCCGGGTGGTACTGCGCGAAGGCAGCCTGACCCAGGCCATGCGCGCCAGCATGTCAGTACCCGGACTGATGACGCCGGTACAGCTAGACGGCCACAAGCTGGTCGATGGCGGGCTGGTCGATAACGTGCCCATCGCCGAAGTACGCGAGCGCTGCCAGCCCGATGTGGTAATTGCGGTGAATGTGGGCTCGCCCCTGCTCAAGCCGGACGAAATCAATTCCCTGCTGTCGGTCTCGGCACAGATGGTCAATATTCTCACCGAGCAGAATGTCAGCCGCTCGCTCGCAACACTCAAACCCGACGATATCTATATCCAGCCGGATCTGGAAGGCATCAGCGCAGGCGACTTTCCACGCAATGCGGAAACAGCCGAGCGTGGCCGGATCGCCACAGAGGCAGTGGCCGGAAAACTGGCCCGCTATTCGGTGAGCGAGGCGCGCTACCAGCAATGGCGCCAGCATCTGGAAGCCAAGTTACCGGCACTACCCCGCATTGATGAGGTGCAGGTGGCTGACATGACCCATGTCAACAAGGCAGTGGTGAGCCGCCATATCGAGCAGCAGCCGGGCAGCAGCGTAGCGCCGCAGCTGGGGCGTGACCTGCTCAGGGTCTACGGCGATGGTTTCTACGAGCATGTCGACTATTCCCTACTTGGCAGTCGGGACCGCACCATCTTGCGCATCACACCGGTCGAGAAAAGCTGGGGGCCGGATTACCTGCGCCTCGGGGTCAACCTTGAAAACACCTTCGACGGCAATGCCAGCTACAGCCTGCGCGCGGCTTACCACAAGACCTGGATGAACAATCTGGGCGCGGAAATGATTGCCTTCACCGAAATCGGTAACCGCAATATGCTGGGCTTCGAGTTCTACCAGCCGCTGGATGAGCGTCAGCGCTTCTTCGTCGAGCCAATGGCAAGCTACAGCGACGAGCTGCGCAATTTCTACCAGGACAACCAGAAGCGGGCGGAATACCGGGTCAAAACTAGCCAGCTCAATCTGGGGGTGGGCGTCAATATCGGCTTGCTGGGTCAGGCGCGGCTGGGCTGGCGCGAGACCTGGCTGGATGCCGCGCTGGAAACGGGCACCCCCGAGCTTGGGAATAACAACCAGCACTTCGGCAGCGCCTATCTGGCACTGGACCTTGACCAGATGGATCGTCTCTACCTGCCGACCTCGGGCTGGGCCGCGCGACTGGCCTATTCCGACTCGCCCCAGCTGAACTACGGCAACCTCTCCGGCAGCCTGTCCGGCGCGACCCCGCTGGGGCCATTGATCGTGAGCGGAAAATTCAGGGCCAGCCAGACCTTGCATGGCAGCGTTCCGTTCTACGAGGCCTCAAAACTGGGCGGCTTCCTTAATCTGTCCGGTTATGCGCAGGATCAGCTGGTCGGTGACGATATGCGCTTTGCCCAGCTGCGGGCCGAAAAGATCATCGGCCAGCTGCCGCTGGGTTTACGCGGCGACATGCGCCTGGGGCTTGCGCTGGAAGGCGCCACCTTTGGTCGGCGCTTCAGCGAAAGCCAGCTTGAGGGTTGGCAGGCATCCGCCACGCTCTACCTGGGTGGAGAGACCCCGCTGGGGCCGGTGTATCTGGGCTATGGCCACGCAAAACAGGGGCCGAACGCCGTCTACCTCTTCCTTGGTACACCATAAGCACCCTCCCAGCGCCGCCCACTCTGTAAAGGGATGAGCGGCGCAGTTTTGCGTGTCGGCATGCGGCATTTTTGCGACAAAGCACAGCCGGCGGCGGGAATGGACGGGTTGCCAGACAACGAAGCTAAAAGACTCGCCACTTTCATCCTATATACATGAAGCATCCGTGCGGCAACGTCTGGCTTTCTTCAAGAGCCGGGCCGATGACACGAAAGCTCAGAACCAGGCGGATTCTGGATTTATCACAGCAATGAGGAGAGTGGCATGAAGAAAATGAAACAGGCCCTATTGGTCAGTCTGGTGGCGCTGGGTGCAGCTGCCTGCAGTACGACCGGAGGAATGTCCGATGGCGCATCGGTAGAGAATGCGCCGCGCTCGGGCTTTATTTCCAATTATTCGCAGCTCAAGCCCGAAGGGCGCAGCACGATGCGCTACATCAACCGCTCGGCCAACTGGAAGGCCTACAACAAGATCATGTTCGAGCCGGTGGCGGTCATCCTGTCCGACAACCCGGAATACAGCGTGAACAATCTTTCCCCTGCCACCAGCAAACGCATCGCTGACGGCATGCTCAACGCCATGAAGCAGGAAGTGGGGCAGGACTTTCAGCTGGTCAATACGCCGGGGCCGGACGTGATCCGGGTACGCAGTGCCATCACAGGCATCCAGGCGGTAGACCCGGCACTGACCCCGACCGACTTTATCCCGGTCAAGGCCATCTTCAATGCCGGACGCGCCGCCGCCGGCATGTCGCCGCGCGTGGTGGAGATCACGGGCGAGATGGAAATCCTCGACCCTAACAACCGCCAGATCGCCGCGGGCGTGGCGTCCCGCAAAGCGGATGAAAGCCTGCCCCAAGGCAAAAACATCACTTGGGACGATATGGATAAATTGATCAATAGCTGGGCCAAGCGCTTTCACAATGTTCTGCTGGATGCCAAGCGCGGCAGCTAAGCTAACGGCTGGGCGTTGACTCGTCAGGATGGCAGCGCCGGGTGTGGCCAGTCAGGCACCGGCGCCTGACTGCAGGGTGCCTTGACCAGCGCACCCTGCAAGGCCGCGATCGCACGCGGCATCGCCTCGGAGCTTTCGCCCAGTCCACGCACCACACACACCGCGGCCGGCCCCGCGCTTGCCGCCCAGCGCACATCTTGCGGTGTGAGCAGTCCGCCAATGGCGACGACCGGTGCGGGCGCATGCGCCACCCACCAGGCCAGATTGTCCAGCCCCTGCGCCTGCCACGGCATACTCTTGGTCGTAGTGGGCTTGACCGGGCCGCAGGCGATATAGCTGGCACCACAGCCGGCGGCGCGCGCCAGCTCCCACGGGCAATGGCTGGACAGGCCTAGCAACAGCCTGCCGCCTTGTGCGCGCAACGCGGCGAGCGCCGCCGATGGCAGCGCCACCAGATCCTCCTGCCCCAGATGCAGCCCCGGCCCATGCCCTTCCTGCGCACTGGCGAGCACTGCCCGCCAGTCATCGTTGATCAATAATTGCGCACCATAGTGCACAGCCAAGGCCTGCGCCTGCGCGGCTTCATCCGGATGCAGCGGGCGCTTGGCACGCAGTTGCACCAGACGCAGGCCGCAAGACAGCGCCATCTCCAGCCTTGCCAGATCCGGCACGATGCCGTAAATGCCATCCGCCACCGCAAACGGCGCAAAGCGCATGCCTTCGCACACCCAGGGCAGCGCCTCATCCAGCCCCAGCAGCGGCAAGCGCCCTCGCACCGCAAGTGAAGCCAGCACCGCCGCATCGGCCGCGCCATGTCCGGCCTGCTGCGCCAGCTTGAACGCGTCACGCAGCGCCGCCAGCTGCCCGCCCGCACCTGCGACCAGATAGCCGCTGGCCTCGGACGTCTGCAGCCAGTCCATGCCTTCTGCGGTATCGATCAGCCACAGCGCACCGCCCTGGCGCCGGGCCCATGCCGGCAGCGCCTCCCCGGCCGCCTGCTGCCGGGCCTCGTTCATATCCAGTAATTGCATGTTTATCCGATCAGGAAGGGCCGGCCGGTGACCGGGGTACTGGCTACCGCCATGGCTTGCGCGGCCATAATGCCGGCGCGGTAGCCGGCGCGGGCACCTGCCACCACCTGGCCAAAGGCCTGTGCCATCAGTACCGGGTCTCCTGCATGGGCGACCGCCGAATTAAGCAGTACCGCATCAAAGCCCAGCTCCATTGCCGCGGCGGCATGCGAGGGCGCTCCGATGCCGGCATCCACAATCAGCACCGCGTCCGGCAAACGCTCGCGCAGGGTACGCAAGGCCCAGGGGTTGAGCAGCCCCTGCCCCGAGCCTATCGGCGCGCCCCAGGGCATCAGCACTTCGCAACCGGCATCCAGCAGGCGCTGACAGGACACCAGATCGTCGGTGCAGTAGGGGAACACCTGGAAACCTTCCGCGATCAGGGTGCTAGCCGCCTCCAGCAGTTGCCACGGATCGGGCTGCAGCGTGTATTCGTCACCGACCACCTCCAGCTTGATCCAGCGCGTGTCGTAGAGTTCGCGCGCCATGCGCGCAAGCTGGATCGCTTCGCGCGCGCTGCGGCAGCCGGCGGTATTGGGTAATAGATGGGCACCTTGCGCGCGCAGCGTCTGCAGCACGCCTTGCAAAAAGCCGTTGTCGCCGTCGCCGGCCAGGGTACGCTTGAGTCCGACCGTTACCACCTGGGTGCAGGAGGCGACAATCGCCGCCGCGAGCACGCTGGGCGAGGGGTAGCCGGCGGTGCCGAGCAAAAGCCGGCTATCAAGGGGCGTGCCGTACAGGTTCAGGGTGTCCATTCAGCCTCCGACGATGGGCATAAACAGGGTGATCTCGTCGCCTTCGGCCAGCTGGCAGGCGCTGCGTGCCGAGCGGGCGACAAATTCGCCATTGCGCGCACTGGCCATGCTGTCGGCGGCGATATCTCGGGATTCCAGCAATGCCGCCAGCGAACTACTGCTGGCGACTTCGAGCGCCTCGCCATTGAGGTGCACGGTAATTTGATCGGGTTTCATCATGTCCTTTGTGTTTACAGTCCGGCCGCCGCGATCGCGTCGTCGACCAGGGCCGGCGCCATCAGCCAGCCATGGCGGAACAGGCCGTTGAGTCGGATCAGGCCCGGCTCGATATCAGTCTGCGGCAGGTTGTCGGGCAAGGCCGGGCGCAGATTGGTTTCCAGATGCAGGATGCGCGCCTCGGCCAGCGACGGCATGGCGCTGTGCGCGGCGGCCATCAGCTCGACCGCACTTCTGAGGCTGACCGGCGAGCGGTCGGCGCTTTCGATTTCACTGGCGCCCACCACGATCACATCGCCCGGGCGCGGCACCATATACACGCGGTGGCGCGGATGCATCAGGCGCATCGGCCGCTGAAGAGCCACGCCGGGCGCGTGCAGCCACACGACTTCGCCGCGCACGCCGCGTAGTGGCAGCGCATCCTTCGCCCCCAGGCCACGGGCGTCGATCACCCAGTCAAACGCCAGCTTGTCGCCATCAGCCAGCGTCAGCCGGCCCGGCGCCAACTGGCTGACCCGCGAGTTCCAGCACCAGACAGCCTCGCTTGCCGCCACCAGCGCCGGCAGCAGCGCATAGGGAAACACCTGCCCTTCGCCGGCCAGCAGCCAGCCGCGCAGGCCAGGCGCGAGCTCGGGTTCCAGCGCGCCAAGCTCGGCCGCCGACAGCGCCTGCGGTGCGGCCAGATCCGCGACCAGTTGCGGTGCAACCTCCAGCCGGGCGAGCACGCGCGCAGCCGACCCCGCATCCGAGGGGTGGGCCAGCAGCAAGGAGCCCGCACAGCGCAAATAGGTGTCCGGCCGCGTCCCCAATTGCGCCGCCAGCGCTGCCGCCACTTGCTGCCACAAAGGCAGCGAGCGCGCGCCCAGCTGCGCCACCTCGGCCGGAGCATGTTCCAGTTCGGCCAGCGGGCTGAGCATCCCTGCTGCGGTAAAGCCGGCGGCGCCTTGCCCGTCGCCCGCAGGCTCGGGGCCGCTGGCCGGATCGAATACCGTGACCCTGTGCCCGCGCAAAGCTAACTGGTAGGCCAGCAGCCGGCCGGCGACACCCGCGCCGGCAATGCCTATGCTTGCCATGGCTCAGGCCTTTTCAATCGGGATGTACAGCTGGCGCCCCGCGTCCTCGTAACGCTGCGACTCGCCTTCCATTCCGCGCGCCAGCGCCTCTTCGTCGCTGACACCCAGGGTGGCGGCGTAGTCGCGCACCTCCTGCGTGATCTTCATCGAGCAGAATTTCGGCCCGCACATGCTGCAAAAGTGCGCGGTCTTGGCGCCTTCGGCCGGCAAGGTGGCGTCGTGATAGGCGCGCGCGGTGTCCGGGTCGAGCGCCAGCGCGAACTGGTCTTCCCAGCGGAACTCGAAGCGGGCACGGCTCATCGCGTCGTCGTGCGCGCGCGCGCCGGGGTGGCCCTTGGCCACATCGGCCGCATGCGCGGCGATGCGGTAGGCAATCAGGCCCTGCTTCACGTCGTCGCGATCAGGCAGGCCCAGGTGTTCCTTGGGCGTCACGTAGCAGAGCATGGACGTGCCCATCCAGCCTATCATCGCCGCGCCGATGCCCGAGGCGATATGGTCGTAGCCGGGCGACACATCGATGGTCAGCGGCCCCAGCGTATAGAACGGCGCCTCGGCGCAGGTGGCCAGCTGCTCGTCCATATTGGCCTGGATCATATGCATGGGCACATGGCCCGGGCCTTCGATCAGGGTCTGCACATCGTGCTTCCACGCCACCTGAGTCAGCTCGCCCAGGGTGCGCAGCTCGGCAAACTGCGCCGCGTCATTGGCGTCCGACAGCGAGCCGGGGCGCAGGCCATCACCGAGCGAGAAGGTCACGTCGTAGGCCTTCATGATGTCGCAGATGTCTTCGAAATGGGTGTAGAGGAAATTTTCGCGGTGGTGGGAAATGCACCATTTGGCGAGGATGGAGCCGCCGCGCGAAACGATGCCGGTACGGCGGCGCGCGGTCAGCGGCACATAGGCCAGACGCAATCCGGCGTGGATGGTGAAGTAGTCGACGCCCTGCTCGGCCTGTTCGATCAGCGTATCGCGGAAAATCTCCCAGCTCAGATCCTCGGCGATGCCACCAACCTTTTCCAGCGCCTGATAGATGGGCACGGTGCCAATGGGCACCGGCGAATTGCGCACGATCCAGTCACGCGTGGTGTGGATATGGCGTCCGGTAGACAGATCCATCACCGTGTCCGCACCCCAGCGCGTTGACCACACCAGCTTCTCCACTTCTTCCTCGATGCCGGAAGTGACCGCCGAGTTGCCGATATTGGCATTGATCTTGACCTTGAACGCACGCCCGATTGCCATCGGCTCCAGCTCGGGATGGTTGATATTGGCCGGGATCACTGCGCGTCCGCGCGCGACCTCGTCGCGTACCATCTCCGGCGTGATCTCGCGCGCCATGGCAAAGCCCAGCGCATTGCCGGCCAGACGCGCCTCGCGCTCGGCGTCGCCCAAGTACTCGCGCATCCACTCGCGCTTGCCGTTCTCGCGCAGCGCCACGTACTCCATCTCGGGGGTGATGATGCCGCGCCGCGCGTAATGCATCTGGGTGACGTTGACACCGCCCCTGGCACGGCGCGGGGTGCGCTGCAGACCGGCGGAGAGTTCGCGCAGGCGCGCAAGCGAGGCTTCGTCGCGCGAGCCATCGTCGCGCGCATCGGCGATACGCCCGGCGTAAGGCTCGGTGTCGCCGCGCGCCGCTATCCACGGCGCGCGCATGGCGGCAAGGCCCTGGCGCACATCAATGCTGGCAGCCGGGTCGGTGTAAGGACCGGAAGTATCGTAAAGGGCGATGTTTTCGCCGTTGGAGAGTGCGATTTCGCGCAGCGGCACGCGGATATCAGGCTGGCTGCCGGTGGTGTAAACCTTGCTGGATGCGGGAAGCGGCTCGCAAGTGGCGGCGAGCATGGCGGTAAAGCGGTCGGGTGCGTTCATTGAGGCCTCGGCTACGTTGTTGTCAACGCTCCGGAGGCAGGCAAAACAACTGTGCGAAAGAGACGTGCTTGCAGTCAGGCCGTTACGAATCCGCGCCGGCAGCACGCCTTGAGGGGCGGCCACCAACAGTCATTGCTCTTCTTACGCCGGTATTATCCGGATCAAGTCCATCGGGTTCGGTATTCACCATCTCAGCTGGGCCTTGCGGCCCGGCACCCCGGAGCGATGCCGCATTGTGAGCGCCCCAAGGCATGCCAGTCAAATATTAACTTCAGGCCAGCGGCAAACCCGCCCCCGTCCCTTCCACATACAGCGTACGGCTGGGGAAGGCAAAATCGGCGCCGCAGGCATGCACGATATCGACAATCTTCAGATACACATCCTGCTGCGCGGCCAGCCAAGGCTCCCATGACGTAGTGCGGGTAAAGCAATACACCATGAAACTGATCGACGACTCGCCGAACTGGTTGAAATACACCAGCAAGGTATCGTTCTGGTCGATGGCCGGATGGGCGCGCAGCATGGCGCGCACCTTGTCCACCACCTCGGCCATACGCCCGGCATCCTCGTAGCGCAGGCCGATATTGACCAGAATGCGGCGGTTTTTCATCCGCTGCGGATTGACCACGCCGATGCTGGAAAAAATGGAATTGGGGATATACATCGGCCGGTTGTCGAAAGTCAGGATGCGCGTCAGGCGCCAGCCGATATGCTCGACCGTGCCGTCGATATTGCGGTCGGGCGAGCTGACCCAGTCGCCGACCTTGAACGGCTTGTCGATGAAGATCATCAGGCCGCCAAAGAAATTGGCCAGAATATCCTTGGCGGCAAAACCGACCACCAGACCGCCGGCGCCGCCAAAGGCCAGCAAGCCGGACAGGCTCATACCGAAAGACTGGCCCACTGCCAGAAACACCACGACCAGCGTGATCACCTTGAATAGCATCGATAGCGCATTCGCGGTGGTCGTGTCGTAGCCGTTTTCCAGATGCAGCCGTTCGGACGCATCGATAAAACGGAACGTCCCCCAGACCACGACCAGCGCCACGGCCACCATACGCAGCGGCCCAATCCATGGCGTCAGGGCCGGCCACAACTCGCGTCCCAATGTCTGCAGCAACAACGAAAAACCGATGATGGCAATGACCGCCATGATGGCGGGTGAACTGGAACGGATAAACGCGTGCAAAAGCGAGCGGCGCAAGCCCATCTCGCGCTCGGATGAATGGCGGGCGAACAGCATCCACGCCAGCTGGGCCAACAGGGTAAACAACAGTACCAGAGAGACCTCGCCCAGCCAGGGGTGGGTCGCGATTGTGTGCTCGAGTGCCTGGATAAATTCGGGTGTTTTCATCATCAGCCAAAAGAATGAACCGCCAGTGGCGGCAGATTTCCCCACTATGCCGCATCGGCCGGCTTTTTGCCGCTCAGGACATGCTGCGCCCCGCAGCAAAACATGCAATTTTTAAGTGGGCACTATAGTTTGATTAAAAAATTTCATGACTTTTAATGCAGCATCCAAACCACAACCACAAACTACTACATCTAGTGCGTGCATAGACATAAAACGCTGCATCCTTGTATTTAAAGGGATAGCACCGCACAAAATATCCACACCAGCAAAATGGCGTAAATTTTTTATTTTGCCGCAAGCCATATCTGGCGCGGATCACGCCATTCACGCACTTTGTCAAGACTTGCGAAGCCGCACCTTAGCCACTACCATTTGCGCCATAACGTATAAAAAACAGCATATATAGTATTAATCCGTACAACACGCCCAAGCCGTGCGATGGACAGCCAACGACTGCACACGGCAAGAAAACATCACAAAATTCAAATAAAACAGGATAAAAATCAAAAATGAAGACTTTTGACGGACAAACCGCCACCGAACTGGGGCGCGCCGCCGCACCGCAGGCTGACTTCAGCCAGTACAAGACCATCCGTCGCGGCGGCGCCGTGGTGGCGTTCGAACCGGTCAAGATCTCCATCGCCGTCACCAAGGCCTTTCTGGCGGTGCTCGGCCAACAGGGTGCCGCCTCGGCCAGCATCCGCGACAAGGTCGCCGGCCTGACCGAAATGATCATCGGCGCGCTGATGCGCAGAAAGCCCGAGGGCGGCGCGATCCATATCGAAGACATCCAGGACCAGGTCGAGCTGGCGCTGATGCGCTTTGGCGAACACGATGTCGCCCGCGCCTACGTGCTGTACCGCGAAGAACGCGCCAAGGAGCGCGCCGCGCGCGGCGAGGCGCTGCACCAGATCACCATCAATGTGCAAAAGAAAGACGGCCGCAAGCTGCCGCTGAATATCCCGGCACTGCGCGACACCATCCAGGCTGCCGCCACCGGCCTTGCCGGCATCGACGTCGACGCGCTACTGGCCGAGACGCTGAAAAACATCTACGACGGCGTGTCGGAAGAAGAAGTCGGCAAGTCGGCCATTCTGGCTTCGCGTGCCATGATCGAGCTGGACCCGGCCTACGACTATGTCACCGCCCGCCTGCTGCTGGACCAGCTGCGCGGCGAAGTGCTGGGCGAAGCGGTGAGTCAGGACGCGATGGCCGACGCCTACCCGCACGCTTTTGCCAGCGCCATCGCCCAAAATATCCGCGCCGAACTGCTGGACGAGCGTCTGGCCGAATTCGATCTGGCGCGCCTGGGTGCCGCGCTCAAGCCCGAGCGCGATCTCAAGTTCGGCTACCTCGGACTGCAGACGCTGGCCGACCGCTATTTCCTGCATATCGACGGCGTGCGCAGCGAACTGCCACAGGTCTTTTTCATGCGCGTGGCGATGGGGCTGGCGCTGAACGAAGTCGAGCGCGAAACGCGCGCCATCGAGTTCTACCAGGTGCTATCCAGCTTCGACTTCATGAGCTCGACGCCAACGCTGTTCAACGCCGGCAGCCGCCGCAGCCAGCTCTCCAGCTGCTACCTGACCACCATCGCCGACGACCTGGACGGCATCTACGAAGGCATCAAGGAAAACGCCCTGCTGTCCAAGTTTGCCGGCGGCCTGGGCAATGACTGGACCCCGGTGCGCGCGCTGGGCAGCCATATCAAGGGCACCAACGGCAAGAGCCAGGGCGTGGTGCCGTTCCTGAAGGTGGTGAACGACACCGCCGTGGCCGTCAACCAGGGCGGCAAGCGCAAGGGCGCGGTGTGCGCCTATCTGGAAACCTGGCACGCCGACATCGAGGAATTCCTCGAGCTGCGCAAGAACACCGGCGACGACCGCCGCCGCACCCACGACATGAACAGCGCCAACTGGATTCCCGACCTGTTCATGAAGCGGGTAATGGAAGGCGGCGAGTGGAGCCTGTTCAGCCCGTCCGAAGTGCCCGAACTGCACGAGTTGACCGGCGCCGCCTTCGAGGCGCGCTACACCGCGTACGAAGCGCTGGGGCGCGCCGGCAAGCTGCGCGTATTCAAGAGCCTGCCGGCACTGGTGCTGTGGCGCAAGATGCTGACCATGCTGTTCGAGACCGGCCACCCGTGGATCACTTTCAAGGACCCGTGCAACCTGCGCAGCCCGCAGCAGCATATGGGCGTGGTGCATAGCTCCAACCTGTGCACCGAGATCACGCTCAACACCAACGACGACGAGATCGCGGTGTGCAACCTGGGCTCGGTCAACCTGGCCGCGCACATGAAGGACGGCGCGCTGGACAGCGACAAGCTCAAGGCCACCATCTCGGTCGCCATGCGCATGCTCGACAACGTGATCGACATCAACTTCTACCCGGTGAAGAAGGCGCGCAACGCCAACCTCAAGCACCGCCCGGTTGGCCTGGGCATCATGGGCTACCAGGACTGCCTGCTGCAAATGCGCGTGCCATTCGCCAGCGACACGGCGGTACGCTTTGCCGACGAATCGATGGAACTGGTGGCCTACCACGCCTACTGGGCCTCGACCGAGCTTGCCGAAGAGCGCGGCCGCTACGCCAGCTACAAGGGCAGCCTGTGGGACCGCGGCATCCTGCCGCAAGACAGCATCAACCTGCTGGCGGCCGAGCGCGGCGGCTATCTGGAAATGGACCGCTCGGGCCGGCTGGACTGGAACCCGCTGCGCGAACGCATCGCCCGCTACGGCATGCGCAACTCCAACTGCCTGGCGATCGCGCCGACGGCGACCATCTCCAACATTATCGGCGTGTCGCCTTGCATCGAGCCGACCTACCAGAACCTGTTCGTCAAATCGAACCTGTCCGGCGAATTCACCGTCACCAACGAATACCTGGTGCGCGACCTGAAAGCCGCCGGGCTGTGGGATGAAGTAATGCTGGCCGACCTCAAATATTTCGACGGCAGCCTGGGGCGCATCGACCGCGTACCGGACGAGATGAAGGCGATCTACGCCACCGCGTTCGAGATCGACCCGGCATGGCTGGTGGAAGCCGCCAGCCGCCGCCAGAAGTGGATAGACCAGGCGCAGAGCCTGAACATCTACATGGCCGGCGCCTCGGGCAAGAAACTGGACGAACTGTACAAGCTGGCATGGGTACGCGGCCTGAAAACCACCTACTACCTGCGCACGCTGGCCGCGACCAGCGCCGAGAAGTCGACCGGCCGTGGCGGCGAACTGAACGCGGTCGCCGCCGCGCCACAGCCGCCGGCCACCGACGCCCAGTTCTGCAGCATCGACAACCCGGACTGCGAGGCCTGTCAGTGAGCGTGGTGCACGCTGGCGTAGGGTGGGTTAGCCGGCGCAAGCCGGCGTAACCCACCATCAGCGCTGCAAGCTTACGATGGCGCAAGGGGATGGGTTACGGCGTAAAACGCCTGCACCCATCCTACAGTTCAGGGATGCCGCAAGGCACCATCGATAGCGAAAGAGACACCATGCGTACCCTGTTGATCTTAAGCACTGCCAGCTTGCTGAGCGCCTGCAGCACCATGGCCGACAAACTGCAAGGCAGTCTCACCCCGCCGCCCGGTGACGGCTATGCCATCTTTTCACTGGTCGGCAAATCCAGCGAACCCGACCGCTCGTCGGCCAGCGTGAGCTGGAACAGCCTGGACAGCGCCTTGCAAGGCCGCGTCTACGCCAATATGGGCACCGATACCATCTTTGGTGAAAACGGCAATATGGCCGCCGGCAAACTGGCGCTGCTCACCCTGCCCCCCGGGCGTTACCAGCTCGCCACCGCCTATGGTTACTGGCCCTCCGGTCTTGGCCGTTTTGGCGATAGCGGCATCCAGATCCGCAGCTTCCCGCTGAACCTGCCGTTCAGCGTCGAAGCCGGCAAAGCCGTCTATCTGGGTGAAGTACTGCTGGAAATGGACTACCTGCCCACGGCCGAAATCCGTGACGCACAACAACGCGACTTTACCCATATGAAAAACGTGTGGAAGGTCAACAACCTGAACAGTGTCGTGCTCGCGCCATTCAAGCCCGAGACGATCAAACCCGATTGAAACGAAAGACACCCATGCTGAGTTTTGAAGACCCGATCGCTCCTGCCGCCTCCGCTACCCCTTCCAAGCGCATCAGCGCCAGCGACAAGCGCGTGATCAACGGCACCACCGACGTCAACCAGCTGGTGCCGTTCGCGCACAAATGGGCATGGGACAAGTATCTCGCGCAGTGCGCCAACCACTGGATGCCGCAGGAAGTGAACATGCAGCGCGACATCGAGCAATGGAAAACCGGCCAGCTGACCGAAGACGAAATGCGCATCGTCAAGCGCAACCTCGGTTTCTTCACCACCGCCGACAGCCTGGCCGCCAACAATATCGTGCTGGGCACCTACCGCCAGATCACCTCGCCCGAATGCCGCCAGTTCCTGCTGCGCCAGGCGTTTGACGAGGCGATCCACACCCACGCCTACCAGTACATCGTCGAGAGCCTGGGCCTGGACGAAGGCGAAGTGTTCGGTGCCTATCAGGAAGTCGCGTCCATCCGTGACAAGGACGAATTCCTGATCCCGTTCATCGACACCCTGTGCGACCCGGCATTCAAGACCGGCACGCTGGAAAACGACCAGCGCCTGCTCAAGAGCCTGATCGTGTTCGCCTGCATCATGGAAGGCCTGTTCTTCTACGTCGGCTTCGTGCAGATCCTGGCGCTGGGGCGGCAAAACAAGATGACCGGCGCCGCCGAGCAATACCAGTACATCCTGCGCGACGAATCGATGCACTGCAATTTCGGCATCGACATGATCAACCAGATCAAGCTGGAAAACCCGGCGCTATGGACCGAGCCTTTCAAGGCCGAACTGAATGCGCTGTTCCAGCGCGCAGTGGAACTGGAATACGCCTACGCCGAAGACACCATGCCGCGCGGCGTGCTCGGGCTCAACGCAGCCATGTTCAAGGAATACCTGCGCTTTATCGCCAACCGCCGCATGCAGCAGATCGGGCTGGAACCGCTTTTCCCCGGCGTCACCAACCCCTTCCCGTGGATGAGCGAAATGATAGACCTGAAAAAGGAAAAGAATTTCTTCGAGACGCGAGTGACGGAGTATCAGACGGGTGGCGCGTTGAGTTGGGATTGATTGTTCACAAATCTACCGCCGCAAGGCGGTTTTTTTTGCCTGTCAAACATGAGTTCATATATGCTCCACGAATGCAACATATGTACAATGTTTATCAATCGGTCTCAGGCACCAATCCAAGCCGTTAATTATCTTATAAATAAAAACAACCAACACCTATTAAAAATTAATCTTAATAAACACACATGATAACCAAACAACTTCAATCGGCAAACAAGCCAGCCTATCTTTTTATTGGCTCTGGGTTCTCTAGAAGATATATAAATCTAGAGACATGGGGTGATTTACTTAAAAAATTCGCCACCAAAAATTATGCCTTATACAGCGGAAAATCAAAAGGCGACCTACCTGCAGCAGCAGGTTACATTGCTGAAGATTTGTTCAACGAGATATATAAAAATCCAGAGCTGCATAAAGAATTTATAACGCAGCACGAAGAGCTAATATCAAAAGATGCCACCAACGCTCTAAAGTGCAAAATCTCCAGTTATTTACAAGGACATGTGGCGAGCAACTTAGACGAACTCCTCAACAACCCTGAGATAGCCACCCTATCAAAAGCAAATATTGACGGGATAATAACAACCAACTGGGATTGCTCACTAGAAAAAATTTTTCCGAAATTTACGACTTTTGTTGGCCAAGAAGAGCTTCTGTTTAAAAACACCCACGGTGTTGGGGAGATATACAAAATACACGGCAGCGCAAGCAACCCAGACTCACTAATACTAACAAGTGAAGACTACCAACGCTTCAGTGGTAGCAATGCATATATTGCAGCCAAGCTAACAACAATATTTGTCGAGCACCCCGTTATTTTTATTGGGTACTCTATATCGGATAAGTATCTAATAAATATCTTAATGGAAATAGCCAAAAGCCTTGGCGCCCGCAGGGATAAATTATCAGAGAACTTGTATTTCTTAAGACGCCAAAAAGATGACGAGAGTGAACATGTAATGCGTTCGCAAATGCCACTTGGCGACTTCTCTCTACCTATCACGCAGATCGTCACTAATGATTATGGCAAAGTGTTTGAAAGCCTCTCAGCCGTTGATAGAAAAATCCCAGCTCATGTACTCAGAATGTTACGCGAGCAAATATACGAAATAACGAATTCATCCACCCCTGAGAAACGAGTGAAATTAATAGACATAGACGATGAAGAATCATTAGATGGTATTGATTTTATCGCCGGCTTTGCCATTAAGGAAAAGTACGAAGAAACAATATCTAATGTTGGCCTAAAGGGATTAAGCCGAGATGATCTAATGCGCGACATCATGTTTGGCGAAATAGAATCCACTCCAATTGACATTCTTAAGATACTAGTGCCTTCCATTAGAAAAGGGCGCACATTCGTACCGATGTACAAATATCTTAATAGCATCGGGATTAATAGCAACTCGAAATTTCATAATGCAGGACTTGGATAGCAAAAAGGTCTAAATAGTGTTAAAGACTATTTAAATAATGACCATTACTCAGAATTTGGTTTAACCTTATCACCAGATCAATTGCAAGATAAATACACTGGAAGACCAGAATTTATAGCTAAAGCCATGCTAGGAATGCCATATGACAAGGCAAAAAAACACATAGGTGAAATTGAAATTTTCCTGCAATCCAATTATGAAAAACTACTAAACAGTAGCTATAAGTCTGATTTTTATAAGCTGATTTGTTATTATGATCACGTAAATTTTGGCTGGGAAAATTAAACAAAGACATTCCGAAAAATAACAACGCAAAACCCAGAATTCAAAAACCGTAACAATAGAACGCTCCCAAGCATCAACATAAAAATCGGCCAGACGTTACACCTAGCCGTCTGGCTCCAAACAATTACGCTACGTCCCAAATAGACGCGGGCAATATTAATCCGTCCGCGTCTGCGACACCCAGATCAGCTTGTCGGTCTCGAAACCCAGCGCCGCTGCCTGCTGCAGCAATCTCGTTTTCACCTCGGGGTCCAGGGTTTTGTCGCGCGCCAGTATCCATAGATAGCTGCGGTCGTTGCCGGCCACCAGCGCCCAGCGGTAATCGGGGTCCAGCGCCAGCACATGGTAGCCGCCGTAGAACGGGCCGAAGAAAGACACCTTGAGCGAGGCCACATCGGGCTGGCCATTGAAGCGGGCGCGCCCTTCGGCCTGCTTCCATCTGGCGCCAGCCGTATCGTAGCCACGGTTGATCACCCGCACCTCGCCATCCGGCGCGGGAATATAGCGGGCGCTGACATCGCTCAACCCGCGCTCGAACACATGGTCAAGGCGGGCAATTTCATACCATTTGCCGCTGTAGCGCTGCAGCTCGAAGCCGCTCACCGGCACGATCCCGGCCGGTGGCAAGGTGGAGCAGGCGCTAAGCAAAAGGCTGAATGCAGGCAGAAACAGCCGGCGCAAGGTGCAAGGTTTCATCTGTTTCACCCGGAACGGGATGGGCCGGACCAGCCGGCGGGCAGTTGCGAGCCTTGATCATAGACAAAAACGTCTTGCCGGCAGCGCCGCTGTCCATTGCCACGCCCCTGCCCCACCCGGTTCGCGCCGTAGAGACAGGGGTGGCGAGAATAAGCCGCCTTGATCCGGGCGAACGGTTACCGCCGATTCAGGCGCTGGCAATGGTGGCGCGAAGGGCCGCCGGCTGGGGCGGCCTTTCTTACCTGCCGGGCGTGGCTACAGCCCCGGTCTGCATCGTTAGTAGCAGACAAAAATGATCACGGTATTTCCATGGAAAAAGGTAAGATAGGCATACGCTATCTTTTCAGGAATACGCATGGATACAACGCCTCTCCCCCGTCTGGCATTGATCCGTGCGCTGTTCGAGACCTACCGCCAGCGCTACCTGAACCGCGACCTGCGGCTGCTTGACGATTTCAGCGACAACTTCAGCGGCTATACCGGCTGCGGCGACTTTCTGGTGCACGACCGCGCGCAATGGCAGGCGATCACCCGCACCGACTTTGCGCAGGTGCCGGAGCCTATCCATTGGGAAATGCTCGACCTGCAACTGCAGGATCTCGCCGAAGACGTGGTGGCCGCCGTCGCCTGCTTCCATATCCATCTGCCGCTGGCCGCCAGCTTTCTGGCAAACGAGGTCGCGCGACTGACGCTGATTTTCCGGCGCGAAGACAGTGTATGGAAGGTCGCGCATAGCGGCATCTCGCTGCCCTATCAGGTCAGCACCGCCGGCAACGAGGTGTATCCGCTGCAAAGCCTGAACGCACGCAACCAGTTGCTCGAGTCGGAAGTGGCCGCGCGCACCGTCGAACTGGAAGAGGCTAACCGCAAGCTCGCGGCGCTCAGCCAGACCGACGGGCTGACCCATATTGCCAACCGGCGGCTGTTCGACACCCGGCTGGCCGAAGAATGGCAGCGCGCGTGCCGCCATCCGCAACCGTTGACGCTGGCCATGGTCGACGTCGACTACTTCAAACATTACAACGACACCTACGGCCACCTCGCCGGCGACCAGGCCCTGCAGGCACTGGCACACCAGCTGGCCGCGCATGCCCGCCGCAGCGGAGAACTGGCCGCCCGCTACGGCGGCGAGGAGTTCGCCCTGCTGCTGCCAGGCAGCAGCCTTGTGCAGGCGCAAATCATCTGCCACGACTTTCTGGCCGACCTCGATGCGCTCGCGCTGCCGCATGCGGGCAGCCCGGTGGGTTTGCTGACCGCCAGCGTCGGCGTGGCAAGTCTGGTGCCGGGGCCGGACAACACCCCAGCCATGCTGATTGAACAGGCCGACGCGGCGCTGTACCGCGCCAAACAGCAGGGCCGGCACCGGGTCGAAGCCGGGGCGGCGTAAACGCGGGCGTCGATGGCAGCTCAAGCCCGACAGGCTGCTAGAACATATCCGCCAGATGGCAGCTGCCGGGCACAAGCGTCAGCACGGTGCTGACCTGCAAGCGCCAATGCTCGCCTTCTGCGCAGACCGTCCCCAACACGCCAGCCTGCACCGGCTGGCCCTGACGCGAGCGCCATGCCTGTTCGAGCTGCGCGCTGGCCGCCTCTGGCAACAACAGCGTGTAGCGCGTCCTGACGGCATTGCAGCGCTCGAGCTGCCATTGCCCGCCAACTGGCGTCAGCGTGCCCTGAAACAGGTCATCGGCACAGGCGGTGCCTGCGCCCGACATCAGGCCCAGCACCAGCATCGCAGCCGTGCGACGCGGCCATTTATGCATTACTAAACTCCGTAAGAATAAATAAAGACTATTGGCAAGCCTTGGTCATCGCTTAAAATCGGCACATGAAAGCCCTCACCCTCAGCCTTGTTTCCCTTGCGCTCGCCGGCTGCGCGAGCACCACACCCGGCCCGGCCACCTTCGCACGCGACTGGCAGGTGGTGCGCGGCCAGTGGGAACCGCTTGCCGACGGCACCTTGCATGGCAGCTGTATCCCTGTGAGCGAGCAGCACAAAAAAAACAGCTGCGGCGGCAACGAAATGGCGGTGCTGCGTTCGCGCACTCCGCTGCCGGCCAACTACCGCGTCGAGGCCGACATCGTCGTCCACCAGGGCGTACTGGCCGAGCTGATGCTGTCGTGGCACGACGTGCGCTTCACCCGCTTCGTGATGTACGGCATCGACAAGCGCGCGTATGCGGGAGTCGGCTACCTGCGCCTGCCGGACATCGACCGCGGCGAGCCTTCGCTGGTGCAGTCGGGATTCGAGCTTTACACCGGCCGCCGCTACCGTGTCGCCGTCAATGTGTGCCGCAAGCAGATGACCGCGTGGGTCGACGGCCAGCCCTTGCTGCGCCACAGCGATCCCATGCTCGCCGGTGGCGTGCTGGGCCTGCGCGCCAACGGCAGCGTCAATTTTTCCAAGGTGCGGGTCAAGGCGCTGGACAGCATCGACTGCCCGCGCGATTTTTCCGCCAGCGACTTTATGCGCGACGCCCAGGGCATGCCGCCGCCCGATCCATTGCCGTTCTGCTTTAGCTGCTAGTCACCCAGCCTTTGCACCGGCAGCAGCGCCTTGCCTGCCCAGAACGCCCACTCGGCCTGCCCGGCGCCGGGCAAGCCTGTCCACGCGAACGCACGGCTGCGGGCAAACAGGCCGTAGCCGGCAACCTCGAGCCCGCAGCGCGGCAGCAGGCCAAGCTCGGAACGGTACAGGCCTTGCAATGCGCGGGTGCGCTGGGGAACCCAGCGCCCGTCGGGCAGGCCGATCTCGACGCGGTACGCCGCCTGCCCATCCTTGCTGTCTGCCAGCACGCGCATCGGCTGCGCAGCTTCGTTCGGCCACTGGATCTCGAAGCGCCCGGCCAGCCCCGGGCAATCCGTCGCACCGGCCAAGCCGGCGCACAAGGTCAGTGCGAGCGCTAAACGTCTCATTGCCCGTCGTCCTCCAGGCCGGTGCGGTATACGCAGTAGCCCTCCAGCCCGCCCAGTGCCAGCGTTTTGGCGTCGGCGCTAAGCCTGAGCGCAAGCTCGCTGTAATGGCCGCCCGCGCTCGGGCACTTCGCAAGCGTGCCTTCACGGCCGCTTTGCAGATCCCGCCACGATGGATGGCGGCTGTCGAAACCCTCGCCATCCGGCCACAGGTAGTAGCGGCCCGTACGCGAAAACGCGCCCAGATTGTGCAGCCCGCGCGATGGCTCGAATTTCTTGCCGCTACGGCGCAGCACCACCTGCCCGCCCTCGCCGGCAAGCTGCAGCGCGCGCCCGTCCGCCGATGCGCGCACGGAGAACACCTGCCCCAGTGCTTGCCCTGCGAGTATCTCGGCGGCGATGGTCTCGTCGCCGTGCGCGAGCATCAGCTGCCATGCCTCGTTCTGCCACCGCTGCCATGCCGTCAGCGCACCCTCGCGCGCGAAAAAAACCGGGCGCACGTCGGCGACTTGCTCCGTCGCCGGCTCGCCCACGCGCCACAGCGCGATACCGGTGGTCACCGTCTCGCTCGCCTCCTTGCCAAGCCCGGCAAGCGCAAGCAGTTGATCGCTAAACGCAGCAAAGCGCGCCGTATCCTGTGCACTGGCTTCATCCAGATGCAGTGCACGCGCGCTTTGCCGGTAGCCGCCATCGGCCTGCCACCACCAGCCGCGATAGCTGCCGGCATCCGACGGGTTGCCCGTGGCGGGGCGCACATAGTAGTAGCCGACCGCCGTCTTCATGTCGGCGCTGACCGCCAGCGTCTCGCCCCATTCGCCCTCTGCCGGGCCTTGCAGCGTGCGCGACAGCACGCGCCGCGCCAGCGTCTGGGCGCTTGGTCGCCGGGTCGATGCGAACAGCCGCGTGCCGTCGGCCGAGATCGCAAACGGTAGCCACAACGGTTCGGGCAGCAGGCGATAGCCGCGAGCGGCCTGCCACACAAAGCCCTGCGGCACCGCGTCGGCCGAAGTCTGCAGCCAGCCGACAACGGTATTGCCATCGGCGCTGGCGTCGATCACGCCGCTGAATGCGGCCGCCGCCTTGGGCAGCAGCCGCTCGCGCTTGCCATCGCGGCCGATGCGCCACGCGTCAAGCCCCCCGCCCTGGCCTGCACCAAGCACAAGCTGCCGCCCGTCGCGGCTCAGCATGGCGCGCTGCACATAGGCAAAACCCGCAAGCGGGGTGATGCGGCCGCCCGCCTCGAACACGGGCGAGCCCGCGCGCAGCGGCTCCGGCCGGTAGCCCTCATCACCCAATAGCTCGGGCAGGTTCTTGAGCCGGGCGAGCAGCGCAGCAGGCGGCGGCGCGGCCGGCGACAAGGCCAGGCGGGTGCTGCCATCGGCCGACTGCTCGATTAATTGCAAGCCGGGCTGCAGCCGTGGTGTCGCAGCCTGGGCTGCACCCGCCAGCAGCAACAGGGGAATCAGCCAGGTACGCATTACCACTCCTTGAACAGGCAGAAGGAATCGGGGTGGCTGACGGCCAGTGTGTTGCCGTCCGCCGACAGGAACACCAGGCCGTAACTCGAGCCGCCGGAACGGCAGCTACGGGCATCAACGCGCGCGCCGTCCCAGCGCAGCACCGGGCGCACGCCGGCCGGGTCATTGACGTAGATACCGGCAACCGTACGCGCGTCGGCCGAAAAGGCCGCCGGCTGCGCGCGCGTGGCAGCCACGGTCGGCGCCAGCGCCTGGCCATCCAGCAACTGCACGCTGCGTCCGGCCTCGTCGCGCAGCCACATGCGGCGTCCGTCTGCGCTTATCGCCCGCAGCGCCAGCTCGCCCTGCAAGTCTGCAGGCAGCAACGACGCCAGCGCGCGCTCGCCGCGCGAGCCGATCTCTACCAGCGCCCCTTTGCCATCGCGCACGACAAAGGTCTTGCCGTCGCGCGACATTGCCTCGAGTTCGGCGTCTTTTTTCAGCACCTGCATCTTGCCGTCCTGCCACTGCCAGGCGTGCTTGCGCAGCGCGCCCAGCCGGTTGGCGTCGCCCAGCGCATACGCCTTGAGCACGGCGCGCTCGGCGGCGGCCACTTCCGGCGCACCGGCCTTGGCATCAAACAGCGGCGGCTGGGGCGACTCGACAAAGCCCGCATCGCGGTCCCACAAGAAGCCCTGCCACAATGGCTTGTCGGCGCGTTTGACGTAACCGGCCAGACGCTGGCCATCGTCACTGGCGCCCACCAGCGCCCAGTCGGCAATCGCCTTGTTACCACCTAGCGGGTCTTCGCTGGCAAACTGCTCCACCAGCGCACTCTGACGCAACTGGCCCAGCGTACCGTCAAGACCGGTACCGGCCAGCGTACGTCCATCGGCGCTGATCGCACGCGGCAGGTTCAGCTGCGCATCCAGCACGGCCAGCCCCTTCCCTTGGCGCCAGACAAACCCCTGCGGCAAACTATTGCGATCGCGCAGCAGCCAGCCGGCGATCACCTGGCCATCGTCGCTGATCGCGCTGACACCCGAGAGCCAGGCGCTGCCGTCCGGCACCAGCGCTTCAGGCAGGCTACCCGCCTGCCAGCGCAGGGCGCGCAGCGTGCCGCCGCTGCCGGCGGCAAACGCCAGCGTGCGCCCATCGGCCGAGAACCGGGCTGACAACGGTGTGAAATAGCTGTCGGCGGGCAGGCCGGCGCTACTCTCGCGCTCTCCCTTACGCAGCGCCAGGCCACCGGCCGGGCTCAGCGTCGCCAACTCGTCGTAGCCCAGCCTGAGCACAAGCTCAGGCACCAGCTCGCCGCCGGCGTCGCTGAGCCGGCTGGCCGGTGAGCGCACCAGCTGCGCACTGCCATCAGCGGATAACGCATCCAGGGTACGGTCGGTCAGCTGGATATAAGAAGGCGCCGGCGCGGCGAGGAGCGGCGGCGCGGCACAGGCAAGGCCCAAGGCCAAGATCAGGGATTTTTTCATGACAAGGTCGCGCAAAAACAAAACAAGAGATTTTACTCGCATAAGCGGTGCCAGACGACCCGCCCAGCCATCACGCCGTCGCAAGACCGCCAGACTAAAGCCCATGCACTTTTTGAATCCGCTGTGCGGATCTGTTTAGCTTGCCGCTTCCGCTGACCGAGCGCGGCAAGCACAGCGGCGCGAGGGAATACATGCGGGCAGGGGCCGGACGCGCCCGGCCCCTTGCATCCCCGGCGCCCCCGAAGTCTCGCGAAACCCCTGCGCGAGCCTAACGGGGAAGGCTAGCTGACGTATGAATAGCGTGCATCGCATGGCGTAAGTACCAACTTGTAATTGAGGAATCTCCAATAAAAAACCGGCAAGGCTTTGCGCCTTGCCGGTTGCCGTTTGAAACCACCTCTCGCAGCTAGGCTATCAAGTCGAAACGGTCTGCATTCATCACCTTGACCCAGGCGGCGACAAAGTCGCGCACGAACTTCTCCTGGCTATCGTCCTGCGCATAAACCTCGGCGTAGGCACGCAGGATGGAGTTGGCACCCAACACCAGATCAACCCGGCTTGCCGTCCATTTGACCGCGCCGCTGGCGCGATCGCGCAGCGTGTACAAGCCGTCGTCAGCCGGATGCCAGCTATAGGCCATATCGGTCAGGCCGACGAAGAAGTCGGTCGTCAGTACGCCCACACGATCGGTAAAGACGCCGTGGCTGCTATTGCCGTAGTTGGCACCCAGTACGCGCAAGCCGCCGACCAGCACCGTCATTTCCGGCGCTGTCAGCCCCATTAGCTGGGTGCGCTCGAGCAGCAACTCTTCGGCGCTGACTGCGTAGTCCTGCTTCAGCCAGTTGCGGTAGCCGTCATGCAAGGGCTCCAGCACTTCAAACGACTCGATATCGGTCATGTCCTGGCTGGCATCGCCCCTGCCTGCGGCAAACGGCACCTCGATCGCAAAACCGGCTGCGCGTGCCGCCTGTTCAACGCCGACATTGCCCGCCAGCACGATCACGTCGGCCACGCTGGCACCGCTTTGGGCGGCGATAGGCTCAAGCAGAGCCAGCACGCGGGCCAGTCGCCCGGGTTCGTTACCCGCCCAGTCTTTTTGCGGCAACAGCCGGATGCGGCCACCGTTGGCACCGCCGCGCTTGTCCGAGCCACGGAAAGTGCGTGCACTGTCCCAGGCCGTACTCACCAGATCGGCAACCGACAGGCCGCTGGCGGCGATTTGGGCTTTGACGGCGGCAATGTCGTAAGCGGTCGGGCCAGCGGGGGACGGATCTTGCCAGATCAGGTTTTCTGCCGGCACATCGTGGCCGATATAGCGGGTTTTCGGCCCCAGATCACGATGGGTCAGCTTGAACCAGGCGCGGGCGAACACTTCCGAGAAGTAGGCGTGATCTTGATAAAAACGCTCGGCAATCACGCGATAGGCCGGGTCCATCTTCATGGCCATGTCGGCATCGGTCATGATCGGGTTGTAGCGGATACTGGCGTCCTCGACATCGACCGGCTTGTCTTCTTCCTTGATATTGACCGGCTCCCACTGATGCGCGCCGGCCGGGCTCTTTTTCTGCTCCCATTCGTAGTTCAGCAAGAGGTGGAAGTAGCCGTTGTCCCAGCGTGTAGGATGCGTGGTCCATGCACCTTCAAGGCCGCTGGAGACAGTGTCGCGGCCGATGCCGCACTGGGTCTTGTTGATCCAGCCCAAGCCCTGGTCTTCCAGCGCCGCACCTTCCGGTGCCGGCCCGAGCAAGCCGGCATCGCCGTTGCCATGGCATTTGCCCACCGTGTGGCCACCGGCGGTCAGCGCCACCGTTTCTTCGTCATTCATCGCCATGCGGGCAAAGGTGACGCGTACGTCCTGTGCAGTTCTAAGCGGGTCCGGATGGCCGCCGACCCCCTCGGGGTTCACGTAGATCAAGCCCATCTGCACGGCAGCCAGCGGGTTTTCCAGCGAGTCACGCTTGTCGTCCTGATAGCGGGCGGCGCCCAGCCATTCTTTCTCCGAGCCCCAGTAAATGTCTTGTTCCGGATGCCAGATATCCTCGCGGCCGAAGGAGAAGCCGTAGACCTTGAGTCCCATTGATTCGTAGGCCATGGTGCCGGCCAGCACGATCAGGTCGGCCCAGCTTAGCCGGTTGCCGTATTTCTTTTTGATCGGCCACAACAGGCGGCGCGCCTTGTCCAGGTTGACGTTGTCCGGCCATGAATTCAGCGGGGCAAAACGCTGGTTGCCATGCCCCGCGCCACCGCGCCCGTCCGCCGTGCGGTAGGTGCCGGCCGAGTGCCAGGCCATGCGTATCATCAGGCCGCCGTAGTGCCCCCAGTCGGCCGGCCACCATGGCTGACTCTGGGTCATGAAGTCTTTGAGGTCTTGCTTCAGCGCCGGTACATCCAGTTTTTTGACTTCTTCCCGGTAGTTGAAGCCGGCATCCATGGGGTTGGTCTTGCTGTCATGCTGGTGAAGAATGTCGAGATTGAGTGCATGTGGCCACCAATTCATATTCGCGCTGCCAAGCTCGGTATTGGCACCATGCAACACCGGGCACTTGCCCGCACTTCCCTGTTTGCTTTGCATACATCCAGCTCCTTGTTTGACGCGTGAATGACTTCATGAAAACGACAGCGAAAAAACCAGGCAATGGCAAGGCGCCCCTACAGACCACCACGCCGGCTACCCAGTCAGTCTATGCGATGATTTTTTGTTTGCCATACGCCGGCCCGTACGCAAAGACATGCAAGGCTCGCCCGGCAGGCGCTCAAGGCGGACTCTTCGCTGTGCGGCTACGCCAATGAATGAATACAGACACAAATACGCCATTGACAAATTTAGCGAGTAGTATTTATCTTTAATGCATGAACGATACTTTAGCCGCCTTTCTAGACCAGCACGCGCTTATCCATCAGCGTTTCGAACACCCGCCGGTATTCACTTGCGAAGAAGCATCGCGACTGTGCCCGGCCATGCCCGGCGCCGAGACCAAGAATCTGTTTTTATGCGACAACAAAGGCAAGCGCCATTTTCTGGTGTCGATGCCGGCCGAAAACAGTGTCGACTTAAAAGCGCTGGCCCCCATGCTGGAAGTCAAAAGCCTGCGTATGGCCTCTCCCGAACGCCTGTTGCGCTATCTGGGGCTGACCCCGGGTGCCGTGACCCTGCTGGCCGCCTTCAACGATGCCGAACACGCCGTTGAAGTGGTGATTGATCAGGCGCTATGGGCGGCGGACGCGGTGTTGTCGCACCCGCTGGTCAATACCGCCACCTTGTCCTTGCCGCATGACTCGCTCGCGCGTTTCCTCGCGCTCACCGGCCACACGCCGCGCGTCATCGACGTTCCGCAGCCCGGCTAAAGCACGCGCTGTTTGCGGCAAGCGACCGGTGGGCCAAGTTGTGCAGTGTGATTCCGGCGATGCGGCCTGTTTTTACTATTGCGCACCGCACCAATACATTGGTATAACTCTCGTCCCGACGGATTACCGCCGGATGCCGCACTGCGGCCCCACCGGGAACAAGAGAAGATCGTGGAGACGACCGCGCCGGACAATCCGGCATCCCGTCCATAGCCTCGCAGCCGGCAATAAGACCTGCGCGGGCAAACCGAAAGAAGACCATGGTTACCCAACGTGATATCGACGACTGGGCCGAGCTCGACGTAGCTTGATCCAAAAAGGGAAACGGCATCTTTGCCGTTTCCCTTTTTTAACGATTTTGTGAATGGAATGGACGCCCCCTTCCATTCACAAAACCGTTTTTTCCCGCCATCTTGTGATGACAATTGCGGCTTTCCCTAATGGGGAAAGCCGCAATTACCCAGCGACCGCCCGACAGCTAGCATGCGTTCACGACTTAAAAACCACGTCGTCAGAATTGCTAACAGGGAGCCACGCCATGCATCAAAAACCGCTCTACACCCGCTTGTATTTCCAGGTACTGCTCGCCATCGCGCTCGGTGTTGCGCTGGGAGCCTTCATGCCGGAAATGGGCGCCAAGATGAAGCCGCTGGGTGATGCCTTTATCAAGCTGATCAAGATGATGATCGCTCCCATCATCTTCACCACCGTGGTGGTCGGCATCGCCAAGATGGGGGACATGAAGGAAGTCGGCCGCGTCGGCATCAAGTCGCTGCTCTACTTCGAAGTGGTCACCACGCTGGCGCTGATCATCGGTCTTGTGGTGGTCAATGTGCTGAAGCCTGGCGCCGGCCTGAATGTCGACCCGGCCACACTGGATGCCTCTTCCATCGCCAAATACACCGATGGCGCCAAGGAGATGAGCACCATAGACTTTCTGATGCACATCATTCCGGACACGGTGGTTGGCGCCTTTGCCGGCGGCGAAATCCTGCAGGTGCTGCTGTTCTCGGTGCTGCTGGGCCTGGCACTGACCCGACTGGGCGACAAGGGCAAGCCGCTGGTTTCCATTCTTGACGAGTTTTCGCACGCGCTGTTCGGCATCATCGGCATGCTGATGAAGCTGGCTCCGATCGGTGCCTTCGGCGCGATGGCCTTTACCATCGGCAAGTACGGCATCGGCTCGCTCAAGCAGCTGGGTTTCCTGATGTTGTGTGTCTACATCACCTGCTTCGCCTTCGTGTTCGTGGTACTGGGCACCATCGCCAAGCTGCACGGCTTCAGCCTGATCAAGTTCCTCGCCTACATCAAGGAAGAGCTGATTCTGGTGCTGGGCACCTCGTCGAGCGAAACCGCACTGCCGCGCATGATGAGCAAGCTGGAAAACCTGGGCTGCTCCAAGCCGGTGGTCGGCATGGTGATTCCGACCGGTTATTCGTTCAATCTGGACGGCACCTCGATCTACCTGACCATGGCGGCCATCTTTATCGCGCAGGCCACCAATGTCGAACTGACACTGGCCGAAGAGCTGGGCATCCTGGGCGTGCTGCTGTTGACCTCCAAGGGCGCGGCGGCGGTGACCGGCGGCGGCTTTATCACGCTGGCTGCAACGCTGGCCACCCTGGGCGGCAAGCTGCCGGTGGAAGGTCTGGCGCTGCTGATCGGTGTTGACCGCTTTATGTCCGAAGCACGTGCCATTACCAACCTGATCGGCAACGGCGTGGCGACCGTGGTGATCGCCAAGTGGGAAAATGCGCTGGATGTTGCGCGCATGCACCGCGTACTGAACGGCGAGACCCAACTGGAAGCGGACGAGCCGGAAGTGGTGGCCGATGCGGAACTGGAAACGCTGACGCTGACACCCGCCCACGAGACACGCTAAGCGCAGGCCCCGCAGACAAAAAAGCCCGACGGATCATCCGCCGGGCTTTTTACTTTCGGACACTTAAACCTGGACACAGCCTTGAAAAACCAAGGATGAGAAAACCAAGCCGTCTTGATATGGCAAAACTCCACACCCGAAACGCTAGCTGATAACTGGCTTGCCCGCACCTTGCTGCACGCCGACGACCGCCTGTAGCGCAAGATACGCCGCCTCGGCGGCGCTACCGTCCTTGAGTGCCACCCCGCTGCCATCGCGGCGCGCGGCACGCAGCAACCACATCAGCTTGTACGCGGCCAGCGGGTAGCTCAGTCCGTCCGGGCGGACATTGGAGATGCAGTTGCGCGCCGCGTCGCTCAGTCCGACCCGGGGCGCTGCGGTCAGATAGACGCCGAGGCTGTCGGGAGAACTCAGCCCCGGACGCTCGCCGATCAGCATCACCAGCATGCGCGCGCCAAGCACGGCACCGACCTCGTCCCCCAGCGCCACCCGCGCCTGCGACGCCAGCACCAGCGGCCCCAGTGACCAGCCCTCGCGGCGCAAGGCAGGCAACAACGCCTCGAGCAGGCGTGGCGCATGGCTGGCAACGGCACGCGCCGACAAGCCGTCGCCCAGCACGAACACCACATCGCAACCCCCGGCAGGCGCCGCGGCAAGCAGCGCCGAGCGCGACGACGCCGACAGCTTGCGCCCAAGATCCGGGCGTTGCAGATAGCAGGCACGATCAGGCGCCGCACTGTGCACCTGTAATAGAGGCAAGCCGAGCCCGGCCAGCGCGCGCGCGAGGGCCGGCATGTCCAGCTCGCCGTGCACCGCGTCGCGCGCGCGCGCATGATCCAGCGCAAAAGACAGCGTCTGCCGCGTCGGCAGGCTGACGCCGCTGCGCCCCAGCGCGATGCGCGCCACCGTATGCTGGCGCTCGGCCGACCAGGCGTCCTCGGCTACCGCCGTACAAAGTCGCAAAATGTCCTGTTTCATGCGGCCTCCGCCAGACGCAACAACGTACTGCCGGCGCCCGGCAACAGGCGCTGCCCGTCGCTCAGCGCCATCGACTGCAGCCAGTCCTCGAACTCGGGCGCGCGGCGCAGGCCCAGGACTTCGCGCAGGTACAACGCGTCGTGAAACGACGTGCTCTGGTAGCCCAGCATGATGTCGTCCGCCCCCGGCACGCCGATGATGAAGTTCACACCGGCGACGCCGAGCAAGGTCAGCAGCGTGTCCATATCATTCTGGTCGGCCTCGGCGTGGTTGGTGTAGCAGATATCGCAGCCCATGGGCAGGCCGAGCAGCTTGCCGCAGCAATGATCCTCCAGCGCGGCACGGATAATCTCGCGCCCGTCGTACAGGTACTCCGGGCCGATAAAGCCGACCACGGTATTGACCAGCAAGGGGCGGAAGTGGCGCGCCACCGCATAGGCACGCACCTCGCAAGTCTGCTGGTCGACGCCGTGATGCGCGCCGGCGGAGAGCGCGCTGCCCTGCCCGGTTTCAAAATACATCAGGTTATCGCCCACGCTGCCCCGCCCCAGCGCCAGCGCGGCCTCGTGCGCCTCGCCCAGCATGGCCAGGTTGATGCCAAAGCCGGCGTTGGCCGCCTCGGTTCCGGCCACCGACTGGAATACCAGGTCGACCGGGCAGCCGCGCCGGATCAGCTCCAGCGTGGTGGTGACGTGGGTCAACACGCAGCTTTGCATCGGGATGGCGTAGCGTTGGCGCACGCCATCGAGCAAATGCAGCAGGCGGGCAATATCGTCCGGACTGTCAGAGGCCGGATTGATGCCGACCACGGCGTCACCGGCCCCGTACATCAGCCCGTCCAGCAGCGCGGCAGCAATGCCGCGCGCGTCGTCGGTCGGGTGGTTGGGCTGCAACCTCACCCCCATGCGACCGGGCAAGCCCTGGGTATTGCGAAACCGGGTCACCACCTGGCACTTGCGCGCGACCAGCACCAGATCCTGATTACGCATCAGCTTGCTCACCGCCGCGACCATTTCCGGCGTCAAGCCGGGGGCCACCGCCGCCAGCGTTACGCTGTCGGCCTGGCCGGACAACAGCCAGTCGCGAAAATCACCGACCGTCAGGTGCGCCAGCGGCGCAAACGCCTGCGCATCATGACTGTCCACGATCAGGCGCGACACCTCGTCCGTTTCATACGGCACCACCAGTTCGGACAAGAAGTGCCTCAGCGGCAATTCCGCCAGCGCCATCTGCGCCGCCACCCGCTCCTCGGCGCTGGCGGCCACCAGGCCGGCCAGGCGGTCGCCGGCACGTGACGGCGTCGCCTTCGCCAGCAGAGTCTTGAGATCGGCAAAGCGGTAGCGGCGGCTTCCCAGTGTCGTCACATGCACCATGGTTCTCTCCTTACTCGGTGCGCACGGACAAGGCTGGCGCCTCAGCCGGCGCTGCCGCCCCATGCAGCATCGGGTCATGTGCAGCCGCTGCGCGGTGGTGCGCGGTCAGATAGTAGTAAGCGGCCGCCAGCGCGAGCGATGCGACAAAGAACACCGCCAGCTGCGTGTTGTACCAGACCATGGACGCCAGACACACCAGGGCCAGGCATAAGGCCAACGCCGGCAGCAGCGGGTAGCCCGGTGCACGGAACGGGCGCACGAGTGCCGGCTCCAGCTTGCGCAGACGGAACAGGGAGAGCATCGACACGATATACATCACGATGGCGCCAAACACCGACAGGGTGACGATATTGGCCGTCAGCGGCAGCCCGCCGATCTGGATCAGGTTGTCGCTGAAAATGGCGGCCATGCCGATGACGCCACCGGCGAGAATCGCGCGGTGCGGAGTCTTGAAGCGCGGGTGGACGACCGCCAAGAAGGGCGGCAGGTAACCGGCACGCGACAGCGCGTAGATCTGGCGCGAATAGCCCATGATGATGCCGTGAAAGGATGCCACCAGCCCGAACAGGCCCAGCCACACCAGCATATGCAGCCAGCCGCTCTCGCTGCCGACAATCATCTTCATCGCCTGCGGCAGCGGATCGTTGATATTGGCCAGCTGCGTCCAGTCGCCGGCGCCGCCTGCCATCACCATCACGCCCAGCGCCAGTACGGTCAGCGTCAGGATGCCGCCGATATACGCGCGCGGGATGGTGCGGCTGGGGTCCTTGGCTTCTTCCGCCGCCATGGCGGCGCCTTCGATCGCGAGAAAGAACCAGATCGCGAACGGAATCGCGGCAAACATGCCGCCAATGGCTGCCGGGCTGAAGGCATCGGCACCGGCCCAGCCGCCGCGGGTGAAGTTGCCCCAGTCAAAACCGGGCGCCACCACCCCCATAAACACCAGCAGCTCGAAAATCGCCAGCAATGTCACGCACAGCTCGAAGGTTGCCGCGATACCGACACCGACAATATTCAGCGCCATAAACACCAGATACGCCCCGACGGCGATCCACTTCGCGTCCAGTGCCGGAAACTGCACATTCAGGTAGGCACCGATCGCCAGTGCGATCGCCGGCGGCGCAAACACGAACTCGCACAGCGTGGCAAACCCGGCGACCAGCCCGCCAAACGGGCCGAAGGCGCGGCGCGCGTAGGCAAAAGGCCCGCCGGCATGCGGAATCGCCGTCGTCAGTTCGGTAAAGCTGAAAATAAACGCGCTATACATCAGGGCGACAAACAGCGCGGTCAGCATAAAGCCCATTGTGCCGGCCTGCGCCCAGCCGTAACTCCAGCCGAAATACTCCCCCGAGATCACCAGCCCGACCGCGATCCCCCATAGTTGCCAGCCACCCAGGCGTTTAGCCAGCCCCGTTGTTGTTGTTGTGCTCATGCTTTGCTCCCTTGTCCGGTATCGCCCGCCAGGCAAACGCCTAGCGGTATAGCCGTGATGCTAGGGAGATGCTGCCGCCAACGGTTAGCGCAAACCGGAAAATCCGCGCCGCCAGAGCCGCTGCCCGCAGGCCGCGCACCGGGGGCGCTGCCATTTCGCCCGAGCAGGCGGGCCCGGCATGCACAAAAAGGGCGCGACATGGACGACCGCTCTGCACCAGCAGGGTAAACACCGGCGTCAGCGCGGCCGCTTTTAGCCCCAAAACAGCGCATTTGCCGGTTTCAGACAGCACGCAGCCATGGCACGGTGTTTGCGTTGTGCAACGCAATACCTGTCCACGGAGGCCGCATGACGACAGCGCACAGCCCCTTGAGCTTCAGCACCCGCATCGCGCACGATGCCGACCTGCACGCCAGCTTTATCAGCGGCTGGCAGCAAGACTATGCCCAGTTATCCTGTGGCCGCTATTTCGGCCGGCTGGATGAAGTGTGTACCGGACGCGTACAGCTGTTCTGCGAATACGCCAGCTGCGAGACCTGGCAACAGTGCAGGCCGGCCCCCGGCCGGATCTGGTTCGGACTGCCGGCGCCCGGCAGCGGCGCGAGCTTGCGCTTTGCCGGACAGGAAGTCGCGCCCGACAGCGTGCTGATCTGCCCCGGCGGCGACGAATTTTTCCTGCGCACGCCGCCAGCGTTCACTATCGGTGGCATGGTGGTCGAACAAGACCTGCTGGAGGCGTGCTGCCTCGTGCGTTACGGCCACGCGCTGCCGCCGCTGTGGCGACAAAGCGGCAGCCTGACGCTGACGCCGGTGGCCTGCCGCCAGCTCGAGCAGAGTCTGGCACGCTATCTGGACGCTGCCCGCAGCCAACCGGAACAGCTGCTCAGCGACAAGTGGCAGTGGCAGCTGGCCGATATCCTGCTGCAGGCGCTGGCGACAGGTACGCACGCGCCGGCAAAGCGACGCAGCCATCTGGGCTGGGTAGAGCAAACCTGCCGCTGGGCCAGGGTGCCGGATGCGCCGGTGGCCAGTGTCGACAGCCTGTGCCAGCGCCTGCATGTCACCCGGCGCACGCTGCAAAACGGCTTTCACCAGGCAGCAGCGATCAGCCCGCTGGGTATGCTGCGCGCACTGCGCCTGGGCGAGGTACGCCGCGCCTTGTCGTCAACGCAGCATGCAGGCCAAAGCATTCAGGATCTGGCGCTGGCCTGGGGTTTCGGCAGCGCCAGCCAGTTCGGTCAGGACTACCGGCGCCAGTTCGGCGAGACACCAAGCCAGACCCGGCAAGCGATGAGGCAGGACAAACAGCAAGCAAACGCGGATGCACTACCGGCGAAAATCGGCATCACCATCTAAGCCACCGCCAAAGCCTGTAGTGAACGCAGAACAACCATGGAGATGAAAGCTGACGAGTGACCACCGTCGCACCGGCTCGGTTCATCGGTATCGACCGTTTTATGTCCGAAGCGCACAAACGCTGGAACGGATACCCGCCCACCAGCGGCGCCAAGCGCAGGCCACCGCAACAAAAAAGCCCGACGGATCATCCGTCGGGCTTTTTGCATGCTGGCGCGAAAACTCAGGCCTTGCCGCAGCAGGCCTTGTATTTTTTGCCGCTACCACACGGGCACAGATCGTTACGGCCTACCTTGTCGCCCTCGCGGCGCACGGTCGACGGGGCCTGTTCCTTGGCGCGCCAGTAGGCGTACACCGCCAGCACTGCGTCTTCGACTTCGTCCTTGAAGTTTTCCAGCTCGGCATCGGTAAAGGTGATCAGGTCTTCGCCGTCTTCCTGCTCGAAAATGCCGCCCAAAGCCATCACCGGATACAGCAGGTCTTCAAAGCCTTCGTCGTCGGCCGCTTCGAACCAGTCGGTAGCAACCACATCCAACGCATACAGATAGGCATTACACCATGGCCAGTAATCGGCCTCATCGCTGTCTTCCTCGGAAAACAGGATCATTTCAGGCATATCGCCATTAGCCAGCGCGTCTTCCGTGTTCTGGTACAAGCGGGTCAGCAAGGCGCGGGCTTCTGCCTCGTCCTCTGTGCTTGCAAACGCCGGCGCATCGCCCAGCGCTTCATTCAGCAGCTCGTCCATGGACATGCGGTCCGGGCCGCTGGCGACCGCGCAGAAAAAACCCTGCACTTCATCGGTGCGCATGGTCGAACCATCGGCAGACAGGGGGGACAGCAGGGTTTCCAGACGGGCAAGGTCGGTGTCGGTGAAGGCTTGGGCAGTCATGGTCTGTTCCTTTAAAAATTTTATTGCGGCTATTGTACCCTTTGGCGCGATTTACGGGCGACGCAGATCACATCGCCATCACCCTGTCCTCTTCGCTCCACCATAGCCGATGCGCGTAATGGCGCATGGCCAGAATCGCATCTGGCCGCTTCGCCGCCCGCACAAGACACGTGCACTGCGCTGGCTGCGCCTCCCGCATTAACATAATATGGCGCGATAAAAACAGGGGCCTACCAAATGCAAGAGCATTTCACCATCTCCGAGCTCGCGCACGAGTTCGATATTACGCTACGCACACTGCGCTTTTATGAAGAGCAGGGTCTGATAGAACCCGAGCGCAAGGGGCGCAACCGGCTGTTCTCCAAGCGCGATCGTGCCCGCATCAAACTGATCCTCAGGGGGCGGCGCATCGGCCTGTCGCTGACCGATATCCGCGAAATCATCGCGCTTTACGACCAGCGCGAAGAGGCCAGCCAGGCGGCCAAGCTGCTGGATCTGCTGCTGGAGCGCCGGCGCCAGCTGGAGGCACAGCGCCAGGATCTGGATGCCATCCTGGCCGAAATCGACACACTGGAAGCCCACTGCCGCAGCATCAGCACCAAGCCTGACTGACAGCCATGTAACACCGATGCCACAGACCTCTGCTTTTTGCATGCATCTTGATTGACGTTTACGTTAACGTAACTCATGATCAGGTAAAACAAGGAAGATGAGAAACACCATGACGGCGCACAGCGATTTTATTCTTGATGAAACCTGCCGCGCGCTGCGCGAAGCGGTACGCGAGTTTGCCAGTCGCGAAATTGCCCCGCACGCCGCCGCGATAGACCGCGACAACCTGTTTCCGGCCGGGCTATGGCTCAAGCTGGGCGAAATGGGGCTGCTTGGCATCACCGCCGAAGAAGAATATGGCGGCGCAGGCCTGGGCTATCTTGCCCATATGGTCGCCATGGAGGAAATTTCCCGCGCCTCGGCCTCGGTTGGCCTCTCCTATGGCGCGCACTCCAATTTGTGCGTCAACCAGATTAGCCGCAACGGCAACGCCCAACAAAAACAGCGCTATCTGCCCGGCCTGATTGCCGGCACCCACATCGGCGCGCTGGCCATGTCCGAACCCAATGCCGGTTCGGACGTCGTCAGCATGAAGCTGTCCGCCAGCCGTCACGGCGACACCTTTACGCTCAACGGCAGCAAGATGTGGATTACCAACGGCGGCGACGCCGATGTGCTGGTGGTCTATGCCAAAACCGACCCGGCTGCCGGCGCGCGCGGCATCACGGCTTTTATTGTCGAAAAAGGCATGGCCGGCTTTAGCCACGGCCCCAAGCTCGACAAGCTGGGCATGCGCGGCTCCAACACCTATCCGCTCTATTTCGATAACTGCGAAGTGCCGGCCGCCAATGTACTGGGGGAAATCGGCGGCGGCGTGAATGTATTGATGAGCGGTCTTGATTACGAGCGCGCCGTGCTGTCCGCCGGCCCCTTGGGCATTATGCAAGCCTGCATGGATCTGACCCTGCCCTATCTGGCACAGCGCCAGCAATTCGGCCAGGCGATCGGCGACTTCCAGCTGATGCAGGGCAAGCTGGCCGATATGTATGTCCAGCTCTCGGCCAGCCGCGCCTATGTCTACAGCGTCGGCGCAGCGCTGGATGCGGGCGCCAGCGGGCGCAGCGTACGCAAGGACGCGGCCGGCGTCATTTTGTATGCCGCTGAAAACGCCACGAAAATGGCACTGGACACCATCCAGTGTCTGGGCGGCGTCGGCTACACCAACGAGCTGCCGGCCGGCCGCCTGCTGCGCGACGCCAAACTGTACGAAATCGGGGCCGGTACCAGCGAGATCCGCCGCTGGCTGATCGGGCGCGAACTGATGGTGCAGCAGCGCTGACCCGAGCGTAGGGAGTCACCGTCTTCGCTCCCTGCTCCCTGCTCCCTACTCCCAATTCCCGACGCCCCATCATGCCCATACTCGAATCCTCTTTATTGGTACGTAGCGCCACCTTTCTCGCCAATAGCGCACGCATGCGCGAGCTGGTCGATGAGCTGACCGCACGCGTGGCGCAAAGCGCTGCCGGGGGGGGCGACACTGCACGCGCCAAACATACGGCGCGCGGCAAGCTGTTGCCGCGCGAGCGCATCGACCTGCTGCTCGACGCCGGCGCACCGTTTCTGGAGCTGTCGCAACTGGCCGCCTGCGGCATGTATGGCGACGAAGCACCCGGCGCCGGCATCATCACCGGCATCGGCCGCATTTCCGGCATCAACTGCGTCATCGTCGCCAACGACGCCACGGTCAAGGGCGGCACTTACTACCCGATGACGGTAAAAAAACATCTGCGCGCACAGGAAGTCGCCCGCGCCAACCGTCTGCCCTGTGTTTATCTGGTCGACTCCGGCGGCGCATTCCTGCCGCTGCAGGACGAAGTTTTTCCCGACAGGGAACACTTCGGCCGCATCTTTTTCAATCAGGCGCAGCTGTCTGCCGCCGGCGTGCCGCAGATCGCGGTGGTGATGGGCTCGTGTACCGCCGGTGGTGCTTATGTGCCGGCCATGAGCGATGAAACCGTGATTGTGCGCAATCAGGGCACCATCTTTCTGGGCGGCCCGCCGCTGGTTAAAGCGGCGACCGGCGAGGTGGTCAGCGCCGAAGAGCTGGGCGGCGGCGATGTGCATACCCGCGTCTCCGGCGTGGCCGACCATCTGGCCGAAAACGACGGTCATGCGCTGGCCATCGCGCGGCGCATCGTCAGCAACCTCAACTGGCCGCAGCCGGCCGAACCTCGGCCCGCCCTGCCGCCACGCCATGCAGCAAGCGAGTTGTACGGCGTGATTCCGGCCGACAGCAAGCAGCCGTTCGATGTGCGCGAAATCATTCTGCGTCTGGTGGACGACTCGGCCTTCGATGAATTCAAGGCCAACTACGGCAGCACGCTGGTCACCGGCTTTGCCCGCCTGAACGGCCACCAGATCGGCATTATCGCCAATAACGGCATCCTGTTTTCCGAGTCGGCGCTCAAGGGCGCGCATTTTGTCGAGCTGTGCTGCCAGCGCAAAGTGCCGCTGCTGTTTTTGCAGAACATCACCGGCTTTATGGTCGGCAAGAAATACGAAAACGGCGGCATCGCGCGCGACGGCGCCAAGCTGGTAACGGCGGTGGCCTGCGCGGCGGTGCCCAAGCTCACCGTGGTGATAGGCGGCAGTTTCGGTGCCGGCAACTACGGCATGTGCGGACGCGCCTTCGATCCGCGCTTTTTGTGGATGTGGCCCAATGCGCGCATCTCGGTCATGGGCGGCGAGCAGGCCGCATCGGTACTGGCCACCGTCAAGCGCGAGCAACTGGGCAATGACTGGAGCGCCGAGGCCGAAGAAGCTTTCAAGACACCGGTACGCGAACAGTACGAACGCCAGGGCCACCCCTTCTACGCCAGCGCCCGGCTATGGGACGACGGCATTATCGACCCGGCACAGACCCGAGACGTACTGGCACTGGCGCTGGATGCCTGCCTGTCCACCCCGATTCCCGACACGCGTTTTGGCGTGTTCCGCATGTGAGGCCTGCCATGGACAGCACGATACTGGAGATCGAACACAGCGCGGCCATCGCCACCTTGTGGCTGAATCGCCCCGCGCTACACAATGCGCTGAATGAAGCACTGATCGATGCGCTCACCCATGCCCTGAACGCTCTGGCAAGCGATGCCAGCGTACGCGTCATTGTGCTGGCCGGGCGCGGCGCAAGCTTTTGCGCCGGTGCCGATCTTGACTGGATGCGCCGTGCCGCCGGCTTTAGCGATGCGCAAAACCTGGCCGATGCACAAGCGCTGGCCACCTTGCTCAAGACCCTGTACCGCTGCCCCAAGCCGGTGATCGCGCGCGTGCATGGCGCGGCGCTGGCCGGCGGCATGGGTCTGGTCGCCGCGTGCGACATCGCCATCGCCACGCCCGAGGCCCGCTTTGGCTTGTCCGAAGTACGACTGGGGCTGATTCCGGCCACCATCGCGCCTTATGTCAGCGAAGCCATCGGCTTGCGCGCCATGCGCCGCTACACCCTGTCGGCCGAACGTCTCCAGGCCGACACCGCCTGGCGCCTGGGCCTGATACACGAGATTGTCGCACCTGACATGCTGGACAGCAGCATCGCAGCGGTGGCCCAGCAACTGGTGCAGGGGGCACCGGGCGCACTTGCCCAGAGCAAAAAATTGCTGCGCGCAGTGGCCGATGGCTCAACCAGCGATGACGCTCTTCTGGCCGAAACCGCCGCCCTGATTGCCCGCACCCGCGCCGGCAGCGAGGCGCGCGAGGGGCTCGCTGCCTTCTTCGACAAACGCCGCCCCGCCTGGCAAGAGGAGCAAGACTGATGCTGGCCAAGATTCTGATCGCCAACCGCGGCGAAATTGCCTGCCGCATTATCCGCAGCGCCCGCGCGCTGGGCATAGGCACCGTCGCCGTCTATTCGGAGGCCGACGCGAACGCGCAACATGTGCGCCTGGCCGATGAGGCCATCGCCATCGGCGCTGCCGCTGCGGCCGAATCCTATCTGCGCGCCGACAAGATTATTGCCGCCGCGCTGGCCAGCGGTGCCGATGCCATCCATCCCGGCTACGGCTTCCTGTCGGAAAACGCTGATTTTGCCCGCGCCTGCAGCGAAGCAGGCCTCACCTTTATCGGCCCGCCCGCCTCGGCCATCGAGGCGATGGGCTCCAAATCGGCCGCCAAGCGCCTGATGGCCGAAGCCGGCGTACCGCTGGTGCCCGGCTACCACGGCGAGAATCAGGACGACGCACGCCTGGCCGAGCAAGCCGCGCATATCGGCTACCCGGTCTTGATCAAGGCGGTGATGGGCGGCGGCGGCAAGGGCATGCGCGTGGTCGAGTCCGCAGCCGATTTTTCGGCGGCGCTGGCCTCGTGCCGGCGCGAGGCGCAGGCGGCTTTCGGCAACGATGTGGTGTTGCTGGAAAAATACCTGCAGCGCCCGCGCCATATCGAGATCCAGCTGTTTGCCGACAGCCATGGCCACGCGGTTTATCTGTACGAGCGCGACTGCTCGGCCCAGCGCCGCCACCAGAAAGTGATAGAAGAAGCACCGGCGCCGAATCTGGCTCCGGCCACGCGCCGCGCCATGGGCGAGGCGGCCTGTGCGGCGGCGCGTGCCGTGGGCTATGTCGGCGCCGGCACCGTCGAATTCATCATGGACAGCAGCGGTGTCTTCTACTTTATGGAGATGAATACCCGGCTACAGGTCGAGCATCCGGTCACCGAGATGATTACCGGGCAAGATCTGGTGGCATGGCAGATCCGCGTCGCCGCAGGCGAGCGACTACCGCTGGCGCAGCAGGACATTCCCTTATCCGGCCACGCCTTTGAAGCACGCATTTACGCCGAAGACCCGGACAAGGGCTTTTTGCCTGCCACCGGCACGCTCACCCATCTGCGCCTGCCGCAAACCAGCGCACGGGTACGCATAGACAGCGGCGTGATCGAAGGCGACAGCATCTCGCCATGGTACGACCCGATGATCGCCAAGCTGATCGTCTGGGGCGAGACACGCGAGCTTGCCTTGCAAACATTAAAAGCGGCGCTGGCCCAGTGCGAGATCGCCGGCGTCGCCTGCAATACTGCTTTTCTGGCGCGCCTGGCAGCCCACCCCGACTTTGCCGCCGGTCGTGTCGACACAGGCCTGATCGCCCGCGACGAAGCACGGCTGGTGCCGCCGCCCGCTGCCGCGCAAAGCTGGCAGCTGCTTTTGCTTACGCTGGCCGAAACGCTCAGCCCGGGCACACCCCTGCCGCTCACGCCAGGCTGGCGCCTGAACGGGACACTCAAGTGCCGCTTCGAATGGCAGATCGAAGAGTGCGTGCATACCGTCTTGCTGGAATACCGGCCGGACGGCTTGCGCATCATGCTGGCGAACGAGGTGTTCGATGCACGCATTCAGGCCTTAAGCGATGGTTTCAGCGCCTGGCTTAACGGTCAGCATTATCAGGCCCGCGTCATTCAGCTGGGTCAGCAACGCATCCTGTTCAGTCGCGGCCACAGCCTGAGCGCCCGGCTTGGCGACCCATATGCCTATGCCAGCCGTGAGATCCATGGCCACGCCCAAATCAAGGCGCCCATGCCCGGACGCGTCGTCGCCCATCTGGCCGCAATAGGCACGCAACTGGAAAAAGGCGAGCCGCTGATGATACTGGAGGCGATGAAGATGGAGCACACGCTTAAAGCGCCAGCCGCCGGCAGGGTGAATGCCTATCTGTTTGCCCCTGGCGAGCAAGTCGGTGATGGTGACGAACTGGTCGATTTCGAAGCCGCATAAGGAGCGCATCATGCAGGTCAAAATCGTCGAAGTCGGCCCGCGCGACGGGCTGCAGAATGAAAAACAGCCCGTTACGCTGGCGGGCAAGCTCGAGCTGATACAGCGCCTTGCCGCCTCGGGCCTCACGCATATCGAGGCCGGTGCCTTTGTTTCGCCGCGCTGGGTGCCGCAAATGGCCGACAGCGCCGACGTGCTGGCGGCACTGGATCTGGCAGGGCCGGTGCATTACCCGGTACTGGTACCCAATGAAAAGGGGCTGGATGCCGCACTGGCTGCCGGTGCGCGCGAAATTGCGGTTTTCGGTGCGGCAAGCGAGAGCTTCAGTCGCCACAACCTGAACATGGGCATCAACGACAGCCTGAGCGCCTTTGCCGCCGTCACACGCCGGGCGCTGGACGCGGGGCTGCGGGTGCGCGGCTATGTGTCATGCGTGCTGGGCTGCCCGTACGAGGGCGAAATCGCACCCTCCCAGGTTGCGCGGGTGGCTGCCGCGCTCAGGGAAATGGGCTGCTACGAAATCTCGCTGGGCGACACCATAGGCACCGGCACGCCAAACCGCGTGCACGAGATGCTCGCTGCCGTACGGAAGCAGGTGCCGGCCACGCAACTGGCCGGGCATTTTCACGACAGCTACGGCATGGCCATTGCCAATATCACCGCCGCCTTGCAGATGGGCGTGCATACCTTCGACAGCTCGGTCGCCGGCCTTGGCGGCTGTCCGTACGCGCGCGGCGCCTCGGGCAATGTCGCCACCGAAGATGTGTTGTGGCTATTGCAGGGCATGGGCTTGCAGACGGGTGTCGACTTGCGGCAGGTGGTCGACGCCGCCTGGTTTATCAGCGACCTGCTCGGCAAGATGCCTGTCTCGCGCGTGGCGCACGCACTGGGCCGCAGCCCGCATGCGGTGGCCCGTGGCTGAGCCTCTTATTATTTGGTGATGTCCCACACATGTTGGTGTTGATTGCATGCGATGCGCGCTATCCGTGCGTCAGCCACCCATCCCCGTTAGGCTCGCGCCGGTGCAAAAGTCGCTGGCGAGGTCTTAAGCTGGCCCTTGTTTGAGCGATTCGACGGTAGCGAATCGCGAGTTGGCCAGCGCCTCGCCAGCGACTTTTGCGCCGGGGGTTCGCGAGACTTCGGGGGCGCCGGGGATGCAAGGGGCCGGGCGCGTCCGGCCCCTGCCCGCATACCGCGCGGAAGCGGCAAGTAAAAAACACGTCCGCGTAGCGGACACAAAGTCCAAACCTATCTGCGCCAACTCGTAACTGAGAAACAACCTATTATTTGGCATTATTTGCCCTGTTTTTAGCCGACAAAGACATGACCTGTCTCCCGTTAAACCAGCATCCGCTTTAAGCTGGCATCCGGCGGCTGCGATACAGGTCGCCGGCCCTTTAAGGAGACACTGCCATGCTGGTTCAGAAAATCCATCATGTCGCTTATCGCTGCCGCGATGCGCGCGAAACCGTGCACTGGTACCAGACCCATCTGGACATGCGCTTTGTGCTGGCCATCGCCGAAGACCGCGTCCCCTCCACCGGTGAAGCCGACCCGTATATGCATGTGTTTCTCGATGCCGGCGGCGGCAATGTGCTGGCCTTTTTCGAGCTGCCGACCCAGGCACCGATGGGACGCGACCCGCATACGCCGGCGTGGGTGCAGCATCTGGCACTGGAAGTCGAATCGCTGGACGTGCTGCTGGCTACCAAACAAAAACTGGAGGCGGCCGGCATCAAGGTGATTGGCCCGACCGATCACACCCTGTTCCAGTCCATCTATTTCTTCGACCCCAATGGCCACCGGCTGGAGCTGGCGGCCAATACCGCCCGCCCCGGCATGCTGGCCGAGCTGGACAGGGTCAAAGACGCCATGCTTGACGAATGGTCACGCACTAAAAAAGCGCCGGCGCACGCACGCTGGATGCACGACGGCAGCTGGAACAAGGAAGCAAACACATGAAACTGGCCACACTGAAAAACGCCACACGCGACGGCACGCTGGTGCTGGTTTCGCGCGACCTCAAGCGCGCGCTGGCCGTGCCTGACATCGCCGCCACGCTGCAAGGCGCGCTGGACAATTGGGCACAGCTGTCCCCCAGGCTAGCGGAACTTGCGGCAGCACTTGAAGCGGGGCCGGTCGCCGGCGAGTTTGCCTTTGACGAAGCGGCCTGCGCTTCGCCCCTGCCGCGTGCCTACCAGTGGGCCGACGGCTCGGCCTATCTGAACCATGTCGAGCTGGTGCGCCGCGCCCGCGGCGCCGAAATGCCGGCCAGTTTTTACACCGACCCGCTGATGTATCAGGGCGGCTCGGACAGCTTTATCGGCCCGCGCGAAGCAATACGCGCGGCAAGCGAAGACTGGGGCATCGATTTTGAAGCCGAAGTCGCCGTCGTCACCGGCGATGTCGCCATGGGCGCGGATGTCGCCGCCTGTGCCAGCGCCATCCGCCTGATTATGCTGGTCAATGATGTGTCGCTGCGCAATCTGATTCCGGGCGAACTGGCCAAGGGTTTCGGCTTTTTCCAGTCCAAGCCGGCCTCCAGTTTCTCGCCGGTCGCCGTCACACCGGACGAACTGGGCGAGGCATGGCAGGACAGCAAGCTGCATCTGCCACTGCAAGTCAGCCTCAATGGCCAGGCTTTCGGCCACCCCAATGCCGGCGTCGATATGGTGTTCAGCTTCGCCCGCCTTGTCGCCCATGTCGCCAAAACACGCGATTTGGCTGCCGGCTCCATCATCGGCTCGGGCACGGTATCCAATAAGCAAGGCAGCCTCAATGGCGCCAAAGTCGAACACGGCGGCGTCGGTTTTTGCTGTCTGGCCGAAGTGCGCATGCTGGAAACCATAGAGCAAGGTGCGCCCGCCACACCCTTTATGCGCTTTGGCGACAGCGTAGAGATCCGCATGCACGACAGCGCCGGCCACTCTATCTTTGGCAGCATCATCAACCGCGTGGAGCAGGCCGAATGAAACTTTACGGCTACTGGCGCAGCTCGGCCGCCTATCGCGTGCGCATCGCGCTGGCGCTCAAGAGCCTGCCCTATCAGACACAGGCGGTGCATCTGGCGCACGCCGGACAACACCACCCCGACTACGCCGCACTGAACCCGCAGCAACTGGTGCCGCTCTTTATCGACGACGACGGCAGCCGCATCAGCCAGTCACTGGCCATTATCGAGTATCTGGACGAAACCCGCCCCGCCATTCCCTTGCTGCCGGCCGATGCCAAGGGGCGCGCACAGGTGCGGGCGCTGGCGCTATCCATCGCCTGCGACATCCATCCGCTGAACAATCTGCGCGTGCTGGACTACCTTAGAGCCGAGCTGGGTGCGGATGATGCGGCCAAAAACGCATGGATTGCGCACTGGATCAGCCTCGGGCTGGCGGCTCTGGAAAGCCGGCTCATCCAAGACCACCCCGCTAGCCGTTTTTGTCATGGCGAGCAGCCCGGACTTGCCGATTGCTGCCTGATTCCGCAGCTTTATAATGCGCGCCGTTTCGGGGTGGATCTCGCACCCTACCCCCAGCTGCTGGCGATAGATGCAGCTTGCGCCGCGCTGCCGGCCTTTGCCCAGGCCCACCCGCAACAACAGGACGACGCCGGCTAAGCCCGGCCGCCATCAGGAGAGACGCATGCAGGACACCCCGCTATGGAGCCCGCGCCCCGAGCGCATCGCAGCCAGCCATCTGGCCGCGTTCACCCGCCTGATGGCGTCGGTCAGCGGCGCGTCCTACCCCGACTATGCCAGCCTGTGGCAGGCCAGCATCGACCAGCCGGAAACCTTCTGGTCACTGCTGTGGGACTACAGCAAGGTCATCGGCGACAAGGGCAAAACCATCTTGCAGCACGGCGACAGCATGGCATCCGCCCGCTTCTTCCCCGAAGCCCGGCTTAATTACGCCGAAAACCTGCTGCGCCGTGATGATGAGGCGCTGGCCTGCGTATTCTGGAGCGAAGACAAGATCAAGCGCGAGATGCGCTATAGCGAGCTCAATGCGCTGGTCTCGCGCCTGCAGCAAGCCATGCACGGCATGGGCATCAGGCCCGGTGACCGTGTGGCCGGTTTTGTGACCAACCAACCCGAAACCATCGCTGCCATGCTGGCTTGCGCCAGTCTGGGCGCGATCTGGACCAGTTGTTCGACCGATTTCGGGCTGGATGGCTGTCTGGACCGCTTCGGCCAGACCGAGCCCAAGCTGCTGTTTTGCCCCGATGGCTGCTGGTACAACGGCAAGGCGATCGATCTTGCGCCGCGCGTTGCCGCCATCAGTGCCGCCCTGCCCAGCGTCAGCCGTGTCGTGGTGCTGCCTTATCTGGGTGAAGGCGAGGCTTTTGCCGCCGGTGTCGCCAAGGCTGAAACGCTGCAGGCTTTTATTGCCGCGCATCCGGCGCGCAGCATCGAATATACCCGCGTGCCGTTCAATCATCCGCTCTTTATCCTTTACTCCAGCGGCACCACCGGCAAGCCCAAGTGCATCGTGCATGGCCACGGCGGCACCTTGCTGCAGCACCTGAAAGAACACCAGCTGCACGCCGACATTCATGCCGGAGACACCCTGTTCTATTTCACGACCTGCGGCTGGATGATGTGGAACTGGCTGGCATCGGGCCTTGCCAGCGGAGCCACCTTGCTGACTTACGACGGCTCGCCCTTTGCCGGCGAAGGCCGCGTATTGTGGGACTATGCCGAGCAATACCATTGCAGCCACTTCGGCACCTCGGCCAAATATATCGACGGTCTGCGCAAGCTGGAGCTCAAGCCGGCCGAACACTGGCATCTGGATGCCTTGCGCACCGTTTTCTCCACCGGCTCGCCGCTGGTAGCCGAGAGCTTTGACTGGGTTTACGCCCATATCAAGCGCGACATCAATCTGGCCTCGATCTCGGGCGGCACCGATATCGTGTCCTGCTTTGCGCTGGGCAATGCCTGCCTGCCGGTATGGGCAGGCGAGCTGCAATGCCGCGGCCTTGGCATGGCGGTCGATGTGCTGGATGAAGCGGGCAAGTCGCTACGCGGGCAAAAGGGTGAACTGGTATGCCGCCAGCCCTTCCCCTCCATGCCGGTCGGCTTCTGGAACGATCCGCAAGGCAAGCGCTACCATCAGGCCTATTTCGGCCGCTTTGCCGGCTTGTGGGCCCATGGCGACTATGCCGAGATCACCGCCCACGACGGCCTGATCATCTATGGCCGTTCGGATGCGGTGCTGAACCCGGGCGGCGTACGTATCGGCACCGCCGAAATCTACCGCCAGGTCGAAGCCATCCCCGAGGTGCTCGAGAGCCTGGCCGTCGGCCAGCGCTGGCAAGGCGACGAGCGGGTGGTGCTGTTCGTACGCCTGCAAGCAGCGGCAACGCTGGACAGCCCGCTGGTCGAACGTATACGCCGCCAGATCCGCGACGGCGCCAGCCCGCGCCATGTGCCGGCGCGCATTATTGCGGTGGCCGATATTCCGCGCACCCAGTCCGGCAAAATCGTCGAGCTGGCGGTACGCAACATCATCCACGGCGAACCGGTCAATAATGTGTCAGCCTTGGCCAATCCTGACGCGCTGGCGCTCTATCGCGACTTGCCCGAGTTGCAATGGTGAATGGAGAGTGGGGAGTAGCCGCCTTCCGTGACCACTCCCGAAGGGCGGCTGACGCCGCCCTTAACGCCAACAAGCATTACGGATCAGAACGGATAGACATCCATGCCCGAGGCCAGATTCAGCCAGCGCCCGGTAGACAACTGGTTGCCCTTGCCCGGTGCCAGCGCGTAAAACACCTTGCCCTGCAGCGGCAGATTCAAATCGGCCACCGAGTCCAGCGCCGTTGCCGATAACGGAATGCCATACATTTCGAACAACTGCCTCAGGTCGCGTCCGATGATCTTGGACGACAGCACATACAGCAGCTCGTGGTTGCTGATGCTGTTGTTTGCGTAACGGCCCATCGCATACTTGTTTTTATTGAGCGGATCCCAAGCACTAGCTACCAGACGATCGCCCTTGGACAGCAGGGTGAAATACTCGAGACTGGTCAGCAAACCTGACTGTGCTTCGCCATGGCGCGCCTGGGCATAAAGGAAAGCCAGCTGGAAATGCACGGCGCGCATGGCGTTGTGGTTCTGCCCGCCACCGATCCAGAACCAGTTATACATATCCTGCTGCAAAGCCGACCCCGTCAAACCCTTGTCGAGCGAACGTTTGGCCGCACCATATAGCGCCTTATGGTCGATACGGTCACCATTGACATCAATGCCGGTCAGTGCGAACTGCCTTAGGGCACTGGCGTTGGCCAGGATATTGTTGTCGCACTCGACGACGCAGCCCTTGCCTTCAAACACCAGCTTTTGCGAGCGCGGCACGGTGTTATGCCCCAGTTCATGCCACCAGCCCCAGCCCGGCGCCAGACCGGCAGCACCATCGGATGGATTGCCCGAACACAGGAAACCGCATTGCGCCAGCCAGCCGACAAAATGCTGGACCGAAGGGGCGCGCTGCTTGCTGCCGCTACACTCCCAGCCGAATTGGGCACACAGTTCGGCGACCCTGGGCGACATCGCCATATTGCTGTAACCATTGACCAGATGGTTGCTGTCGAAGATCCGACCCTTGAGTTCATCCAGTACATAGGTTTTCGGATCCTTATTGCCGATCACCGCCTTGGCCTTGGCTATCGTCTGCTGGACTTCGCCGCCTTCGAACTTGGCCGTCTGCCAGCCAAAATCGCCACGCTGTAGCGCAGCCACGGCATCGGCCTGCTCGCTCTCGCTGATAGGCCGGGTAAAGTCAAAATGGGCGTAACGGGTGGCCCCCTTGATGCGCAGCTTCACGCTCTTGCCGGCCGTCGCGCCGCTGTAGTCCAGAAACAACGGGCCACCCCAAGGAAAGACGACGGTATTGACCTGACCTGACTTGAGCTTGACCTGATGACCATCCGGATAACGTGCGCGGTCGTAGTTGTCGGATAGCGGATTGCCGCGTGCACGGATAAAACCGATACGCACCCCCAGATAGCCGGCCCCCCCATCGTCCAGCACCTCGATCTGAACGGCCTTGCCCGGCAAGGCGCCACGACCTATCGCCGTTTTGCCGCCCGCTTGTGCAATTGTCACCTCGAGCTCTTCATCGATTTGCGACGGGCTGATGTTTTCTACTGCCTGCGGCATCCAGTCACCATAGGTTTTAGGTGTACTGGTATTGGCACGCACGGCAAACGACCAGGAGTCCGATGCCAGTGCCCGCAAGAAACTCGAGGGCTGGCCGTTGCGGTTGAGCGGGCCATAATCGATTTCACGGCGCCAGACATCGGCCCACAGCACCACATAACGCAGAAAATCGGTCGACGCCGTCTCGAACAAGGGCGTGCCGGCGCTTTGGTAAGCATTCTTTTCCTGCGCGATACGATCCAGTGTCGCGATATGGCCACTCAGATCCCCGGCAGGCAAGGCATCATTCGCCAGTGCATCGATCAGCGCAATCCGCGAAGAGAACGCCCCCCGGCTATCAACTTTTTGCAAAGACTGGGCCATCGTCCGCGTCGCGGCGACTGCACCGCCTGCCCAGTACTGCCCGCCATAGTCAGGGCTAAGCGTCAGCCCCATGGCGGCCGGGATCTGCTGCGCGCCGTAATTCCAGTTGGACTGCACATACAGCACCGACTTGCCGGCCGCCAGATATTTTTTCACCTGTGCAGCAGCCGCTTCGGTGTTCGTACTGCCCTGCCCGAAAACAAACAGATCGATGTCCTGCCAGCAGCTGTTCTCCTGCGCCACGGCACAGGCAACAGGCTCGGCAATGCTATCCGCACGCTTAAGAAAGCCCGCCATATTGGCGGAGGAATAGGCATGCGTGGCATAACGCACTTTGGCCGGCAAGCGCTCGTCGCTTGCACGCCCGGTCAGCAGCCAGTTCATGCTGCGCTTAAACAAGGGGAAATATCCCTGCTGCGCCCGGCCGGCATCCGCCATATTCCACAATACATCGCCGCCCCAGGCGATAGCACGTCCGCTGCCAACCTCGGCCATCGCAGCCAGCACCGCCCCATTGTCGGCAATCACCAAAGGTGCCGCATTATCGCTGGCAGGCCAGACTTGGCGGCTATTACCGCCAAAGTCATAGCCCTGCTGCACATCACCCTGCAGCATCGGTTCAAGCAGGCGCAACTGGTTCTGCCTGGCGTTTTCCACCAGTAAACGCGCCCCCGCCAGCAAGCCTTGATGCGCATCCAGCGGCAAGTCGCCCGGGTCACCACTGGCAACCGCCTCAGCAACCGGCTGATAGGGGTAATAGGCATCTACCGCAGTATCCAGCCCCGCTACCGGGACGGGTGCAACACCCTCTCTGCCCGGCTTGCCGTCTTCAGCACCATTACCGCCACCACCGCCCAGACAGCCACTGAGCAGCAGCACGGCTGTCAATTTCAGATACTTCACGACCTTCTCCTTTTTGTTATTAAAATCGCCAGAAAAAATGCCAATGGCAATTTGGTCGCAGATTGTAAATTAAAAAGTTTAAATTTGCAGCCTCATTAAAATCAAAAACAAAAATATAGACTGTGAACGGACTCTGCCGCGGACCATTTCAGAGGCCAAGCACTCTCAAAACGACCTCTTTTCAGACAAAAAAAGGGCGGCACAGCGTGCCGCCCTTCATATAAACATCTGACTAAAACGCTCAGGGCTGACGCCTGAGCAGACCGTATTGCTCATCCTTGTCGCGTGGTCGTGAACCGCTCCATAGCACCTGCCAGCCCGGCTCGGCCAAGCCTTCATCGCGCGTACGCACCACCAGTTGCCAGTCACAAGGCGGGGTTTCACCCGCGATATAAGGCTTGAGCTCGAGGCCGGCATAATACCGCCAGCTCAGGCGTGCCATGCTGTTACGGCTGTCGGTGGCTACACACTGCACATCATCCGGCAGCACCACCATCATTTTATCGACCACCGGCCGGTAGCTCTTGGCGGCATCCAGCCAGGGCAGCCATAAGGTCATGCCCAGACCCCAGAACAAGGTGATGCCGGCGGCCCAGTTGGTGACGGCCTGACGTCCGCGCAAATGGCGTCGCGTCACCGCCCATAACCAGCCCAGGGTCGCCAGCAAGGCAAAACCGGCCGCGATAAACGAGATATACGGCACATAGTAAGGACTGAAATAGTGCGCGCGTCCGGCCAGGCGCTCGGGCCAGCCGAAGTTCATCGCCAGCCAGCCCAGCCACACCAAAAGGCCGAACAGGCCAAAAGTCATCAGACCAAACCAGTTAAGAAAAGCAGCCGCCCCGCGACGCAGGGTATCCAGCTCGGCCGCAGCCAAGACCGCCAGCGGCAACAGCAAGGGCAAGGCCGACTCGCTGGACTGGCGACTGGACAGGGTCAGTACCAGCATGCTCACCGCAAAGGCAAGCAGCGGCAACTGTATCATCGGCCGCTTAAAACGCTGGATGCGGTAACTGCGATACAGCGTCCACATGGCCAAGGGCCAGGCGGGGAAGGCATACCACAGCACGGTCTTGGAGTAGTAACCGGGCTCATGGAAAAAGGCGAGTCGGGCAAAGCCGTTGAACGGGCCCAGCGCAAACGCATCCAGCCACAACTGGAAGGCCAGAGGATGGCTACTTTTAAAGCCGATCAGCCACAGCGAGCACAAAGGTACGGCAATCAGCAATGCCATCAACAGCGTAATGGCGTGACGCCTGCTGCGCCATGCAGCAAATACCGGCAGGCTTAGCGCCAAAAGCCACACCAGTGCGACTTCGAATGCGCTGGTCGACAGCAGCAGCCAGACGCTGGCCAGACCCAGCAAAGCACCACCCAATGCAGGAGCACGCAGCGCCAGCGTCAAGGCGTAAAAGGCAGCGGCAAAGCCGGCAAAGCCGGCGACGACCGGATTCATCTCGTGCCCGGTCACGATCAGGCCAAAGCAGCCGATCAGAATCAGCACCACACTGCGGCCATGGCGGCGGCCGATCAGCTCGCGCCCGGCCCCACCGGCAAAAGCAAGACCGGCCGCCATGCAAAACGGCGTCGCCAGCCGGATGGCGTCATGCACAGGCAATAGCCATGGCGAAAACAGCTTGGCAAACACGGCGCCCAGCCAGTAATACAGCGGGGCGTCGCGCAAGAAAGCCTTGCCGTCCAGCGCCGGCACCAGATAATTGCCGCTGGCCAGCATCTGCTGCACCACCGCCGTTACCCACGGCTCATCCGGCCGCCACGGGTCGTGTCCGAGTATGCCCGGCCACAGCCAGATAAAGGTCAGCAACAGCAACAGCCATGGCCGTTCGGTCGGCACCGGGGCCGTATTGTCATGATTCGGGGTGTAGGTCAGCATTTGCGAGCCTGGCCATAGGAGGCAGGGAAAAAATCAGGGTAACAGAAAATGAAAAAGGCAGCCTAGGCTGCCTTTGACTGCATACATTCTGCCAGCGATTAACGCTTGTAGAAGTTGCTGAAACGCTGGTTGAAGCGGTCAACACGGCCTGCGGTGTCAACAATCTTCTGCTTGCCGGTGTAGAACGGGTGGCACTGCGAGCAAACTTCGATCGTGAATGCGTCTTTAGCCATGGTGGACTTGGTGGTGAACTGGTTGCCGCAAGAGCAAGTTACCGACAGGTCTTTGTAATTCGGGTGGATTTCTGGTTTCATCATATTTCCTTGGGTTACGGGTGCAGGGGTTTTGCCTGCACTGCTTGGAGAAAGCGGGGATTATCCGCGCTTTAGCAAGGCTTGACAAGCCTGCTGCGACGGCACGCCGCCACAGCAGGGCAAAACAAGTCAGGCACGACGCCAGGTGGTGGTGCCGGCGCTGTCTTCCAGCACGATGCCCTTGGCGGTCAGCTCGTCACGAATGCGGTCGGACTCGGCCCAGTTTCTGGCTGCGCGCGCATCGCGACGCGCCACGATCAAGGCATCGATAGCCTCGGCCGAAATAGCCTCCTCGCCGACACCCCCTTGCAGGAAGGCCTCGGGCTCGCGTTGCAGCAGGCCCAGCAAACCGGCCAGATCCTTCATCAGGCGCGCCAGCACGGCATCCTTGTTCTTGTTGACTTCACCTGCCAGTTCGAACAATACGGCAACAGCTTCCGAGGTGTTGAAATCGTCATCCATCGCCGCCTTGAAGCGTGCCGCATACGGCTGGTTCCAGTCGATGCCGGCAGAGGCAGGCAGATCCAGATCACGCAAGGCGGTATACAGACGGGTCAGCCCCTGGCGCGCATCATGCAGGATGCCGTCGGTAAAGTTGACCGGGCTGCGATAGTGGCTGCGCACGATAAAGAAGCGCACGACTTCGCCATCGAAATGCTGCAGCACATCACGGATGGTGAAGAAGTTGCCCAGACTCTTGGACATCTTGGTGCCGTCGACGTTGATAAAGCCGTTATGCAGCCAGTAGTTGACGTACTGGTGGCCATGCGCGCCCTCGGACTGGGCAATTTCGTTTTCGTGGTGCGGGAATTGCAGGTCTTCGCCACCACCGTGGATATCGAAATGCTCGCCCAGATGGAAGCAGCTCATCACCGAGCATTCGATATGCCAGCCCGGACGCCCCTCGCCCCACGGACTGGTCCAGGATGGCTCGCCCGGCTTGGCCGCTTTCCACAACACAAAGTCCATCGGGTCGCGCTTGAACGGGTCAACCTCGATACGCTCGCCGGCACGCATATCATCCAGCTTTTTGCCGGACAGCTTGCCGTAACCTTCAAACTCGCGCACGGCATAGTAAACGTCACCATTGGCGGCGGCATAGGCCTTGTTGTTGGCGATCAGCTGCTCGATCATCGCGATCATGCCCGCAACGTGCTGGGTCGCGCGCGGCTCGAACGTCGGCGGCAGCAAGCCCAGCGCAGCCGCATCCTGATGCATGTCGGCAATCGTACCCTCGACCAGTTCCTGCGGCAGGATGCCGCGCTCGGCCGCCCGCTTGATGATCTTGTCGTCGATATCGGTGATATTGCGCACATAGGTTACGTCGTAGCCGGAGGCCTGCATCCAACGATAGATCACATCAAACGCCGCCAACATCCGTGCATGCCCGATGTGACAGAGGTCGTACACCGTCATCCCGCACACATACATGCGTACCTTGCCAGGTTCGATCGGTTGGAAGACTTCTTTCTGTCGGGTCAGGGTGTTATAGAGGCTCAGCATGATGTTAAAACCTGTCTTTTTTACTTCAAGAAAACCGGCAGGAGCATATCGCCCTGCCGTCTGTTGCAGCCGCTACGGATAGCAGCGGCCAGCGCTACAACTTATTTGGCCCAGGTGTCTTTCAGGCCCACGGTGCGGTTGAATACCGGCTTGCCGCCTGCCACATGATCGATGCGGTCGGTCACAAAGTAGCCCACGCGCTCGAAGTGGTAACGCGTTTCAGGCGCGGCGTCTTTCACAGCCGGCTCGACATAGGCGGTAATCGTCTTCAGCGAGTTTTCACTCAGGAAGTGACGGAAGTCGACATATTCGCCATCTTCGCCACGCACCGCATCGGGGCGTGCTTCGGTGAACAGGCGGTCATACCAGCGCACTTCGGCTTCCAGCGCATGTTCGGCCGATACCCAGTGGATCACGCCCTTGACCTTGCGCCCCTCCGGATTTTTACCCAGCGTATCGTAATCGATGCTGCAACGCAGTTCGGTGATCTCGCCGGACGCATCGGTCACGACTTCGTCACACTTGACCACATAGCTGTAGCGCAGACGGACTTCGCCGCCCTCGATCAGGCGCTGCCATTTTGGCGGCGGCACGGCGGCAAAGTCGTCACGCTCGATCCAGATTTCGCGCGACAGCGGCACATCACGCTCGCCAAGCTCGGGGTGCTTGGGATGGAAAGGTGCGCTGCGGCTGCCGGCAAGTGCGGCGTCGAAGTTGGTCAGCGTGACCTTGAGCGGATTCACCACCGCCATCACGCGTGGCGATTCGCCTTCCAGCGTATCGCGCACCGCGCCTTCGAGGATGCTCATATCGACCACGTTTTCACTACGCGACACGCCGATACGCTGCGCAAACAGGCGGATCCCCTCCGGGCTCATGCCGCGGCGACGCATGCCGGCGATGGTCGGCATGCGCGGGTCGTCCCAGCCGGATACCACGCCATCGACGACCAGCTGGTTGAGCTTGCGCTTGGACGTCAGCGCATACATCAGCTCCAGACGCGAGAATTCATACTGGCGCGGATGGCAAGCGATGGAGATATTGTCCAGCACCCAGTCGTACAGCGGACGGTGGTCTTCAAATTCCAGCGTACACAGGCTGTGGGTGATGCCCTCCAGCGCGTCGGAGATGCAATGGGTGTAATCGTACATCGGGTAGATGCACCACTTGTCACCTGTACGGTGGTGATGGGCACGGCGAATGCGGTAGATCACCGGGTCACGCAGATTGACGTTGCCCGAGCTCATATCGATCTTCAGGCGCAGCGTCTTGCTGCCGTCGGCGAATTCGCCGGCTTTCATGCGGGTGAACAGGTCGAGGTTTTCCTCGACCGAACGGGTACGGTACGGGCTTTCACGACCGGGCTCGGTCAGGCTGCCGCGATAGGCGCGCATTTCTTCGGCTGACAAATCATCGACAAACGCCTTGCCCGAAGCAATCAGCTCCAGCGCGTAATCGTACAACGCATCGAAATAGTCGGAAGCAAAGCGCACATGGCCGTCCCACTTGAAGCCCAGCCACTCGACGCCTTCCTTGATCGCCTGCACATACTCGTCCGACTCTTTCTCGGGGTTGGTATCGTCCATGCGCAGATGGCACTTGCCGGCATAGTCTTCGGCCAGACCGAAGTTCAGGCAGATGGACTTGGCGTGACCGACGTGCAGGTAGCCATTGGGCTCGGGCGGGAAGCGGGTCACGATGGACGCGTGCTTGCCCGACGCCAGATCCGCGTCGATAGTGGACCGAATGAAGTTACTGACAACTGGTGCGCTGTGTTCCGTGCTCATTTTGAATGTCTGTTGCAAACGTCGAATCGGGGAATTGTAACCGATCAGACGATTCTTTCCGAGTACTGCAATTTGCGCCCCGTTTTCCCGCGTCACCACACAAAAAACCATGCTAGCATCATGGATGGCAAACAAGATCATCAAAGGAAGAGGTCCACTCATGACCCAGAAAACAAATCCTCCCATCACCGACGTGCCGGCCGGGGACATGGCCGCGGCCACGCCGCCAGCCAAACCTGCCCGCGCCCCCCGCAAACCGCGCACGCCGACCGCAAGCGCCACGCAAAAAGCGCATGAGCAGTCGATCAGGGATATAGAAGCCATCAGCCATGCACCGATCGCCACGCTGGTAGCCAAGGCACCACCAGGCAGCAGCGAGGACAGCACCGAAGCGCCGCTACCGGCTGACTACCCTTACCGCACGCGCATGCGCCGCGCCGAATACGAACGGCAAAAGGCCGAGCTGCAAATCGAGCTGTTGAAGGTGCAGAACTGGGTACGCGAAAGCGGGCAGAAAATCGTCGTCCTGTTCGAAGGGCGCGATGCCGCCGGTAAAGGCGGCACCATCAAGCGCTATATGGAACACCTGAATCCGCGCGGCGCGCGGGTGGTGGCACTGGAAAAGCCGACCGAAGTCGAGCGCGGGCAATGGTATTTCCAGCGCTACGTGCAAAACCTGCCAACGGCAGGCGAGATCGTGTTTTTTGACCGCTCCTGGTATAACCGCGCCGGCGTCGAGCGGGTGATGGGCTTTTGCAGCCCGACCGAATACCTGGAATTCATGCGCCAGACTCCGCAAATCGAACGCATGCTGGTCAATAGCGGTATCCGGCTATTCAAATTCTGGTTCTCGGTCAGTCGCGAAGAACAGTTGCGCCGCTTTGTCTCGCGCCGCGACGACCCGCTCAAGCACTGGAAACTGTCGCCTATCGACATCCAGTCGCTGGATAAATGGGACGATTACACCGCAGCCAAAAAGGCCATGTTCTTCCATACCGACACCGCCGACGCGCCCTGGACCGTCATCAAATCCGACGACAAGAAGCGGGCACGCCTTAACTGCATCCGCCACTTCCTGCATCTGCTCGATTATCCGGACAAGAATCCGAAAGTCGCTTGCCTGCCGGACGCCCGCATTGCCGGGCCGACCTCCTTGCTAAGCGAGCTGGAAAAGGACGTTGCCAGCTTTTAAAGCCTGATGGCGCCGCCAGCGGTGCCATCCCCACCCCACAAGGAACGCAGCATGAAGTATCCGCTCATCTTGGGGCTGCTTCTGGCCGGCCTTGCCACCTGCGCACATGCCGCAGACCGCTATCAGGCCTATCTGTTCGATGTCATCAGACAGGAGCGCGGCCTCGCTATCAGCATCAAGAAAGAAATCGAGAAAATCCAGCCGGGCAACTACGCCGCGCTGGCCTCGGGGCCGCAATCGCCGGGCGAAAAACTCACCCTGAACGGCCAGACCTATTACCTCTACAGCATGTGCGAGCAGCACAACTGCTTTGACAATAATGCCGCGATCTTTTACAGCCCCAAAACACGGGATCTGGCAGGCTACGTATTCCAAAGCGACTGCAGCGTCAAAACCTTCGGCAACACCAGCAGCGCCATGCAAAATGCGCTGGCGCAATACCTGGGTACCGATGCCAGCCTGAACCGCTGCAAATAAAGACGCACCTGCCCTATACGCGCACAGGCACCCTTCTGTCAGCGGGTTCAACTGAGCGCAGCAAAACCGTCCTTGCTATGCAGAGATAAGCTGCGGGACGCTTAAGCCCCAGCGTTCACGTGCACGCAGGCACTGCGCATCACCTTCGCGCACATCATGGCAAGTCGACGGCCGGTCCGGATAAATGGCACACGACACCTGTGTGCCGACCTCGCCTTGCAAAGCCACACATAAGGGAAGATCCGACCAGGTGCCGCGCATGCAACGGCGCCATGGATCAAGTTCTTCGGTGAGTTCGGCTGGGACAGTGCCGCCACCATCACTGGTTTCGGCCCAATAAAAAGACACGCGAAAACTGGCGCAGCAAGCGCCACAAGATTGGCATTGCGACATACAGACGGGCAAAAAACAAAAGCATTCGGGCTGCCGATTTTACAAATCAGGCTAAAGAAAGACAAGCAATTACCCATATCAACTAATCAGGCGCCAACACAGCGCGTGAGCACGATACCCGCAACACACAGACAAGCTTGCAGGGTGCAAAAAGGCAGGCACGGGCTACAACAAAACAAACGGCCATGCGACACCGACCGTGCACTGGCAAGCACGCCTCTGTCGTTCAAGCTTTTATGCTTGAGCGCACAATGACGGGATGCGAACCTGGCGAAGGATGTCGCTCTCTTTCATTTTTATCGTCCATGCCCAGCCTTACGCCTGATGTCTGGCCATATACGGCACTTGCATCCATGATTGGCGGCAGGCTTCATTCACCAGGACGATACAAACCGGGCAAAAGGATGGATGCCGCCGGGCACAGGCTTATCCATCCTACCCGCTACCCAGGAGTACCAATCATGAAAACCACGCTCACCCGCTCGCTACTGATCCTCACCCTAGCCGCAAGCATGGCAGGCTGTGCCGGCATGAGCCAGAAGCAAAAAAATGCCGCCGTTGGTGCCGCCATCGGCGGTGTCGCAGGCTCGGTACTGACGAATGGCGGCACGCTGGGCACCGTAGGCGGTGCAGCCATCGGCGGCGCCATCGGTCACGGTGTCAAGTAACAGCCACATCAGCAAGGCCCGCCTGCCGTGATGGCAGGCGGGCCTTCTTCATTTGTGGTACAGGGCGTGCAATAAACCGCAAGCCCTCCCGGACATGCCGCAGCACATCCGGAATCATGCCGGCAATTACTTCACGATACGGCCAACGCCACGACCGCGCGGATCGGATGCGGTTTCAGGCATGTTGCCGTTAATGCGGATCGCCTGGATGTCGCCCATATTCCAGCCTTGGTCTTCCAGCGTGTAACCCATGGCCTTCAGCTCTTCGGCCTGCTTGCCCGCGAGCGGTGCATAGGCATCAAAGAAGATCGTGTCCTTGGGCAGCAGCTGATGGTGTACGCGCTGCGCTGCCACGGCCTGCTGCAGCGGCATATTGTAGTCGTACACATTGTTCAGCACCTGGAAGATGGAGGTAAAGATGCGCGAGCCGCCCGGCGTGCCCAGCACCATTGCCACCTTGCCATCGCGCGTCACGATGGTCGGGCTCATCGACGACAGCATGCGCTTGCCCGGCTCGATCGCGTTGGCGTCCTTGCCCACCACGCCAAAGGCGTTAGCCACGCCCGGCTTGGCACTGAAGTCATCCATCTCGTCGTTCAGCAAAAAGCCCGCACCCTTCACCACCACGCCGCTGCCGAAGTCCCAGTTCAGCGTATAGGTGTTGCCTACCGCATTGCCCCACTTGTCGACGATGGAGAAATGCGTGGTCTGGCGTGTTTCCAGACCCGGCTTCACCTTCTCGGTCGGCGAAATGGCCTTAGGATTGACTTCCGCGGCACGACGGGCCAGATAGGCGTTGTCGGTCAGCTGCTTCACCGGCACTTTGGAGAAGTCCGGGTCGCCCAGATAATCGGCGCGGTCGGCAAACACGCGCTTTTCAATCTCGGACAGCAGGTGGATGTATTGTGCCGAATTGTGCGCCACACCCTTAAAGTCGGCGGCACGGTTTTCCTTGATGGTCAGCAGTTGCTGCAGGGCAATCCCGCCGGAGCTGGGCGGTGGTGCCGTGTAGACCTTATTGCCGCGCCAGCTGATCTTGATCGGCTCGCGCCACTTGGCGCGGTAGTCACGCAGGTCGGCAGCAGAAATCAGGCCGTTGTCCGCCTTCATCTGCGCCACCAGCAAGCCGGCCGTCTTGCCCTGATAGAAATCTTTGGCACCGTATTTCGAGATACGGCGCAGCGTTTCGGCCAGCTCTGGCTGGCGGAAGGTCTCGCCGGCTTTCATCGCGCCAAAATAGCTTGCGAAGTTGGTCTTGTCGCCGAAGAACTTCACCGCATCCTCGCGGTACTGGAACTGCCCCGGCGCCACGACAAAACCCTGCTCGGCAAAGTGGATCGCCGGCTTGATAAGCTCGGCCCACTTCAGTTTGCCAAAGCGCTGATGCGCATCCCACAGCCCCATCACCGTGCCGGGCACGCCGGCAGCGCGGGCGCCGACCAGGCTCAGGTTCTCGATCACCTCGCCCTTGGCATCCAGATACATATTGCGGGTCGCCGCCTTGGGCGCCACCTCGCGATAGTCGAGGAAATAGGGTTTACCGTTGTGGTAGATGGTCATGAAACCGCCGCCACCGATATTGCCGGCTTCCGGATAGGTCACGGCCAGCGCAAACGCGGTCGCCACCGCCGCATCCACCGCATTGCCACCGGCTTTCAGAATCTGCTCGGCCACCTGCGCGCCATACTGATCCGGTGCCGCCACCGCTCCCGCCGCCAGTGGTGCAGTTGCGGCCATCACGCCTTGCGATGCAGACCAGATCACGGCAGACAACACACCACCGTGTACATACTTGATTGACAACATTGATGATTTCCCCTTGTTTTTCACGAATCAGCAGCATGGCCATGCCTGATGCCGGCACTTTGCCATGCCCTGCACGACATATTTACATTTCATACATGTGAATGTAAAGCAACGACGTTTATATATTAGGAAAAGCTAATTAACAGAGGGACTTAAACAGCGTGGTGATATTTTCAATCAGGACGAGAGGTGTAGCGCAGGCGCGAGGCGTATTGGCGGGCGCCGTTGGTGCGGGGTTGCGAAGTGGCTGCGGGTCACCTTTTTCGGTCACATCTTTTATCGAGACCATGACCCTGCCCGCATTCCCTCGCTCCATTGCGCTCAGGGAGATAACCCAAAGACATCATCCTGCCGCGCGAGTAGAATGCCATAGAAATATCTACGTAGCCCAAGCATATGCTCATCAAGTCTACCGACGACAAACAGCCCCTACTTGCCCAACTGGAGAATCTGCTTGGCAAGGCAGATCCCAAGACCAAGACCCGCATCGAAGAAAAACTCCGCATCATGCGTGCCGGCATCAAGGGCGAAAAAGAAGCAGCCTATTTGCTCGATTTCGACTTTACTACTTCAAAAAATGTGGCCGTGATCCATGATCTGAGACTGGAAATCAATGGCCGAGTCGCCCAGATCGACCACTTGCTGATAGATCGCATGCTGGAAATTTATGTACTGGAAACCAAGCACCTCAAGGACTCGATGAAAATCACCGAGGACGGGGAGTTTATGCGCTGGAACAGTTACAAAAAAACCCATGAAGGCATGCCATCTCCGCTCGCACAAAATGAACGCCACATCTCGGTACTGAAAGATGCAGTCCAACAAATAGAGTGGCCGACACGATTAGGCCTGCGTCTGATGCCTTCATTTTCATCATTCATACTCGTCAGTCCCGGCACCCGCATCGACCGCCCGAAAAAATTCGACACCCGCGCCATTATCAAGGCCGACGATTTCAAGAAAGCCCGCGAGCGTGCCATTGAGCAGGAAGGCATTATTGGCGCGATAGGTTCCGTCGCCAAAATGGTGAGTTCGGAAACACTGGAAGGCATTGCACGTCAAATGGCAGCCTTGCATATTCCGCAACACACATCAGCCGCCAAGACATTTACGCCCAGACCTGCTGTACCTGCCATTGCTTCCGTTCCAGAACAACAGGCAGCCCCTGTAACAATCAAACCGGAACTTCCCGCCCCCATTGAAATAAGCTGCCGCCACTGCCAAGGAAAAACCTTGGCTATTAGCTACGGAAAATACGGCTACTACTTCAAGTGCAAGGAATGTGACGGCAATACCCCGATACAGACAGGCTGCGCGATTGATGGGCACCGGGAACGCATCCGCAAGGACGGCAAGCTTTTCTATCGCGAATGTTCCGATTGCAAGCGCTCCGAACTGTACTGGACCAATCCGGATTAAATCTCGCAGGAGCGGGGTAGACAAACCGGAGGGTGTAACTCACCGGCGGCTACGCTGATTACCAATACCTTGGTGGGTTACGCCGCTTGTCAGCGGCTAACCCACCCTTGTATCTGTTGTCTCGTGGTGATTA
>NZ_WSSB01000005.1 GCF_009831765.1 Craterilacuibacter sinensis | reverse complement strand
CACGCCGGGGGTCGCGGGTTCGAGTCCCGTCCACTCCGCCAGTCAAAAAAGCTTCCTTCGGGAAGCTTTTTTCACGTCTATCCCTCCTCTTTCTTCTTTCCCTTTGGCCAGATAAAAAAATCCGGCCAAAGCCGGATCAAAGAGGGGCACACATGCAAAGAATCAGACAAAACGGGCACGCTTGACGTTACACAAGAGCTCATACGCAATGGTACCGGCGCAGGCGGCAACTTCATTGACGTTAATCGCACCCCCCCATAGCTCAACCTCGCTGCCAAGCCCGGCTGCAGGCAAATCGGTCAGATCTACCGTCAACATATCCATCGATACCCGCCCGATCACACGACTGCGCACCCCGTCGATCGCAACCGGCGAGCCGGTAGAGGCCAGACGCGGATAACCGTCGGCATAGCCACACGCCACCAACCCCACCCGCGTGCGCCGTGTCGCCACAAAATTGTGGCCGTAACCCAGCGGCTCACCCGCTGCAATTTCACGCACCGCAAAAATCCGGCTAGTTAAACGCATGACCGGCTTGAGGGCGGGCCCCATCCCCTGCGGCAAAGGATTGACCCCATACAGCATGATGCCGGCACGGCTCCATTCCCGCCTTGCACTCGGATGCACCATCAGGCCGGCCGAGTTGGCGAGACTGGCAGCACCCGGCAAAGCGCGGCATGCTGCATCGAAAGTTTCGATCTGGGCCTGCGTCATCACCTGATCCGGCTCGTCGGCACGGGCAAAATGGCTCATCTTGACGATCTCCAGCGCCTTGCCACTGCCTGCCAGCCGCTGCCATGCTGCCGCGTAATCGTCCGGCGCGAAGCCGGCGCGGTGCATGCCGGAATCCATCTTCAACCAGACTGACGGCAAACTGGCAACCGGGCTAGTTTCCAGCATGGCGAGCTGGATATCGCTTTGCACCACGCACCACAAGCCCAACTCGGCGCACAGGCTGTACTCATCAGGCTCGAACACCCCCTCCAGCAATAAAATGGGGGCAACGATGCCGGCCGCACGCAACTCCAGCGCTTCTTCGATGCAGGCCACGGCAAAACCATCGGCCTCGCCATCTAGTGCGCGCGCGCAGCGCACGACACCATGGCCATAGGCATTGGCCTTCACCACCGCCAGGGTACGCCCGCCTGCAAGCTGGCGCGCCAGACGGTAATTATCGCGCAGCGCGTCAAGGCGGATTTCCGCCTGCAAGGGGCGCATCAGCCGGCCACCAGCGTGCGCGCCGGTGTCACCAGCGTCTGGCCCGCCTTGGCATAGCGCTGCATGGACAGGCCATCGGTACTGATTTCAGGCGTTTTGCCGGTAATCATATCGGCCAGCACCTTGCCCGAGCCTGCGCACATGGTCCAGCCCAAGGTGCCGTGGCCGGTGTTGAGCGACAGATTGGAGAGACGGGTGCCGCCGATAATCGGCGTGCCATCCGGCGTCATCGGACGCAGGCCGGTCCAGAAGCTGGCCGCCTTCACGTCGCCGCCATCCGGATACAGGTCGGACACCACCATTTCCAGCGTTTCACGTCTGCGCGGATTGAGTTCCAGGTTATAGCCGGACAATTCGGCCATGCCGCCGACGCGGATACGGTTATCGAAACGCGTCACCGCCACTTTGTAAGTCTCATCGAGTATGGTCGATACCGGTGCAGCATCGGCATTGACGATAGGCACCGTCAGCGAATAGCCCTTGACCGGGTAGACCGGGATATCGATCTTCAGGCTTTGCAGCAAGTCGCGCGAATAACTGCCCAGCGCCACCACATAGTGGTCAGCCACATAACGCTCGCCCCCTGCCACGATGCCCGACACCTTGCCGTTAGCCTCTTCGATGCGCTCGATAGCCACATCGAACACGAAACGCACACCGGCATCGACACACATTTCGGCCAGACGCGAGGTGAACAGCTGGCAGTCTCCGGTTTCGTCGTTAGGCAGGCGCAGACCGCCAGTAAGCTTGTGCTTGACCCGCGCGAGCGCCGGCTCGACGCTGGCCAGCTCATCGCGCCCCAGCACCTGATAGGCAACGCCGCACTCTTCCAGCACCTCGATATCCTTGCCCATCGCATCGACCTGCGCCTGGGAGCGGAATAGCTGCAAGGTGCCACCCTGACGTCCTTCATAAGCCAGACCGGTCTCGGCGCGCAGTTCGCGGATCTTGTCGCGACTGTATTCGGCGAGGCGCATCATGCGGCTCTTGTTCAGGTTGTAAGCCTTGGGGTTGCAGTTGGCGAGCATCCTGGCCATCCACTGCAACTGATACAGCGAGCCGTCCGGGCGAATGGCCAGCGGCGCATGGCGCTGCAACAGCCACTTGGCGGCTTTTTGCGGAATACCGGGCGCAGCCCATGGCGCGGCATAGCCGGGAGAAATCTGGCCGGCATTGCCGAAACTGGTTTCCAGCGCCACACCGCTCTGGCGCTCCAGCACCGTCACCTCGCAGCCGGCCTTGGCCAGATACCATGCACTCGAAATTCCTACCACACCGCCACCCAGTACGACGACTTTCATCTTTTCTCCCACGGCTGCGATGGCCGAGTCTCCATTTAGTGATTTGGCGTAGTATATTGAGGCTTAGCCAGTTTTTTTCACCAAAGAATCAGGCAAAATAAGTGACAAATTAATGCAAACACATAGAAAAAAGAGAAAGCATGAACAAGACCGGCACTCTGGATAAAACCGATAAAAAGATCCTGCGCGAACTGCAGGGCAATGCACGCATCGCCATGACCGAACTTGCGGACAAAGTCGGCCTGTCCACCACGCCATGCAGCGAGCGCGTCAAGCGCATGGAGCGCGAAGGCGTCATCTGCGGCTACTACACCCGCCTCAATCCGGCCCTGCTGGGTGCTGGATTGCTGGTTTTCGTCGAAATAAAACTCTCCAGCAAATCGGGCGATATCTTCGATGCCTTTCGCCGCGATGTGCAGAAAATCCCCGAAATTCTCGACTGCCATCTGGTGTCCGGCGACTTCGACTATCTGATCAAGGCCCGTATCGCCGATATGTCGCAATACCGCAAGCTGCTGGGCGACATCCTGCTTAAACTGCCGGCGGCCAATGAATCGAAAAGCTATGTGGTGATGGAAGAAATCAAGGAAACGCTTAATCTACCCTTAGCCTGAGCGCACATTCACTTATATGGTGCAGCCAAGCTGCTTCACGCACCAATGACGGGCATTGCAAACGCACCAGAGCGGCGCTAGCACTGCACCAAGTTGGCACTTATTTTGCATAAACCGTGGCAAACCAAAACATATAAGGGAATGCCATGACCGGAAGTGCTGAAAATACCCTATTCCTGCTCCTGGGCGCGGTGATGATACTGGCCATGCACGCAGGCTTTGCCTTTCTCGAACTGGGCACGGTGCGCAAAAAAAACCAGGTCAATGCCCTGGTCAAGATCCTTACCGACTTTGCCGTATCGGCCATCGCCTATTTTTTCGTCGGGTACAGCCTCGCTTACGGCGTAGACTTTTTCTCCTCGGCCAAGACGCTATCGGCCAACCATGGCGTGGAGCTGGTCAAGTTCTTCTTTTTGCTGACCTTCGCCGCCGCCATTCCGGCCATTATCTCGGGCGGCATCGCCGAACGCGCCCGCTTCCACCCGCAAACGGCGGCCACTTTCTTGCTGGTCGGTCTGGTCTACCCCCTGTTCGAAGGCATCGCCTGGAATGGCCACTTCGGCATTCAGGACGGTTTGACCCGCGCTTTTGGTGCACCGTTTCATGACTTTGCCGGCTCGGTGGTCGTGCATGCCGTCGGCGGCTGGATCGCGCTGGCCGCCATTTTGCTACTGGGCCCGCGTCGTGGCCGCTACGGCAAGGATGGCCGTATCTCGGCGCACCCACCGTCCTCCATTCCGTTTTTGGCGCTAGGCGCCTGGATACTGATCGTCGGCTGGTTCGGCTTTAATGTCATGAGCGCGCAAAAGATAGAAGGCATTTCCGGTCTGGTCGCCATCAATTCGCTGATGGCCATGGTCGGCGGCACGCTGGCGGCAATGTGGCTGGGCAAGGATGACCCGGGCTTTATCCATAACGGCCCGCTGGCCGGACTCGTGGCGGTATGCGCAGGCTCGGATGTAATGCACCCCTTGGGCGCTCTGGCAGTTGGCACCATCGCAGGCGCACTGTTTGTCTGGCTCTTCACCCTGACGCAGAACCGCTGGAAAATCGATGACGTACTGGGCGTGTGGCCGCTGCATGGCCTGTGCGGCGCCTGGGGCGGCATCGCAGCCGGCCTGTTCGGACTGGAAGCCTTAGGCGGCAGCGGCGGCGTCAGCCTGATGTCGCAACTGGCCGGAACCTTGCTCGGCATTAGCGTCGGTTTTGGCGGCGGCCTGATCGTCTACGGCCTGCTGAAAAACACGGTCGGTATTCGTTTGACGGAAGAAGAAGAATTTAACGGCGCCGACCTGTCCATCCATAAAATCAGCGCTACCCCCGAGCGCGAGAGCAACTGGTAAGACTCAGAAACAGGGCGCGCTTACGGCATGCGCGCCCCTCCCTGCTGCAACAGCCACGCAAACATCTCGCCCACCAGCGCAGATCTTGGCGCCCCCGCCAGCCGGGACAGCCACCAGACTGTACCGGGCAGGCGCGGATAATCAGGCAGGATGGCAAGCTGACCGCCACGGATACTGTCTTCGGCCAAAAGATGCGGCACGCAGGCGACACCCGCGCCGCGCAAGGCACCGTCCAGCAACAAGCGTGCATCGTCGTAGATTGCCAATTTTCGAAAAGGTGCGAGCTGCTCGCGAAACAGGCTGGCGGTAGCATCACGGGTAAAACTTTCCTCCAGACAGATCAGTCCGGCATGCTGGTGGTGCGCTGCCTGCGGCAGCGGAGCCAGACGCTGTGCCAGCGCAGCATTGGCCACCATCACCCACTCGTCCTGCAAAAACGGCACTTCCTCCAGACCGGCCTGCTGCAAAGGCCGTTCGCCTATGGTGATATCGACATCGACTTCGTCGACATAACGCACCGACTCATCCGTCACCAGCAAGGGACATAAGCCAGGGAACTGCGTTTGCAATGCAAACAGCCGTGGCTGCAACCAGCCATGCACCAGTGATGCCGGACATACCAGCACCACCAAGCCTGGGTCCAGATAACTAGCGATCCGCCCCAGACCACTACGCAATGTACCCAGCGAGCGCTGCACGCTGCCCAGCAATACCTCGCCCGCGACCGTCAGTTCCACGCCGCGCCCGACACGGCGAAATAAAGGCTGGCAGAGCTGGGCTTCCAGCTCCTGTATCTGGTGACTAATGGCAGATGGCGAAAGGCAAAGCTCGTCGGCGGCACGCGAAAAATTACCCAGACGGGCAGCAGCCTCGAAGCCGGTCAGCAGTTTAAGCGAGGGAAGTCGTTGCATAGATAGATGAGAAAATCTGTTCAATAGGCACAATAAACATCAATTTTCATCAAGTATAAGCCGACGCATACTTGCATCAAACAGCAAGGAGGACGTATGAGTCGTTTTGATGCCCTAAGCCAGGGCTACCGCATGCCGGCAGAGTGGGAAACGCAACAGGCCAGCTATCTGGGCTGGCCTGTACTGGAAAACCGCGAAGAACTCTGGGCTAGCCATTACGCGCAAGTCTGTGCCGAGTTCGCACTTGTGGCCCGCACCATTGCCCGCTTTCAGCGCTGCATTGTCACCGCCCACCACAGCCAAGCAGCACATGCCCAAGCGCTATGCGGCAACACGGTCACCGTCCTCCCGGTGGCCGCCGAAGATAACTGGGTACGCGACTGCGGGCCCATCTTTTTACAAGGCGCGCAGGGGCAACTGGGTGCCGCCGTGTTCCGCTTCAATGCCTGGGGCGAAAAATACCAGCCATACGACGGTTGCCAGCAATTGGGACAGGATATCGCCCGCCATGCCGGCGCCAGACTGTTCAATTCGGAGATGGTACTGGAAGGCGGCTCTTTTTATGTGGATGGCCAAGGCAGCCTATTGACCACCGAAAGCTGTTTGCTGCATCCCAACCGCAACCCGCATATGAGCAGACCGGAAATAGAGAACGAGCTAAAGCGCATGCTGGGGGTCACTCAGATCATCTGGCTGCCAGGCAACCCGGATGAAGTCGAGACCAATGGCCATATAGACGGCATTGCCTCTTTTATTGCCCCGGGCCGTATCCTGCTGCAGTCGGCTAAGCAGGATCAGGGCGACTATTTCAAAATCATGCAGGAAAACCGCCGCGCACTGGAATTGGCGCACGATAGCCGTGGCCGCCGTTTCGAACTATTGGAACTGCCCTCGCCCATCGTCAGCAAGCGTTTTGGCTCCGAGCGCTACTGCGACTGCTATGCCAACTATATTCTGGTGAACGGCGCGGTGATTGCCACCGCCTTTGGCGTGGCCGAAGATGAGGCGGCACACAAGGCTTTCAGCCTGGCCTTTCCCGGCCGCCAAGTCAAGCTACTGCCGGTGCCGACCATCAGCATAGGCGGCGGCAGCCTGCACTGCTCCACCCAGCAACAGCCCGCCACCACCGGCCAGCTGCCGGCAAACATTTAAGGAAAACAGCGATGCCCTCAAGAATCATCACCGTTGCCGCCATCCAGATGGCCTCCGGCAGCTGGACACAAGAAGACAATATGGCCACAGCCGAACGCCTGGTACGCGCAGCTGCGGCACAAGGCGCGCAGCTTATCCTCCTGCCCGAACTTTTCATGCTGCCCTATTTCTGTATCGACCAGAATGCCAGCCATCTGGCACTGGCCGAGCCGTTTGCGGGCAACCCGCATATCGCCCGTTTTGCCGCGCTGGCAGGCGAGCTGGGGGTCGTTTTGCCGATAGGCTTTTTCGAACGGGCCGGCAACGCAGCCTTCAATTCGGTCGCAGTGGCCGACGCCGACGGCAGCATTCTGGGCGTTTACCGCAAGACCCATATCCCGGATGGCCCCGGCTACACCGAAAAATTCTACTTCACCCCCGGCGACACCGGCTTCAAGGTGTGGGACACCCGTTTCGGCAAGCTTGGAATCGGCATCTGCTGGGACCAGTGGTATCCGGAAACGGCACGCAGCATGGCGCTGATGGGGGCGGAAATCCTGTGCTTCCCCACCATCATCGGCTCCGAACCCTTCAGTGCCGACTACGATTCTGCCGGTCACTGGCAGCGCACCATGCAAGGCCACGCCGCCGCCAATATGCTGCCGGTAGTGGCAGCCAACCGTATCGGAACCGAAAGCGGCATCGGCAATGGCAATCCGCAGCAACAGGGTTTGAGCAGTACCTTTTACGGTTCCAGTTTTATTGCCGACCATACCGGCGCCAAGCTGGCCGAGGCCGGGCGCAGCGAAGAGACCATTCTGCTGGCCAGCTTCGATCTGGATGCCATCCGCGCCGAGCGCCAGTCATGGGGCTTCTTCCGCGATCGCCGCCCCGAAATGTACCGCACCTTGCTCACCAGCGATGGCGTGGCATCTTGTTACCGTTAAGGAGATAGCCATGAATAAACAACTCGCACTGGGCATGCTGGCGCTGGCATCGAAGGCCGTACTTGGCTGACGTTCAAAAAAGGCTGAACCGCCCCCCATCCCACTACCTGAAAAGAAAGCAAAGCATGCTCAAGCGACGAGAATTTTTGCAACGCGGCCTGCGTATCGGCGGCGCCCTGGCACTCACCCCGCTGGCCAGCGGCTGCCTGGGCGGGGCTGGCGGAGAGACTGACAGCACAGACAGCTGGCGCATGCCCGACGAGAGCGCCCCGCATCGTGCCACGTGGATGGCGTTTGGTGCATCGGATGCCATCTGGGGGCCGCAATTGCTCTCTCCTTGCCGCGACGCGCTGGCGCTGATCGCCAACACCATCGTCCGTTACGAGCCGGTCAAGATGCTGGTGCGCCAGAGCGAACTGGCTATCGCCCGGCAGCTGCTGAACCCAAAAGTCGAGCTGCTAAGCCAGCCGCTTGACGACTTGTGGATACGCGACACAGGGCCGGTATTTGTCAAAAACCGGCAGGGAAAACTGGCCGGTGTCGACTTCAATTTCAATGGCTGGGGCAATAAACAGGCCTATGCCCAGGACGCAGAAGTCGCCGAATTTGTCTGTGCCCAAGCGGGTACGCCTGTATTGCACAGCAAGCTGGTACTGGAAGGCGGCGGCATCGAGGTGGATGGCGAGGGCACGGCCATCATGACCGAGAGCTGCGTACTCAACCGCAACCGCAACCCCGGAGTCAGCAAGGCCGATTGCGAGGCCGAACTGAAACGGCTGCTGGGCATCCGCAAGATTATCTGGCTGCCCGGCATCGCCGGGCGCGATATCACCGATGGCCATACCGACTTTTACGCCCGCTTCGCCGGCCCCGGCGTCGTGGTGGCCGGGCTGGAAATGGATCCCGACTCGTTCGATTACGCCGTCACCCGCGCACACTTGAAAATCCTGCGCGCCGCGACCAATGCCCAAGGCCGCAAGCTGCGCGTGGTCGAGATGCAAGGCCCCAACAGCATCCGCCCGCGTTTTGACAACAGCGAGTTTGCCGCCGGTTATATCAATTTTTATGTCTGCAACGGTGCCGTCATCGCACCACAGTTTGGCGATATCACGGCCGACAACAATGCCCGCGACACCCTGCGTGAGCTATTTCCCGGCCGCGATGTAATCCAGCTGGATATCGATGCCATCGCCGCCGGTGGCGGCGGTATACACTGCACCACACAACAGCAGCCGGCCTGACGCCGGCACAAAAAAGCGGGAAGGGTGACCTTCCCGCTGTTTACATCACAACCGACAACACACGGCTACAGCGACAGATACGAAGACTGCTTGAGGCAGCGCGCAAACTCGGCCAGATAACTGCCGCGCTCGCTGATATCCAGCACCGACATCTTGTGACGGTAACGCTCTAACAGCTCTTCCGGCGACAGGTGCACATAGCGCAGCATGTCTTCGATGGTGTCGTGCTCCTCCACCCCGGTACATTCCAGCATCCCGCCGGCGTACTGATAGACATTGACCGAGTCGGTGTCGCCAAACAGATTGTGCATATCGCCCAGAATCTCCTGATAAGCGCCAACCAGGAACACGCCGATCAGGTACTCCTCGCCGGCCTTGACCTCGTGCACCGCCATGCTGGTCTCTATGCTCTGCCCGTCCACATACTGCTTGACCTTGCCGTCGGAGTCGCAGGTCAGGTCCTGCAGCACCGCGCGCCGCGTCGGCTCCTCATCCAGACGATGGATTGGCATCAAGGGCAGCACCTGATCGATAGCCCAGGTGTCGGGCAGGCTCTGGAATACCGAAAAGTTGCAGAAATACTTGTCGGCCAGGCGCTCGGTCAGATCGTCGTAAGCCTGACGCTGGCTGCGCTGGCCGGCACTGAGCTGGCGCTGCAGGCGGCGGCACAAGGCAGCGTGTATGGTTTCGGCCAGCGCCTTTTCCTTCAGCGACAGCCGGCCTGCGGTATACAGCTCGGCCACATCCGACACCAGATGGCTGGCGCGATAATAGGTTTCGGTGACCATCTCCGCATCGGCCAGTTGCGTCAGCTCCAGCAGCTTGCGGATGGGCAGCGCCAGCGCGGCGACATCGGCCACAGCCGGCACGGCATCCGGCAGGCGCTCGACATCGGTGACATTCATCACCAGCACCGCGTGGTGCGCGGTCATTGCGCGGCCGGACTCGGAAAAAATGCGCGGTTGCGGCAAATCATTGTCGGCGCAGAACTCGGTGAGCAGGCCGACAATTGCCTGTGCGTACTCGTCAATATCGTAGTTGATCGAGCTTTCGTTGCGCGAATGGGTGCCGTCGTAATCGACCCCCAGCCCGCCGCCGACATCAACATGATCGATAGGCAGACCCAGCGCACGCAGCTCGCCATAGTAGCGGATCGCCTCGCCAAAGCCCTTGCGGTAGTCTTCCAGATGCGCGATCTGCGAGCCCATATGAAAGTGCATCAGGCGCACGCAGTCGGCCATGCCGGCTGCCGCCAGCTTGTCGGCCGCCGAAATCAGCTGCGCCGCCGACAGGCCGAACTTGGCCTTGTCGCCACCGGTGTCCGCCCACTTGCCCGAGGCCAGCGAAGACAGGCGCACGCGCATGCCCAGCCACGGCCGCACCCCCAGTCGCGCGGCCTCCTCGATCACCAGATCGACCTCGATCTCCTTCTCGATCACGATAAACACCTCGTGACCCAGCTTCTGGCCGATCAGCGCCAGCCGGATAAACTCGCGGTCCTTGTAGCCGTTGCACACAATGGTGCCGCCGATGGGCGACAGCGCCAGCACCGCCATCAGCTCGGGCTTGGAGCCGGCCTCAAGGCCGATGGAAACATCGGGCGTGGCGATGATGCTCTTGATCACCGCCTCCTGCTGGTTGACCTTGATCGGATAGATGGCGGTATAGCGGTTGCCGTAGCCGGCCTGTGCGATGGCATCGTCAAAAGCACGGCACAGGCGCGTCACACGGTTTTGCAGGATGTCGGGAAAGCGGATCAGCAGCGGCAGATCCAGATTCTTGCCATACAGGCGCTGCAATAGCGCCATCAGATCGATATCTTCGCCAAGCGCGGCATTCGGCCGCACGCTGACACAACCGTTGTCGGCAATATCGAAATATCCATCCCCCCAATGCCGGATACCGTACAGGCTCCGGCTATCTGCGACTGTCCACGCCATGGTGTTGCCCTTTGCAATGCAAGATTGAATCACTCCTTAGTGCGCGGCTTTCGGGCGGGACTCGCTTGATGTGGGCCAGGGATGTCGGAGCTGCGTATTCATGCCATAAGGCTTGAACGGACGCGGATTTTAGCAATATCACATGTCATGGCAAGCGTTTTTTTACCCTGTGCATTTTAATCAACAGCACAATAAAAACAGTACCTTAGGCAGGCTTAAACCACACGGCCAATCACCTTGATTGCAGACTGATTTTCTCCCGCGCGGCAGATGCAAAAAAACGGGAGCGTCCAATATATTGAACGTCCCCGTTTACCTTTGCGCGATCCGGTTTGCCACACGTTTAGCTACGCATATCAACTATACGGTGTAGACCATGAAAAAATTTGACCGCGCGAAACGCTACAGGCATCCGCCTGCTACCACAAGAACCCCACATTCAGGCTATCGCCGCTACAGCGGTGCACCGCGTCCGACGAAATAGCGCCGTCCTATCCATAGCGCGACATTGACCAGCAAAATCAGCACCGGCACCTCGACCAGTGGCCCGATCACGGCGGCAAAGGCAATGGGGGATGCCAGCCCGAAGGCGGCAATCGCCACAGCGATCGCCAGCTCGAAATTATTGCTGGCCGCGGTAAAGCTCATCGCGGTGGTTTTGGGGTAATCCTCCCCCGCGCGGTGGCCCATGGCATAGCTGATAAAGAACATCAGAACAAAGTAGATCACCAGCGGCAACGCAATACGCAGCGCATCCAGCGGCAGGCGCAGTACATCCGCACCCTTGAGGCTGAACATGGCGGCAATGGTAAACAGCAAAGCAACGAGCGTCAGCGGGCTGATCTTGGGCAAAAAGCGAGTTTCATACCACACACTGCCGCGTGCCTTGATCAGCAGCTTGCGGGTAAGGAACCCGCTTACAAAAGGAATGCCCAGATAGACCAGCACCGCCTGGGCGATGGTGACAAAGCCGACATCGATCACACTGCCGGCCAGCCCGAATAGCGGCGGCAATACGGTAAGGTAGAACCAGGCAAACACGCTGAAAAACAGAATCTGGAACACCGAATTGAATGCAACGAGGCCGGCGACATACTGGTTGTCGCCACGCGCCAGCTGGTTCCACACCAGCACCATGGCAATACAGCGCGCAAGGCCAATCAGAATAACTCCGGTCATATATTCGGGCTGGTCACGCAGGAAAATCACCGCCAGCGCAAACATCAGGGCGGGCCCGATAATCCAGTTCTGGATCAGCGACAGCGCCAGCATTTTCCTGTCGGCAAATACGCGCGGCAAGTCTTCATAGTGCACCCTGGCCAGGGGCGGATACATCATCACGATCAGGCCGATCGCAATCGGGATATTGGTCGAACCGGACGACAGGCTGTTCAGCCAGTCCGGAAAACCGGGAATCACCGTACCCAGCAAAATGCCCAGCGCCATGGCAGCGAAGATCCATAGCGTCAGATAGCGGTCAAGAAAGGAAAGGCGTTGCTTTGGCAGGCTCATAGTGGACTCTTGGCGGACTTAAGGATTGATGGTTCAGGCTAGCCACGGTGTCAGCGCACTAAACAGATAACCCGCAGAGATGGCGGTGCCGATGATCACTACTAAAAAGGCGATCAGGATCTGCTTGCGAAACAGGGACTTGAGCAGGATCAGTTCGGTCAGGCTGGCGCCGGCGCCACCGATAATCAGCGCCATCAGCGCGCCCAGCCCCATGCCCTTGAGCGCAAACATCGACGCCATCGGAATCAGCGTCTCGGCGCGCAGGTAAAGCGGAATGCCCACAACGGCCGCCAGCGGGACGGCCAACGGGTTGTCGCTACCAGTATGCGCGGCGATCCACTCGGAAGGGATGAAGCCGTAGGTGAAAGCACCGATGGCCACCCCCAGCATCAGGTAAGGGAACACCGCGCGGAATTGGCCGAGTGCATCGCGCCACAGTTGCAGCCAGGGCATCGTCTCCTTGGACGGCCGGGCTGCTTGTGCCGGCTTGGGTGTACAGCAGGCGGTCTTGGGTTCGACCGGCGTGGGTGTGCAGCAGGAAGCCTTAGGCTCGACCTGTTTAGGCACGCAGCAAGCGGTCTTGGGCTCAACCGGTTTGGCGGTACAGCACGCACCCGACTTCGGTGCGGTCTGCTTCACGTAGCGCCCGAAATTCAGGCGCTCGAGCAGCACGCCGGCCAGCAGCGAAATCAGCAGCGTCGCCACCATATAGACCAGGGTCACCTTCCAGCCAAAGGTCAGCCACAGCAGCCCGACCACGATAGGGTTGAGCAGTGGCGACACAAACAAAAAAGTCATGGTCGGGCCAAAACCAGCACCGGCGCGCAGCAGGCCATTCAGCATCGGAATGGTCGAGCAACTGCAAAACGGCGTAACCGAGCCGATCGCAGCGGCAGTCAGATAGCCACTACCTTTTTTGCTGCTGAGCAGCGACTGCACCTTGCCGGCTGGCAGCTTGTGCTGGATAAGGGCAACGGCAAAGCTGATCACGATGAACAGCAAGGACAGCTCCAATGCCAGAAACACGAACATAGCCGCGGCAGACTGCAGCGACGCCATGGAAAACGAAAACATGCTTAATCTTTCTTTAACGCCCGGCGACACCGTGCCCCCGGGCGTTTATCAATCACTGCCCCGTGCATGGCACGGAGCCCATCCACTCAGTTTGCCTGAGCGAGTGCGGCCAGCGCATCGGCGCCAACCGGTTCTTGTGCCAGAAGCGGCAACAGTGCCACGCGAGTGGCGTGGCGGGTGAGCACCGCATCGATTTCGCGCGCTTCATTTTGCGCACGCTTTGCCAGCAAAGGCGCAGTACTGCCCGCCGCCGCGATGCTCTGGTTAATGACCCACGCCCATGGCGTAATGCCGGCGCGTTCAAGATCGGCCTGCAAGGCGGCGGCTTCCAGCACCGGCGTGGTTTCGGCCAGCGTCGCAATCAGCACCTTGGTGCGTGCCGGATCTTGCAGCTGCATCATCGGCGTGGTGAAGTGAAGACCCTTGTCGCCCATCTGGCGTACCATTTCGCGGTGGTAGGCACCGGTAGCATCCAGCAATAGCAAGGTGTGGCCGGTCGGCGCGGTATCCATCACCACGAAACGCTGGCCGGCTTCACGGATCACGCGCGAGAACGCCTGAAATACCGCGATCTCTTCGGTGCACGGCGACCGCAGGTCTTCTTCCAGCAAGGCACGCCCTGCCTCATCCAGATCCTTGCCCTTGCTCTGCAAGACTTCGCGGCGATAGCGCGCGGTCTCGGCGGCCGGATCGATACGGCTGACGGTCAGCTCAGCTACGCTGCCAGATAGCGTCTCGCCCAGATGAGCAGCAGGGTCGGAAGTCGTCAGGTGCACCGGCAGGCCGCGATGTGCCAACTCAACGGCCACCGCCGCAGCGATGGTGGTTTTGCCGACGCCGCCCTTGCCCATCACCATCACCAGACCATGGCCGGTAGCGGCAATGCCGTCGACCAGCTGCGCGAGCGAGGAGATGCCGGCGGGCAGCGCAGCGGCCTCGGCTACGGCAGTCGCGGCCGGCGCCTCCAGCAGCAAGGCCTCCAGCGCAGCCAGACCGACCAGATTAAAGGGCTTGAGCTCAAGCCTGTCTTGCGACAAGCCGGCCAGGGCCTGCGGCATGGCGGCCAGTGCCGCCGTTTCGCGGCGCACGATAGCCTGGGCCAGCGCATCCTCGCCGGCCTCATCCGCCGGGAACATGCCGTTGATGACCAGAAACTGGCGCTTAAGGCCGATGGCCGCCAGCTCTTCGTGAGTGCGCGCGACTTCGCGCAGCGTCGATGCTTGCGCGCGCGCGACCAGCACCAGCCGGGTCTTGTCAGGATCGGAAAGCGCAGCGACGGCGGCATGGTATTGCGTGCGCTGCTTTTCCAGGCCGGAGAGCGGCCCCAGGCAAGATGCGCCATCCGGGTTGGCATCAAGAAAACCCGACCAGGCGCCCGGCAACTGCAACAGGCGGATGGTGTGGCCGGTCGGCGCGGTATCGAACACGATATGGTCGTAAGCCGCGATAAGCCTGGCGTCGGTCAGCAGCGCGGTGAACTCGTCAAAGGCGGCAATTTCGGTGGTACAGGCACCGGAGAGCTGTTCTTCTATCCCTTTCACCACCGCCTCGGGCAGCACGCCCCTCACCGGGCCGACAATACGGTCGCGGTAAGCCTGCGCGGCGGCCTGCGGGTCGATTTCCAATGCAGACAAGCCAGCTACCGCTGCAATCGGGCAGATCGTATTACCTATGCTCTGGCCGAAGACTTGGCCGACATTGGATGCAGGGTCGGTGCTGACCAGCAATACGCGCTGACCGCTACGCGCCAGACGGACGGCGCTTGCGCAGGCGATCGAGGTTTTACCCACGCCGCCCTTGCCGGTGAAAAACAGAAAAGGAGGCGTATTGTCGAGAAAAAGCATGATGCGCCCTCAGCAGCAGCCGGTGTTGCCACCACAGCAGGATGACTGGGCTGGCGCGCTGGCGGCGGCAAAAGTCGAGATGCCGGCAAAACGCGCCAACTCGGCGCGGCGCGGGTAGCGCCCCATCAAGGCAATCTCGCCGTTAAGCAGCACAAGCGGCAACAAGTCGGCGCCGGAACGCTCGAGAAAGCCTTTGACCACCGGGTTTTCGGCAAAGGCCAGCGGCTCTTGCGCCAGATTGAAGCGGCAGATGTCGGCCCCCTGCGCCTTGGCCCAGTCAAAGTCGGCGGCGAAGTTCACCAGTGCCTGATCAATCTCGGTGCCGCAGACACCGGTCGCACAACACAGTGCCGGGTCGAAAATCTCGATTTTTGTCATGTCAATAATCCTAATAATGTTGAAATATTAAGCACATCAGAAGACTTCACGGCCGATACGATCCAGCTCGGCCTTAAGCTCGCGGCGATCCATGCTTGCCAGCGGCAATGCCAGCAGTGCCGCTATGCGCGCGCGCAAAGTGGCGTAGGCCGCCATAAAGGCTGCGTCGATTTCGCTGTCCGTGCCGGTCGCATGCGCCGGATCTTCCACCCCCCAGTGCGTACGCAGCGCCGGGCCCAGATAGGCCGGGCAGGTTTCGCCGGCGGCGGATGCGCACACGGTAATCACGATATCGGGGGTGGCCGGTAGCGCATCCCAGCTCTTGCTGCTTAGTCCATCGATCTTCATACCTTCGCGCGCAAGCAGCGCGATCGAGCGCGGGTGGACATAACCTGCGGGCTGGCTGCCGGCACTCATCGCCCGCCAGCCTTCCGGCGCCAGATGATTGAAGGTGACTTCGCCAAGAATGGAGCGGCAAGAGTTGCCGGTACACAGAAAAAGAATATTCATGCTTAAGATTCCAGCGTAGAAGAAACAGGGGGCAAAACGGTGTCCGGGCAGCACGAAGCGGCACGTGCATCGAGGCATTCCTCCGGCTTGCCGCTGCAACACTCGGCGGTGAGATAGGCGATCAATTCCAGCATCAGCGGCAGATTGGCACGGTAGCGCTGAAAGCGTCCCTCCTGCGTCACCGACACCAGGCCCGCGTGCGTCAGTGCCTTGAGATGGAAGGACAGCTTGTTGGGCGCAAGATCCAGCACCGCGCCAATTTCGCCGGCCACCAGCCCTGCATGACCATGTTTGACCAGCAGGCGAAAGGCGTCGAGGCGGATGCCGGAGGACAGCGATTCGAAAATGTGGGTAGCAGTTTGGTTTTCCATACTTCAATAATACAACGAAAGTTGAAATATTGCAGCATTAAACAAAAAAGCGCCCGAAGGCGCTTGTAGAGGGATAGTGGCCGCGTGTGCCGACGGTGCGCTTACAGATAGTCGCGCAAACGATAGTAGGCCATCCCCAGCACCAGTGCCGGCGTACGCAGCAGTTTGCCGCCGGGGAAGTCGCGGTGACGCAACTTGCCGAACAGATCAAAGCGGCTGGCCGAGCCGGCAATGGCCTCGGCCACCACGCGCCCGGCCAGACCGGTAATATTGACCCCATGGCCGGAGAAGCCCTGCAGGTAGTAGACATTGCTGGACAGCCGGCCAAAATCCGGCGCGCGGTTCATGGTGATATCGCACATACCGCCCCAGGCATAGTCGATTTTCACATCGGCCAGCTGCGGGAACACCCTGAGCATGTCTTGTCGCATGGCTTCAGAAAGATTGGCCGGCTCGCGCCCGGAGTAGCTGACCTTGCCGCCGAACAGCAGCCGGTGATCGGCACTCAAGCGGTAATAATCCAGCACGAACTGAGTGTCGCACACCGCCATATTGTTGCCGATCAGGGCCTTGGCTCGCGCCTCCCCCAAGGGCTCGGTCGCAATCACATAAGTCCCTGCGGGCATGATCTTGCGCTCGAGCTTTGGGGCCAGCCCCCCGATATACGAATTGCACGCCAGCACCACGTGTGCACAGCTCACCTGCCCCGACTCTGAGCGCACGCGTGGACGCGGGCCCTCGTCGATGCCGGTCACCGGCGAGTTTTCATGAATGACCACGCCGGCTGCAAGGCAGGCTCGTGCCAGGCCCAGCGCATAATTAAGCGGATGGATATGGCCGGAGCGCGGGTCGAACAAGCCCCCCTGATAACGCGGGCTGGCCAGCTGCTCCGCCAGCTGCTCGCGGCCCCACATCTGGGTGCCGCCATAGCCGTAATCCTGCTCCAGCGTCGCCTGCCACTCTTTAAGATCGTCCATGGCGGAAGGCTTCACCGCTGCATTGCAAAAACCGCGTACCCAGTCGCAGTCTATCTGGTGGCGTTTGACCCGTTCGTCAATGATGTCGACCGCTTCCACCGACATATCCCAGAAGGTGCGCGCCATATCCGGCCCCAGCTGCGCCTTGATGGTATCGATATCGCAGGAGTAGCCGACAATCACCTGCCCGCCATTGCGTCCGGATGCACCCCAGCCTATGCGCGCGCCCTCCAGCAAGGTCACGGAAAAGCCTTGCTCGGCCAGATTCAGCGCAGCCGACAATCCGGCCAAACCGCCGCCGACCACACAGACATCGCTTGCGACTGCGCCTTGCAAGGGGGGCTGGTCGGACCAGGGCGTAGCGGTGGCGGCGTAATAAGACGGCACGTGGGCTTGATGGGCAAAGGTCAGCATGAGCTTGAATGTCCGGATAAAGTCGGGTCGCGAGGTAGGAAAATGGTTTAAAACAGCAAGATCAAAACAGCCGCAGCAGGGGTATAAGCTGCTGCGGCTTGGGGCTTAAGCGCGCCCCGGGCGACCCATACCCTCGACGCCGACAGGCGGTGAAGGCAGAACCGGTGCATCGCCGCGCATCGCCTCGGCAATCGCGCGCTCGCGTTTTCTTTGCGAGTTGAGCATCAGGTAGTTGGCGAGAATCACGAAAATACCAACGATCAGCACCGTGATACTGGCCAGCGCATTGATTTCCGGATTCAGGCCCAGACGCACTTTGGAGAAGATAACTTGCGGCAAGGTGGTCGAACCTGGGCCGGACAGGAAGGCTGTCGTCACCAGATCATCCAGCGACAGGGTGATCGAGAGCAAAAAGCCCGAAGCAATCGCCTGCGAGATCAGCGGCAAGGTGATCACGAAGAAAATCTTGAACGGACGCGCGCCCAGATCCATCGCCGCCTCTTCCAGACTCTTGTCCATTTCCACCAGGCGCGAGCGCACCACAACCGCTACATAAGCCATGCACAAGGTGGTATGACCGACCCAGATCGTGAAAAAGCCGCGTTCGGACGGGTAGCCGGTCAGTTGCTGCAGGGAGATAAACAAAAGCAGCATGGAAAGACCGGTAATCACCTCGGGCATCACCATCGGCGCGGTCAGCATGCCGGCAAATAGCGTGCTGCCGCGAAAACGCTTGAAACGCGCCGAGACAAAGCCTGCGATGGTTCCCAGCACCACCGCGGCCGTGGCACTGGCCAGCGCAATACGGATGGACAGCCATACCGCCGAGATGATCTGCTCGTTCTCGAACAGCGACGCATACCAGCGCAGCGAAAAGCCACCCCACAAGGTCACCAGTTTGGACTCATTAAACGAATAGACGATCAGGCTGAGTATGGGTATGTACAGAAACAAAAAACCCACGACCAGCACGCCTTTAAGAAAGGGCGAGAGCTTATTGCCGTTATACATGGTTCTTACCCTCCAGCTCGCGCGTCTCGAAGCGGTGGAAAAAGGCGATCGGCACCAGCAATAGCAAGACCATTACGGTTGCCACTGCAGCGGCCATCGGCCAGTTGTTATTATCAAAAAACTCGTTCCACAACACTTTGCCTATCATCAGCGTTTCCGAGCTGCCAACCAGCTCCGGAATCACAAACTCGCCCACCGCCGGAATAAACACCAGCATGGAGCCCGCGATAATGCCGTTTCTGGACAAGGGCAAGGTAATGGTGGCAAACGCCTTCAAGGGTTTGGCTCCCAAGTCGCCCGCGGCTTCCAGCAAGCGCACATCCATCTTCACCAGATGCGAGTAAAGCGGCAGGATCATAAACGGCAGATAGGCATACAACATCACTAAGTAAAGCGAGAAGTCGGTATGGAACATCTGCAAAGGCTCGCTAATCACGCCGGTCCATAGCAAAAAGGTGTTGATCAGGCCGTTTTCATTCAGCAAGCCCATCCAGGCATAGACGCGCAGCAAAAAAGAGGTCCAGAACGGCAGCATCACCAGCATCAGCAGCACATTGCGCCGTGCAGGATCGGTACGGGCAATGGCATAGGCGATCGGATAGCCCAGAAGCAGACATAGCACCGTGGTCACCAGGGCGACCTTGAGCGATGAGATATAGGTGTCGAAATAAAATTCATCGGTAAAGATGAACAGGAAATTCGACAGGTTGACCTTGATATTAAGAAAGCCCTCCTCGTACGCCATCAAGCTGGTAAACGGCGGAATGGCGATATCCTGCTCGGCGAAGCTGATCTTGAGCACGATAAAAAAGGGAATCAGAAAAAATACGCCCAGCCACAGATACGGCATGGCGATCACGCTGCCGCGTCCGGGTTTGAGCCACTTTTTGGCAAAACGCTGGATGTCCATCGGGCCGTCCTCCTTAAGCGGTCAGCACGACAGGCATGTCGGCGCGCCAGCTGACATACACTTCATCGTTCCAGGTCGGCTCCTGCTCGCCCGCCTCGTACCAGCGGTTGGCCGGCACCATGGACTTGACCACTTTGCCGCTGGGCAAAATCACGTGATAGATGGAGAAGCTGCCAAGGTAAGCGATTTCCTTGACCTTGCCGCGCGCGGCATTGGGGCCGGCTGCGATGGGGCGGATATCGATACGGACATCTTCCGGGCGGACACTGGCCCAGACATCCATGCCCTTAGGGCCGGTGATACCGTGACTGACCTGGATGCGCCCGCCCAGCTCGGCGGTTTCGATTTCGACGCGGTCGGCTTCATCCACCACCACCTGACCGGTAAAGAGATTGGTCTCGCCAATGAATTCGGCGGTAAAGCGGCAATTCGGATAGTCGTAAATCTGTGACGGCGTGCCGACCTGCAACAGCTTGCCCTCGCTCATAATGCCGATACGCGTGGCCATGGTCATCGCTTCTTCCTGATCATGCGTCACCATGATGCAAGTCACGCCGACCTTTTCCAGCGTATTGACCAGTTCCAGCTGGGTTTGCTGCCGAAGTTTCTTGTCCAGCGCGCCCAGTGGCTCATCCAGCAACAGCATTTTCGGACGCTTGGCTAAGCTGCGCGCCAGTGCGACACGCTGTTGCTGACCACCGGACAACTGGTAAGGCTTGCGGCTGGCGTATTTGCGCAACTGCACCAGATCCAGCATCTCCAGTACGCGGTTGGCGATTTCATCCTTGGGCAGGCCATCCTGCTTCAGGCCGAAGGCGATATTCTGCTCGACAGTCATATGCGGGAACAGGGCATAGCTCTGGAACATCATATTGAGCGGGCGCTCATACGGGGCCAACTGGGTAATGTCCTGCCCGTCCAGAATGATCTTGCCCGAGGTCGGGCGCTCCATGCCCGCCAGCATGCGCAGCAGCGTCGACTTGCCGCAGCCGGAACTGCCCAGCAAGGCAAAAATCTCGTGCTGCTGGATTTCAAGGTCGAGATTATCGACGGCAAAATTGTCGCCGAACTTTTTAACGATGCCGGCAATTTTCAGATAAGGCTGATCCGCCGCAGCTTTGGCCGCGCCGGATGAGGCAACAACAGCTTCCGTCATGATGACTCCCTCAATGTAGATTTGGTTTGCTGCGCAACTTCTAGTTTTTTGATTGCAGCTTGATCCGATCAAGCATAAGCAAATTGCATGCCTCGGCACGGCGCCGGCCGTACATCCGGCAGCCTGATCTGTCATTTTGTACGCCGCCACAACACACTGGCAGCACCACACAATTATCCAAATGGCAAAATGCACCTGCAGCTTATGTCATGTTTAATAAAATTGACAAGCATCAAATGCGGACTTTTTCATTGCTGCAGCGCAAGATAATGCATAAAAAACACGGGCTTAAACAAAAAATACCGGTAATCCATGCAAACCGCGACATTGTCAGACAATAGAATAGGCAAAAAAGCCAAGGGAAGTGCACATCTGTTTAAATACTCAAACAGACCAAGCAAGATTGCGTGCCCGGCAAAGAATCCGGAGCCCGCGCAGGAAGACACTACAATGGTATAAACAGGAGCGGAGGTGACGCATGCCCTACTTTGAAGCCCGGCAGCAGCGCTTGTTCTATGAAGACCATGGCAACAAGGACAAGCCGGCATTACTACTACTTAACGGCATCACCATGAGTACGGCAGCATGGGGCTTGCTACTGCCTTTTCTGACACCACACTTCCGGGTTTTACAACTGGATTTTTGCGGTCAGGGTTTAAGTGCCAAGCCACCGGCCGAGCACTATTGCCTGAGCGATCAGGCGGATGATGTCGCGACCTTGCTGGATCAGCTGCAAATCGGGCAAGCCAATGTGGCCGGATTGTCTTATGGCGGCATGGTGGCACAACACTTTGCACGGCGACATGCCAAGCGGCTGTCGCGCCTGATACTGGCCGCAACGCTAGCCTGGTCAGACCCGGTCAATGAACTGATTGCCCGCAACTGGGCCAGCTCGGATGAGGCCGGCGGCTTTGAGCTGCGCTTTGACACCGGCCTGCCCTGGCTATTTTCCAGCCATTTTCTCAGTACACAAAAGGCCATGCTGCCACGGCTGCGCGAAATTGCGGCCAGCGTAGACTGGCCGGCAACACAACGCCTAAGCCGTGGCGTGCTTGAACATGATGCACGCGCTTGGCTAAACGGCCTCAATTGCGAGACACTGGTCATCGTAGGCAGCGTCGACCGTCTGACGCCCTATTACCAGTCCGCCCTGCTGGCGCAAAACATTCCGCATGCCCGCTTATTGCAGCTGGATGATTGCGGCCATGCCTTGCATCTGGAGGCACCACAGGCCCTGGCGCACGCCATTACGCACTTTGCCGGATAAAGACAAGGAAACCAGAATGACAGCGACCATCCTACTCAGCCAAGACTCACGCGGCGTTGCCACTATCCGCCTCAACCGCCCCGACCTGCACAACGCCATGGACGACGAGATGGTGGGTCTGCTCACCCACACCCTGCGTCAGGTCGCAGCCGATGAAAGTATTCGTGTCGTCATCCTGACCGGTAACGGCATCAACTTCTCGGCCGGCCACGATATGGCGTGGCTGCAAAGGATAGCCGGTGCCAGTGCCGATGAAATCGCACAGCAGGCCCGTCTGGTCACCACCATGCTGCACACGCTGGATACCCTGCCCCAGCCCACTATCGCCCGGGTACAAGGCTCGGCTTTCGGCATTGGCGCCGGGCTCATCAGTTGCTGCGATATTGCCTACGGGGTGTCCGAAGCCCTGTTCAGCTTCCCCGATACCCGCATAGGCGCCATTCCAGCTTCCATTGCGCCTTTTGTACTGCGTGCCATTGGCGAGCGTGCTGCAAGACGCTATTTCCTCAGCGCCGAGCGGCTTAATGCAGGCAAGGCCAAACGGCTGGGTCTACTGCACCAAGTTGTCGAAGACGAGGAACTGGATAGCGCTATCGCACTACAAGTGAGCAACTTGCTGTGTAACGGCCCGCAGGCCATGCATCAGGCAAAGTGCCTGATTAATGATCTCGCTTTACTGGGTACGACTAAGGAAGCAATGGAGCTGGCCATCCACCGTGCCAGTGAAACACGCAGCAGCCAAGAAGGACGGGAAGGTTTGCGTGCCTTTATTGAAAAGCGTAAACCGCACTGGCAGGACTAAGCCAAGCAGGCGGGTAGCTTATAGCGGATAGCTCTGTTGGCAAAAACACCTGCTTTTGCCGTATGCTATGCCAAACCGTTAATACGCTACCCGTCAGGAAATGTGTCCGCCATGCCGTTCAGCCCTCATGCCGACTTCCTCGCTGCCACGCTTGCGGCAGCAAAAACCGACTTCCCGGCCTCCTGCACACTCACACAACTACGCATGGTCTGGCATGGCCATGGCTTGCTGGAACTCGTTCCGCACAAGCTAGCCGCGCATGCCGACCATATCCTGATATCCGCCGGCATCCACGGCAATGAAACGGCGCCGGTCGAAGTCCTCAATACCCTGCTTGGCGACATTATCGCCGGGCGCCTGCTGTTGCAGGCCCGGCTATTGCTGGTTTTGGGCCACCCTATTGCACTCAAGAGCGGCGAGCGCTATATCGATTTCGATATGAACCGGCTGTTTGCCGGGGCACACCGGCAACACCCCGACGCGCAGGAAGCTTTGCGCGCGGCCGAAATCGAGCGCACGGCTGCGCTCTTCTTCTCAACCACACCCGAGGGCGCACGACGCCTGCACTACGATTTGCATACGGCCATCCGCGGCTCGGTATTCGAAAAATTCGCCATCGTCCCTTTTTTGCACGACAAGAAGCAAAACGACGAGCAACAGGCGTGGCTGGGCGGTTGCGGGATAGAGGCACTGCTATTGCATAGCGCACCTGCCGCGACCTTCAGCTATTACACCAGCCACCACTGCCAGGCCGATGCTTTTACACTGGAACTGGGCAAGGCACGCCCCTTCGGCGAGAATGATCTTTCCCGCTTTGCCGGTATTGAAGAAGGCTTACGCCGACTCTTGGCCGCAGCAAAACCCAGGCTCGCCCCCTGCCCGCTGCTATTTCGCGCCAAATACAATCTGATCAAGCACAGCGATGCATTCAGGCTCAATCTGGATGACAAGGTAGAGAATTTCACGCTGCTGCCTGATGGCATGGTAATTGCCGAGGATGGCGATACGCGCTATATCGCGCAAGGAGGGCATGAGCGCATTCTGTTCCCCAACCCCGGCGTCAAACCGGGACTGAGGGCGGGGATCGTCATCGAGCCGGTTGCCGCCTGAAGCGGCACTTACCGGCGCAGATCAGATATATTTGAACAGACTGAGCTCGGACACCAGCTTGTAGGTTTTTTGCGTGGTGTCCATCGCGGTGATCGCCATATTCAGGTCGGTAATCGCCTGCACATAGTCCAGATCCTGCAACTGGCCTACGGCAGCTTTATATTGCACATCCAGACCTTCGCCGGTTTTGCTCAAAGTCTCCACCTCGGCGCGGCGCGCACCGATAGAGGTATGTGAGCGCAGCAATTGCTCATGCCCATCCTTCAAGCCTTCAATGGTTTTGGCTAGCGACTCATCATAGGTTGGCGGCAAATCCTTTGTTTGCGCCTGCTGCAAGGGGGTAACACCATCCGGCCCCAACACAGGGTTGCCACCTGCATCCAGCACGGGCTCAAGCAGTGCAGCACCATTCGCATCCAGTCGCGGCAAACCGTCCTTGAACTGCAGGGGTTTACCATCTGCCCCCAGCACCGCAGCAGGCGGCGTCGCATTATCCATCACGGTCTCGCCATCCGGCCCCGGTTTGGCCATCCCCTTCGGGCCATCTGCCAGAATCTGGTCAAAACGGGCCAGAGCCTGCCACAACTCGTTGCCGGCACTAAATTCATCCGGTTTATTCGGGTCTGCCACACTGGAGCTGGCACCAAACAACAGCCCCCCCGGCTCGGTGATGGCAATATCACGCGACGCAGAAGCCGCGACATCCTGCCGTTGCCAGTCTCCCTTGTACTGGATGCTCATGGTCGGCTCCAGCGTCAGCTCGAATGGCGGCGTATCCGACTTGGTGCCACTAAACAGATACTTGCCCTGACCGTCCGCACTATTGGCAATCCCGACCAAGCCTTTGACCTGCTCCTGCAACTGGGTACGCAAATAGCTGCGATCCTCATCCGTCAATGAGGCATTACCTGCTTGAATGGCCAGATTCTGAATGCTTTGCAAGACCTCCCCACCCCGGAACAGATACTCCTCGGATAAAGCAAGTGTCGACTCTATCGTCCGGGTATTGATCATCATCTGATCATTACGCGACATGGACTGTCCCAGATTGATCAACTGGGCGGAGGCAACCGGATCATCCGATGGGCGGTTGATGCGTTTAAGCGATGAAAGCTGTTCGTTCAGGCTGGCCAATCGGGCCTGATTAGAGTTCAGGCTGTAATTGGAAGCAATAAACTGGGTATTCGAACTAATACGCATGACTCAATCTCTCGGTTAACGCATCTGTAGCAGATCGGAAAAAACCTGCTGGGCAATCTGGATGACTTTGCTGGAAGCCTGATACGCCTGCTGAAAACGGATCAGGTTAGCGGCTTCTTCATCAAGATTGACGCCGGAAAACGATTCGCGGGCCAGATAGGTTTCCTTCAGGCTCACGGTCTGGGCCTGTGCGGCAATTTTAACTTCATTGGTTTTATTACCGACAAAGCTGACCAGCTGACCGAAAAAGCCCTGAAAGTCTGTCGTTTTTCCTGCCATATCCCCCGGATTGAAGTTGCTGATGCCATCGGGGGTACTGCTCATTGTCTTCTTGGTCTGAATTTTGACCATCGCCAGCATATTACTGTTGTCGGATGGCGTGAAATCCGACGGCCCCGAACCGATAGTAAAGCTCTTGCCAGCGGCAAGCTTGGCCGGATCAGCCGCAAAGCCGACCACCTCTTCACCTGCACCATTCATAATGCGGTAACCGTTTTCAGGCGGATTGGCCGCCTCTACCGTATAGCCTGTCGGCACAGACCAAGCGCTCCCATCCCAGCTCATACTGATGCCCGCGGCCGGCACACTCCCTACCGGGTCGCCATAAGGCGCCCACATGGCGGCAATCCCTCCGGCCTCAGGTTTGACTGCAAAACCGGAGTTGGCATCCTTCCCCAGCGCCTTATTCGAAATAATCAGGGTCGCGGCATCCTCGCCCATGCCTTCGGCTTTGAATTCCACGACCAAAGACGGATCGGCATCACTGGTCAAGACATACCCGCCCGGCACGCCTGGCGCATCGCTCACGGTATAGCCTTCGGCAGTGAATGGCGGCTTCGCATCCGGGACATACTTGAGTTCTATCGGCCCGGGCAAAGCGGGGATGGCAGCACCATTACTGCCTTGCGCCGATTGCCACACCGAGGAAATCGTCGGCTTGAGCTTGCCATCCAGCGGCAGCGAAGCTTTAAGCGAAGAGCCCACCGCCAGTTTTGACGGGTCCGTAATCACGACCGAAAAATTCGCTGCCGCATCGCGGTAGCTTTTCATCTGCGTTTCCAGTGTCTGGAAAGTCGGCGGCACAGTCGGTGGCTGAATCTCTTCACCTACAGGCAAGGGCCGAAACGCATTGAGGCTTTTGAAGATGTCGCCACCGGGCTGGTTATACAGGTCACGTCCGGTACTCGACTGACGGTTGAGCTGGTCGGCCACCTCGATCACCAGACGACCCAAATCCGCCTGCGAACGATTCAGCGCCTCGGCCTTGCTATTGATCAGACCGGAGAGCGAGCCGCCTTCGAATAAGCGGTCGGGAATACGGACCGTGCCATTACTGCCGGCATAGGCAATTTCCAGTTTCTGCGGGTCATCCAGCGATTCAACGACTTCCAAAGGAAAGTGGTCGCCAGAAGCCACCAGCGCCTGACCGCTACCAATCGAGACGGTATAGCGGCCATCCGATTGCACTGTCACATCGGCCTTCACCAGACGGTTCAGATCCAGCACCAGCTGATCCCGTTTATCCATCAGATCATTGGGAATCGCCGCACCCTGACCCAGGGACTGGATCTGCACATTGATTTCGGAAATCTGCTTGCCGATGGCGTTGATCTGGCTGACGCTGGAGCGGATCTGGGTATTGATACCGGTACGCAATTCTTCAAAACGGCCATTCACCAACTGCACCCGTCCTGCAAATGCTTGCGCACTATTGACCACGGACTGGCGCGCCGGAATGGAGTCCGGCGTCGAATTCAATGCCTGCATGGATTTGAACAGGTCGGACATGCTATTGCCCAGACTGGTGTGTTCATCCCCCAGCAAATCTTCCAGCTGCGACAAATACGACATCTGCGTCGTCAGCTTGCTGTCCTGCGTCGTCGCAGTCGTCAGCTGACGTTCCAGATAGCTGTTGTAGACGCGGTTCACCGCCGTCATCTCGACCCCGCGCCCGACAAAGCCATAGCCTTCGAAGCTGGGCATTTGTGCGGCCTGACTCACGCGCTGACGGTGATAGCCGGGAGTATTCACGTTGGTCACGTTCTGGGCTACGGTGCTGAGCGCAACTTGAGCAGCATTCAGCCCCGACAAACCGATATTGAAAATGGACACGTTATCTCCTTCATCACACTCTACTTATCGACCAGTTCGGCAGAATGTTTAGTATTTATCCCTGCCTGGCGCTACGCGCGACAGCCTGCAATTTTTGGGCATAAGCCGGATCGGTCGCATACCCCCCCTGCTGCAGCGCTTTACCGTAGGCGGCTGCATCCGTGCCGCTACCCAGTGCCGCCTGATAGCGCGCACTGCCCTGAATCAGGCGGGCGTAGTCGTTAAACGCCTCTTGCAAAGAACCGTAGGCGCGGAAACTTTCCACCTGTTTTTGTGCCTTGCCACCGACAAACTCAGTGGTCAGCGTCGCTACGCTGTCGCCCTGCCAGCTACCACCGGCCTTGATGCCGAACAGGTTGTAGCTCTCGCGCCCGTCCGGATGGCGGATGGCACGCTTGCCCCAGCCTGATTCCAGCGCGGCATGGCTGACAATCAGGTGCGCATCGACCCCCAGTTGCGCGGCCGCTTTTTGTGCATGTGGCAACAGGGTCTCCACAAAGGCCCGCGCCTCGCGCGGAATGGCAACCTGGCTATCAGCAGACACAGCCGCCGGCTCGGCCACGGTCTTGACTGCCAGGCGGGCACGCTCAAGCGATTGCAACAGTGCAGACGGCAAGGTTGATGCGGGACTGGCCAAACGCTGCACTTCCCGCGCCGGCATATCAACCTGGGAGAGCTTGCCTATCTCGCGTGCCAGCATATCGCCCATGCCGATGCCGCCCGAGCCCACCATGGCCTGCACCATCTGCTGGTCCAGCATGCCGCGCCAAGTCTGCATGTCCGAACTGTCTTCCTCGCCGCCAAGATCAGTCGCCCGCATGGAGCGCACCATGGTCTCCATCAGCATGGATTCGAACTGGTGGGCAACCTGCCGTATGCCCTCTTCCGGGCTCTTGCGGGCAATATCGGCCAAGCGGCTGGCACCCGACGGGTCGAGTGCCAGCTGGCGGGATAAATCGGTGGCGGGATTAAGGGATGACACAACGGACATACAAGCTCTCCTTATTGCACCTAGTCATGCAATAATAGTGCCAACTATCAAATGATCTGCAATTCAGCCTTGAGGGCACCGGCAGCCTTCATCGCCTGCAAGATAGAAATCAGGTCTTGCGGACCGGCTCCCAGCGAATTGAGCGCAGCGACCACCTTAGCCAGGTCGACACCGCGCGGCACGCTGATCACCTTGCCGCCATCGGCCTTGATATTGATATCAGCCTGATTGGTGACAGCGGTCTGCCCACCGGCCAACGCGCCGGGCTGGCTTACTTGCGGGGTATTGCTGACCGTGACCGACAGGTTACCGTGCGCAACGGCACAAGGCTCCAGCGTCACCGTCTGGTTCATGACAATGGAGCCGGTTCGGGCATTCACGATCACCAGAGGGGAGGCTTTTGCCGGTGTGACGGCAATATTTTCCAGCCGTGCCAAAAACGCCACCCGGCTATTACTGTCCTGCGGCGCGGAAACTTCGACCAGACGTCCATCTATGGCACGCGCCACGCCTCCGCCAAACTCGCGGTTAATGGCCGACACCACACTATTGACGGTACTGAAGTCTGCCTCGTTCAGTTCCAGTTCAACGACACCCTGACTGGATGCCGCCGGCGCATCGCGCTCTATGATGGCCCCACCGGGCACGCGCCCGACCGACAGATGATTGACCTGCACGCTGCTACCCGCAGCCGAGGCCCCCACGCCGCCGACAATCAGGCTGCCTTGTGCCATGGCATAAATCTGCCCGTCCACACCCTTGAGCGGCGACAACAGCAAGGTACCGCCACGCAAGCTTTTGGCATCGCCCAGCGAAGAGGCGGTGACGTCTATCTTCTGCCCGCTGCGGGCAAAGGCCGGCAAGGTTGCGGTCAGACTGACCGCGGCGACGTTTTTCGAGTCCAGCTTCATGCCTTGCGGAATCTGCACCCCGAGCTGGTTAAGCATATTGCCCAGCGACTGGGTGGTGAAAGGAGACGAATTACCCTTGTCGCCACTGCCATCCAGCCCCACCACCAGACCATAACCGATCAGCTGGTTCTGGCGTACGCCGGCAATGCTGGAAATATCCTTCAGCCGCTCAGCCTGTGCCGTCAATGGCAGCATCAGAGCCGCCAACAAGGCAAAAATCACATTACGCACAAGCACTCCTAGAACGGCAAGATGGTCAAAAAGAAACGCGACAGCCAGCCGGTCTGGTTAAACAGGCGGTTACTGCCCTGATTGACCTGTTCGATGCGCGCATCGGCCATGCGCGTTGACGACACCACATTGCCCTTCTTGATATCACGCGGATTGATCACCCCCGACAGCCGAACCACTTCCAGTTCCTCGTTGATCTTCATCTGCTTCTCGCCGCTGACCGCCAGATTGCCGTTGGCCAGCACATCGATCACCGTCACCGAAATCGAGCTATTGAACGAGCTGACATTGGTATTGCTGCCCTTGCCGTTACGGCTGGCCGAGCCGCTGCCATTCAACGATGTGCCACCCAGCTTGTTTTCCAGATAATTGGAAAAAAACGGGATATTGATACTGGCGTCGATGCTGCCCTTGATACTGGCATCGCGGCTACCCTTGGACTCCTCGCTCAGGGACGAGCGGGTATTTTCCTCGATCTGTACCGTCAGGATATCGCCCACCCCGACCGGCATACGGTCTTCGAACAGCGGACGAAAGCTGGCCTGCTGAAAAATGGAGCCATTGGCAGGCACAGTCAGCGGCACCGGTTGCGGGCGCACCGACACCGGCTGCTGCACGATGGAAGGCGCTTGCACCGCGCACGCCGACAACGCGCACAAAGCCAGCGCAGTGACCAGCCGCCTTACCCAATACTGATTCATGAACTGTCTCTACTTATTTACAACTGCGCTACACGCTGCAGCATCTCGTCGGCGGTCTTGATCGCCTTGGAGTTCATTTCAAATGCACGTTGCGCCTGAATCATATTGATCAGCTCTTCGGTCACATTGACGTTGGAGTCTTCCAGATAGCCCTGGCTGATCTTGCCCCGCCCCTCTGTTCCCGGGTCGCCCTCGATCGCGGCACCGGAAGCTGCGGTTGGCAGATACAGATTTTCACCCAGACTCTCCAGACCCTGCGGATTGATAAACGACGCAGTCTGGATGGTACCGGCCACCACCGGGTCAGGGTTGCCCTTGATAAAATACTGCACCACACCCGAGTCGGAAATGCTGACCTGGGACGCATCGGACGGAATGGTAATCGCCGGGTCCAGCGCATAGCCGGCCGAATTGACAATGGTGCCTTCTTCATTGCGCTTGAATTCACCGTTACGGGTATAAGCTGCAATCCCGTCCGGCATCTGGACGCGGAAGAAGCCATCGCCAACGATAGCCATATCGAAAGTCTGTTCGGTCCGCACCAGATTACCCTGCGAATGGATACGGGCAGAAGCCACCGCGGCCGAACCGGTACCCACCTGCAAACCGGTCGGCAAGGTGCCGCCACCGGCGATCTGGGAACCGGGCTGACGCAGTGTCTGGTAGTACAGATCTTCGAATACCGCGTTGGAGCGCTTGAAGCCCTTGGTATTGACGTTGGCCAGGTTATTGGAGGTCACGTCCAGCCGGAACTGGCTGGAATCCATGCCGGTTTTGGCGATATACAGCGAACGCATCATGATGCGGATTCCTTATCTGGCGGCTTAAGCGTTCAGCGACAACAATTGTGTCGCGCGCTGGGCATTCTGGTCGGCGGTCTGCATCAGCTTGACGTGCAGATCATAGTGGCGGGCATGGCTGATCATTTGCACCAGCGACTCAACCGCATTGACATTGGAGGCTTCCAGCGCACCGCTGACCACTTTTACATCGGGGTCGGCCACAGCCACCGCTCCACTGTGCTGACGGAACAGGCCATCTTCGCCCTTATACACGGCACGTGCACCCGGGTTGACCAGCTTGATACGTCCGACTTCCTGCGGGTTGCGGTCGCCGCCATCGGTAGGCACCGCAGACACCGAACCATCCTTGGCAATCAGCACCCGGCTATTGGGCGGCACCTGCAAAGGCCCGGCCTCGCCGATAATCGGCAGGCCGGAACGGGTACGCATAGTGCCGGCTTCGTCGAGCACATAACCACCATCGCGGGTGTAGGCCTCGGTGCCATCCGGCGCGGTCACGGCAAAAAAGCCGTCATTGGCCAATGCAAAATCGCTCTCGTTGCCGGTTTGCTGCAAGCTGCCCTGCGACAGATCATGCCCCACGGTATTGTCGACCTGATAGACGCGGGTCGGCGAACCGTCGCCCACCACCGGCAAGGCGCGGAACACCACCTGATCGGCCTTGTAGCCGTTGGTGTGGACATTGGCCAGATTTTGCGCCGTGGTCGACTGTTGCCATTCGACGTGCTTGGCGCCATTCATGGCCAGATACAGCATGCGGTCCATCGCCTAGCTCCTTATCAACGCAGGTTGATCAGCGTCTGCAACACCGTGTCCTGCGTCTTGATGGTCTGCGCATTGGCCTGATAAAAGCGCTGCGCGGTGATCATATTGACGAGCTCGGTGGTCATGTCGACGTTGGAGTCTTCCAGCGCTGCACCTTGCACATAGCCGACATTGCTGCTGCCCGGCGTATTGATCTTGGCACCGCCCGAAGCATAGGTTTCGACCCAGCGGTTGTCGCCGATAGGCTGCAAGCCTTGCGCATTGGCGAAATTGGCCAGTACCACCTGCCCGACGATCTTGGTCTGGCCATTGGAGTAACGTGCCTCGATAAAGCCTTCTTTCGACGTTCCCACACTGGACAGTACACCATCAGCCCAGCCATCGACGCGCTGCTCGGCATTGGCATACGGACCGGCATTCTGGGTGAAACCAGTCATTTCGACCGCGATATTCAAGGGCGCACCGCCACTTGTTACCGCCTGACTCAGCGTAAATTTACCGTTCGGTGCCACAATCTTACCGGTGGAGTCAAACTGCAGCGTCGTTGCTGCGACAGGCGCGCCTACCGTCGCAGGCGGCACTGGTGCCGCCGTAGCAATAGCGCCACCGTCTACGCTGCTATAGACATCCCATTCCAACGACTTCACCCCTTCGGTTGCCGGTGGCACGGGCGCAGCATCGGGGCGACGCACATAGTAGAAGCTCACCTGATGGCTGACGCCGAGGCTATCGTAGGCCGTCACGGTATTGGTGTAGTTGTAGCTGTTCGGGTCGGGCGTATTCGAGCCGGGCGTGACATTGGGAAATGCCTTGGCCGGCGGCTCGGCGCGCGCATCCAGATTTGAGCCCAGAATCATGCTACTGGTCGCCTTGGCGCCGATATTCGAGGTATCGACACGCAAAGGCTGCGGCGGCCCTGCCACCACCTGCCCCTTGTCATCCACCCCGTAACCGGTCAGATAATGGCCGGCATTGACGAAGTAACCCTCGCGATCAAGCTGAAACTCGCCATTGCGGGTATACATCGCCTGCCCGTCGGCACCCTGCATGCGGAAAAAGCCCTGACCGGTAATCGCCATATCCATCGGGTTGCCGGTGCTGGTCACCGGCCCCTGGTTGAACTGCTGGGTTACCGCCACGGTGCGAGAGCCGATACCGGTGGCGGTAGCGGACACACCATACATACTGGCCGCGTACAAATCGGAAAACTCGGCACGTGCACGCTTAAAACCGACGGTACTGGCGTTGGCCACGTTGTTGCCGATTACGTCAAGCTGCTTGGATGCAGCCCCCAGACCGCTCAGACCCTGCTGGAAACTCATTGCCTACCCCTCTTTAATTTGATCTGTCGCGTCCGGTTCAAACGATCTGAATGATTTCTGCCAGCGACGTGGTCTTACCATTACCCAGCATCAGCATCGGAATACCCTGCTCCCAGGTCACGCCGTTCACGTTCTGGAAACCCAGCGTCGTCGCCTTCACGGCTGTGCCGCCATTACTGGCCTCGACCTTGAACTTATACTCGCCCTCAGGCAGCGCCTCGCCATTGCCATCCTTGCCATCCCACTCAAACTTATTGATACCGGTAGTCGGCTTCTCAATAGCAATCTGGCGCACGACATTGCCATCCTTATCGGTGACGGACACCATCACCTTGTCGGCTGGTGCATTCAGTTCGACCGCACCCCCTGTCGTACTTCCTTCGCCCTTCAGCGTCAGCGTGTCACCATCGGTCATCACATCCTTGCCAATCAGCGTCGCCGCCATCATCGACTGGTTGGCGAACTGAGACTGCAACAACATATTCATCGTCTGGTTCATGTTTTCCATGCCGGTGACGGTGCTGATCTGCGCCATCTGGCTGGTGATCTCGGCGTTATCCATCGGATTCATCGGATCTTGCGCCTGCAACTGCGTCATCAGCAGCTTGAGAAAACGATCCTGAATGCCTTGGGATGAATTGGCATTGCTGTTGCCGCTTCTGGCATTCGCCGTCTTGTTCAGGTCGGAGATGATGTCGTTGCTGACGCTGCTAACCATGATTCAATCCTTTAGGCTTACTGCCCCAGCTGCAGAGTCTTCTGCAACAGGGTCTTGGCGGTATTCATTACTTCCACGCTGGTCTGGTAGGAGCGCGAGGCCGAGATCATATCGGCCATTTCTTCCACCGGATTCACATTGGGCAGCTTCAGATAACCCTTCTCGTCTGCCAACGGATGTGAAGGGTCGTATTTCAGCCGGAATGGCGACGTGTCCTCGACGATCTGGGTCACGCGCACCCCCGCCACTTGCGGCTGGCTGGCCGACACCGGCGTCGCCGAAAACACCACATGGCGCGCACGATAAGGCTCGCCGGTCGAACTGGTGGCGCTCTCGGCGTTGGAGATATTACTGGCGACCAGATTAAGGCGTTGCGATTGCGCGGTCAGTGAAGATCCGGCAATGGTAAAAACATTGGAAAGCGACATTTTTATTGACCACCCTTGATTGCGTCGGCAAGGCCGGTGATGCGGCGATTGAGGAATGTCAGCGTACTCTGGTAGCGCAGCGAATTATCGGTGAATGCCGCCCGCTCCACGTCCATATCTACACTATTGCCATCCAGGCTGGGCTGCACGCTATTGCGGTATGCCAGATTGGGCTTGTCGCTTGCGGTGCCCGCTGCGCCATCCAGATGGGCGGCACTGGTTCGCACCATGGCTAAAGTGCCGCCTTGCTGCGACTGGGCGGCAGACAAGGCCTGACCGAAGTCGAAATCGACGGCTTTGTAATTGGGGGTGTCATCATTGGCAAGATTGCTCGCCAGCACCTCGGCCCGATAGGCGCGCAGGTTCAGCGATTTTTGCTGGAATTCAAAGTGTTTGGCAATTTTGTCTAGCATATCCACCCCAAGTAAGCCTCAAGGATATAGCAGGATTCGTGCCAAACACAAACTATTCACACTCTATCGAATAAGGCCGATTTTTATTGGGTGAATTTACAAAATAAAAACAAAACCCTATTCGCAAGCGGCAATAATTGCCGCCGGACGGCAACAGGAAACAACAGCGTGCGACCAGTTGCCACCGCAAGCATGAAACCGGCAGGACAACAAGCCAACGACGATGCATCCAGCGCGCGATGCCATACCGACCGACCGCTTACGGTCTGAGCATGGCGGGCGCCACCTCCAGCGCCCCTTGCCCGAGCGCCTCGCGCTGACTGCACAAAGGCGCAAGTGCCGCCCGATCCAGCGTCGCGAGCACGGCCTCGGGGGCGGGCGCGCCATGCCACCAGAACAGCCACAGCGCATCGCGCGGCGGCCACACCCACAGCACGCGCTGGTACTCAAACGACTCGCCCGCATGTGCCAGCAGCAGTTTTTCCGGTTCGCGCGCGACCTCGTGCCACTGCCCATCCAGCGGACCACCCACCAGCAACAATCGCATGACGTGCCCTTCGATAATAAATGGCCAAGGTAATCCGTTATTACCGGCAGAATATTGCGCCACATCAGGCAAACCCAATCTATCCGATGGAGCAGGAAGGGCAGATGCGCTAGAATCTTCCAGCCTATCCTCCTGACAAACTCATGCCCCGCTACGCTCCGCCCCTTGCCCTGATCCTCGCTGCCCTCGCCACCCTGGGGCCGTTTGCCATCGACACCTTCCTGCCGGCAATGCCGGCGATTGCCGGCGCACTGTCGGTCTCCGAGCTGCAGACGCCGCTAGTTCTGTCCGCGTATATGGCCAGTTTCGGGCTGATGATGCTGTGGCACGGCGCGATCGCCGACGCCATCGGCCGCCGCCCGGTGCTGCTTGCCGGCACCTTCTGCTACGCGCTCGCGGCGCTGGGCTGCACCTTCGCCGACAGCTTTGCCGAGCTGATCGCCTTTCGCGTACTGCAGGGAGTCAGCGGCGGCGTCGGGCTAATTGTCGGGCGCGCCATCATCCGCGACTGCTACCACGGCATTGCCGCGCAGAAGCTGATGTCGCAGGTAACCATGCTGTTCGCGCTGTCGCCAGCCTTGGCGCCGGTGATTGGCGGCTGGCTGTTCACCACCTTCGGCTGGCGCGCGGTGTTCGCATTCATGGCAATCGTTGGCGCCCTGCTGTTTCTGCTGTGCCTGACCGCGCTGCCGGAAACCCACCCGGTGGACAAACGCACGCCACTGGCCGCGCGCTCGCTGCTGGCCAACTATCGCGCCGTCGCCGGCAACCCGCGCTTTCGCCTGTACTCGGTTGCGGTCAGCCTGAATTTCGTCGGCTTCTTCGTCTATGTGCCATCAGCGCCCGCCATGCTGATCGGCCAGCTCGGGCTAGGGCCCAACGATTTTCTATGGCTGTTCGGCCCGGCGGTTGCCGGCATGATCGCCGGTGCCTGGCTGTCCGGCCGCGCCGCCGGACGCTTTACCGCGCGCCAATCGGTCAACACCGGCTACGCCATGATGCTCGCCGCCGGCCTTGCCAACACCCTGCACGCACTGCTGTTCGCACCATCGCTACCGGCGAGCGTGCTGCCGATCGGCCTCTATACGATGGGAATGTCGCTGGCTGCGCCGTCGATCACGCTGGCCATCCTCGATTTGTTCCCCGCGCAGCGCGGCACCGCCTCATCCATGCAGGGCTTCGTGCAGACGCTGACCGGCGCAGTGGTCGCCGGTGCCCTCGCCCCGCTGATCTGGCACAGTGTGACGCTCTTGGCCATCGCTTCGCTCACCTTCGCCGCGCTCGGCCTCGTGTTCGTGCGCCTCGCCCGCCGCCACGCGCCACCGACGCCGGCGTCGTGAATGCAAAAACGCTGCCGCGCGCAGTAATGCCGTTCACTCAGCGGATCGAACTTGTTTGATCGGGTAACGAGATGGCAGCTTTTTCACAACGCGGGGGCATTTACGCCCCCACCGTTGTTTCGGCAATAGCAGATCTCCCAGGCGTCCGCGCAGGCGAAGCAGGCGCGCCGGCAAGGTACCGGGGCTGTTTATCGCCAGTCAGCCCTACTCATAACGTAAATAATGCAGCGCCATCGTAAAGCTCAGATCACTTGCCCCACGCCGGCCGGATACCGCAGCGCTCACCCGGTCAAAAAAGAACCCGCGTCTATATCGCCATCCGGAACCGGCCGCTGCTTGCCAATACGCGCAGACAGCACACCATGCACAGACACTCATCCGGAAAATCAGCACTGCATTACCCGTCTATGCTGAAGCCAGACACAAGCCGTGTCCCGCCGCAAAGAGAGAACAGCCATGCGCCATCAAATCACTCACCGCATCCAGCATCTGGCCCGCTTGGGCAACTGGCACTATTCGGCTGGCGGCGACCACCTTGAAGGCTCGGATGAGGCCTGCCGTCTGCTCGGACTGCCTGCGGGGGCTATCCTGCATCCACGCAAACTGGCCGAGCGCATCCACCCGCAAGACCAGCCAGCATTGCAAACAGCCTGGCGCGAGCTGATGAACGACAAGCACTTTGCCGTCGAACTACGGGTGCGTGATGGCGAAAGCTGGCGCTGGCTCTATATCAGCGGTGAAGCTGTCGATGCCGACCTGCAAGTCATCGGTTTCGTGCAGGACATCAACGCACGCAAGCAGCGCGAACTGGAACTGGGCGCCCAGGCGCAGCAACTGGCACTGGCAATGACAGCCAGTGGCGAGGGGTTATGGGACTGGAATCTGGCCACGCAGCAGGTCAGCCATAATGCCCAGTGGTGCCGCCTGCTGGGACTGGACCCATCGCACCTTAGCCATGCCACCGATTTTTTTATTCATCTGATCCATCCGCACGACCGCCCGGCCGTTCAGGCGCGCATCGGGACATGCCTGCAGGACAAAGGCAGCTACGTCAGCGAACACCGCCTGCGCCATCATGACGGCCACTATGTGTGGGTACTGGATCGCGGCGATGTAGTCGAACGTGATGAAGCGGGAACCGTATTACGCATGGTCGGCAGCCTGAGCGACATCAGCCAGCGACGCGCAGCCGACGAAGAACTGCGCATCGCAGCCAGTGTATTCGATGCCCAAGAGGGCATGCTCATCGTCGGCGCCGACCAGAGGATCCTGCGCGCCAACCGGGCATTTGGCGAAATAAGTGGCTATAACGGCCCCGACCTCGCCGGCCAAAGCCCGTTATTGCTGCGTACCGGCAAGTACGACATGGATTTCTATAACGGCATCTGGGAAGCCGTAGCCAGCAGCGGCAGTTGGCAGGGCGAACTCTGGATCAAGCATCAACAAGGCCGCTTCATCCCGGTGTGGATGACGGGCAGCGCCATCTGGGACGACGGTGGCACCATCAGCCACTACATTGTCACGCTCTCGGACCTGTCGCAGTACAAGGCTGCCGAGCGCGAGATCCACCGCCTCGCCTTTTATGACCCGCTAACCGGGCTGCCCAACCGCCGGCTGCTGCTCGAACGCATCGAGCACGCACTGCTCACCCACCAGCGCAGCGGCAACGAAGGTGCACTATTGTTTATCGACCTGGACAATTTCAAGCCGCTCAACGACAGCTACGGCCACGAAATGGGAGACCGCCTACTCAAGGAGGTTGCCGAACGCCTGGGGCAACGTCTGCGCCAAGACGACACCATCGCCCGCCTAGGCGGAGACGAATTCGTCGTTCTACTGGAAAACCTGGACAGCGAACCGGCCAAGGCAGCCAGCCAAACAGAACATGTCGCCGAAATACTGAGCGACTTGCTGGCACAGCCCTACCATCTGGATAGTCATACCCACCACTGCACCGGCAGCATCGGCATCGCACTGTTTTCAGACGCAGCCGGCCGCGCAGACGAATTATTGCGCCAGGCCGACCTTGCCATGTACCAAGCCAAGACCGCCGGGCGCAACGCCCTGCGCTTTTATGACCAGGCAATGCAGACAGCCGTCCAGCAGCGATTGACGCAAGAACACGCACTACGCGAAGCCATCGCCGCACAGCAATTCGTCCTGCACTACCAGAAGCAGGTGGACAACAATGGCGCCGCCACCGGCTACGAGGCGCTACTGCGCTGGAAACATCCGCAACGGGGTCTGATCGCACCAGGATATTTCATTGCACTGGCAGAGGAGACCGGCCTGATCATTCCGCTAGGCAGATGGGTACTGGAGCAGGCATGCCAGCAGCTGGCGCGCTGGAGTAAAGAGGAAGACTGTGCCCATCTGCGCCTCGCCGTCAATATCAGCCCGCTGCAGTTCCAGCAGGACGACTTTGTCGACACCGTGATTGCCATCCTGCAACAAAGCGGCGCCACACCCGAACGACTGGAACTGGAGCTGACCGAAAGCCTGCTGCTAAGCGATATTGCGCATGCCGCCGATAAAATGCACAGGCTGCGCAAGCATGGCGTCCTGTTTTCACTGGACGATTTCGGCACCGGCTACTCTTCGCTGTCCTACCTCAAACACCTACCGCTGAACCAGCTCAAAATCGACAAGAGCTTTGTTGACGACATCACGCACAGCACAAGCGCCGACGCGATTGTGCGCACCATCATCGCACTGGCGCACAGCCTGGAGCTGAACGTCATCGCCGAAGGCGTGGAGACTGCACAGCAGCGCGACTTCCTGCTGGCCAATGGCTGCAAGCACCATCAGGGCTATCTGTATGAAAAACCCGCACCCCTGAGCTAAGATGTCGCCGGTCAGTGCGCAAGCGCTACCCGTACGTCCGCGCAGCGGACACAAAACCCGAACCCAATCTTGCCCACTAGTTACGGCGGCATCCCCAACAAAAAACGCCGACGTTTCCGTCGGCGTTTTTTGTTGATTGTTCAGCTCGCCTCCCCCACCGCGACACCGCGGCACGCCTCGGGAGGAATGGACAACGCCGCGACACGCGCGCGCTTGGCGGCGAACACATCGCTTGCCAGGTGTTCGCGCCACGCTTGCGGCGTATCCCGTCCCTGCATGCGCGCCAGGCGCGCAGCCAGTTCCGGCTGTGCCGGCGGCTGGAGTGACGCGAGCAGCTCGTCAGCCAGATCCGGGCGGTTGCATACCAGCACCATGTCGCAGCCGGCGGCAAAGGCCGCATCGGCACGGGCGCCGATATTGCCGACGCCAGCCGCACCTTCCATGGTCAGATCATCCGAGAAGATCACGCCGTCAAAGCCCAGCTCGGCGCGCAGGATGTCCTGCAACCACAGGCGCGAGAAACCGGCAGGCAGACTATCGATGGCCGGGTAGACCACATGCGCCGGCATCACCGACGTCATGCCGGCTGCGGCGAGCGCCGCGAACGGTTTGAGATCGTCTTCGCGCAGTTCGGCGAGGCTGCGATTGTCGACCGGGATCACATGATGGCTGTCGCCCTCGACAAAGCCGTGGCCGGGGAAGTGCTTGCCGCAGCTGCCCATACCACCGGCGGCGAGCCCCTGCTGCAAAGCCACCGCCAGTTGCGTGACCACCTGCGGATCGCGGTGGAAACTGCGGTTGCCAATCACCGCACAGCGGCCCCAGTCAAGATCAAGCACCGGCGTGAACGACAGATCGATGCCGCAGGCGGCAAGCTCGGCGGCCAGCACTTCGCCCACGTCATGCGCGAGCGCGAGTGCAGCTTGCGGGTCGGCGTCAAACGCCTGGCCCAGCATCTGCATCGGCGGCAGACGGGTAAAGCCGGGCAAAAAGCGCTGCACCCGCCCGCCTTCGTGATCGACCGCGATCAGAAGGTGTGGGCTACGCAGCGCACGGATTTCGGCAGTCAATGCCTTGAGCTGCTCGACCGACTCGAAATTGCGGCGGAACAGGATCACACCACCCACCAGCGGATGACACAGGCGCGCACGTTCAGCATCGGTCAGGGCAAAGCCGGCCACATCGGCCATCACCGGGCCGCGAGCAAGATTCAGGGGAAAAGGCATTCAAGGCTCCTCATGCGCACTTTAATAAGGTATTTTTTTAAACCAATAAAGCAGGGTTTCTTTCTCGATAGACTCTTTCCTTTGCCCTACTTTTTCAATACTTTCAAACCATAGCTCCGCCATTTTAATTTGCCCCGTCTTATTAAGATGGCACGAATCAAAACGAAAGCGATCATCTAGCGAATTATTATCGGGGCCCGCATAAAAAAACAAAGGGGCATTGGTAACTATTTTTTGCTGAACACCATCTATTTTTTCATCATAACGACCATAGCAACGGGAATGTCTCGCAACAACCCACGGCACAACACCAATTTTTTTTCGAACATAGGAATAGAGTTTGTGTAGATCATCTTGATATATATTACCTGGCGTCCCAATATCAGATGACCCTTGATGCCACAAAACGTAATCAAAGGTTATACCTTTCTTGGCTATCACAGACAAAGCCGTTTCCAACTTACCAAAAGCCCGTCCACCAACCAGCCATTCACTGACCTTGGTACCACCTATCCCTATGGGCATAAAAACAACCTTGCTTGCCAAGCCTGACTTGATCATGCGCTCACCCAGCGGCATCCACATGCTGCCACCATTGCAGTCCGCCCAGATGAAAGGGTCGCTCGCCGCCACAACATTACCATTCAAATCAAACTGATAAACACCATCTACCTTGCCAAATTTATTCTGATTACAATTGGAAGAAATGGATTGACCAATAACGAGTATATGAACCTCCTTGGCTACCGATATATTAAGCAAGCTTAAAAAAATAACGACAAATAGCCTCACACAATTAGCAACCGATAACATACCGACTCCTTGCACCAAGAATGCGCTTAGCTATATCTATAGAAATTACTGAAAAGCAAAATACAAACAAAAACTCCAAAGAAAAATAAGTCGACAACCTACTCACCTCCAAGTATGAAGCTGCTTTTAAAAATACCAGAGACCAAAACCCGTGCACAAAAAATAAACCAAAACTGATATTTGCAATATAAGACATGGGTTTTATTTTTTTACTCAAAAACCTCTCAAATAAAAAAAATAAAAAAACAACAAAAAAAAGCTTACCCATCTGAATAATATTCGGCTGCAATATATAATCGAAATACCCTTGAACAACCTGATCACCCCCTAACCAAACTACCAGTAGCACAAAAAAACCAGAAGCGGAAACTGCCATAACAGTTTTTGACCTAGATCGCAAGAGATCCATTACCACCCCTCCACGTGCAAAAAACATACCCATCAAATAAAAACCCATAAAGTGAAAAAAACTTAGTACTGGATTTTGGTTACCCACAGGGCGAAAGGAATAAACAGAGAACAACACTGCAGCAACAACCACTACAAAAAACCAATCTCGCTTAGTACAGAAAAGAAGCATTGGCGACACAAGAAAAAACAAACAAATCATGGGGATAAACCACATCGCCCCATTGACAACCCCACCCACAATAAAACTCCATAACATATAAGCCACAGGAGTCAAACCATACAATTCATTTTCCCTAAAAACCAACCCCGCTAATATGGCAAAAAAAGAAAAAAAGAAAAAAGGCAACACAACAAACTTAAATTTTTTACCTAAATAATCTAAGTAACCAAAGCCTTTATTGCCCGACAAATAATAAAATAGATATCCTGATATAAAAACAAATAATGTCGTCGCATCTGCAAGAATAAATTTGACAATATCAGCTGATTCGCCAAATTTATAAACAGAAGAAAAATGCGAAAAAATAACGAACAATATTGCAACCGCCCGCATATTTTCAAATGAATACAAGAATTCACCACCATTAACTTTAGACACCCTACCTCCTAAATTAAATTATCAATCCCGCGTCAGCACTTCCAAAAGTTCGATTTCAAAAACCAGATTGGAGCCCGGCTTGATATGTGCGCCGATCTGGCGCTCGCCATAGGCCAGATGCGCCGGCACCAGCAGCTTGCGCTTGCCGCCAACTTTCATCCCCATCAGGCCCAGATCCCAGCCCTTGATCACGCGGCCGGTACCGATCACGCACTGGAACGGCTGGCCTCTATCGTAGGAGGAATCAAACTGGGTGCCGTCTTCCAGGCAGCCGCGGTACTGGGTGGTAATCAGGGCGCCCTTGACGGCCTCCTTGCCCTCGCCCACGACGATATCGATGATTTGCAGTTCAGAGGTCATGCTGACTTTCCAGTAATAAGACAGGGTGCGACTAACTGCGGCTTTCGGCCACAACAAAGGCCAGCGCCTGTGTACGCTCGTCGCTGATAGATAAATGCAGATGGCTGATGCCGCGCGCGGCAACAAAGGCAGACAGCTCGGCCGACAACGCAAACTGCGGCTTGCCCAGCGCGTCATGGCCAACGGCAATCGCCGTCAGCAGTACCGGCGCCCTGACCCCGGTGCCCAGCGCCTTGGCCAGCGCTTCCTTGGCGGCAAAACGCTTGGCCAGAAAGCGGGCCGGATCAGAGCTGGCGGCAAAATCGGCCAGCTCGCTTGCCGAGAGCAGGCGCCGGCCGACACCCAAACCACGGCGCGCAATCATGGCCTCGAAGCGCGCGATTTCGGCCAGATCGGTGCCCACACCGCAAATCATTATTCGCCGCGCCGCGCTTCGCGCATCAGCGCCTTCATTTCCTGCACTGCAGCGGCAAAGCCGACAAACAGGGCCTGACTGACGATGGCGTGGCCAATATTGAGCTCGGCGATTTCTCGGATGGCGGCCACCGGCTTGACGTTATGGTAAGACAGGCCATGGCCTGCGTTGACGGTAAAGCCCAGATGCGCCGCGTACACGGCTGCTTCGCGGATGCGGGTCAGCTCGGCCTGACGCACTTCGGCCGAATGGGCATCGGCATAGGCGCCGGTATGCAGTTCGATCACGCGCGCACCGGCGTCAAATGCCGCCTCGATCTGGGCACGGTCGGCATCGATAAACAGCGACACGCGGATACCGGCATCAGACAGGATCTGGGTAAAGCGTTTGACCTCGTCAAAGTAGCGGATCACATCCAGCCCGCCTTCGGTGGTGACTTCTTCACGCTTTTCCGGCACCAGGCACACATCTTCCGGCATGACCTTGAGCGCGTTTTCCAGCATATCTTCGGTCAGCGCCATCTCCAGATTCATCCGCGTCTTGATGACCTGCTTCATGGCGACGACATCGGCATCCTGGATATGGCGGCGATCTTCACGCAGATGCAGCGTGATCAGGTCGGCGCCAGCCGTTTCGGCCACCAGTGCGGCCTCTATCGGGCTGGGATAGCGGGTGCCGCGCGCCTGGCGCAAGGTTGCCACATGGTCGATATTGATGCCCAGCAGGATCATGCCTGTTTCCTCGTTCGTCTTAAACCGGTTTGGCCGCTTCCGTCGCCTGGGCGAGCGGCAGCAGCAATTCGCGGGTGGCGAGCTTGTCGTCACCCAAAAGATTGGCCAGCATCAGCCGGGTCACGCCGCGCGCTTCGCGCAGCGCATGCGCATCGTCAAAATCACCGGCGGCCAGTGCCAGCAAAACCGCCCCGCGCACCACGGCCTGGCCATCATGCGCCACGCCGCCTTGCCAGAGCTCGGGAGGAGAGCCGGCCTGTACCCGGTACAGCGAGCCTGCATCCAGCGGTGCACCGGCGCCATCATGCCCAAGCAAGGGCGCATAACCCAGCGCACCCAATAGAGCCAGTTCGAAACGGCGCAATACCACGCCCTGCGCCTCGCCTTGCGCCAGCGCCCGCACGGCGGCGTCGTAGGCTGTAAAAACAGCAGGGGTCGGATCTTCGCGCACGGTGAGGCGCACCAGCAACTCGTTCAGATAAAAGCCGCATACCAATGCCTGCCCGGCCAGCAGACGTACCCCGCCCTGCCATTCGGCACGGTGCAGGGTACGCAATTCGGTCTTGCCGAACCAGGCCAGCGACAAGGGTTGAAACGGCAACAGTAGGCCACGCAATTCGGCGCGCGGCCGGCGCGCGCCGCGCGCTACCATGGCCACGCGGCCGTAATCGCGCGTCAGCACATCCAGCAGCAAGCTGGTCTCGCGATAGGCTTGCGCATGCAGGATAAAGCCGCTCTGGCGGTCTATCTTGCCCGGCTGCATCAGCCGCGCGTCCAGTGGTGGTCGCGCCCGACGCAGGCCACGCGGGTGAAGAGCTCCGCATACCAGCGCGCGTAGCCTTCGGCCTGTGCCAGCCGGTGGCGACCCTCGGCCTTCCAGCCGGCGATCGCTTCTTCACTGGCCCAGTACGACACGGTGATGCCGAAGCCGTCATCACTGCGCACGCTCTCGACGCCAAGGTAGCCCGGCTGCTGCGCAGCCAGCGCCACCATCGCGTCAGCCATATCGCCGTAACCATCGGCCACATCGCTGCGCTGGCTGGAGAAGATGACCGCCCAGTAAGGCGGCGCGGGGGTGTGGGCAAACATTTTACAGGCCGAATTCCTTGAGGAAACGCACGTCGTCGGCCCAGCCCGACTTCACCTTGACCCACACCTCGAGGTAAACCTTGGTGTCGAACAGCGCTTCCATATCGAGGCGGGCCTCGGTCGAGATTTTTTTCAGCTTTTCACCACCCTTGCCGATCACGATGGGCTTCTGCCCTTCCTTGTCGACCAGGATCGCGACGTGGATGCGGTACATGGCACCATCCACCTCGAACTGCTCGACTTCGACATTCATCGAGTACGGCAGCTCCTCGCCCAGATAGCGGAACAGCTTCTCGCGCACGATTTCGGCTGCAAGGAAGCGCTGGCTCTTGTCGGTAATCATGTCTTCCGGATACAGAGGCACCGACTCGGGCAGATGGGGTGCTACTTTTTCCAGCAGTTCGGCAATACGCTGACCATGTTTGGCGCTGACCACTTCGGCATCGACAAAAGGGAACTCGGCGCGCACATCATCGATAAAGTTGGCGAGCTCGATCTTGTCCTTGGCCTTGTCGACCTTGTTCACCACCAGAATCACCGGGATTTTCTTCGGCAACAGCGCCATCACTTCGCGGTCGGCCGGGGTAAAGCGCTTGGCTTCCAGTACGAACATCACGCAATCGACATTGCCCAGCGTGTCCTTGACGCTCTTGTTCAAGGTCTCGTTCAGCGCGCCGCCGTGAAAAGTCTGGAAGCCCGGTGTATCGACAAACACGAACTGGCTGTGATCGGTAGTATGGATGCCGGTCACGCGATGGCGCGTGGTCTGCGCCTTTTTGGAGGTGATGCTGATCTTCTGGCCTATGAGGTGGTTCATCAGCGTCGATTTGCCCACATTGGGACGGCCGACGATGGCCACAAAGCCGCAGCGATAAGAGGTTTCGGTCATTTCTTGCCCAGTTTGAATTGTGCTTCCAGTTGCAGCAGCGCCTGTTCGGCGGCCTGCTGTTCGGCCGCGCGCCGGCTATTGCCTTCGCCGCTGGTATCGATGCCCAGATCGCCCAGCTCGCACGCGACTTTGAAGTGCTGCTCGTGCGCCTCACCCAACTGGCTCAGGATGCGGTAGCGCGGCAGCGGATATTTGCGCGCCTGCAGTGCTTCTTGCAGGCGTGTCTTGGCATCTTTGGCATGGCGGGTCGGATCAATCGCTTCGACCCGCTCACGGTACAAATGGCGCACCACAGTTTCGGCGGCGGCAAAATCCGCGTCAAAACTCACGGCGGCAAAGGTCGCCTCCAGCGCATCCGCCAGAATGGACGGCCGGTTAAAGCCGCCGCTCTTAAGCTCGCCCTCACCCAGATACAGCTCGTCCCCCAGCTTGAGCAGCTGGGCCAGTTCGGACAGCGTCTGCTGATTCACCAGATTGGCGCGCAGGCGCGATAGCTCGCCCTCGGTCAATTGCGGGAAGCGGTCATACAGCATGCGGGCGACGGTATAGTTGAGAATGCTGTCACCGACAAACTCCAGCCGCTCGTTGTTGGGCGTGCCGTAGCTGCGGTGCGTCAAAGCCTGGCGCAGCCACTCGGGACGGGTAAAACGGTAGCCTAATGCCTCGCTGAGGCGGCGAAATCGGATATCTTTATGTTGGGTCACGGCTTAGGGTTGCATGCCGGCTTTTTGGCCAGCGTGAATGTTGAAATCGAAAAGCAGGCTTACATTGGAGACCATCGGTACTTCACGGCGCCAGGCCACGGTAATGGCCGGCTGCTGGCCGATCGGTGCGTAGATGCGCAAGTCTTGCGGCTTGACCGAGCTAATATCGTTTACCCCGGCACGACGGGCAAATTCCTGACGCAAGCCCCACTCGCCCTCGGGCGCCGGATTCTTGGCCATATCATTCAAGGCATTCTTGATCTCGAAATACTCGGAATAAACCGGTACTACACGGAAAAATCCCAGTATCAATGCACCAGCCAGCAGTATCGTCATCAAAAGCGACACCGCAGATAAACCGTATTCCCGAGAACGCATACGCTCTGCTCCTGTTTTTAGCTGATCGCCATCATGGCAACGAAAGCCGCATTCTAAACCTGCTGGCACGCGCGGCCAAATTTGGCGAATGAAAAAGCCCGGCCCCGCAACGGTACAGGCGGGAACCGGGCAGTCAAAAGGCGAAACCGTTACTCTATTTTCATTCCGATGCGCGAAAAATCACCGAAATTCATCCAGATCAGGAAAGCTTTGCCCACCAGCAGGTCATCGGCAACAAAGCCCCAGTAGCGGCCATCCAGACTGTTGTCGCGATTATCGCCCAGCATGAAATAGTGACCCTGTGGCACTTTGCACACAAAACCGTCTTCAGCATACTGGCAATTATCCCGATACGGGAAGTCGCGCACCTGTGCCGGATCATAGACCGGCGCCTGAGGAATCTTCAGCACCTTATAGGTCTTGGCCTCAGGTGTGGATGGCAGGGTTTCGATGTACTGGTCGTTCCGTATCATCGCCAGACCCTGCTCCAGATAGTCATAAGTACCATCCGCCACATCCGGCACAGCCTTGCCGTTGATAGTCAGGCTCTTGTTACGGTACTCGACCGTGTCCCCCGGCAGCCCGATCACACGCTTGATGTAGTCGACACGCGGGTTAGGCGGGAAATTGAACACCGCCACATCGCCACGCGCAACTTCATGCACCGGCACCATCACCTTGTTCAGCACCGGCACCCGTATGCCGTAGGTGAATTTATTGACCAGAATGAAGTCGCCAACAATCAGCCCCGGCCGCATTGAGCTGCTGGGAATCTGGAACGGCTCGGCAATAAACGAGCGCAGCAGGAATACCACCAGAATGATGGGGAAAAAGCCCTTGGCGTTGTCGACCATATGGCCGGGTTCTTCACCCGGCGCACGGCGGCGTGCCAGATAGAACTTGTCCAGCGCCCAGCCAAAGCCGGTCACCAGCACAATCACCAGCATCACGGCTGAAAAGCTCATCCAGCTCGACAGCACGCCGAAGCAGCCGACCAGCAAGGCGATATAGCCCCACTGCACGGCGGCCGGCCACTCTTTGGCCCCCGCCTCTTTCTTGCCGGCCGACGCAATCAGCGCGATGCCGACCACAGCCACAACGACAAACACCCAGAACAGATTCCCGCTCACTTATTTGTCCCCTACTTGCAAGATGGCGAGGAAGGCTTCCTGCGGAATTTCCACATTACCCACCTGCTTCATGCGGCGCTTACCGGCTTTCTGCTTTTCCAGCAGCTTTTTCTTACGGGTAATATCACCGCCATAGCACTTGGCCAGCACGTTCTTACGCAAGGCCTTGATGGTTTCGCGCGCGATAATGTGCGCACCGATGGCAGCCTGCACCGCGATATCAAACATCTGGCGCGGAATCAGCTCGCGCATCTTGGCGGCAACGGCACGGCCGCGGAACTGGGCACTCTGACGGTGCACGATCAGCGACAGCGCATCTACCTTCTCGCTATTGACCAGAATATCCAGCTTGACGAGGTCGGACGCCTGATATTCCTTGAAATCGTAGTCAAGCGATGCGTAGCCGCGGCTGGTGGACTTGAGCTTGTCGAAGAAGTCCATCACCACTTCATTCATCGGCATATCGTAAGTCAGCATCACCTGGCGGCCCAGATACTGCATATTGCGCTGCACGCCACGCTTGCCGTTACACAAGGTCATCACCGCACCGACATACTCCTGCGGCAGCAGGATATGGGCAGTAATGATGGGCTCGCGGATTTCTTCCACCTTGGCAGGATCCGGCAGCTTGGACGGGTTTTCCACATGGATCACCTCGCCGTCCTTCATCAGTAGCTCATACACCACGGTAGGCGCCGTGGTGATCAGGTCCATATCGAACTCGCGCTCGAGACGTTCCTGCACAATTTCCAAGTGCAGCAGCCCCAGGAAACCGCAACGGAAGCCGAAGCCCAGCGCCTGCGACACTTCCGGCTCGTACTTGAGCGAAGCATCGTTCAGCTGCAGCTTTTCCAGCGCATCGCGCAGATTGTCGTAGTCGTGGCTTTCCACCGGATACAGACCGGCAAACACCTGCGACTGGACTTCCTTAAAGCCCGGCAATGCTTCGGCTGCCGGCGTTTTCATCAAGGTAATGGTATCGCCAACTTTGGCCGACTTGATGTCCTTGATACCGGCAATGATAAAGCCCACCTCGCCGGCCCTAAGCTCGCTGCGCTGCAAGGCTTTAGGCGTGAATACGCCGACCTGCTCGCACAGATGCTCGGCACCGGTGGCCATGAACTTGATCTTGTCCTTGGGCTTGATCACGCCGTCCTTGACGCGCACCAGCATCACCACGCCGACGTAGTTATCAAACCACGAATCGATAATCAGCGCCTTGAGCGGGGCATCCACATCGCCGACCGGCGGCGGAATCTTGGCAATCAGGGTTTCGAGGATGTCCTCGATGCCGATACCGGATTTGGCCGAGGCACGCACCGCATCGATGGCCTCGATACCGATGATGTCTTCGATTTCCTGACAGACGCGCTCTGGCTCGGCAGCCGGCAAATCGATCTTGTTCAGCACCGGCACCACCTCGACCCCCAGGTCGATGGCGGTATAACAGTTGGCAACGGTCTGGGCTTCTACACCTTGCGAAGCGTCCACGACCAGCAGCGCGCCTTCGCAGGCGGACAGCGAACGCGACACTTCATAGCTGAAGTCGACGTGTCCCGGTGTGTCGATCAGGTTGAGGTTGTAGACCTCGCCATCCCGCGCCTTGTAATGCAAGGCTGCAGTCTGCGCCTTGATGGTAATGCCACGCTCTTTCTCAATATCCATTGAGTCGAGCACCTGGGCGCTCATTTCGCGTAGATCCAAGCCACCGCAGAACTGGATAAAACGGTCAGCCAGCGTGGATTTGCCGTGGTCGATATGGGCAATGATAGAAAAATTGCGTATGTGTTTCATCAGGCTCGCAGACAACAAAAAGACGAGGGCACGTAGTGCGCCCTCGTACAGGTATCAATTAGTGCGCGATTCTAGCGGATTTCGCCGGCATGTGCAGCCAAACGTTCCGCCAGAGCGGCTTCATCCAGGTGCCAGTGGCAGATCTCGCCCTTTGCATCCAGCAACACGGGCACCAGTTCGTTGTACTTTTCTTCCAGCACCGGGTCGGCATCCACGTCGACAATATCCAGCTCAAAGCCGTAGCGCGCCTGCCAGGGCAATAGCGCATCACGCATGGCATGGCACAGGCTGCAATAATCGCGGAACATCAGCGTCAGCGTCATTTTTACTCCAAGGGCCGGTTTTTTGAACGGCAAGAACGAGGCGCTGCCACAATGGCGTCAGGCCCCAGCTTGCTGGCAATATGGGGCTGAAAACGGCCATCCTCCGACAGGCGCTGCGCCCGGTTGCGTACCAGCAGCAAGCTCAGCAGCAAACAGCCCAAACCGGCAAGCGCCGACGCCATCTCGCCAAACAGCGCGCCTAACAGCGCGCCGGCGAACAAGGCAAACAGCGGCAAGACATACATCAGCAACACGCTTTGCCTCAGGCTTTTTTCCGGCACGGCCACCATCACCCGGTCCCCGGCCCCCACTCCCAGGCTATCCAGCACCCGGAACACCGGATCACGCCCGCTAAACAGGCGCGCGATACTCAAGGAACGGCAACCGCCCTCAGCATCACACTGGCCACATGGCGAATGCGGCTTGGGCTCGACCCAGGCCGCACCGGGCTCGACGCGCAGTACGCGTGCTTCGGTTTCAATCATGATTTTTTAACAAGCCGCAAATGACGGGCAATGGACTGCAAACCGGCATCAGGCAGATCCCCCACCAAGGTCAAACGGTACTCGCCCTCATTGTCTGTAGCTACCGAAATAGGCCCATGCGTCAGATGAGGCGCCGGTTTGGCATCCTTGGCATACTCGACAAACAGGGAAAACACGGCCAGACCATCGCTATACACCCGGTGTTGAACCGGTGGCGCACCATCATTACCCGGCATTTTACGCATGACAGAACGCAGCAACCGAAAACCCGGTGGAATGCCTTTGATCTCTAGCGACCCCACCCCCTCTTCAGCCTTCACGGCAGAAGCAGAAGACGCTGAGCTTAAGGGATAAACCGGCTGCACACTGACCTTGGCGCGCGGTGCGCGATCATCCAGCTCGATAAAGCTGAACAACTCGACCGCATCCTGCTGTGCATTCAGCGTGACCCACTTCAGCGGCAGATGACTGGCCTTATCCAGACAAACGCGCTGTGTATAGCGCTGCCCGGCTTCCAGCGATTTCAACTGCCACCATTGGCATTCGCGCGACGCTACCCTATCCGAGCCCAAGCGGCTTAAGGCATAGCCATCAGCCAGCATGGCCACATTATCCGGCAGAATGGCGGGAAACAGCTTGGCACTGCTTATTTTTGCAGCCAGCAGCGAATGCTCGTCCGGAGCGGACGTAATCAGCACGTCGCCATGACGGATAATCTCGCGCGGCAAGCCATCCAGCGAAACTCGGCGCTCCCTGACTTTCCCTTTGCTGACTGTACGCTGGATACGGAAGGTCTCGGATGCAGAGCCTATCTGGTGCAAGTAACTGCCGGACAATGCTTGCTGGCGTGCTACTTGCGCAGCCTTGCCAAGCAAGGCCCAGTCATCATCAGGGCTGGCCTGCACCAAAGGTGCCAGCAACACGCCCAAAAAAACACAGAACCTGAACTGCATCAATGTGCTGCCTTGTCACGCGCGGGCACATAGGCAACCCGCCGCTGCGAGCTGTCTATTGTCCCCGCCATTTCCTGATGCGCCAGCAAATAAGGTGCTTCTACCGCTGTAACCGGGCTGAACACTTGGGCTTCGCTTGCTTTGGCCACCACCATTTCCGACTCATCCTGCTGCCAGCCCATCCAGCCGACAACGGCCGCGCAAGCAAGCGATGCGGCCAATGCGTAATGGCGCAGCTTTCGGGCCGGCAAAGGCCAGCGTCTGGCCGGGGCCAAAACGGTAGGCTCATCACGCAGGCGCTCACTGACTTCGCGCCGCACATCCAGCGCAAGGCCCCCGCCACCGCGCATGGCATCCCCGATCAGCTGATAGGTATCCCAGCTATCCTTCAATGTCTTATCCGCCTGCAAATCAGTGATGGCCGCGTGTGCCGCTGCATCATCCAGCGCATCGTCCATCAAAGCAGAGATATTTTCTTTCATCACTACCACCTCTTGTCTTTTGCCGTATCCAGCAAGGGGCGCAACTGCGTTGCAATCGCTTCACGCGCACGGAAAATACGCGACCTGACCGTACCAATCGGACAATCCATCACTTGGGCGATTTCCTCGTAGCTGAGACCATCCATTTCACGCAGGGTAATTGCCGTACGCAACTCCTCAGGCAACGCATTCACCGCCTGATTAACCGTTTCCACGATCTGGCGGTTCATCATGTCCGCTTCGGGCGTATGGTAATCTGGCATCTGATCGCCCAGATCAGCGACCTCGCCATCTTCATCCTCGACCCCGGCCTTGAACACAGGTCTTCGACCATTGGCACTGAGAAAGTTCTTGGCAGTATTGATTCCGATACGATACAGCCAAGTGTAAAAAGCGCTCTCACCCCGAAATGACGGCAATGCCCGGTAAGCCTTGATAAAGGCCTCCTGCGTCACATCCTCAATGTCCGCGCTGTCCTTGATAAAGCGCGACAACAAGCGCCCCAGACGTCTTTGATACTTGGAAACCAACAAATCAAAGGCGCGCTTCTCCCCGCGCTGGACGCGCTCCACCAATTGCTGATCGAGTTCCCGATCACTCATTCTTGTTTACAGCTCCTGATTTTTTCTATGCTTGCTGTCCAGATTTTTATAGTCATCTCTTATGACTCCTCTGCTCCGGATAAGTTCGACCGTAATAAGCCGTCACCTTAACAGAGCACATTGCAAAGCAAAACCGACAAGCACCAGCTTCTGACCATTGCACGTACTTCCAAACGTGCGTTTACCAGCCAAAAACACAACAAGCGACAAAAAAATAGCCAGACACAAGAAAAAAATGCCTACGCCATTTACTAACTTACCAAGCACTTGCTAGAATTTGGAACAATCACTCAGTCAACACATCATCAAGGAGCCGCCAGATGCATACCCCGGGTCAACGTTTCCGTCTTGCCGTCGAGCAGGAAAAGCCGCTGCAGGTTGTCGGCGCGGTCAATGCCTATTTTGCCCGTCTTGCCGAGCACTCCGGCTTCAAGGCCATTTATCTGTCCGGCGGCGGTGTCGCCGCCTGCTCCTGCGGCATTCCCGATCTTGGCATCACCACCTTGGAAGACGTACTGATCGATGTACGCCGCATTACCGACGTCACCGAACTGCCGCTTTTGGTCGATATCGACACCGGCTGGGGCGGCGCATTCAATATCGCCCGTGCCGTGCGTAGTCTGGAAAAAGCCGGTGCCGCTGCCGTGCATATCGAAGACCAGATCCAGCAAAAACGCTGCGGCCACCGCCCGAACAAGGCCATCGTCAGCAAGGAAGAGATGGTCGACCGCGTGAAGGCCGCCGTCGACGCACGCAAGCACGACATGGTGATCATGGCGCGCACCGATGCACTGGCAGTTGAAGGACTGGAATCGGCCATCGAGCGCGCCATCGCCTGCGTCGAGGCCGGCGCCGACATGATCTTCCCCGAGGCGATTACCGATCTTGCCATGTACAAGCAGTTTGCCGAGGCGGTGAAGGTGCCGGTACTGGCCAACATCACCGAGTTCGGCTCCACCCCGCTGTATACCACCGAACAACTGGGCAATAACGGCGTCTCGCTGGTGCTGTATCCGCTGTCGACCTTCCGCGCCGCCTCCAAAGCCGCGCTGAATGTCTATGAGGCGCTGCGCCGTGACGGCACCCAGGCTAATGTGGTCGACACCATGCAGACCCGTATGGATCTGTACGATCACCTCGGCTACCACGACTACGAACAAAAACTGGACGCCCTGTTTCAACAGGAAAAAAACAAATAATCCGCGTCCACCCCGCTATCTGCAAAGGAGAATCACATGACTGAAGTCGTCATCGGCAAGCCGAAAAAATCCGTCGCCCTGTCCGGCGTAGCCGCCGGCAATACCGCACTGTGCACCGTCGGCCGTACCGGCAATGATTTGAGCTATCGCGGCTACGACATTCTCGACATCGCCGACCGTTGCGAATTCGAAGAAGTCGCCTACCTGCTGGTGCATGGCAAGCTGCCCAATGTCGCCGAACTGACCGGCTACAAGGCCAAGCTCAAGGCGCTGCGCGGCCTGCCCGCCTCGGTCAAGGCGGTGCTGGAAGCACTGCCGGCCTCGGCCCACCCGATGGACGTGATGCGCTCCGGCGTATCGGCGCTGGGTTGCACCCTGCCGGAGAAGGACGACCACAATATCGCCGGCGCGCGCGATATCGCCGACCGCCTGATGGCCAGCTTCGGCTCGATGCTGCTTTACTGGTACCACTTCAGCCATAACGGCAAGCGGATTGAGGTGGAAACCGACGACGACTCGATCGGCGGCCACTTCCTGCACCTGTTGCACGGTGAAAAGCCGTCCGCGCTGTGGGTGAAGGCGATGCACACCTCGCTGATCCTGTATGCCGAGCACGAATTCAATGCCAGCACCTTCACCAGCCGCGTCATCGCCGGCACCGGCTCCGATATGTACTCGGCCATCACCGGCGCCATCGGCGCGCTGCGCGGCCCCAAGCATGGCGGCGCCAACGAAGTGGCGTTCGATATCCAGAAGCGTTACGACACGCCGGATGAAGCAGAAAACGATATCAAGGCACGGGTAGAGAAGAAGGAAGTGGTGATCGGCTTCGGCCATCCGGTGTACACCATTTCCGATCCGCGCAACAAGGTGATCAAGGAAGTCGCGCGCGAGCTGTCGGCCGCCGCCGGCGACAGCAAGATGTTCGACATCGCCGCGCGTCTGGAATCCGTGATGTGGGACATCAAGAACATGTTCCCCAATCTCGACTGGTTCTCCGCCGTGTCCTACCACATGATGGGTGTGCCGACCGCGATGTTCACCCCGCTGTTCGTGATCGCCCGCACCAGCGGCTGGAGCGCGCATGTGATCGAGCAGCGCATCGACGGCAAGATCATCCGTCCGAGCGCCAATTATGTCGGCCCGGAAGATCAGGCCTTCCTGCCGATCGAACAACGCTAAGCGCCTGAATTAAGCGGGGGAGCCGTGCGCCTGGCGCCGGCTCCCCCTTGCCGCATGCATGCCTACCCTATCGTGATGACCGACACCATGAATACTCACTACCGCAAACCCTTGCCCGGCACCGGCCTCGACTATTTCGACACCCGCGCCGCAGTTGATGCGATCGCGCCGGGTGCCTACGCCAAACTGCCTTACACCGCGCGCGTGCTGGCCGAAAACCTGGTGCGCCGCTGCGACCCTGCCACACTGACCGACGCCCTCAAGCAATTGATCGAGCGCAAGCGCGACCTCGACTTTCCGTGGTTTCCGGCACGCGTGGTCTGCCACGACATTCTGGGCCAGACTGCGCTGGTGGATCTGGCCGGTCTGCGCGACGCCATTGCCGATCAAGGCGGCGACCCGTCACAAGTCAATCCGGTGGTGCCGACCCAGCTCATCGTCGACCATTCGCTCGCTGTCGAGTGCGGCGGCTTCGACCCGGACGCCTTCGCCAAGAACCGCGCCATCGAAGACCGCCGCAACGAGGATCGCTTCCATTTCATCGACTGGACCCGTACCGCATTCAAGAACGTGGACGTGATTCCGGCCGGCAACGGCATCATGCACCAGATCAATCTGGAAAAAATGTCGCCGGTGATTCAGGCACGTGACGGCGTCGCCTTTCCGGACAGCTGCGTCGGCACCGACAGCCACACCCCGCATGTGGACGCATTGGGCGTGATCGCCATCGGCGTCGGCGGCCTCGAGGCCGAAACCGTGATGCTGGGCCGCGCCTCGATGATGCGCTTGCCCGACATCGTCGGCGTCAAGCTCACCGGCAAGCGTCAGAGCGGCATCACCGCCACCGACATCGTGCTGGCACTGACCGAGTTCCTGCGCAAGGAACGCGTCGTCTCCGCCTGGCTCGAATTTTTCGGCGATGGTGCCGACAGCCTGTCTATCGGCGACCGCGCCACCATTTCCAACATGACGCCAGAGTTCGGCGCCACGGCCGGCATGTTCTACATCGATGAACAGACCATCGCCTACCTGAAGCTGACCGGGCGCGAACCTGAACAGGTGGCACTGGTCGAGAACTACGCCAGAACCACCGGCCTGTGGGCGGACAGCCTTGCCAGTGCCGAATACGAACGCGTACTCGAGTTCGACCTGTCCAGCGTCACGCGCAATATGGCCGGCCCGTCCAACCCGCACAAGCGCCTGCCGACAACCGAATTGCAGGCACGCGGCATTGCCAGCGAAGCCCAGCTTGCCGCCGCCCGCGCCGAAGAGGCACAAGGGCTGATGCCGGACGGCGCGGTCATCATCGCGGCCATTACCAGCTGCACCAACACCAGCAACCCGCGCAATGTGGTTGCGGCAGCACTGCTGGCGAAAAAAGCCAATGAACTGGGTCTGACCCGCAAACCGTGGGTGAAGTCATCGTTTGCGCCGGGCTCCAAAGTGGCCGAGCTGTATCTGAAGGATGCCGGCCTATTGAGCGAACTGGAACAACTGGGGTTCGGCATTGTCGGCTTCGCCTGCACCACCTGTAACGGCATGTCCGGCGCGCTTGACCCGGCAATCCAGCAAGAAATCATAGAACGCGATCTTTACGCCACCGCCGTGCTGTCCGGCAACCGCAACTTCGACGGCCGCATCCACCCCTACGCCAAGCAGGCCTTCCTCGCCTCGCCGCCGCTGGTGGTTGCCTACGCCATTGCCGGCACCATGCGTTTTGACATTGAAAAGGACGTGCTGGGCGTGGTGAACGGGCGCGAGATTCGCCTGATCGACATCTGGCCATCGGATGAAGAGATCGACGCCATTGTCGCCAAGAGCGTCAAGCCAGAGCAATTCAAGCAGGTCTATATCCCGATGTTCGATCTGGGTGTGGCGCAACAGGCCGACAGCCCGCTCTATGCCTGGCGGGAGCAAAGCACCTATATCCGCCGCCCGCCCTACTGGGAAGGCGCACTGGCCGGCGAGCGTACACTCAAGGGCATGCGGCCGCTGGCGCTATTGCCGGACAATATCACCACCGACCATCTGTCGCCGTCCAATGCCATTCTGGCCAACTCGGCCGCCGGCGAATATCTGGCCAAGATGGGCCTGCCGGAGGAGGACTTCAACTCCTATGCCACGCACCGTGGCGATCACCTGACCGCACAGCGTGCCACCTTCGCCAACCCCAAGCTGATCAATGAAATGGCCGTGGTCGATGGCCAGATCAGGCAAGGCTCGCTCGCCCGCATCGAACCGGAGGGCAAGGTCACCCGCATGTGGGAAGCAATCGAGACCTATATGGCACGCAAGCAGCCCTTGATCATCATCGCCGGTGCCGACTACGGCCAGGGCAGCTCGCGCGACTGGGCGGCCAAAGGCGTGCGTCTGGCCGGCGTCGAAGCCATCGTCGCCGAAGGCTTTGAGCGCATCCACCGCACCAATCTGGTGGGCATGGGCGTATTGCCGCTCGAGTTCAAACCGGGCGTCACCCGCAAAACCCTGGCGCTGGACGGCACGGAAAGTTACGACGTGCTGGGTGCGCGCACCCCGCGCGCGACGCTAACGCTGGTCATCAGCCGCAAATATGGCGAACGCGTCGAAGTGCCGGTCACCTGCCGCCTCGATACCGCCGAAGAAGTCTCGATTTACGAGGCAGGCGGTGTATTGCAGCGCTTCGCGCAAGACTTCCTTGAGTCAAGCAAGACTGAAGTTGCATTAGCGTAAGCGCCGGTTATAGGCGTTAGCTGCCAGATGGCGGCTAACGCCCGTCCAGGCAATGCAAACCGGTCTGGCCGGTAGCGGCCCGCCCTGCCAGACTCGGCCGCCAGGCCTACCCAATACATTCATCAGGAATTCAGCCATGGCTCACCTTCCCCAGATACGCATTCCCGCCACCTATATGCGTGGCGGCACCAGCAAGGGCGTGCTCTTTGCCTTGCAAGAGCTGCCGATTGCCGCGCAAGTAGCCGGTGCGGCGCGCGACGCTCTGCTGATGCGCATCATCGGCAGCCCCGACCCGTACGGCAAACAGATAGACGGCATGGGCGGCGCGACCTCAAGCACCAGCAAAACCGCGATTGTCAGCAAAAGCACGCAGGCAGAGCATGATGTCGATTATCTGTTCGGCCAGGTTTCCATCGACAAGCCCTTCGTCGACTGGAGCGGCAACTGCGGCAACCTCACCGCCGCCATCGGCTCTTTCGCCATCAGCAAAGGCCTGATCGATCCTGCTCGCGTACCGGACAACGGCATCTGCACCGTACGCATCTGGCAGGCCAATATCGGCAAAACCATCATCGCGCATGTACCGGTCAGCGCAGGTGCCGTGCAGGAAACCGGCGACTTCGAACTGGATGGCGTCACCTTTCCCGCTGCAGAAGTCGCCATCGAGTTTCTGAACCCGGCCGCCGACGAGGACGGCGCAGGCGGTGCGATGTTCCCGACCGGCAATCTGGTCGACGATCTGGTGGTGCCCGGCGTAGGCACCTTCAAGGTGACAATGATCAACGCCGGCATCCCGACTGTGTTCGTCAACGCAGCCGATATCGGCTACACCGGCACCGAACTGCAGGATGCCATCAATAATGACAGCGCGGCGCTAATCCGCTTCGAGACCATCCGCGCCTACGCGGCACGGGCCATGGGGCTGATACAGGATGTGGACGAAGCCGCAAAACGCCAGCACACGCCCAAGATCGCCTTTGTTGCACCCGCAGCCGACTATCTGTCGTCCAGCGGCAAAGCCATCAAGGCCTGCGAAATCGATCTCCTGGTACGCGCGCTGTCGATGGGCAAGCTGCACCACGCAATGATGGGCACCTGTGCGGTGGCCATCGGCACGGCCGCCGCCATTCCCGGCACGCTGGTCAACCTTGCAGCCGGTGGCGGCGAGAAAAGCGCGGTACGCTTCGGCCACCCGTCCGGCACCTTGCGCGTCGGCGCCGAGGCACAGCAGGCGAATGGCCAGTGGACGGTCACCAAGGCTGTGATGAGCCGCAGCGCGCGCGTACTGATGGAAGGCTGGGTGCGCGTACCCGGCGACACATGCGAATCTTGACCCGCTAAACAGCAATACCACCCCATCGGCGACCCCGGGCATAGCCCGGGGTTTTTGTCATATCAGGCTTAACTTTTATCACTCCACATCATCTCAAATGGCATATTAATAAGTTATACTTTCCGAATTCCTTTCAGGTATGGATCTTTCTTCATGCGAAAATTTTCCGACTGGCCGATCTGGCTACGCCTGACTTCCGCCATCTGGCTTTGCCTGGCGCTGGCATTAGGCGGATTGATTACCTGGGAGACCCGCGTCAGCCGCGAGATAGCCGTCGATCAGGCCAAGGGATTGGCGCACAGCATGAACGAAATGACGCTGGCTGGACTGACCGGGATGATGATCACCGGCACCGTGGCGCAACGCGATGTTTTTCTGGACCAGATCCGGGAGCTGTCCAGCGTGCACGACCTGCGCGTATTGCGCGGCGAAGGTGTAAGCAAAATATTCGGCCCAGGCAACGGCGGCGACAAAGCCCGCCCGGTTGACGACATCGAACGCCAGGCACTCGCCAGCGGCAAACCCTATATCGCCATCGAAAGCTCACCGGCGCAAGGCGAGATGCTGCGGGTGGTCTATCCGGCACTGGCATCCAGCAACTATCTGGGCAAAAACTGCATCAGCTGCCATCAGGTGGCCGAAGGTACACCGCTAGGCGCAGTGAGCATGCGCATCTCCCTGACCAAGACCTATGCTGCCGTAGACGGTTTTCGCAACCAGAGCATCGCCTTTGCCCTGCTGATGTCGCTACCGCTGATGGGACTGATCTTCCTGTTTATCCGCCGCTTCGTGACCCGCCCGCTAAACCAGATGTCGCAGGGGCTGGCGGAACTGGCCGGAGGGGATGGAGACCTGAGCCGGCGCCTGCCGGTCGCCAGCCGTGACGAGATCGGCATCGCGGCATACCGCTTCAACCGCCTGCTGGAAACCATCTCGGCGCTGGTGCGTGATGTCAGCCGTTCAGCCGGCGCCGTCGCGACCGCATCGCACACCCTGTCCAGCCACGCCGCCAGCCTGGCGCAAGGCTCGAAACTGCAAAGCAACCAGTCACAGGCCGCGACAAGCGAAGTCGAAACGCTGGCCCAGCACATCGTGGCCATTGCCGGACAAGCCGGCACAGTACGCGATATTTCAGCGCGCAGCTGCGAACAATCCGAAAGCGGGCGCCAGAATCTGGCGTTGCTGCGTAGCGAGGCATTGCAAGTCGAGCAAGCCGTGCGCTTAATGGCCGATGCCGAAAACGATTTCATGCACTCGACCTCGGCAATCAACGACATGACGCGTCAGGTACGTGAAATTGCCGAGCAGACCAACCTTCTGGCCTTGAACGCCGCCATCGAAGCGGCGCGAGCTGGCGAAGCCGGCCGCGGCTTTGCCGTCGTCGCCGACGAAGTACGCAAGCTGGCAGAGAAATCAGCCGCCTCGGCCGCACAAATCGACAAGGTGACCTCGGCACTCGGGCCGAAATCACTAGCTGTGCGTGAAGCATTGGCACACAGCTTGAGCCGCTTGGCGTCCAGCCAGCAATCGACAGAGCAGGTTGTCGCCGTACTGGATGCGACCCGGGTTTCGGTTGCCGATGTCAGCCACGGTCTGGATCAGATCGTGGGCGTGACCGAGCATCAAAAGGCCAGCAGCAACGTCGTCATTCACAATATCGAGAGCATTGCCGAGCGCGCACGCGAAAATGACATCGCTATCGGCCACACTGTTCAGGCGGTGGCCGAACTGGACAAGCTGGCCTCGACGCTGCAGGAATCGGTTTCGCGCTTTCGCACCTGATGCACCCATATGGGGCATCGCAGTAAACCGCCCCCCTTCCAATCGCAAGCCCATTCAGCCAAACGGCAGCGCAACTGCGCTGCCGTTTGGCTTCTCCCTGCCGGTCACTGGCACGCTATTTGCATATCTGTTTTATCGAAAAAGGAGGCCACCATGCAAAACATGCTTAAAAGCACGCAAATGGCACGCAGCACTCAGGAACAACACTGGCTCCCCCTGCTTGGCAAGACCGGAAAAATCGCCATGCGCTGGTCCTGCTTCCTTAATCGTGACCGCTACACGGTACTCGAAGACATCTTCGAAAATTTTGCCCGTACCCGGGTAGGGATACTGCTCGACTGGACAACGCAACACTGGCAGGCACTGGATAGCCTGGGCAAACACCTGTCCAGCCTGGGGCCGGGCCAATATACGGCAGCGCTTGAAGAGGCTTATGCCACCTTAGGCGATGTAACCGAACTATTTATCCTGTCACCACAAGGGCAGCTTCTGGCGAGCACGGCCAAACACACACGCTCACCGACCTCCCCCCTCCCCCCTTTACTGCAACAGGGCCTTTGCAAACCGGTACTGTACGGGCCGTACCGCGATGAGGAAACCCTACGTCTGGGTGCACGCAGTTCACGCTTTCACGATGCAGTGACCCTGATGTTCCACCAACCGCTGATACGCGACGGCGCAAGCTGGGGCTGCCTGCGCGCGCGCGTGCCCAACGATGTGCTGGGCGACCTGATCCAGCGCGAGGCCGGGCATATTTTCCATGCCTCAGGCGACAACTACCTGTTCATGGTCAAGCCAGTCGTCGATCCCTCAATACGCCCCGGCACTGCTTTATCGCGATCACGTTTCGAAGACCATACTTTTAGCGGCGGCGACAACCTGAAAGACGGCGTCACCACGCCCTACGGCACGGTAAAGGTACGCGAACACACCGAACTTGAACTCGTCTTCAACGACCCGGCCAGCGGCGAACTGCACCCTGGCGTGCGCGAAACCATACGCCGGGGCGAAAACCTGTTTGTCACCTACCCGGGCTACGCCGACTACCGCCACATCCCCGTCGTCGGCAAAGGTATCAGTTTCAAGCTGCCCGGCTCGCCCGACACCTGGGGCATGATGTGCGAAGCCGACCTTGAAGAGGTCTACCGCTACCGCTCGGTCAGCTACCAGTTAAGCACCCGCTTTCTGGGCCTCCAGCTGGCATTGACGGCGGCAACGCTGGGGGTGACGCACTTGACGGCGTTGCCGGGCGCGCTTCAGGCCGGTGCGGCACTGTGTCTGGCACTTGGCGGAACGCTGGGGTTTCATGCCCTGTTTGCAAAACCGCTGGCGCTACGCATGCGTGCCATGTCGGGGATGATACGCAATGTCGCCGAGGGCGCTGGCGACCTGACCTTGCGCATCAAGCGTGACTCGCTGCGCCATGACGAAACCGGCCTGATGGCCCAATGGGTCAACAGCCTGATTGACAATCTGGATTTGACGCTGGGCCGCCTGCTTGGCGTCAGCCGTACGCTTGGCCACACCAACTTGCGCATGAGCGAACACAACCAGGCCGCAGGCGTCGCCGCCTCCCAGGTACAAAGCACCGCGGCCCGCACACGGGAAGGGCTGCAGATGCAAGCGGTCATACTCGCCGACGCCAACCGTTACGCCGACCATGTGCGCGATGCGATGCTTGAACAGAACAACAGCAGCCGAAACCAGATGCAGACTGTCAGCGAACGTACCGGCAGCATTCGCCAGACCGTCGCGCAATCGGCATCGATCATCGACTCGCTAGGCGACAGTACACAACAGATCAGCAGTGTGGTCGGCCTGATTCAGGACGTCGCCGACCAGACCAACCTGCTGGCACTGAATGCCGCCATTGAGGCTGCGCGTGCCGGCGAGGCCGGGCGCGGCTTTGCAGTGGTCGCCGACGAAGTCAGGAAACTGGCCGAACGCACCCGCAGCAACACCGAGGACATTCGCTGCATGATCAGCAGCGTACAGCAACAGGCTGCCAGTGCGGTCGCGAGCATGCAATCCGGCATGCGGGATCTGGAAGAAGGCTTACAGCTCGCCGAAGCATCCGCCGGAGAAAACCCAGAAGTACAGGCACTTGTCGACGGACTGATCGGCATCATCCAGCAATTGTCGAATGCCGGTCACGAGCGTTTGCATGAGGCAGAAGAAATCGGCGATGTCAGCATCAATCTGGGGCAAACCCAGGCCGCACTGGCCGGTAGCGTCAACGAGGCACGCAACGGCATCGACGGTCTCACCCTGCTGGCGGGCAAATTCCGCGTCTCGCAACTCGCGCGCTAGCCATTTCGGCCATGGGCATAAACGAAGCCAGCATCTGGCATAGACGCGGGCACGAAAACAATGGCCAACTGATGACGAGCATCAAATTCCAAATAAATATATAAAAAAGACAATGGACTGCAAAAACCTTAAAATTGATAAGGTCAAAAACAATCAGGCCATGACATATGTCGCTTAAAAAACAGATCATGCTGGCTTTTGCCGGCTCATTGTCACTGCTTCTGGTCGCGGTCTTGCTGGCGCTATTTGCTTTGGGCCAGATCAATGCCGGTTTTAACCGGCTGGCCCAACACGATCAGGTCCTCGCCGACAGCGTCTCCTCGATGTATGCCCAAGGCCTGCAGACAGGTCAGGCACTACGCAATGTATTGCTCGATCCAGCGAATCCAACGGGCCATAAAAATCTGGCAAAGGCACAGGCAACATTTCACGAAGACCTGAAACGGGCCGAATCACTCTCGGATGCGCAATCCCAGAGCGCCCTGGCTCAAATCCGTGCCAAAAGCGAACAACGTGATCGCCTGATCACCGAGATTGCCAGCATGGCAGCCAGCGATGGCGTACTGGCGCGTGAGCGATTGAATAAGCAGGAAACGCCACTATGGCGTGAAATACGCCAGACACTGATCGAGCAAGGCAAACAAACGGCGCAACATGCCACAAACAAGCGTGCCGAACTGGCCGCAGATCTGCAGTATTACCAGATAGTCTGCGCGAGCCTCGCGCTGGCGGCCGTACTGATGGCCATGCTGTCGATAGCCTGGATGCTGCGCGGTCTTCGCCACAGCCTGGGAGCCGACCCGCAAGAATTGGCGCAGATCGCGCATCAGGTTGCAGCCGGGCATCTGGATATCGCCATACCCTCCGCACCGCCCCGCAGCGCCATGGCGGCCATGGGGCAGATGCAATCCGGGCTGACTACGCTGGCGCAAGCCATTCATGCCCAATCAGATGAGCTATCCACCCAGTCCGCGCAAATTGACCAGCAAAGCGAAGGGCTGTTCGAGCGCATCACCCGCCAAAGCGATGCCGTGGCGATGATGGCAAGTTCAGTCGAACAACTGACCGTCAGCGTCAACCATATTGCCGAGTCCGGACAGACCATTTTGCAAAATGTCGAGGACGGTATGACGCACTCGGGCAAGGGGCTGATAGCAATAGATCAGGCCAGTAAAGGCATGCTGGATGTTGCCCGGAAAGCGGGAGATGTCAGTATGGTGCTCGAGAGTCTGCAGTCCGAATCGACAAAAATCCAGAATATTGTCAACGTGATCCGCGATGTGGCAGAGCAGACTAATCTGCTGGCGCTGAACGCAGCCATTGAAGCCGCTCGTGCCGGCGAGGCCGGACGCGGCTTCGCCGTGGTTGCGGATGAAGTACGCAAGCTTGCCGAACGAACAGCTCGCTCAACCGGCGAGATCGAAAGCACAATGGCGAGTATCCAGCACAGCATCAAAAACGCTAATCATGCCATGCAGAACAATGCCGAGGCCGTCACCGCGCAAGAAGGACTCATTGTCCAAACCGGGACAACGATACGCCAGTTGGACTCGAGCAATCAGCACATTCAGACGCAGGTTGCCCAGATCGTTCACGCTATTGGCGAGCAGGGGCTGGCTAGCAAGGAAATTGCCACCGGGATCGAGCAGGTCGCTCAACTGGCCGAACAAAACCAGATCGCGCTGGCACAGTGCCGCCAGGCAATCGGCCAGACCGCGGGCCTGATATCCACACTGCGCAAGAGCGCAGGACGATTCCGGCTGAGCCGGAGCTAATGTGTAAAGCTGGCGGCCACTATCCGCACTTGCCGCCAGCGCTTTCGCCACCGACAATGGGGACCTACCCGCAAGAGGAAGCCCCATGAGCCCTGCCCTGACCCGCCTGCGCCAGCATATGGCTGCGCTAGGCCTTGATGCCTGCCTGATTCCGTCGTCCGACCCGCATCTGTCCGAATATCTGCCCGGGCACTGGCAGGCGCGGCAATGGCTGTCGGGTTTTACCGGCTCCATGGGGACGCTGATTGTCACTCAGGATTTTGCCGGCCTCTGGGCGGACAGCCGCTACTGGACGCAAGCCGAACAGGAGCTTGCCGGCAGCGGGGTTACGCTGGTCAAGGTTGAAACGGCCGCCAGCACCCAGCATCTCGACTGGCTGGCCAGCCAGCTAAAAGCAGGCCAGGTACTGGCTGTCGATGGCGATGTGCTGTCGCAAGGCGCCGCCCGTGCCCTCAAGCAGGCGCTGAGTCATAGCGGCGTCGTGCTCAACACCGCGCTTGATCCGGTCGCCGCCATCTGGAGCGAGCGCGCGGCACTGCCAAGCGCACCGGTGTACGAACATCTGCCACCTGCCGCCTGCGAAAGCCGTGCCGACAAGATCACACGCGTACGCAGCGCCATGGCCGCGCAAGACGCCAACTACCACTGGCTCTCGACACTGGACGATATCGCCTGGCTGCTCAACCTCAGGGGCAGTGATGTCAGCTACAACCCGGTCTTTCTTGCCCATTTGCTACTGAGGCACGACAGCGCCACCTTGTTTGTCGGCGCCGGCAAGCTGGATGCAGCCCTTGCCGCACGCCTTGGTGCCGATGGCATCACGCTCGCCCCCTATGCCCATGCCAAAGCGGCGCTGGCCGCACTCGCACCGGACGCTACGCTATTACTGGATCCGGCACGGGTCACCCAGGGTTTCGCCCAAAGCGTACCGGACCGCGTGCGCATCATAGAAAGCATCAACCCCAGCACGCTATTCAAGTCATGCAAGAGCAAGGCCGAAGCCAGCCAGATCCGCGCCACCATGGAGCAAGATGGCGCGGCACTGTGTGAATTTTTTGCCTGGTTCGAGTCGGTCATAGGCCGCGAAAGCGTGACCGAGCTGGATATCGACACCCAGATCACCGCCGCGCGCGCGCGCCGGGCGGGCTTTGTGTCCGAGAGTTTCGCCACCATTGCCGGCTTTAACGCCAACGGCGCATTGCCGCACTACCGCGCCACAGCTCAGGCTCACGCCACCATTCAGGGCGACGGCTTGCTGCTGATAGATTCCGGCGGCCAGTATCTGGGCGGCACCACCGACATCACCCGCGTCGTCGCGGTCGGCACCCCCAGTGAGGCTCAAAAGCGCGACTTTACGCTGGTACTCAAGGGCGTGATCAATCTGTCGCGCACCCGTTTCCCCAAAGGCACGCTGTCGCCCATGCTGGACGCGCTGGCGCGTGCACCGCTGTGGCGGGAAAACATAGACTTCGGCCATGGCACAGGCCATGGTGTCGGCTATTTCCTTAATGTGCATGAAGGCCCGCAAAGCATCTCGCGCGCGCTGCCGACCCCACACATGGCGATGCAGGAAGGCATGGTGACATCGATAGAGCCGGGCATCTACCGGCCGGGGCGCTGGGGGGTACGCATTGAAAATCTGGTACTCAATATCGAGGCAGGCGTCAGCGAGTTCAATGATTTTCTTGCTTTCGAGACGCTGACGCTGTGCCCGATCGATACGCGCTGCATCGTGCTTGCACTGCTGGACACCGCCGAGCGCGACTGGCTTAACACCTACCATGCCGAAGTACGCAGCCGGCTACTGCCGCATGTAGAAGGTGCCGCCCGCGACTGGCTACTGGCCTCTACGCAGCCAGTCTGATGCAAGTGCCGGCTTTCGGATGCCGGACGCGCGTACAGCGATAAAAAAGCCGCGGGCATCTGAACGCCCGCGGCTTGCCGAAAAAGTAGCGGCTAGCCGCTGTGCCTGGCCACTCAGGCAGGCAAGTCATTATCCGGCTCGACCACCTCCCGGCTGGCAAGCACCTTGTCGATACGCATCTCGTCCATATCGACCACTTCCAGCTGCCAGCCTTGCCAGCACACGATATCGCCGGTACGCGCGACCCGCCCCAACAGCAGCATGATCATCCCCGACAGGGTGTGGTAGCGGCCCTTGTCCTCTTCCGGGGTTTCCTTGAGCGAAAGCTTGTCCTTGAGTTCGGGCACCGGAATCGAGCCGTCCAGCAGCCACGAGCCATCCTCGCGCTGCAAGGCCCAGGCGTCGTCTGCGTCACGCGGGGTGAACTCACCGGTGACCGCTTCCAGGAGGTCATGCAAGGTAACAATACCCTCGACCTCGCCATACTCGTCGATCACCATCGCCATCTGGGTGCCGCCAACGCGGAACTGTTCGAGCAGCTCCATCCCGGTCAGCGTCTCCGGCACGAACAGCGCCGGTTGCAGCAGTGATGCCCAGTCCGGCTCGCCGCCGGCCAGGGCTGCGGTCAGCACATGCTTGGCGTTGGCCACGCCGCTGAGCCGGTCCAGCGCACCGGCACAGACCGGATAGCGGGTAAACTCAGAGCCGGTCATCCGTGCCAGGTTGTCGGCAAACGGCAGCGTAGTGTCGAGGCTGACCACGTCGGCACGCGGGATCATCAGCGACGAGAGCTGGCGGTCATCGAGACGGAACACATTACGCAACATCTCGTGCTGGTGGGTGTCGATGGTGCCGCTCTCGCTGCCCTCGTCGAGCATGGTCTGGATCTCTTCCTCGGTCACCCCGCTGGCAATCTGGTTACGCACCCCCATCAGGCGCAGCAAAGCCTCGGTCGACAGCGACAGCAAGTGCACGAACGGCCGGGTTGCCAGTGCCAGATACTGCATCGGGCGCGCCACCAGCCGGGCGATAGTCTCGGGGGCCATCTGGCCGATCCGTTTGGGCACCAGTTCGCCAACCACGATAGAGACATAGGTGATGACGATCACCACCCCCACCGTCGCGCCAATCGACGCACCGTGCCCCGGCACGCCCAGCGACACCAGCCACACGGCCAGCGGCTCGGCCAGTACGGCCTCGCCGAAGATACCGTTCAGAATACCGATTGAAGTAATGCCAATCTGTACTGTCGATAAAAAGCGGGTCGGCTCTTCGCCCAGCTTGAGCGCGGCAGCGGCGGCGTGGTCGCCGTTATCGGCGAGCTTGGACAGACGTGCGCGGCGCGCGGTGACCAGCGCGATCTCGCTCATGGCAAACACGCCATTGAGAATAATCAGGCCTATCAGGATCAGCACTTCCACGATGGCGCCTCCTGTCGGAAATGCGCGTGGCAGTACAAGGGGGATGCGGGATGAACAACAGAACAGACAGAGGGGAAAGGGTCCATAGGATCACGGGCAGGCCCGCGGTCATTCCTTAACAATAAAAACAGCTAGATCTTACCTACATTTTGCATGATCGCAAGATCAGTACACATAAGCGGGTCTGATCAACACGCGATGGCTGGCGGTGTTCAGCCCGCCGTAAAAATGGCGCGACACACCGACAACACGCAACAGGCTGGAGTAGCCCCTCAGCAGCAAACCCGATTACGCCCAGTACGCTTGGCACGGTAAAGCGCATCATCGACCCGCTTGATCAGTCCGGCTGCGGTATCGCCGGACGCAAAAGCGGCAACGCCGGCGCTGCAGGTCACAGGCCAGGGGCTGACGCCGGGCCTTTGCAACGCTTGAAGAATCCGCTGCGCGATATGCCCAGCCGTTTCCAGCGACGCGCCAGGCAGCAGGCAGATGAATTCTTCGCCACCGAAACGCGCCACCATATCACTCTGCCGGCAATGCTCGCGCAGTACACTGGAAAACGCCTGCAGGACAGTGTCCCCGGCATCATGACCGTGACTGTCATTGATGCGCTTGAAGTGGTCAAGATCGAACAGGATCAGGCTGAAGCCGAGCTCACCGGCCTCGGTCAGTGCAAACAGCCCCTGCAAGCGCAACATGGCAGCACGCCGGTTGGCAAGCTGGGTCAGTTCATCGGTCAGGCTCTGCGTGCGCACCTGTTCATGCGCCTGTACCAGTTGTTCAACCGTCTCTCGCAAGCCGTCCTGTAGCGCCTTCTGCCCGGAAATATCAACAATCATACCGACGAGGCCGGCAACACCCGTCGTGTCATCGGAGAACCCCCTGCTCCAGTAAAGAGTCGTTCTCCCGCCCCCATCAAGCGGTGAAGAGTAAATCTTCTCGTGGTTCGCAACGCTCTGGCAGGCAAGCATCCGGGCATCTTCTTCCTGATACGCTATCCGCTCGTCAAGAGGCAGATAATCGAGCTCCATCACGCTCTTGCCCAGATAGTCATCGCGACTTACTCCAAAAAAATCCTCATAGGCGTGATTGAAAAATGTAAATCGCAACTCGGAATTTTTGGCAAAAATAGGCGTAGGCAGGGTATCCAGGGCTGCGCGATAAAAAGCCAGCTCACGCGACTGCCGGGCCAGGGCAAGCCTGCTGGCCTGCAACTCGCACTGACTGCGCGCCAGCGCCTCGCGCAAGGTTTGGATATCCTGCCGGGCAGGCTCGCCGGCAACGTCCGGCATAGCTTGCCTGTCGGGAATCAGGTCAGCGACAACACACGTCATGACACCCCTTTCAGGGTCGTTAAGTAATATAAATAGCGATGCACTGCTATTTTACTCAAAAGTCATTATCTAGCCAAGTGTGTGCGCCACAACAATGGCCGCATTCAGCCTAGCCGCCCCGACTCGCGCGCCAGATAAAACCACTCCTGCCCCGCCTGCGATTTCACATTGGGGAACACGATGCGCCCGTCGTCCACGGCCAGTACCGGCGTGCCGTCGGCGCGGATGGCGATCTGCTCACCCTTTTTTACCTTGTCAAAGCTGACCCACTCGCGCACAAACTGATCATCGGCGTGCATGCGGTCAATCACCTCATACAGCGACAGCGCCTCCATCCCGTCAACCGGTGCAGGTGCGGGTGCATCAATCAGCCCCAGGTGCGCCAAGGTATTGACGATGGCCTGATACGCCACATCGGGTGCGGCCGGGTCTTCATGCTGGCCGCACTCCAGCGTCAGCGCCCAGCCGCCACAACGGCGCATCCATTCGGTCGTGCCCATGCCGTAGCGCGGGTCGGTATTCAGCTGCATCTGGCGCGAATCGGCCTCGCCAAACAAGGCCACCCGCCGCTTCACCCCCAGCGCATAGGTCGACAGCCAGCCATCCACCGCACGATTCACCCCCAAACGGCGCGCCAGTGCCTCTTCCTTGGCCGCATGGACAAACGGCTCCAGCGTACCGGCATTGTCATGCGGCCCCATAAACACAAAAGCCTGCCCCTTGGACTGGAAAGAATGCAGATCAAGCAGCACATCGTGTTGCGCCAGCAGCGGGCATAGCCAGTTGGCGATGCGGTCTTCAAACTCCAGCGGCGTATCGGTCGGCGCAAAATTACGGTTAAGGTTGCGGTCGCCCGAGCGCTCGCCCTTGTTGTAGGCCAGCGGATTGGTCACCGGCACCAAGCTTACGCAGCCTTGCTTGAGCACGCGTGCGCCACTCTCGAATTCGGCCAGCAAACGGCGGATACCCAAGGTGCCGCAAACCTCGTTACCGTGCACGGCGCCCAGCACGATTAAGCGCGGACCGGCTTGGGGAGAGGCAAATTGGTAGGATGAAAATTGCAAAGGGATAGACATGGTGCGCTCGCAGTTTGGCAATCCCCAGAAGATAAACCGGATCACCACATCATGCCAATGCAGTTAGCACGCTCAAGCTCCCGCAAATCCGCCTGCGCTTGCCCTGAATCCCGGGCCTGGTGATGCCTGCCCGCAAAAAAAGCCCGCAACTTTGGCGGGCTTTTCAAGGAAACAGATGGGCTTAGCGCTTCAGCCTTGCCAACGCTTCCGCCATCGCATTATTGGCCGGCGCCTTTTCCACTGCCTTGCCCTTACCGCCACGCGGGGCATCGCTGCGGCCAGTCGGTGCACTGGAACGCTGGGCGCCAAGCTCGTCGCTCATGCGCATGGTCAGCGCGATGCGTTTACGCGCCACATCCACTTCCATCACCTTGACCTGCACCACATCGCCGGCCTTGACCACGGTACGCGGATCATCGACAAACTTATTGGACAAGGCGGAAATATGCACCAGCCCGTCCTGGTGCACGCCGATATCGACAAAGGCACCGAAGTTGGTGACATTGGTGACGCAACCTTCCAGCACCATGCCCGGCAGCAAATGCTTGATGTCCTCGATCCCGTCCTGAAAGGTCGCCGTCTTGAACTCGGGGCGCGGGTCGCGCCCCGGCTTTTCCAGCTCTTTCAGGATATCCATCACCGTCGGCAAGCCAAAACGCTCGTCGGTGTAGTCGGACGGACGCAGCGCCTTGATGGCGCCGGCGTCGCTAATCAGTTCGGACACCGCACGCCCGGTACGGCTGACGATCTTCTCCACCACCGGATAGGCTTCCGGGTGAACCGACGACGCATCCAGCGGATTGTCGCCGCCGCGTATGCGCAAAAAGCCTGCCGCCTGCTCGAAGGTTTTTTCACCCAGACGCGGCACTTTCAACAGCGCCTTGCGGCTTTTGAACGCACCGTTGGCATCTCGATAAGCCACGATATTTGCCGCCAGCGTGGCATTCAGCCCCGAGATGCGGGTCAGTAGCGGCACCGAGGCCATATTCACATCCACCCCGACGGCGTTGACGCAATCTTCCACCACGGCGTCCAGCGACTTGGCCAGCTGGCTCTGGTTGACGTCGTGCTGGTACTGGCCGACACCGATGCTTTTAGGGTCTATCTTCACCAGCTCGGCCAGCGGGTCCTGCAAGCGCCGGGCAATCGACACCGCACCACGCAAGGAAACGTCCAGCGCCGGAAATTCGCGTGCAGCCAGCTCGGATGCCGAATACACCGATGCGCCGGCCTCTGACACCACCACGCGCGTCATCGCCAGTTGCGGCAGCGCACGGGTCAGCTCTTCGGCCAGCTTGTCGGTTTCGCGGCTGGCGGTGCCGTTGCCGATGGCAATCAGATCAACCTGATGGCGCACGGCCAGCGCAGCCAGGGTCGAGAGTGCGCCATTCCAGTCGCGGCGCGGCTCGTGCGGGTAAACGGTGGCGGTGTCCAGCAGTTTGCCGGTGGCGTCGACGACGGCGACTTTCACGCCGGTACGGATGCCCGGATCCAGCCCCATGGTGGCACGCGCGCCGGCCGGCGCGGCCAAAAGCAGGTCGTGCAGATTGCCGGCAAACACCTTAATCGCCTCGGCGTCAGCCGCGTCTTTCAGCCGGCCCAGCAGCTCCAGCTCGAAGGAAAGAAAAATCTTGGCACGCCAGCACAGGCGCACCCCGTCCAGCAGCCATTTATCGGCGGCACGGCCCTGATCGGCCACCGCAAAATGGCGGGCAATCAATAGCTCATAAGCCGAACGCTCGGTAATCGGCGTTTCGTCCGGCTGGTATTTAAGGCTGAGCGTCAGAATGCCCTCATTGCGGCCACGCAGCAGTGCCAACGCGCGGTGTGAAGGCGTACTGCGTATCGGCTCGCGATGGGCGAAGTAATCGGAAAACTTGGCGCCTTCGGCTTCCTTGCCCGCCACCACGCTGCCGGTCAGCTCGCCCTCTTGCCACAATTTGTCGCGCAGAACACCCAACAGTGCGGCATCTTCGGCAAAGCGTTCGATCAGAATGGCGCGGGCACCATCCAGTGCGGCCTTGGCATCGGCGACACCCTTATCCACCGAGATATAAGCAGCGGCCGCCGCTTCGGGCACTTGGGTGGGATCAGCCAGCAGGCTATCGGCCAACGGCTCCAGCCCGGCTTCGCGCGCGATCTGGGCACGGGTACGGCGTTTGGGTTTGTACGGCAGGTACAGGTCTTCAAGCAGGGTTTTGTTATCGGCGCCCAAAATGGCGGCCTGCAGCTCAGGGCTGAGCTTGTCCTGTTCGGCAATGCTTTTGAGTATGGTATCGCGGCGGGCATCCAGCTCACGCAGATAGACGAGGCGCTCATCCAGCAGGCGCAACTGAGTGTCGTCCAGACCTCCGGTCACTTCCTTGCGGTAGCGCGCGATAAAGGGCACGGTTGCGCCCTCGTCAATCAGTTCGACCGTGGCAAGGACTTGCGCCTCGCGGACATTGAGTTCCGCCGCGAGGCGGCTGGCAATAGACTTGATCATGCGGCTTTTCTGTCTTGGCGAAGAAAAGTCCCTACTGTAGCGGCTAAACCGGTAAAAGCAAGCCCTGCAAGCCTTACAGCGGATCTGCGCCCTTGAGCCAGGCCTGCGCTTCTTCCAGTGTTTCAAAGTGGTGCGAGCGCGCATCGGACAGCATGCCGGCAATATGGGTCGCCAGCTTGATCCACACATCCTCGACCACCAGCGCGATGCGGCCGAAGTCTTTTTCATGTGCACGCATGAATTTCACCTCTTCCAGCGCCATGTCGATGGTGAAGTCCTTCAGCTCGGACAAGTCCAGCAATACATCAGGCTTGCGCTGCTCGCCGACGCGTTTCATCAGCGCCGCTTCGAACAATTTGAAATCGGCCAGAGTAAATTCGCCATACAAGGCGACATCCAGGCCATAGTCCTGCTCACGGATGGAAATCATGCGCTACACCTCTCACGTTATTCATGCAATTAACATTCTAGCGCCGGCTGGCGAGCATTCCACTGATCACAATCAATATTATTGCCGACAGCGATGCACCGGGCAGGGACTCGTCCCACAACAGCACACCCAGCAAGGTGGAAAACACCACGGTCAGGTAGGACAGGTTGGCCGCCACCAGCTTGTTGCCAACCTTGTAGGCGCGGGTCATCGCCAGCTGGGCAATGGTGGCGGTGATGCCCAGCCCGGCCACCATCAGCATGGTGTAGCCATCCATAGGCTGCCAGCCCTCGAACGATACCAGCACCGCCCCGCCCAGCGTCGCGATCAGTGCGAAATAAAACACAATACGCCACTCAGGCTCGCCCAGACGCGCAAGCTCGCGCACATGCAGATAAGACCAGCCGGCCAACAGGCCCGAACACAGCCCCATCAGGCCCACCAGCCAGGCATCCGACGCCAGTGTCGGGCGCAATAGCAGCACGACCCCGACAAAACCCAGCGCCAGCGCAAACAGTGCGCGCGGCGACAGTTTCTCGCGCAAGAATACGACCGACAGCAGCGCAAGAAACATGGGCGAGGTGTAATTCAAGGTCACTGCGGTCGCCAGCGGCAGATGAGCGATGGCATAAAAGTACAGCAGCAGCGAGGTGTAAGCCAACAGACCGCGCTGAATATGACGCCGCAGGCAAGGCGTCGCAAAACGCTGTCCCTTGAGCAAGGCAGGAATCCCCAGCAGCAGCACGCCAATCAGCGTGCGCCAGAACACCAGTGCGCTTGAGCTCAGACTGGCCGAGCCCAGTTTGACGAATACCCCCATCAGGCCGAAGAAAAAAGCGGCCACCACCATCCAGCCCGCGCCCAGGGAAAAATCCCGCCAGCGCGCAGGCAAAAACAAATGCTTCATACCGTTCCAAAAAGAAAATTCATCCGCGCCGTGCCGCAATCACACCGGACAGGATCACCAGCGTCATCGCCAGCACCGCGTCACCGCGCATGGGTTCACCCCAGAGCAGAACGCCAAACAAGGCGGAAAAGACGACAGTCAGATAGGCAAGGCTGGCGACCAGAAAGCGCCGCCCTTCCTGATAGGCACGGGTCATTGCCAGCTGGCCGGTCAGGCCGAATAGCGCGACACCGAGCAAGGGCCCGACATTAGCGCTATTTAATGGGGTAAAGCCCGGGCCAAACAGCAAAAACACCAGACCAAAGCCGCTGGCGAGCCAGAAGAACCAGAACACCGTGCGCCACGATGGCTCCCCCATCTGTCCCAGCTCGCGCACCTGAAACACGGCAAAGCCGGCACACAGCCCCGAGCCCAGGCCAATCAGTGTGGCAAACCAGGCATCCGAAGCGAAGCCGGGTTTAAGCAGAAGCACCACCCCGATAAAGCCCAGCACCACAGACAGCCCCACGGCCGGTGTCAATCGGTCGCGCAGCTTGATCATGCACAGCAGGACAAAGAAAAGCGGCGAAGTGTAATTCAGCGTAATTGCGCTCGACAAGGGCAAATGGGCGAGTGCATAAAACAGCATGGCCATGGAGGCATAACCGATAAGGCTACGCTTGAGATGGGCAGGAAAATTGCATGTGCGCGGCGACTGTCCGCGTAACCGCATCACCCCCGACAGGCACAAGGCGCCCAGTAAGGTGCGCCAGAACAAAAGCTCGGTCGAAGAAAACGTGCGCGCCCCCTCCTTGACGAATACCCCCATCAGCGCAAACGACAGCCCCGCCAGCACCATCCAGCCGGCACCCAGCCGCCCCGCGCGCACGCGTAGCCATAGCGTCTGCCTTGCGCGGATGGCCGTACTCATGGCTGCTCGCGTTTGCCACTGACGGCAAACTTCAGGCACAGGCTGGAAAAAGGCTGGCGGTAGTGTTTGTACTCGGACGCATTGGCGCTGCAATCGGCCTCGAACACCCGGCGCGAAGCCTTGTCCAGCTGCCATACCTTCTGGTGGCGCCGCACGATCCACAGGCCATTCTGTACATTTTCGCTCTCGCGATAGTCCAGCAGCACACGGCCACGCTTTTCATCCAGCTCGATACGGCTGGCGGCCTCGCGCCCGCCCCGGGCGCTACGGTATGGCTGGGTCAAGCGCTGCAAGCTGTCGCGCTTAGCCAAGCGGCGCACGCTGAACACCGCGCGCGCATCGCCACGCTCCCGGTCTTCTGCACGTCGGGGCAAAACCTGCAGGCTGCGGCGCTTTTTCTCGGTCTTGCTACTGACCTGCCACTGCGCCGGCAAATCGAAGGTCAGGGGCCACACGGTATCGCGATAGGGCGCAGCCCATGTCCAAACAGGGAAACAGAGCAGCAAAACAGACAACAAAGGCAAACGCAACATGAGGGCAATCGATTTCTAGGCATGGCGGAATAGGCCGCTTTTATCATTTTGCCTCAAACCATACTTATGACACCAGCGATTCAGGCAAGCCCCACACCCAGGCCAAAAGCCAAAAATACAGCGTTGCTGCTTGATCGCCCCCCCAAATACACCATTGTTCTAATCGAACATTTGTTTTAGAGTTCACCCACAAAACCTTTCATTACCGCTACGGTATTGATAATAAAAAGCAAATCACGGGAGAGACTTCATTATGACGCTACAAAGTATCACCGAGTGGTTTATCCCTGCCGCTGTCCGCCAGCAGCAGGAACTGCTCATCCGCGCCCGTACCATCATCAGCGCGGCACTAACCGCGGGCCTGATCGCACCGCTGTTTGCCTTGTCTTACTACAAGCTGAACCACCCGGCGATGGCAGACGGCATTTTGCTTGGCTGCCTGTCGCTACTGTCCGGCGCTTTCGCACTTAAATTCAGCGGCATGGTACGTCTGGTTGGCGAGTACGTGGTGCTATGCATGTTTGCACTCGTTAGCTGGATGGTCTACGTTAACGGCGGCGTCATGTCGACCAGCATCGTCTGGTATGCCGCTGTGCCGATGGCGGCCATATTTATCAATGGCCGCAACTCGGGCACGGTGTGGAGCGGAATGACCATTTTGGCCATCATCGCCATGCTTGTTTTGTCGGAGAATCACGGCTGGCTCCCGCCTACCCCCATTGCCCACGAAGAATTCCCAAAACTACAGGCAAAATCCCTGATCGGACTCACGCTGACGGTATTCATCCTGTCGCTTTCATTTGAAAAAGCCAAAGCCCGTGGCTTCGAGAAACTGGAAGCCGCGCGCGAAGAGGCAGAAAACGCAAGCCGCATCATGAAGGAGATGATGGCGCAGGTGACGCATTCTATTCAGGCCGCTACAACCGAAAGCCGCGACATTGCCAGCAGCGCCGGCCTGATGGCCGACACCATGACCAAACAGCGCCAACGTGCCGAAAACATGGTGACTGAAACACGGAAAATGTCGGCATTAACGCAGCAAAGTGCCCACGAGTCACAACGTGCCACCACCATGGCCGAAGCCGCAGGCACCGCGGCGCATGCGGGTGGAGAAGCAATGGACGCCGCCGTACAACAACTTAACAAGGCGCGTGCCGTCATCGATGCGGCAGCAGAGAAACTGGAAGAGCTGGGCGAGCGCAGTACGGAAGTCGACAGTATCGTACAGATGATCCGGGAAATTGCCGACCAGACCAATTTGCTGGCACTCAATGCAGCGATCGAAGCGGCGCGTGCCGGCGAATTCGGCCGGGGTTTTGCCGTCGTCGCAGATGAGGTCAGGAAACTGGCTGAGCGCACGCAAAAAGCCACCGTGGATATCGGCGACAAGATACATCTTATTCATGAGGGCACGCAGTCATCGATTATCGCCATGCGGGAAGGCAATACCCAGATGCGAGCGGGCCGCGAGCATACACTGTCGGCCCATGAAAAACTTGGAGGGATGATCGCCAATACACTGGAACTTGGCCACCTTTTGCAACAGGTTTCAATGGCAGAGGCCAAGCAAAACGAAGGCTTCAGTCACTTCGCCAGCAATATTACCTCGATCGAAAGCGATACCCGGGCGCTATCGGCAGAAACCGATACCATTGCCCATGCAACCCGGCAGCTGGATAGGCTGATGGCGGAGCTTGGCAAGTCAATCACTACATTCCAGACACGAAATACAGCGCCCCACTTGGCACCCAATGTGCGTAGCGAGCCGCAACGCTACTATGCCTGACCCGGTTTAAGCCTCACAAAGGGTGCGCATCTGACTACAGGCGCGCACCCCCGGTCTGCCTTTACTCCCATCACAGCCGCCACCCTTATACCTATACTATGCAGGCCGCTTTATCGCCAGCCAGCCAGCGCCCCATCTCCTGGGCCGGCAAGGGTCGGCTAAACAGATAGCCTTGCGCCATCGTGCAGCCATGCTGTAGTAAAAACTGGCGGTGCGCTTCCAGTTCGACACCTTCAGCGACAATGTCCAACTCCAGACTGCGGGCCATCGAGATAATGGCGGCAGCAATAGCGGCATCATCCCGGTCGTGATGCAAATCTTTGATAAAGGATTGGTCAACCTTGAGCACACTGACCGGCAGCTTCTTCAGATACGCCAGCGATGAATAGCCGGTGCCGAAATCATCAATGGAAAGCGCAATCCCCAAAGCGCGCAAGCTGCTTAACTGGCCCAGCACGTCGCTATCGACATCCATGGCCGTGCTTTCGGTAATTTCCAGCTCCAGAAACCCGGCCGGCAAACCGGTCTCATCCAGAATACGCCGGACCATGGCAACAATATTACCGGAAGCGAACTGACGCCCGGACAGGTTTACCGCCACCCGCCCCTCCAGCACACCCTGCGCCAGCCAATGACTCGCCTGTGTGCAGGCAGTGCGCAATACCCATTCACCGATAGGAATAATAAGTCCGGTTTCCTCGGCCAGCGGAATGAAGGCAGCTGGCGAGACCGAGCCCAGATCCGGGCTAAACCAGCGCAACAGTGCCTCGGCACCACAGCAACGGCCACTGGCCAGATCGATCTTGGGCTGGTAGTAAAGTGCCAATTCCTCACGCTCCAGCACCCGGTGCAACGCGAACTCCAGCTCCAGCCTGGCCATGGCACGGACATTCATATCTGACGCATAAAACTGGAATGCATTTTTGCCGCGCGCCTTGGCCTTGTGCATGGCTGCATCGGCATTCAACAATAAAGTCTCGGCGTTATGCCCGTCATCCGGGTACAAGGCGACACCGATGCTGGCGGTAATAAAGAGCGGATTGCCGTCTACCTGAATTTCGCCAGCTAACTGATCCAGCGTTTTCTGCACCAGCGCCGCCAGTAGCACTACGCTTTCGCCGTATTCATACAAAACCCCGAACTCGTCCCCGGCCAAGCGGGCCACGCGTGCACTGTCTGGCAGGCTGGATTTCAGCGTCGTTGCGACTTGGCGCAACAAGGCATCCCCTACCTGATGGCCAAGCGTGTCGTTGATCAGCTTGAAGCGGTCCAGATTGACATGCAGGACAGCAAACTGCCCGCCATTCAGGCTGCGCTGCACCGCATCTGCGACATAATCAGCAAACAAGGTGCGGTTGAACAAGCCGGTCAACGCATCATGATTCGCCAGATAATGCAAACGCTCTTCAGACAACTTGCGCTGGGTGATGTCCGAAAATACCCCTACATAGTGCAGGATGCTGCCATCAGGCTCACGAATGCCGGAGATGGACAGATGCTCGGAATACAGCACACCATTTTTGCGCCGATTGACCAGCTCGCCCTGCCAATTCCCTTCATTTTTCAGGCTCTGCCAGAAAGACTGATAGAACTCGGGCGACTGCTGGCCGGATTGCAGTATCGCCGGCGTATTTCCCAGCACCTCCTCACGGCTGTAACCCGTTATCCGGGTAAATGCCGCGTTGACATGCAAAATCACACCCGCCGGGTCGGTCACGACGATGCCCTCCTGCGTCGACTCGAAGACCTTTTCCGCCAGCATCAGGTTTTGACGCGAATTTGCCAGCGCCGCATCCCGTTGCTGCAAAGCTTGCTGCAACTCGGCAATGAATTCGTGCTCGATCGAATACATGATATCGACCATACCGACTATCGCCTGCAAGCATCCATCCAGACCGGACACACCCATATGGCGCGTTTTTTGCGCCAACAATTGCTGGCGCACCGCCAGTAATGACGTATTCACGGCGACGCTACGCATCGGGTAACTGCACACTTCGCGCACGGCGACATCCTGCTGCTGCCGGGCAAGCAGCGCCAGTACATCACGCGCAGTCAGAATACCCCAGCTGCCATCGGCAAAATCGATGGCCAGCGCATCACGGCCGCTATCACGCAGCACCTGCAAGGCTTCGGATAAAGGACGATCTGCACCGACACTCACCAAAGGAGCCAGCGACAGGTTGTCCAGCCGGGTACAGCGTAAAAAGACCTCGCTGCCCTGATGCGATACGATATCGGAGGCCGACACCACACCTACATACTCCCCATCCCGGGTCAGCAGTGCATGGCGGATCTGCTTCTGCCGAAAAAAGGCAGCCACTTCCTGTGTACCCAGTCCGGCATCAAGCGTGAATACCGGCGCACTCATCACCCCGGCGATCGCTTGCGATAAATCATCATGGCAGCCTACACCCATCTTCAGCGCGTCGCTTTCGGTCCAGATACCCAGTGCCTTGCCGGCAGGGCTCATCACCACGATGGATCCGCAATGCGCATCGACCATCATGCGAGCCGCCACGGCCGCAGGGGTTTCTGGACTGCAACTGAGTATATTGCTGGATGCCAGCGTTGCTATCGCGCGTTGGAACGTCACACACCCCCCCAATAAAAAGCCGCCACCAGCCATTTACCATGCACGGCAAGCACGATAAATGCTGGACAATCATTTTTCACCACCCCACATTCAATTCGAATAATAACAAATTCATCCAATTTAGTTCATGAAATTATCAATTTCCACTTTCAATCAATATTTAAATGCTTAAAATGTAGGGCGTTAGTTTCCGCGCTGCAGCATGGCTCGACATAAGCTGCATACTTATCCGATACAGCACACCGAGAAAAACACATGACGACTTGCCGCACCCGCCTCACCATTCTCGGACGCGTTCAGGGCGTCGGCTTTCGTCCCCATGTCTGGCGCGTAGTCAAACACCACCACCTGGCCGGTTTTGTAAAAAACACCGGCGAAGGCGTCGTTATCGAGTTGCAAGGCCCTGGCGAGACAGTAGCAGCATGCAAAAAGGCCCTGCGCCAGAACTTGCCGCCCCTGGCCAGACTGGACAGCCTGACGCAGGAAACCATCCCGCCGCAAGACGAATGCGATCATTTCGAAATACTCAGCAGCAGCGGCAAGGCTACGCACGCTTATGTGCCGGCAGACATGGCAAGCTGCCCCAACTGCCTGCATGAGCTTTTCGAACAAGGCAATCGCCGCTACCGCTACCCGTTTATCAACTGCACGGATTGCGGTCCGCGCTACAGCATCACCCACGCCCTGCCATACGACAGGGCCGAAACCAGCATGGCCGCCTTTACCTTGTGTCCAAGCTGCCATGATGAATACCACAATCCGGAAAGCCGTCGCTTCCATGCCGAGCCGAATGCCTGCCCGGCATGCGGCCCGCGTCTGTCATTGACCGATCGCTTTGGCCAGGCCCTTAAAGGCGATGCGATAGCGGGCTCCTTGCAAGTACTCAATATGGGACGCAGCATCGCCATGAAAGGTTTGGGAGGCTTCCACCTGGTCTGCGATGCAAACAAGGAAGAGGCCGTAAGACGGATACGCGGACAGAAAAAACGACAGGATAAACCTCTGGCGGTCATGGTACTCAACATTGCCTCTGCCCGACGCCTATGCCATATCAGCGAGGAGGAAGCCGAGCTATTGGCATCACGCGAGCGTCCGATCGTATTACTGCGCAAGCGTCATGACACCGACGCCAAACTAGCTGGCGTGGCACCAGGACTGGACAGTCTGGGGGTTATGCTGCCTTACACGCCACAACAATGGCTGCTGTTTCATGAAGCACTGGGCAGGCCGGATGGCCATGCATGGCGGGAAGAAGCCTGTGACCGCGTCTGGGTCATGACGAGCGCCAACCCTAGCGGCGAGCCTATTGTGATCAGCAACCGGGAAGCGCGCGAACGACTGAACCAGTTGGCAGATGTATTCTTGCTGCACAACCGCAATATCGTCGCACGCTGCGACGATAGCGTACTGATTCAGGATGGCAAGCAGCCACTCTTTCTGCGGCGCGCCCGTGGCTACGCACCTGACCCGCTCCCTCTGGCAAGTACCGGCCCCAGTATTCTGGCACTGGGCGCCCAGCATAAAAATACCGTTTGCGTCCTGCGGGGACAGGAGGCGTTTGTCTCCCCACATGTCGGCGACCTGAACCATCCGCTTAACTGCGATGCCATGGAAGCCAGCGCCCATCACCTGCTTGAGCTGACCGATATCACGCCAGCCGCCATTGCCTGCGACCTTGACCTCAGCCAGGACTCAAGCCGGCTGGCCGAAGAGATGGCCAGACACTACCGTGTGCCTCTGTTTCATATCCAGCACCATCAGGCGCATATTGCCTCAGTACTGGCCGAGCATGGCCACACCAGCCCGGCATTAGGCCTGGCGCTGGACGCATTCGGACTTGGGGAGGACGGCAAAGGCTGGGGTGGCGAACTCATGCAGGTCCATGGTGGCCGCTTCGAGCTATTGGGCCAACTCGCACCCCTCCCCTTGCCAGGCGGCTTGCGCGCCATGCGCGAGCCATGGCTTATGGCAAGTGCCTTGCTCTATGCACTGGGTGAAGGACAGGAGGCCCAGCGCCGCTTTGGCCAGCGCCCGGCCTGGCCTGCCATTGCCGCCCAACTGGAAAAGCCGCTGCAACTACAAAACACCAGCAGCATGGCGCTTTGGTTCGCGGCGATCGCGGGACTGTGTGGCCTGTGCGAAGAACAGCGCTTTGACAACGAGGCCTTGCAACGTCTGGAGGAAATAGCGGCAGAATGCGCGCCCATGCTGGATGGCTGGCAGATAAAAGACATGCAGCTTGACCTCAAACCGGTATGTCGCCAACTGGCCGGTTTAGGAAGTAAAACCGGTGAAATTTCCGGCATCTGGCATGCGACACTTGCCGCTGCACTGGCCGACTGGGTACACCATGCCTGCGCGGCCAGTGGCATCAATACCGTGGTGTTAAGCGGGGGCTGCTGTAGCAACCGCAGACTGATGGCAGCATTACTTCCCCGCCTGCAAGGCGCCGGCATCAATGCATTGCGCGCCAGGCAGCTGCCGCCAAACGATGGCGGAATCAGTCTGGGACAAGCCTGGATCGCCCGCCAGCGCTTGCAGGCCCAGACAAAAGGGTAAATGGGGTGAATGCAAAACGCCTGCCACACAGGCAGGCGTTTGTATGCGGGGACGGCAGACAAGCTTTATTTTTTGTTGCTGTCTTCGGCTTGTACCGGTGGGACAGGAAATCCGGGGAAAGCAAACCCCGAGAACAACTGCTTGGTCTGCTCCTGCATACGGCTTTGCATATCAAGAAACGTACTGCTGCTCTGCTCCATATAGTTCGACATCAGGTTTTGCATCACAGGCGCCTGAAGCTTCATATACTCGCCCCACAAATTGGCATTCCAGCCATTGCCATCCGAGCATAAGGAACGGCTCTGCTCCTGCATCTTTTTCTGCAACTGACCGAAAATCTCCAGATTCTTCTCCAAAAACGGCCCCATCATGCCCTGCATCGCCTGACCATAAGAACGGATGAACTGGGTCAGCACGTCATGAGTAAATATGGGAGAGCCACCGCTTTCCTCCTCCAGGATAATCTGCAGCAAAACACTGCGCGAAATATCCTCTTGGGTCTTGGCATCCACTACCTGCAAATCGACATTATCCAATACCAGACGCTTAACATCCTCCAGCGTGATATACGAACTGGTCGCGGTATCGTACAGACGGCGGTTGGGATATTTTTTAATAACCCGTTTTTCTATACTCATGAAAACTCCCCCTTTGTATATTTCTGTTTTACATCGCAACACAACATTACTCTATCATAAAAACAACAGAGTAGAGTTAAACGTCTAGCACCATGCTGCACTGCATGATAGATTGAGATGGATTGTGCATAGCACAACCAAAAAAAACAATCACTTGCTGCAAAAAGAACTCAAAACGGCATCCTGAATCGCCCGATTAAAACCTTCAAAGCCTAAGGAAACCGACGATATGAATACCGCCAAAGAACAACTCAATACCTTTTCTCTCAATCACTACGAGATCACATTGCGTGCCGCACAAATCGCGCTAGACAGCACCGAGCGCCTGATCAGATTCAATCTGGACATCTCCAAGCAAACCCTGCAAGAAAATTCCGAGTTTGCCCGTGAACTGTCAGGCACCAGTGATCCGCAAAGCATCGCAGCGAATTTCAACAAAATGGCCGGCCTCGCCGCTGAAAAAGCCGTTGAAAATGCACGCAGCTTCTACGAGATCATTTCCCAGACGCAAGGTGCCATGACCAAACTGGTCGAAGACAATATCGGCAACTTCAATAAAGGCCTGATCAGCTCGATTGAAACACTGGCCAAGAATGCACCGGCAGGCTCCGACGCAGCCGTCAACGCAGTCAAAACATCGATTGCAGCCACCGCAGCTGCCGTCAACAGCGTGACGCAAAGCGCACAGCAAGTGGTGCACCTTGCCGACAGCAATATCAAAACGGCAGGCAGCGCGACCGCTGATGCGGTTAAAAACGCCAACGCCAAGCGCAGCAACGCTTAAGTCTGCACTTTCGGGCTTGCAGCCAGCTGCAAGCCTGCATCCGACACCCCGCATGCGCGGGGTGTTTTGCATCATGGGGGTGATACGCCAGCCAACAAGCAGTACAATCTGCCCTTGTTTCCACCGTTCACCGAGCCCGAGGTTATATCGGATGAAAATCAGCAGCCATTTTGACGCCGGCAGTATTGAAGTTGTCCAGTTTGACGATTTTTCCGACATCCAGCTAAAGATCCGTCAGGACAATGCAGCCAGCTTTGCCCAATGGTTTTATTTCCGCCTGCAAGGCGCAGCCTACCAACCCTGTACGCTACGCTTTCTCAATGCAGGAGAATGTGCCTACCCGCAAGGCTGGCAGGACTATCAGGCCATGGCCTCATACGACCGCGTCAACTGGTTCCGCGTACCGACGACTTATGATGGGCAGACACTGACCATCGAACATGTACCGCTGGCCGGCAGCGTCTACTACGCCTATTTCGAGCCCTACTCCTACGAGCAGCACCTCAACCTGATCGGTCAGGCACAAAGCTCCGGCCTGTGTGATGTCAGCTCGCTGGGCTCAACCATTGAAGACCGCGATATCGACCTGCTGACCATAGGCCACGAAGTCGAGTCCGACCTCAAGATCTGGATTATTGCCCGCCAGCATCCGGGGGAAACCATGGCCGAATGGTTTGTCGAAGGCTTGCTCAATCGCTTGCTGGACCCACAAGACCCGACCAGCCGTTTGCTACTGGACTCGGCCACGTTCTACATCGTGCCCAATATGAATCCGGACGGTGCCATCCATGGCAACCTCAGAACCAATGCCGCCGGTGCCAACCTCAATCGTGAATGGAATGCACCAAGCGCAGACAAGAGTCCGGAAGTGCTGGCGGTTCGCCAGAAAATGCTGGAAACCGGGGTTGACCTGTTCCTCGACATCCACGGCGACGAGGCACTGCCTTATGTCTTTACCGCAGGCAGCGAAGGCGTACCTTCCTACGATGAACGCATTGCCAGGCTAGAGACGCTCTTCAAGGAGCAATTGCAGCTTGCTTGCCCGGATTTCCAGGATGAAATCGGTTATCCGAAGCAGGAAAAAGGACAAGCCGAGCTGACCTGGGCAACCGCCTGGGTCGCCGAACAGTTCCGCTGCCTCGCTTTTACGCTGGAAATGCCGTTTAAGGATAACGCCAATCTGCCGGATGACGACTTTGGCTGGAACGGCCAGCGCAGTCTGCGCATGGGTGAAGCTGCACTCTCCCCCATTCTCGCCGTCCTGCGCCACCTGCGCTGATTGCACATCAGCCTGATACATTAAATACCAATACCGGCAAGCAGATCTCGTCCTGACTCAGGCGGACTGCTGGCCGGACAAATGATACTACTTCCCCGTTTTGTTGCAGATAGTAATCAGATCCATCTCCTTTCTCGATTCATCCTCGCTTTTCCCCCATACATGCTCTACCTTTAACGAAGGATCCGGTTTGCCCTTGATGGGCGCAGGGTTCTTGCACAGCAAGCTGTTTTCCTTGGGGCGTCGTGGTTCCCCCTTGCCACGGCGCTTCTTTTTTGTCTGTTACTTTTCAGTAGTCCCCCACTCATTGCGTCTGGCATCCACCTTGCCTTAAGCTGGCTATTCTTCATCCTTGCGGTAGCCCTGATGCCATCCCCTATCTATCAATACGCGCCGTTGGCGATAAATGGCCAGCCTTTGCCCATGAGCCAGTTTGAAGGTCAGGTTCTGCTCATCGTCAACACCGCCAGCGCATGCGGCTTCACCCCGCAATATGCCGAGCTTGAAGCGCTGCACCAGCGTTATCATGCACAAGGCTTGGTCATACTGGGCTTTCCTTGTAACCAGTTTGGCCAGCAAGAACCCGGAGATGCTGCAAGCATCGGTGCGTTCTGCCAGAAAAATTTCGGCGTCAGCTTCACCATGATGGACAAGGTCGACGTCAACGGTAAAGACGCGAGCCCCTTGTGGGATTACCTGAAAAAAGAAAAGCCCGGCTTGCTGGGCCTGCCTGCGATCAAATGGAATTTCACCAAGTATCTGGTTGACCGTCAGGGCCATGTCGTCAGGCGCTTTGCTCCGCAAACCACACCTTCATCCATGGCGAACGAGATCGAAGCGCTGCTGTAAAGCATAAAGGGCTGGCATCACGAATGACCGCCAGCCCCCTCATTAAGCGCCTTCAAATCCGGTCAGGACATTGACCGCATTGATGCCGATAGCCTCCACCGCATAGCCACCCTCAAAACAGAACTGGGTAGGCAGACCCAGGCGTGCCAGACGGGCGCCCAAGCGGATAAAGTCTTCGTGTTTGAGTGCGAAACGGGAAATTGGATCGCCCTCGTAGGTATCCACGCCGAGCGACACCACCAGCGCCTCGGCGCCATATGCCTGAATGCGGGTGCACGCAGCTTCCAGCGCCGCAAACCAGCCAGCCACATCCGTGCCCGCAGCCAAAGGATAGTTGGCGTTAAAGCCCAGACCGTTACCCTCGCCCTCCTCGTCGGCAAAGCCGAGAAAGAACGGATATTCGGTGCGCGGGTCACCATGTATGGACAAAAACAGCACATCGGAGCGGCGATAGAAAATATCCTGCGTCCCGTTGCCATGGTGGTAGTCGACATCCAGCACGGCAAGCTTGCGCACGCCGCCATCCAGCAGGCGCTGCGCGGCAATCGCCGCATTATTGAAGTAGCAGTAGCCGCCACAGTAGTCATAGGCGGCATGATGACCGGGTGGACGCGTCAGGGCGAACACCGATTTCTCGCCAGCCAGCAGACAATCGGCTGCGGTCACGGCCACATTAGCTGCCGCAGTAATCGCAGGCCAGGTACCGGCGGTCAGCGGGGTACCAGCATCCATAGAGTAATAGCAAAGCTGGCCTTCGACATGCTCGGGAATACGCTCGCGCAAACGCCGTACCTGCCACATTTTGGGCAAGGCATCCCAATCGCGCCCGGTAGCCGACCAGCGCTGCCAGGCACTCTCCCAGAAACGTACATAGCCCTCATCGTGCACCTTGAGCACGGGCTCCAGCCCATGCGGCTTAGGTGCCAGCACCTCGCCTAGCGTCTGGGCGCGAACCTGCTCCAGCACCATATCGGCACGCGACGGTTTCTCAAAGCTTGCAGTCAGCGTGCCGTTGTAGAGCTCGGCCCGGCCTTGATGCAGGTGGTGATCATCGGTATAGACAGTGCGCATGGTTTCCCCGCAGGACAAGAAAACCACATGCTGCGCTGCTTTAAAGACTCAGGTCAAACAAGACCTTCAAGCTGTTTGCGTTAGCGCAATGCCGGCTTTACGCAATGTCGCCATCCACATAAAACCAGCGTCCGCCTTCGAACACAAAGCGGCTTTTTTCCATCAAACGCTGCGCCCGGCCACCCGCTTTGTAGCGTGCGACAAATTCAACCGTCCCGCTTGCATCACCGGGCAGGCCTTGCGACAGCGAGCGAATTTCCAGAGCCGTCCATTTAACCGGGTCTTCGGCCAGATCCAGGCTTGCCGGACGGGTGGATACATGCCAGCTTTGCAAGAGATAGGCCGTGTCTTTTTTGACATAGGCTGTGTAGCGCGAACGCATCAGGGCTTGGGCGCTGGGTGCGGCCTGGCCCGCCAGATAGGGCGCGCAGCAGGCGTCAAAATCCAGAGCGCTGCCACAAGGGCAGCACTCTAAAGTCTGCTTTTTTTTCATTGCAAGGGGGGAAGGCTGTAAACCTTCATCAGGAAATTGGTAAAGGCAGGCTCACTTGGCTTGGGTTTCAGATACAGCCAGCGACGCTGCCAGTTTTTAAGCAGCTCGAACATGCGGTTATGCGCCATCGGCTGCGTCATGATATCGGCGTCCCGCGCCACCGCCATCTGCCGGTAGGCGCGAAATACCTCATCATCCACGCTATTGCGCCCGACCCAAGCCAGACGGGCACGCCCCAGCGCATCGGCCGCCTGGGTGCGCGTCATCCGCCCGGTCTTTACTTCGTCCGCCAGCCGGTTGGCTTCGAACAGCAAACGCTCGCTCTGGCTTTGTATAGCCGGCTTGACCACTTCAGGCTTGGGCATGGGCTTGATGCCGGCAGGAGCACTTGCCTTGAAAGGGTCGAAGCCGGCACAGCCGGCTAGCAAAGACGCCGCAAGAAAAACAATCAGCAATTTTGGTTTCATGTTTGCATTCTATACGACGTTGGCGCAGCCGGCCGCCAAAGCCTCAAGCCAGATCTTCAAACAGCGGGGTCGACAGATAGCGCTCGCCAAACGAAGGCACCACCACCACGATCAGTTTGCCGGCGTTCTCACTCTTGCGCGCCAGTTGCAAAGCCGACCAGACAGCGGCGCCGGACGAGATGCCGACTAGCAGCCCCTCTTCTTTTGCCAGCGCACGCGCGGTGGCAAATGCGTCGTCATTCTTGACGCGGATAATCTCATCGTAAACGGAGGTATCCAGTATGGCAGGCACAAACCCGGCACCTATACCCTGCAGCGGATGCGGTCCCTTGGCGCCACCGGACAGGACCGGCGAGGCATCCGGCTCGACCGCGACAATCTGCACCTCAGGCTTGTGCGCCTTGAGGAAAGAGCCCACGCCTGTGATGGTGCCGCCGGTGCCGACCCCCGCCACGAAAATATCGACCTGACCATCGGTATCGCGCCAGATCTCTTCGGCCGTAGTACCGTAGTGGATGGCGGGATTGGCCGGGTTTTCAAACTGCTGCGGCATAAAATGCGTAGTAGGATTGGCCTCTACCAGTTCGCGCGCGCGTGCGATCGCGCCGCCCATACCTTCCGGCCCCGGCGTCAGGATCAGCTCGGCACCATAGGCCTTTAGCAGCATGCGCCGCTCGCGGCTCATGGTTTCCGGCATGGTAATCACCAGCTTGTAGCCGCGCGCGGCACACACCATGGCCAGCCCGATGCCGGTATTGCCCGAAGTCGGCTCGACAATCACCGTGTCCGGCCCGATTTTGCCGGCTTTCTCACCCGCGTCTATCATCGCGGCGGCGATACGGTCTTTAACCGAGTGCGCCGGATTGTAGAATTCCAGCTTGACCACCACGTCGGCGACACAGCCTGTGGTCACGCGGTTAAGTTTAACCAGAGGGGTGTTGCCGATCAGGTCGGTTACCGTATTGGCGATACGCATGAACTGCTTCTCCTAGATAGAATAGCGGGCTGGGGTTTCATCTCAGCCACTATATTAAACAGAATAACAAACACTGCCATAATATCTATTTTTTATAAGAAAGAAACCAAGCGCCCCGCTATGGAACAAGAACCCCTTATCCCGCTGCAAGGCTGGCGTCGCAAGCTATACATCATCATTTTCGAAGCCGACACCCGCGCCGGGCGCAACTTCGACATTATGCTGCTGCTGATCATTGTCGCCTCGGTACTGAGCGTCATGCTGGAAAGCGTGGCCAGCATACGCGAGCACTATGGCCCGCAGTTGCAACTGCTGGATGTGGCATTCGCCCTGTTCTTTACCGTCGAATACATCCTGCGTCTGGTGTGCGTACACAAGCCCATGCGCTACGCCAAAAGCTTTTTCGGTGTCATCGATTTGCTGGCCGTGCTGCCCTTTTATATCGGGCTGTTTATCCCCGGCAGCCATTTTCTCGCCGACATCCGCATCCTGCGCCTGCTGCGCCTGTTCCGCATCCTCAAGCTCACCCACTATATCGGTGAAGCCCAGCAGTTAAAGCGTGCCCTGATTGCCAGCCAGCGCAAGATCACCATCTTTCTGGCGACAGTCATCATGCTGGTCATCATCCTGGGCACGCTGATGTATCTGATAGAAGGGCCGGAGAACGGTTTCAACAGCATTCCGCACAGCATTTACTGGGCCATCGTCACCCTGACCACGGTCGGTTTTGGCGACATCACCCCCAAAACTCCACCGGGTCAGGCGCTGGCCAGCGTCGCCATGATTATGGGCTACGGCATTATTGCCGTGCCTACCGGCATCGTCAGCGCCGAGATAGCCAAAGGCGGAGCCAGTCCACAGCCGGAGGTGCGCTCGGGCACGCGCTTGTGCCCGCACTGTTTCAGCGAGGGACATGACTGGGATGCACGCTATTGCAAATATTGCGGCGGCCGCTTGCCGCGCCCGGCCAGAGGCACGGTCAGCTAAGCACGCCTTGCCCGCAATACCGTCCGTGCCAGCTGCTCGCAAGCTTGTTCCAGCAAGGCCGGCGCCTGCCCCATGGCCGCACTTAAAGGCATAGGCCCGCTGCACAAAGAGAAGCAGCCATCGAAAGAGGCTGCCAGGCGCCCTGCCGGATCCGGCCGGATCGCACCGGACAGCAACGATACCGGCACGCCGGCGGCTCGCGCCAGTTGCGCCACCACAAAAGGCGCCTTGCCCGACAGGGTTTGCTCATCGGAAGCGCCCTCGCCGGTCAGCACCCAGTCGGCCTCGCGCAAGGCCGCCGCCAAGCCGGTGTGATCTGCCACCGCCTGCGCCCCACTGATCCGCTGCCCTCCCAGCAACAGCAAAGCCCAACCCATGCCGCCAGCTGCACCGGCACCGGCCTGCTGCGCCAGCGCGTCGCCCCCCGCCAGTACGGCGAGCCGCTGCAGCACTTTGTCAGCGGCTAACTGCTCTGCCGCAGTCAGCCCTTTTTGCGCACCGAAAACCGCCGAAGCGCCTTGCCCGCCGCACAAGGGGTGATCGACATCGCTCCACAATTCTATCCGGGTGCTCGCCAGCCGCTGATCCAGCGCCGATAAGTCCACGTGTGCCAAGTCCGTCAACCCCGCAGGGCTAGGCCGCAGCAATTCCCCCTGCGCATCCACAAAGCGCGCTCCCAGCGCCAGCAACAGGCCAGCCCCGCCATCGTTGGTCGAAGAGCCGCCCAAGGCCAGCGCCAGATGCGTCGCGCCTTGATCCAGCGCGTCCAGCATCAGCTCGCCCACGCCGAAACTGCTGCGCTCAAGCGCCGGGCCTGGCGGCACATCCGCCAAGGGCACAACCTGCGCAACTTCTATCACGCAACAGCCATCGGGCAAACAAAGATAGGCGGCAGTTCGCGCCTGTCCTGCTGCATCGTGCACCACGCACTCGCGCCAGAACCCGCCTGACACGCTATGGAGCACATCCAGCGTGCCTTCACCGCCATCGGCCATGGGTTTGAGCGTCAGCCGGGCCTGTGCATCGGCCCGGCGCAGCCCTGCAGCCATTGCCGCGGCCACACGGGCAGCAGGCAAGGAGCCCTTGAAACTATCGGGCGCAATCAGCCAATGCATAACAACTCCACGGCAAATAAAAAGCATTCTAAAGACATGAGGCGGCCTTCTATAGTAAAACTTCAGCCTAATAAGACAGCACAAGGAAACCATCATGCAACTCGTCTGCCCAGGCTGCGGCGCCAAAAACCGCGTACCCGATGCGCGTCTACAGGACCAGCCCAAATGCGGTAAGTGTGCGCAAGCGCTCATGGCCGGCGAGCCGGCTCCACTGGGCGAGACAAGCCTGCCGGGATTCGTGACGGGCACAGAGTTACCGGTGCTGGTCGACTTCTGGGCCGCCTGGTGCGGCCCGTGTAAAACCATGGCACCGCAATTTGCCGAAGCGGCGAGGCAGGCACCGGAAATACGCTTTGCCAAAGTCGACAGCGATGGCGCACCACAGGCAGCGGCCCGCTACGCCATACGCAGCATCCCGACGCTGGTGCTATTCAAGAACGGCCGCGAAATTGCCCGCCACAGCGGCGCAATGCCCGCAGCGCAGATCCTCGCCTGGGCACGAAGCGAACTCTCGCGCCACGACTGACTGGCAAGGTGCGATCGGCGCACCCATACTGGCGATTACTGTCATATGGAGCGCACATCATGAAAACATGGCACGCCTGCCTGCTCGGCCTGTCCCTGCTGTCGCCACTACCGGCACTGGCGGCCAGCGACATCCAGCAAAAAACCGTCGTGTTCGACAAGGGCGCGACCAGCACCAGCATCAAGGATCAGCTCAAGGGCGACCAGACGATCGACTACCAGCTGCGCGCGCACGCCGGGCAACAGGTGCGCGTCGACTTCGCGCCGAGCAACAGCTCAGCCTACTTCAACCTGCTGCCACCCGGCACGGAAGAAGCCCTGTTTGTCGGCTCGACACTGGGCAACCACTACAGCGGCGTGCTGCCCACCGACGGCGTGTACACGATACGCGTCTACCTGATGCGCAATGCCGCGCGACGCAATGAAACCACCCGCTACACCATCAAAGTCGGCATCGCACCAGGCACACACACACCGGCATCGGCTCAGCACAGCACACCGGCCACTTTCGACAAGACACTAAGCCTGCAAGGCGTCAATTTTCATGTGATGGCGACCAAGGAGGGCTCGCTCAACCAGCTCACCATCACCCCGTCCGGACTTTCAGGCAGCAATGCGCCCATCAAGCGTGAAATAGACGGCAGCGTGAGCGGCGCCGAAGTGGCCGACCTCAATGCCGACGGCTCGCCCGAAGTTTATGTTTACGTCAATTCGGCCGGCAGCGGCAGCTACGGTTCGCTGGTCGGCTATGCCGCCAATCGCAAAAAATCGCTGAGCGAGATCCACCTGCCCGACCTCTCTGCCGACAAGAAACTGTCACAAGGCTATCAGGGGCATGACGCATTTGCGGTTGGCGAGGGGCGCTTGCTACGCCGCTTCCCGGTCTATCGTGACGGAGATATCAATGCCAAGCCAACTGGCGGCATGCGCCAGATCCAGTACCGCCTGGTGCCAGGCGAAGCGGGTTGGCAATTGAAAATGGACAAGGTAGTGACGTACTGAAAGCGTCAAGAGAGGCAGGTTTAAAGCAAGAAGGGGCCGCCATCCGGCGGCCCCTTCCAAGCGTGCTTCAATAAATAAAGCGCGCCTTCAGGTTTCCCAGCATAAAGGTGTCGACAATAGACTCGGCACGTTCGCGCGCACCACCGCGCTTGTGGCCTTTTCTGGCCACGATCAGTTCGTTCTTCATCGAATGTTCCCAGCCGACCAGCTCGGTGACGGTGAGCTGGTAGCCGTGCGACTCCAGCAGCAGGCAGCGCAACACATTGGTCAGCTGGCTGCCGAACTCGCGGGTATGGATGCCGTGGCGCACGAGCTCGGCCAATGGCGTGCCAGCCAGCAGCTTGGCCTTCACCTGGCGCAGTTCGGCGGCCACCTCGGCCTGGCAGCACGGCACCAGCACGATGAACTGGGCATCCTTTTCCAGCGCGAAGCGGATCGCGTCGTCGGTGGCGGTATTGCAGGCGTGCAAGGCGGTGACGATATCGACCTGTTTGCCTATGGCCGAGTCCGAAATCGATTCGGCCACGGTCTCGTTGATAAAGCGCATGCGCGCAAAACCCAGACGCTCGGCCAGTGCCGCCGTGGTTTTCACCAGATCTTCGCGCGTCTCGATACCGATCACCTCGCCCACATTCAGGGCCTTGAGCACCAGATCGTAAAGAATAAAGCCCAGATAAGACTTGCCGGCACCATGGTCAACAATGGTCACGTCGCCCTTCTGTTCGACCACTTCGCGGATCAGGGGCTCGATAAACTGCACCAGATGGTAGACCTGCTTGAGCTTGCGGCGGCTGTCCTGGTTCAGCTTGCCATCGCGGGTCAGGATATGCAGCTCTTTCAATAATTCAAGCGACTGTTCGGGCTTGATTTCGTAACTTTGTGCCATGAATAGCTCTTTCAAATGGGTTGCGCGGCAAACATATGCGTCGGGCTTTCATACTCGCGCTGCGCGGCCACCACCGCCAGCTCGTAGCGCCCCAGACGCTGCGTTTCCTGCAGCATGCCGTATACGGCGGAGGCGCAGTGTTCCAGCGCCTGACGCAGGGACTTGCCGGACAATAGGCCAACCAGGAACAGGCCGGAAGTCATATCGCCCACGCCAACCGGGTCGCGCGCAAAATCGAAGATCGGGCGCGCGATCAGCCAGGCTTCGTCGTTTGACACTGCCAGCATCTCAAAGCGTTCGGGCTGTTTGTCAGCGTAGTGCAGGTGCTTGATCAGCACCACGCGCGGCCCCATTGTCAGTACCTCTCGTGCGGCCGCGACGATGTCGGCCAGCGTGGGCAGCGCGCGCCCGGCGATGATTTCCAGCTCCAGCTGGTTCGGCGAGACGATGTCGGCCACCGGCAGCGCCTCGTTCACCAAGAACTCCGCCACACCCGATGCGACGATACAGCCCTTGGCCGGATGGCCCATCACCGGGTCGCAGTGATACAGCGCAGCCGGGTTGGCGGCCTTGACCTGGCGCACCGCGTCCAGGATCTGCGCCCCCTGCTCGGCGCTGCCGATATAGCCGGACAGCACCGCACTGCATTCATGCAGCGCATCGATGGCAGCAATGCCACCTGCCAGCGAGGCGATCTCGGTCGACGGCATCACCATGCCGGCCCAGCGCCCGTACTGGGTATGGTTGGAAAACTGCACCGTATGCAGCGGCCACACATTGGCCCCCATGCGCTGCATGGGAAACACCGCAGCGCTGTTGCCGGCATGGCCGTATACCACATGCGACTGTATGGACAGGATATTCATGTTCTTCTCCGGCACTTGCAGGCCGCTCTGAATGGAAAAGCCCGCCGTCACAGGCGGGCAGACTGAAGCAAGGGATGGTACGAGCAGGAGGCCACCCGCACCACACGCCTTAGCGGGTCACCGGCTTGTAGCGGATACGCTTGGGCTTGGCGCCCTCTTCGCCCAGACGCTTACGCTTGTCGGCTTCGTATTCCTGATAGTTGCCGTCGAAGAAGGTCCACTGCGACTCGCCTTCGGCCGCCAGAATATGGGTGGCGATACGGTCAAGGAACCAGCGGTCGTGCGAAATCACGAACACGGTGCCGGCGTATTCCAAGAGCGCGTCTTCCAGCGCGCGCAAGGTTTCCACATCAAGGTCGTTGGACGGTTCATCAAGCAGCAGCACGTTGCCGCCCTTGAGCAGGGTTTTGGCCATATGCAGACGGCCGCGCTCGCCACCGGAGAGCATGCCGACCTTTTTCTGCTGATCCGCGCCCTTGAAGTTGAAGCGACCCAGATAAGCACGGCTGGACATCTCGAACTTGCCCACCGTAATCAGGTCATTACCGTCGGCTACATCCTGAAATACGGTCTTGTCGCTATCCAGATTTTCACGCGACTGCTCGACATACGCCATCTGCACGGTCTGGCCGATTTTCACCTCGCCCGAATCCGGCTTTTCCAGCCCGGCCACCATCTTGAACAGTGTCGACTTACCGGCACCGTTCGGGCCGATAATGCCGACAATCGCGCCAGCCGGTGCCTTGAAGCTCAGGTTGTCGATCAGCAGACGGTCGCCAAAGCCCTTGGACACGCCATCAAACTCGATGACCTCATTCCCCAGACGCTCGGCTACCGGAATAAAGATTTCCTGCGTTTCATTGCGCTTCTGGTGTTCGAACGACGACATTTCCTCGAAACGGGCAATACGCGCCTTGCTCTTGGCCTGACGGCCTTTCGGGTTCTGGCGTACCCACTCCAGCTCCTGCTTCATCGCCTTCATGCGCGCGCCTTCGCTCTTGGATTCCTGCTCCAGACGCTCTTCCTTCTGCTCCAGCCAGCTGGAATAGTTACCTTTCCACGGAATGCCTTCGCCACGATCCAGCTCCAGAATCCATTCGGCGGCATTGTCGAGGAAGTAACGATCGTGCGTCACGGCCACTACGGTGCCAGGGAAGCGCACCAGGAACTGCTCCAGCCACTCGACCGACTCGGCATCCAGGTGGTTGGTCGGTTCGTCCAGCAGCAGCATGTCCGGCTTGGACAGCAACAGCTTGCACAGCGCCACACGGCGCTTTTCACCACCGGACAGCGGGCCGATCTTGGCATCCCATGGCGGCAGGCGCAGCGCATCGGCGGCCAGTTCCAGCTGCAGTTCGATATTATCGCCAGCGCCAGCGGAGATGATGGCTTCCAGCTTGGCCTGCTCTTCGGCCAGCGCATCAAAATCGGCATCGGCTTCGGCGTAAGCGGCATACACCTCTTCCAGACGCTTTTGTGCACCCATCACTTCACCCATGCCGCTTTCGACTTCTTCGCGCACGGTTTTTTCGGCGTCCAGCTCCGGTTCCTGCGGCAGGTAGCCGATATTGACGCCAGGCATATGCTGGACTTCGCCTTCGTATTCCTTGTCTACGCCGGCCATGATGCGCAGCACGGTGGACTTACCCGAGCCGTTCAGACCCAACAGGCCGATCTTGGCACCAGGGAAGAAGGAAAGCGAAATATCCTTGATGATCTTGCGCTTGGGCGGTACGACTTTGCTCACGCGCAGCATAGACATTACATATTGGGCCATGGTGTTCGGTATCCGGCTAATGCGAAAACATGCAGTTTACCAAAATCGGCCGGACAAAAGAAAACCGCGCACCTATTGGTACGCGGTTTAGTGATGAAGAATAAAGGCTTAGTGGTTATTGGCCGCAGCAGCACCAATACCGGTTTGCGCCCGAACCAGCTGATCATCGAATGCGGCGCGCTCTTTCTTGGCCTGCGCGCTCGAGTCCAGCATGGACACCACAATCGTCACCATAAAGGCCAGCGGCATCGAGAACAGCGCCGGATGGTCATACGGGAAGATCGCGGTTTCGTGACCCAGTACCGTCACCCACACCGATGGCGACAACACCACCATGGTCACGGCCGAAATCAGGCCGGTGAAACCACCCAGCAGTGCGCCGCTGGTGGTCAGGCCCTTCCAGTACATGGACAGGATCAGGATAGGGAAGTTGGCCGAAGCGGCGATACCGAAAGTCAGACCCACGAGGAAGGCGACGTTCATCTTCTCGAACATGATGCCGAGAATAATGGCCAGCACACCCAGTACGATCGCGGCAATCTTGGACACCTTGATCTCGGTCTTCTCATCGGCCTTGCCGCCGCAGATCACATTGGCGTAGATATCGTGCGAGATCGACGAAGCACCGGCCAGCGCCAGACCCGACACCACCGCCAGAATGGTGGCGAAGGCAACGGCCGAGAGGAAGCCCAGGAACAGGTTGCCGCCCACAGCGTGCGCCAGATGCATGGCGACCATGTTGCCGCCACCGGCAATCTTGCCAGCCAGATCACCATCGACAAAGTATTGCGGGTTGGTGCCGACAATCACCATGGCGCTAAAGCCCAGCGTGCACACCACGATAAAGAAGAAACCGATAAAGCCGGTAGCTACGAATACCGATTTGCGCGCCTCGCGGGCGTTCGGCACGGTAAAGAAACGCATCAGGATATGCGGCAGGCCAGCGATACCGAACACCAGACCCAGCGACATGGAGGCAGCATTGACAGGATCAGCCAGCATCGAGCCCGGCGCCATGATGCCCATGCCACCTTTGTGCACTTCGACTGCGCGCTGCGCCAGCGTCTCGTAGCTGAAACCGAACTGGCTCATCGCCATCACCGCCAGGGTGGTACCACCGGCCAGCAGCAGCACGGCCTTGATGATCTGTACCCAGGTGGTGGCAATCATGCCGCCGAAAGTCACGTACAGCATCATCACCACGCCAACGATCACCACGGCAACCGGATAGTCCAGACCGAACAGCAACTTGATCAGCTGACCGGCACCAACCATCTGCACGATCAGATAAAAGCAGACCACGGTCAGCGAGCCAAAGGCGGCGAAAGTACGGATTTTTTTCTGATCCAGGCGATAGGATGCGATATCGGCAAAGGTGTATTTGCCCAGGTTACGCAGACGCTCGGCGATCAGGAAGGTCACGACCGGCCAGCCGACAAAGAAGCCGACGGTATAGACGAGGCCATCGTAACCCTTGGCAAACACCATGGACGACAAGCCAAGCAAGGTCGCTGCCGACATATAGTCGCCGGCAATCGCCAGACCATTCTGAAAGCCGGTAATGCCACCGCCGGCGGTATAAAAATCGGATGCCGACTTGGTACGGCGCGCCGCCCACCAGGTAATCACCAAGGTACCGGCGACGAAGATGAAGAACATCGCGATCGCGGTCAGGTTCAACGGCTGTTTTTCTGCTGCTTCAACAGCAGGGCCCGCCAGCGCCAGCGCCGGCATCATGGCCAAGGAAGTCAGGATTTTTTTCATTTACGCGCTTCCTCAACGATTTCGGCATTCAGGCGGTCAAACTCGCTGTTGGCACGACGCACATACAGGCCGGTACAGGCCCAGGCAAAGAAAATGATAAAAGCACCAATAGGGACGCCGATAGATAACACACCACCTTCAAACAACGGCGTTGCCAAAAATTCCGGACTTGTACCAACCAGCAGCATAAAGCTGTAGTAAACGGCCAGCACTAATGCAGTCAGTCCCCATGCGGTACGCGAACGCTTGCCTGCCAGTTCGCGATACTTGGGGTTGGACCGTATACGGTCATTGATATTGTTAGACATACTTTCTCCTGAGGTTGCAACACAGCATAGGTAACACATAAGTGTTTCCCGGCTTTTAGGGGTAGCTTTCCTCGTTCTGCGGCCTGTTTTTCAGGCTCGCGACGGGTTTTCCACCGGCAGATGCCCCGAGCCATCGACCCGAGTCCCTACTCTATTATTGCGATGCATCATGCCATGAGCAACCATACATGACAAGCAGGTATTAATTGACCTTATAAAAAAAGGGTAAACCCCGCATACGCTGGGGTTTACCCTGGCAAAAAATGACACACCCCTTCTTGTTAAAGAGGCAAAAAACGCTAGCGCAGTTTGAAGTGCTGTACCGAGTCTTGCAGTTGGCGCGCCAAAACCAGCATGGCTTCTGTCTTGCCCGCTGCTTCGGCGGCAATAGCCGCATTGTCGCTGGCACTGGTGGCAACCTGCTCTACATGCTGTGCAATATCAGTACTGGCAGCGACCTGTTCATGCAAAGCATTGGAAATATCCTGCACCGCGTGTTGCACGGCATCCGCGCTTTGCTCGATCCGGCTGATAGCCTCCTGCCCCTGATCGGTCAAGCCGACCCCCAGCACCACCTTGCCGACTGCATCCTGCATCGCACTACGCGTATTTTCCGATAGCTGCTGGATATGACCGATCTTGGTGACAATCTCCCCTGTCGCCGTCGAGGTACGCTCTGCCAGTTTCCTGACTTCATCAGCCACCACGGCAAAACCACGCCCCGACTCGCCCGCACGCGCAGCCTCGATCGCCGCATTAAGTGCCAACAAATTGGTCTGATCGGCAATATCGCGAATCACCGCCACAATGGACGAAATGCCGGATACATCGCCAGCCAGACTGGACAAGGTTCCGGATGCCACATCCACCTTCTGGTTGATTTGACGCATTTCATCGGCCGCATCGCGCACCACGGCGCCCCCCTCGCGGGAAAACTCGCCCGAACGCGCACCCAGCAGGCGCGCCTGCTCGGCATTGCCTGACAGCACGCCTACGCTCTGGGTCATCTGCTCCACCGAAACGGCCATGGCAGAGGCCGCCGCGCTTTGCTGGCTGGCACGCCCGGCCACCTGTGCAACATGACTGGACAGCGCGCCGACTGTCCCGGTCAGCTCTTCGCTCGCACTCACAACCTGCCCGACCATCGCGCGCAGATCATTCTGCATACTGGCAATACCCGCCAGCAGGCTATCGTGATCGCCCGCATTCAGCTTCACCTGCGTTTGCAAGCGGCCGGCCGCAATTTCCCGCACGACTTGTCGCGCATAGGCCGGCTCGCCCCCCAGCTGGCTGATAATATTGGACGAAATTTTCCAGACCAAGCCGCATAACAGCAAGATCAAGATCAGCAAGGCAATCCCCTGCTCGATCGCATGCCCCTGCACATCGGCGTTAATCTCATCGGTATAAATACCGGTACCCACTATCCAGCCCCAGCCAGCTGACTTCAGCACCACGCTCACCTTTTCAACCGGCTCATCCGAGCCCGGTTTGGGCCATGGGTAGTAGACTGCGGCATTTTCACGCATAGCCTGCGAGAAAATATCACCCAAGCTACGGCCATCCGGTGTTTTGAGGGCAAACATACTGCTACCGACCAGCTGCGGCTTAACCGGGTGGGCAACAAAATTCATCTTGCCATCAAGAATGAAGAAATAGCCGTCTTTACCATAACGCGAGCTCATCACCGCAGCCTTGGCGCGCGCTTGTGCCTCGGCCAGGGGCATCTGGCCCGAAGCGGCAGCTTTTTCATACGACTGAATAATGGTCAGTGCCGACTCGGACAAACGGATAACTTCCTGCTGATACGACTCCTGTAGTGAACTGCGCAAATTATGCAAACCCCAGGCGGCCATCAGCACCATCCCCAGCACGATTGCAACCAGCAGGGTCATCAACTGCTTTTTAACGGACATACTTCCCCCAAGCCTGCTTTAGGAATATTTATAAACACTGCCAATTGTCATACAATATGCATCAAAACTTCACATTTGGCTATCAGGGAAAAGCCTATTCGCCCCCTCTTCAAAGACAGGACACCCCGCCATGAGCCTCGCTTCCGTGCGTGCATTTTTTGCCAGCAAACAACTGGACATTCCCATTATCGAGCTGTCGACCAGCACGGCGACGGTCGCGCTGGCCGCTGCCGCGCATGGCGTCGAAGCCGGCCGCATTGCCAAAACGCTGGCGTTCAGAACAGCAAGCAACGAAGTCGTGATTCTGGTGACGCGCGGCGATGCGCGCATAGACAATCGTAAATTCAAGGAGATATTCGGCAAGGGTAAGATGTTGCCGCCGGACGAGGTTGAGACCATCACCGGCCACCCGGTAGGCGGGGTGTGCCCATTCGCTCTGGCTACGCCCTTGCCGGTTTATCTGGATGTTTCATTGCAGGCATTTGACGAGGTGCTACCGGCAGCAGGCGGCATTCACACGGCTGTACGGCTATCACCGCAGACGCTGGCACAACTGGTAAATGGGTGCTGGGTCGATGTGTGCGGCCAGATAGCGCCGGCAGCGACCCTTAGCCCTTAAGAAGCTGCTCACGAACTGCTACGCGTCGGCAATACGGCGTTAAAAACGGCTGCGAAATGCTCATGTACCGTATGTACACTCCGCTTTCTTAGCCGTTTTTGCCTTGTCTCGCGCTAGCTCGAAAGATCGTGAACACGCTCTAAGACAAGCTGACAACACGGTCGGCCAGGCGCGCCGCTTCGGCCGGATCATGCGTGACCAGAATGGCCGGAATATTGGCGACCTTGAGACGACGGCGAAATTCGTCGCCCAGACCGGTACGCAAGAGCGCATCCAGCGCTGAAAACGGCTCATCCAGCAGCATTAAACGCGGCGCGGTAATCAGCGCGCGTGCCAGCGCCACCCGTTGCTGCTCGCCGCCGGACAAGTCCCACACCCGGCGCGGCCCGAAACCGGCCAAGCCTACATCGGCCAGCATAAGCTCGGCACGCACAGCAGCCTCGCGTCTGGGCACACGCTGTTCGATCAGGCCGAACATCACATTGCCCAGCACATCCAGATGCGGAAACAGGGCGAAATCCTGAAACATCAGCGCGAAGCGGCGCGCCTCAGGCGCAAGCCCCGTTAGCGGCTCGCCGGCAAAAAACACCTCGCCCGCGTCAGCTGACGCCAGGCCTGCGATAATTTTGAGCAAAGAGCTTTTGCCACAGCCGGAAGGCCCAAGCAAGGCGACGATCTCCCCCGCCTCTACGCACAGATTGAAGCGGGAAAACAGCGGGCGGCCGGCATAAGACAGGCCAAGGTCAACGATCTGGAGCATGGTTTTTTTCCGGCCACTCGATTGCGGCAAACGCAAGCAGGGCAAACAGCATCAACAAGACAGACAGCAATAGCGCCGCATCAAGATTGGCCTGCCCCGGACGCCCCAGATGCTGGTAGATCAGGGTGGTCAGCGTCAGCCATTCTGGACGCGACAAAAACAGCGTGACCGCAAACTCGCCCACCGTGGTGGCGGCAGCAAACGCAAGCCCCCGGCGAAAAGCCGGTCGCAACCATGGCCAGCTGACGCGCCAGAAGCTGCGCCAGGGCGTTGCACCCAAGGTGCGCGCGGCGGCCGGCAGATTCGGCGGCAGCGCATCCAGTGCCGCAGCCAGACTCTTGGCGATAAAGGGATAGGCCAGCAAGGCATAGGCAGACACCAGCAGCAACAGGCTGGCGGTCCAGCCCGGATATAACAGCAACAGACCGAAAGCCACGCATACCGGCGACACGACAAACGGCAAAAATGCCGCCGCGCGCATCAGCGTGCTGCGTCTGGCCGCCAGCGCATGCAAAACACCGAGCAAGCTGGCCAGGAGCAAGGCCATCAGGGAAAAACGCAGGGTGTTGAATAGTGCCAGCGCCGTGTCTTCATTCAGCAGCAAGCGCCATGTTTGTGCTTCCACTGTTGCGGCGCGTGCCAGCAAAGCCAAAAGCGGCGCGCCTGTGATGCTCAGCAACACCAGCAAGGCACTAGCCAGCAGGACGCGGCGACGCAGTGTATTGACTTTCAACAGCGCCAGCGGCTCGGTTTTGGCCGGCACCGCCATGCGCGCTTCCAGCGCGGCATAAAACAGCGCCGCAGTCGCACTGACCAGCATGGCAGCCAGCGCCAGGGCGCCGGCGTCGGCGAGATTCAACTCATAGGCGACCAGGGTGTAAATCTCGACTTCTATCGTTGCCCATTGCTGCCCGCCCAAAAGCAGGGCCAGGCCAAAGCCGGAGAAACAGTACAGGAATACCAGACACAGGCTGGACGAAAGCCACGGCATCAGCGCCGGCAGTTCGATGCGCCAGAAAGCACGCCAGGGCGATGCACCCAGGCTGCGCGCCGCCAGCAGACGGCTGGCCGGCAGCGCCAGCAGGCCATCGACCGAGGCGCGCACCACCAGCGGCAGGTTGTAAAACAGATTACCGTAGAGCAACAGCCAGGGTGTGTCCTGCAGATTCAGGCCACTGATGCCGCGCGGACCGAACAGGGTCAAGACCCCCAACCCTGCCACCAGGGTCGGCATCACGAAAGGCAGCAACATCAGGCGCAACAGCAAGGCGCGCCCGGGAAAGGCCAGCCGCGCCAGCACCCAGGCCAGCGGCACACCGATCACGGCAGTCAGCACACAGGTGATGGCCGCCTGTGCCAGCGACCAGAGCAGGCGGCCTTGCAGATAGTCATCGGCAAACAACTCAAGGCGCACGCCATCCCAGCCTTCAAGCAGCAGTCGCCCCAGCGGAAGCAAGGCCAGCAAAAATAAAAAGCCCAGCGGCAGCAAGGCTAAAGCCCGGCGCGAATACGCACCGGGCGACACTACGGCAATGGTCATGCTTAACGCAGCACCACCTTGTTCCAGCGCTTAAGCCATGCCCCGCCTTTGGCTGCGATGGTGGCAGGTGCCATCTCGGCGGCAAAGCCAGGCTCGGCAGCATGGGCAAACACCGGCGCGGTGGTACTCCCCTCGACTACCGGATACATCCACATCGTGGTCTGCAACTCGGCCTGCACCTCGGGCGAGCGCATGAATTCGACAAACTTGGCAGCGGCCTCGCCTTCCTTGCCGCCTTTGACCAGCGCCACGCCTTCAACCTGACGGAACACCCCGCCCTTGAGGAACAGGTTGCCGGTCGGTGCCGTGCTGATCTTGTCCTTGCTATAGAACACCTCGGCCGCCGGACTGGTGGCGTAACTCACCACCAGCGGGCGCTCGCCGCCATTGCGCGAAAAATCGGTGTAGTAAGCTTCACTCCAGCCCTTGGCCACTTTTACGCCATTGCCGCGCAACTTCGCCCACCAGTCAAATGCCTGCGCTTCCCCCATACCTGCGATAGTTGCCAGCATAAAGGCGTAACCCGGACTGGAAGTAGACGGATTTTGCACCACCAGTAGCTTGGCGTACTCAGGCTTGGTCAAGTCCTGCAGCGAGGCCGGCAAGGCCAGCTTGTTTTTGGCAAACCAGGCCTTGTCGTAATTCAGCGTGACATAGCCGTAATCGGTACTGACCACCCCCTCGCCCAGCGCATAGCGCGCCTTGTGCTTGAGTGCAGCACCGGAATACGGCGCGATCACGCCGGCGGCGGACGCCTTGGCTAGCAAGGTGTTGTCTACGCCATAGACCACATCGGCAATCGGGTTGGCACGGGTCAGGATCAGTTTATTGAGCATCTCGCCGGCGTCGCCGCCCTTGATCAGCGACAGTTTGACGCCGCTTTGCTGCTCGAATGCAGCCAGACGCGCCTTGGGCAGGGAAAAGGAGGAATGGGTCAATACGCGCAACTCGGCCGCGTGCGCGGCACAGGCGGCAAAGGCCAGCAAAACAGTGGTCAGGATGCGAACAGGCTTCATGGTTTCTCCGCTTTACAAGGTCATAAAGCGAAGACGGGGAAACGGCGCGCGAGAACGTGCCGCATCACGCTTCCTACGCTGGCATGACCCAGATCAGGTAATGGGGACTCTCTCAGCCCGACTGGGCACCCCCGGTGATTAGCGCACGCATGATAACGGTAAAGCCGGCCGCTGACAAAGCCACCTACCCAAACGACATGGCATGGGCGACGGCTAACCATGCTTAATAGCGGTAGAGCACGCTCAGCTCAAGCAGGTCCAGACCATTATTCGGCTTTTTAAGATCGGCGTTGGAGTAATGCAGGGCGCGCAAGGCAAGATCCCAACGCTTACCGGCAAGCCCGACACCCAGCTGGTCGACAAACTGTCCGCGCGAGCCCAAGTCCGTGTCTTGCAGGTGCGTGCCGTTAAACCAGGCGGCACCGATACCAGCTTGCACATAAGGGCTCAGCACCCCGATAGCTTGTGGGAATTGCCAGCGCAACAAAGGCGAGGCACTGAAGCTCCATAAGGTATCGCTCCCCCGTGCATTCCAGCTAAGTCGCCCCTCGCCCAGCAACATCAAATCACTGCCGCCTTGCAAACGACTCTGCCACCATGGCGCGGTTTGCGCCAGCACAGAGAGTGAAGCCGTATGCCGGCTATGGCCATAAGCGCCACCACCGCCAGAGAACCCCACCGCGTCTACAGTGCGGGCTTGCACCCCCATAGGCAACAGCAGGACAAGAACAAACGCAGTCGATTTTTTCATCACACCACCCATTAATTGGCCGCCAAGGGACTAACCCGGCGCCCCTGCACGCGCCGGCTTCCCGCCGAACGGGCCGCGTGCCAGACTCAAGCACAGGCGGAGCCGGCGGCACGGGGCTGGCACACCCGCCCAATAGCCACGCAAGCGCACCCCATAGTGCAACATGGACTGTTTTTTACGATAATTCAGCCATTATATTTATGCTTATTGTTGCTAGTATTCCCTCATCGTAGATGATAAATACAGCACCGTCCGCACCTAGGCTTGTTAGCTACATTAGACAAAATAAATCATTAAATTAATCGATTATCCCCGTGGGGATAATTTAAAATACGGACCTCGACTTTTAAACCCGACCCTGCGATGAACAGCACAGCCAGCACCCCGACCCCCGCGCCAACGCGCGCCAGCGCGCTTGCCGGCCAGGCTGAAGTCCAGTCCGAATCCATCCTGATTCTGGCCGGCAGCGGCGACCCGATTTATGCAGTCGAACGCAAGCTGCAGGCTCGCACGGAGCAAGCCGATTATTTCAAGGTGCAGATACGCGCCCATGCCAGTGCCCACGGCAGCGAATGGACGTTGCTGGAAGGGGAAGCCGCCCAGTGGCACAACGGCTACCACAGCGCCGAAGTCTGGGTGGATCACGCCAGCAGCAGCATCAGTTTCGGACCGGAATACGGCGTGCAGGTGCTGGAAACCCTGGCCGGCAAAGGCCTGCCAGCCTATTTGTTTGCCCAGACCATTATCTGGGCCAAGACCCGCTACCCGGACTACAGCATCAGGGGCGGTTTGCTGCGCACAGAAGATGCCGCCAATGAAGAAGCCCGTTTGCGGCGCAACGGCTATTACGCGACCCAAGGTTTTGACTTTGAATGGTTTGATGTGGAGCAGCGCAGCGGCCGCTATTTCAAGGCCAAAGCCAGCCAATTATTGGGCGTATGGGATAGCGAGACTGTTCGCCGTCTGGACTGCGAGCGCCTGCTGGATACATTGGCCAGCCAGGCCAGACACTGCAGCGAACTGGAACAGCATCTGTCCCGCGCCAACTCTAAAAAAGAGCACGCCACCGTCAAACTGGAGCGCGAGCGCATGCTCAATCTGATTCTGGTGGGCGTGACCTGTTTTGTACTGGTCATGGGTCTGATGGCGGCACTTCGGGTATAAGCAGGCTAGCGTATTCACGATCTCGCGAGCCAGCGCGAGACAAGGCGAAAACGGCTCAGAAAGCAGAATGTACATACGGTACATGAGCATTTCGAAGCCGTTTTTAACGCCGTACGCCTGCGCGCAGCAGATCGCAAACAGGCTCTTAGCCTGCCTGGGCAAACAGGATGTTAAGCGCCTCGGATGCGCTTGGGTGCGCCAGCGGCGTATTGGCCAGCGCGCTATAAGGCAAACCGGCCTGCATCGCCATTTGCACCACCGACACCACCTCGCCCGCACCAACACCCAGCATGGCAAAGCCCAGCAGCGTATCGCTATCCGCAGCAATCACCGCCTGCATCAGGCCACTGGTTTCGCCTTCGGCCCAGGCCCGCGTCACCGCATCCATGGCCAGACTCAGCACGCGCACTTCCAGCCCGGCCTGCTCTGCCTCGGCCACACTCAGGCCGATACGCGCATACTCCGGATCGATAAAGGCCAGTCGTGGCAACACCCGTCCCTGCATCCCCTGCAAAGGGGGATGAAACAGCGACAAGGCAACACGGGCATCATCACTCACCGCATGGCCGGGTACAGGATGCGCCGCCACTTCTCCCAGCGCATAGATGCCGGGCACCGTACTTTGCAGGCTCTGATCCACCACAATGCGGCCATCGGCAGCGAGCACAACGCCCAGCGCTTCCAGCCCCAGGTTGGCCGTCAGCGGCAGGCGCGCACCGGCCAGCAAAATATCGCTGCCGTCCAGCTCCAGCAACTGCCGGCCCTGCCTTGCTTCCACAGAGACGCCGGCACCACTGATGCCGCGTACCCGCTCGATAATGGTCGAGGTCAACAGGCGCACACCATCACGGCGTAATAGCTGGCCGATGGCATCGGAAAACACCGCATCTTCAAAGCGGGCGAGCCGTGGCGCTTCATCTATCAGGGTGACATCGCAGCCCAGACGGGCAAAAATCTGCGCATAGGCCAGCGCGCCAAAACTGGAGCCCAGAATCAGCAAATGCGCCGGCAGGCGCGTCATGCACATCAGCTCGCGCTGTGTCATGGCACAGGCATCAGCCAAACCAGCCACCGGCGGCACTTTGACGGTCGAGCCGGTGGACACGAAAATGCGCTCTGCGCGCAAACGGCGCAAAGTACCGTCCTGCAGGGCGACTTCTACCGTATCCGCTGCAATCAGATGACCGTGGCCCAGCACCAGTTCTACCTTTTCTGCCGGCCACAAGGCCAGATCATGGGCGCGGGCGGCAGCCACCGTCTCCCCAATACAGGCAAACAGGCGTGCCAGATCCACCTCACATGCGCCGCGCCCCACCCCGCAAGCAGCTCCCTGACGCATCTGGTGGGCGATGCGCGCCGCGCGCACCATGACCGCGTCGGGCAGACAAGCCACATTAAGCGATGCGCCGCCAAACGCATGGTATTCGACCAGGGCGCCCCGATGGCCGTGCCGCGCCAGATCCCGCGCCAGCCGCCGGCCGGCCAGACCACCGCCCAACACGACAAACTCCAGCGGAGGAAGACGTGCCATCTTTAATCTCCAGACCAAGGGCAGCACCGTGCTGCCTCGCTGCAGACTAGCAGCTGGCAGACCCCGCTGCTGACGCTTAGCCGCCGATTAAGCCGGCACCAAGATTGATGGACAAACCCAGAATAAACAGGTTGAACACGAAAGACAGCATGCTTTGCAGCAGCACCAGGCGGCGCACGCGCGAACTGGCAACCGCCACATCGGCGGTCTGGTTGGTCGCGGCAATCGTGAAGGAAAAATAAAGGAAGTCCCAGTAATCGGGCTCGGGGGGAGCATCGGGAAAACCAAGCAAAGGCAGCTGTGCGCCGGACAGGTAAAACAGATGGGCGTAATGCACGGCAAAACAGGTCGGCAGCAATAGCCAGGCGCCCAGAAGCGTCACGCCGGTCAGCGCCAGATGCCAGACGCCCGCATGGGCATGCACCAGCACCATTTCCACCACAATGGCAGCCAGACTCATCAGCGTCGCCACGCACACCAGCGCCAGCACCTTGGCAGCGCTCTCGTCCTGAAGCTGCGCCTCCTGCCGGATATGCTGCACCCGGGCACGCAACATCATGCTCCACAGAGCCAGCAGATAGGCCCATGCCGTCACGTTCCAGCCCAACAGCACACGCGTCAGCACCCTCATGCTGTCCGGCAAAAACCAGTAAGACAACACCCCGACCAGCAAAGCCAGCGTCAAACGCGGGCGGGTCTGCAAAAACTGGCGTATCAAGCTGCCGCCGCGGGAAGCACACTGTTTAACCATAAAGCACCAGCCCTGTATAGATCAGCATCCAGTGTACTTGCTGCGACAGGACATGGCATGCGCCACCATGCCCGGCATCGTGGCGCATGCGTCAAGCGAAACTCAGGCGCAAGGGCGCTGGCTGCTCATCAGGAAGGAGAAGTCGCCGCGAGCCGGCACTTCGCACGGCTCGGTACCGGCCTTGAATACACGGCAATCAAGCTCGCCCACCATGCGGATAGCGCCATCCTCGATCACAAAACCGGTGCCTTCGCGTATGCCTGCCACCCAGGTGTCAGGGTTAAGCTTGCCGAATTCGCCGATACGCTCTTCACGCGTCTCGCCCTTGAAGCCTGGCGGATTGCCATGCAGATAGTGCGGATTGATCTGGAAGGGAATGAAATCCAGCGCATCAAAACCCTTGGGATCGCAGATCGGCATATCGTTGGTGGTCATAATGGTCGGGCAGGCCAGATTGGCGCCAGCGCTCCAGCCGGCATAAGGCATGCCGTCGGCAACGCGTTCGCGTATCGCATCCAGCAGGCCCAAAGCGCGCACATCGCGCAACAGTTTCCAGGTGCTGCCGCCACCAACAATCACCGCCTGCGCCTCGCGTACCGCTTGTACCGGATCGGCAAAGCGTGTGATCGACTCCAGTTTGATGCCGGCCTGAGCCAGAGCCACCGCCGCCTTGGCCTCAAAACCGAGGTAATCACCGGCAGCGTTGGCAAACGGGATAAACAGTGCACGCTCGATTTTGCCGGCGAAAAAAGACTGAAAGTGCGGAATAGCGTATTCGAGGTAAGCCATTCCCTCGGTCTTGGCATTGGACAACAGTAACAGACGCATGCTTGCTCCTTAGTAGGGAAAAGGCGTGCGCGAGATCCGCCAGACTTCAGAGCAGGACCCCGGACACGCGCTACGCGCGCATGATAGCGCACAAGCGTAGCTGCCGCCGCAAAACAAGAAGATGTCACTACCTAAAAACACATAACGATGCGCCGGTAAAAACGCCATATCCCGAAGAGCACGGGAAAGGAGCGTTTAGGATTTTGTCCGCTGCGCAGCATACGGGCAGGGACCGGATGCGCCCGGCCCCTTGCATCCCCGGCGCGAGCCTAACGAAGATGGGTGGCAGACACCTGAACGGCTTGCAAGGCAAACAACACACACCACACCAAAACGGAACATAGTCAAAAAAATACCCGGCTCCCATCAGGGGAAACCGGGTACGGATCCAGCACGGTAAGCGACTCAGAGCCTATACAGCGCCACTTCACCGCGCATACGCTGCGCCAGCAGACCCAGTTGCTCGGCCTGGGCGGCGGTTTGGGCGGCAGCGGCCGAATTTTCTTCCGCCATATGCGCCACGCTTTCCACCTGCAAGGCAATGCTGCTGGCGGCCATGCTTTGCTCGCCTATCGCCGCTGCAATCTCGCCAACCAGTTCGCTGCTATTGGCCGAGGCACTCACAATGCCGGCAACGCGGTGCTGCGCCTGGCTCACCCCGCCTTGTCCCTCTTCCACCTTGCCTACCGCCTGCTGCATGCTGGCGACAGCGCCGGCCGAGACGCTGCGTATTCCGGTTACGATCTGGGCAATATCCCGGGTCGAGCCGGCCGTACGTTCAGCCAGCTTTCTGACCTCATCCGCCACGACGGCAAAACCGCGACCACTCTCGCCGGCGCGTGCCGCCTCGATCGCAGCGTTAAGTGCCAGCAAATTGGTCTGCTCGGCCACCTCGCGGATCACATTGATCATGGTCTCGATCTCGCGGCTTTGCGTATCCAGCTTGGTCAGTTCGCCCGATGCATCACTCACCGAGGTGGAAATCGCCTCGATATTGCTGACGGTATGGCCTATCGCCAACGCGCCACCCTGTGCCTCGCTGCCAGCCTGACGGCACAAGCCATCGGCCTCGCGCGTGCGGTCGGCAACATGGTTGATGCTGACGGTCATTTGCTCCAGCGCAGCGGCCATAGTGGCCGCCGATGCACTTTGCGCCTGCGAGCCATGCGACACATTCCCTGCCGCGCCGGACAATTCTCCTGCCAGTTGAGCCACCTCGCTGGCACCACCTTGCAGGTTTTTCAGGCTCTGCTGCATCTGCGCCATCAGCGCATTGAATTCACCCAGCATGGCCGAAATTTCATCGCTACCACGCAGCGGAATGCGGGTAGTAAAGTCCAGCGTCTGGCGTATCGTGCCCACAGTCTGCTGTGCACGGCCAAGATCGCCGGCGATCTGGCGATAGATCAGCAAACCACTCGCACCCAGCAAGAGCAACATGGCCAAAGCAACTGCCAGCATGATCATCTGCGCATTAGCCGCAATCTCGTTGGCGCTTTTCTTGCCAATCGCAACCCAGTCCACATTGTATTTCATGTGTGCGTCCAGCGCGCTCAGCACCTGCTGCATCTGGGCTTGCGCCTGTATCAGGACAGCGCTGGCCTCCTCATCCTGATTCTGACGCGACAATGCGACAACGCGGGTAAAAGTCTGCTCGGCCAAAGCAAGTTGCTGCTTGACTGCCGCGTAGAGTTCGCGATCCTTGTCATCCCATAACAGCGGCGCATAATCGGCGACACCTTTGTTCAGGCTTTGCCGCAAGGCGCCAATCTCGGTCTCGACAGCCGCTTTTTGTGTCGCGTCCCTAGTCAGCAGATGCAGCTTGACCTGACCATTCAGCGCCAGATAACCGGACCGAATATCTCCCAGCACCATGATGCTGGGTACCGTGCTGTCGTATGCACCATCCACCTCGGTATTCATCCGGGACAGCTGCCACAAGGAAACGCCCCCCATGACAATACAACCGGCTAGCCCCAGTACGATCAACAGCAACAACTTGTGCGCGATTTTCATTACACCTCCTCAGAAGGATAAGGCCACAACAGCTTAAAATTTCTTGTCGCTATATAGACACGCGACTTTTTTATAAGAGTAATAGTATTACAGTTAGCCGTTTAACATAATAAACAAAACAAAGATTTAACCCGCCTTTTGCTGAAAGAGATTTAAAAACCACAGTACAATCGCCCGCCTCCCCCAACCGTACAGGCACACTTGTCCATGAACCCACACGCCTTCTCGATAGCCGAGATCGAGGCCGTTTATCGCGCCATGCGCGAGCGGCGCGATATGCGCCACTTCAGTGCCGAGCCATTGGCAGACGGCCAGCTGGCCCGACTGATAGAAGCTGCGCATCTGGCCCCCAGCGTCGGCTATATGCAGCCATGGCGCTTCTTGCGCGTGGCAGACCCGGCCTTACGCGCGCGCATACACCAGCATGTGAGCGAGGAATGCGAGCGTACGGCTCAGGCGCTGCCCGAGCGGGCCGCGCAAATCAGGCAACTCAAGCTGGAAGGAATAGAAAACTGCGCCGAAGTGCTGGTGGTGGCTTTGGCAGAAAAGCGCGAACCTTATGTATTGGGGCGGCGCACCATGCCGGAAATGGATCTGGCCTCGGTCGCCTGCGCCATCCAGAATATGTGGCTGGCTGCACGCGCCGAAGGCATAGGACTGGGTTGGGTTTCCATCTTCGAACCGGATTATTTGCGCACACTGTGCAAGATGCCGGTCGACAGCCAGCCGGTGGCCATCCTGTGCATAGGCCCGGTACCCGAGTTTTACCCGGCACCCATGCTGGAAACGGCAGGCTGGGATAGCCGCCGCCCCTTGGCCGAGCTGGTTTACCGCGACAGCTGGGGCACGCCGGACACGCTTTAAGCGCCCAGGCACCCCGCGCAATCAGGCTAGCCGCAGCGCCAGCGCATCCAGCTGGTCACGCAAGGCCGCATCCAGTGTCCGGGCACTACGCGCCTCGATAAACGCACTTTCACTTCTCAGGCGCACCAGCACCGCCAGACAGGCGTGCTGATCGGCCTCGGACAAAGCAGGTTCAGCCAGATCTTCAACCAGGCACGTGAGCTCCTGCGCCATCCATAGCAGATCGGCACCGGCGTGCAGCAACACCGGCAAGGCGGCGCCCAGCAGACGTTCCCCCAGCAGCGCCACGCTTTGCTCCAGCAAAAACAGCCGGGAGCGCGCCGCTTGCCGCCGCTGGCTACCCTCGCCCTCCCCTTCACCATCGGCATGGCGGCGCTGTTCGCTATCCAGCGTCTCATCAAAGATGGCGCCAGCATCCGCCTGTCTGCTTTTGCCCTGGCTAAAAGAAGGCAGATGCTGATGCGGCGGGTCATGCGACTGCAGCTTGGCGCTGGCAGCAATGGCCTGGATTTTCATGGGTGAAGCTCCACTCTGGTCAGCACACGTTTAGCTGGAACAGCTCACGGCAAGCGCCGCCGCCCACTCCGGCGGCAAGGCGGCATAAGACGCAAACTCGGCCTGCTCGCTAAAAGGGTTGGCCAGACAGCGGGCCAGACGCGCAATTTCGCCATAGTCCCCTTCGTCACACGCCAGCCTGATGGCCTGCTCAGCCAGATGATTGCGTAGCACATAAGCCGGATTCACCGCATGCATCGCCTGCTGGCGCGCCTTCTGTGTACGGGTTTCCTGCATAAGACGCGTACGGTAGCGCGCCAGCCAGTGCAACCCTGCCTCGCGATCCACCAGCAAATCCAGCACAGATGCAGAATCTGAACCGGCGGCCGTATCAAACTCCGCCAAGGCGCGAAAGAAAAGCGTGAAATCGGTGTGGTAAGCATGCAAGGTGTGCAGCAAGCTTGAAATCAGCGCCGCATCTTCCTTGCATTCGGTGACCAGCCCCAGCTTGGCGCGAAAACGCGCCAGATAAGCCGCCTGATACAGGCCATCATAACGGTCAAGCTCGGCACGCAGTTCGGGCTCGGTGACTAAGGGCAGAAATGACGAGGCCAGACAGTACAGATTCCACAAGGCAATCTGCGGCTGCTGGTTATAGGCATAGCGCCCGCTGTGATCGGAGTGATTGCAGATATGGGCGAGATTCAGGCCGTCAAGAAAACCGAACGGGCCGTAATCCAGCGTCAGCCCCAGTATCGACATATTGTCGGAATTCATCACGCCATGGCAAAAGCCGACCGCCTGCCATTGCGCCATCAGGCTGGCAGTGCGGGCAACGACTTCGGCAAACAGCGCCTGATAAGGCTGGGACGCCTCGCGGCAGGCCGGCAAATACTGGTCGATAACAAAATCAGCCAGCTGACGGATTTCGTCATGCTGCCCCTGATGGTAGAGCAACTCGAAATGACCGAAGCGGATAAAGCTGGGCGCCACCCTAGTCAGCACCGCCGCCGTTTCCGGCCTCTCCCGGTAGACAGCATCATCCGAAGTGGCCAGCAACAAGGCGCGCGTAGTCGGGATGCCCAGCGCCTGCATCGCCTCGGAAGCCAGATATTCGCGGATGCTGGAGCGTAACACGGCACGCCCGTCGCCCATGCGCGAAAACGGCGTCACGCCGGCGCCTTTAAGCTGGACTTCAACACTTTGCCCGTTGGGGCATGCCCTGTCGCCCAGCAATAAGGCCCGACCATCGCCCAACTGCCCGGCCCAGACTCCGAACTGGTGGCCGCCATAGCGCGTAGCGAGCGGCAGACCATGTGCAGGCAGTGCATTGCCACAAAACAAAGCCAGATTATCCGGCGCGCCCAGTTGCGCCTCATCGAGTTCCAGCTCATGCGCCAGCGCTGCATTTGCGATCACCAGGCGTGGCGAGTGCAAAGAAGTCGGTGCCGTGGCGCGGTAAAATACAGCCGGCAAGGCGGCAAAACGGGCCGGTTGCAGCAAAGGTGTCGGTATCGTCATGCAGCCATTCTAGGCGGATAAGCAGACAACAAACACCCAAGGCCTGACGCGGTTATTGTGCCATTGCCCCATGCAGCAGCGGTGCGGGCAAGCCCCATACCGGCAACAATTCACCCAGCAAGGCCGTCAGCACCGGATCGCCATCGCGCTCGGACGGATAGACAAACTGCAACTCAGCCAGCTTGACGATATCGGGAACCATGCTGACCAGACCGGCGCGCTCGGCAGCCAGCGCATCATCTTCACGCACCAGCGCCAGCCCCACCCCCGATGTCACCAATTCCTGCAAGGCAGACAAGTGATCACACTCCGTGACTTTGCGCGGCGCGATATTCAGCTCGCGCCATAGTTCGGCCGTAATCTTGGACAGGCTGGAAAACTGCGAGATGCCGATCCAGGGCAACTTGCCCAAGGCCTTGCTATTCATGCCGTTCAGGCGCGTTTCCCACCCGAGCGGCATGATAATGCGAAAGGCAACTTGCGCCAGCGGCACGGTCGTCACGTTGACATACGGGTTTTTACCCAGATAAAAACCCGCATCCAGCTCCTTTTTGCGCACCAGATTCAATACATCACCGGTCACGCCATGGTGCAGGCGCAAATCCAGCAAGGGATAGCGCTCGACCAGACGCGCAACCCAAGGGCCGACACGCAAAGTGTCCGGCGTCAGCGTAATGCCGATATTGGCCTTGCCCGCCAATTGCCCTTTCAAACTCCTGGCCCGATTAATCAGTTCGCGTGCGCCAGCCAGAATGGACTGCGCCTGTGGCAACAACTCGGCGCCTGCCACGGTCAGATTGACGCCTCCGGCACTGCGCTCAAACAAGGGCATGCCCACCTCCTCTTCCAGCGCCTTGATTTGCGCTGTCACCGCAGGCTGGGACAGATGCAGCAACTCGGCAGCCTGCGTCAGATGTCCCTGCTGGGCCACGGTCACGAAGGTACGCAACTGATAAATTTCCATGCAATTCTTCCCCTGTTTCGGTCTGACGGCATGCTCGGTTCGGCACGCTTTATTTTTTATTACAAAAGCATTGTCTTAGACTCGTCGCCGCAGTGTGGTGAGGTGGGAGTATTGGCAGAGGGAAATCAGCGAGCAGAAGCGAGTTAATCTGAGCTGAAACGAGCAGCGGCGCGGGTTTGCGCCGAGTCTTTGCAATTACTGCCAATACGCGAAATTTTCACCGCAAAAACGTGTCACGGACATGCTTTCACTTGTTATTTGTCAGCTTATGGCAGCAACTGCGAAATCAGGTCTGACGACCAAACCAGACCACCTTACCGATGACCGCAACACCCTCTTCAGCGTTAGAAAGGTCAACATCGAAGGATGCATAGGCCGGATTAGCGCTAGAAACCCTAAGTTTCCAGCCTGGAAGCCTTTGCAGCTGCTTCACCATGAGCATGTCATCCAAGCGTATCACATAGATGCCCTCATGGTTCGCATCGCGGCGCGAAGTATCGAGCATGATTACATCGCGATCCTTCAGTACAGGATCCATCGAATCCCCATCCACACTGATGATCGCCAGGTTAGCGGGGTCTGCGCCCAGGTACTTGGTCACCCAGTAGCGCCGGAAGGCCATCGAGTGCATATAGTCTTCCTCTGACAACAGTCGACCGCCCCCCGCGCTTGCCTGGACACGGTAGCGTGGCACAAAGACGAACTCTTCCAGGTCTATCTCGTGGCCGGATACATCAAATACAGCATCTTTGTGCAATATGCTCTCAACTTTATCAGGCCTATTTTCCAACTGATCGCCCTCCCGAGCGAGGAACATAGACCCCACACCGGATACCACCCACGTTGGAGATACACCCAAGTTAACCTGTAGGCAACTTAAATAATTGCCATCAATTTTTTGCTTTCCTCGCTCTATGTCCCTGATTTTCCATTCTTTTTCACCAAGCCTCGCTGAAAAATCCTTAGCGGTCAGGCCTAGACCATCTCTCAATGCACGCACTCTCTTAGCCATATCTCCACTAGTCACTTGGCAAAACTCCTTGCTTAGATGGAAATACATCCATATACTGACATCCGTCATGTACAGAAACTTGTACAAGAACGGGAAAATTAGGGCCTTATCTTAACAGGAGCACACAAATGGCAAAAACATTGGAAGAAGTACGTAAAGAATTTCGTGTAGAGGGGGTCGTCATCTCGGAATGGGCGCGCAAACACGGGTTTGAACCCCATGCAGTACTTGATGTGCTTTATGGCCGTCGCAAGGGAAAATTTGGTGTAGGGAAAGATATTTCTATCGCCCTCGGAATCATGGATGAGGTTTCCACCGAGCATGATCAAGGTGGAAACAAAGGTGGAAACCTGTAATCGAGGTTTCCACCACCAATAAGCCATTGATTAAATAGCGTTTTCAGGAAAAAGAGGACGAGATGAACAATCCAGACACAAAGATAGGTGGAAACCTACGGGAGGGAGTCAGTCAAGAAAATAACGATCAAGGTGGAAACCAGCTTGCAGACAGCCAATGGCTGAAGGTTAGCGAGGCGGCGGCCTTGCTTGGGATTTCAATTCAGGCCGTCAGGAAGAACTGCGCAGAGAAAAAGCTCACCACAAAGATGATCAAATCCAACGGTGGCGAGCAATACCGCATCCTGGCCAGCAGCCTGCCGGAAGCCGCCTACAAGAAATGGTGTCAGCAACAACTGGCCGACATCGGCTACCAGGTGGCCAGCCAGCTTCCTGCACTGCGCCAGGTCAATCAGGGCGAGCTTTGGGCTACCGACCGCCAGAAGAACACCGCCCATGCCCGGCTAGGTGTAGTGAAGATGGTGGAGCGCATCATGGCCACCACCCAACTGGGAAAACAGGCGGCTGCGGCTACCTTGCTTGAGCGCGCAGCGCTGGGACAGCTGGACGAACACTCGATGAAGCTGCTGTCTGCTGCCCGTGACCCGCGTGGCCGGGGTGGTCTGCTGGTAGACGGTTACCACCTGCCATCCGCCCGTTCGCTATGGCGTTTCATGTCGGCAGCCAGGCAAGAGGTACTGACAGGCGACAGCTCTGCACTGACACCCAAAGTGCCTCAACCTGACAAACAGATACCCGCATGGGCCAAAGCTTTTCTGACGGTGTACCAGATTCCGTCCAAGCCATCGGTGGGCGCGGCCTACGAAGTATTCAAGGCGGCATGGCTTGCACAATACCCGATCGGCACGCTCCCTACCGTGCACCAGGTGCGGCGTTATCTCGGCAAGCTGGGCAAGGTGGACTGCCAAACCGGCCGCATGCTGCCACGCGAGATCAAGGCGATGAAGGTATTCATACGCCGCGACACCTCGAAACTGTGGCCCACCGATGTGTATAGCATGGACGGTCATACGTTCGATGCCGAGGTCGAGCATCCGTTTCATGGCAAGCCGTTCCGGCCGGAGATCACCACGACGATCGATGTGGCCACCCGAGTAGTGGTCGGCATCAGCGCGGGGCTGAAGGAAAACTGGATGTCGGTGGCTTCGGCTCTGCGTCATAGCGTAATGGCTCACGGCATCCCTTCCCTGCTTTATGTTGATAACGGGTCGGGCTACTGCAATGCGATGCTGAAAGATGAAGTCGTCGGTTTTCTGGGGCGGCTGGGTACAACACCCACGCACTCGATTGCCTACAACTCACAGGCACGCGGCATGATCGAGCGGGTACAAAAGACCTTGTGGGTAGAGGGGCTGGCCAAGCGGCTGCCGACCTATATGGGGGCGGATATGGATCGCCAGGCCAAGCAGATGGTGTTTAAGCAGACGCGCAAGGAGATCATGGCGCGGGGCGAGGCCACCACCAAGCTACTGCCGGATTGGCGCACGTTTTGGCAGATGGCGCTGGATGAGGTCAAAAGCTACAACAACCGGCCGCATAGCAGTCTGGGCAAGATCAAGGATCAGGCCACTGGCAAGACGCGGCACATGACGCCGAATGAGGCTTGGCAAAAGTCGGTGGCAGAGGGCTTTGAAACGGTCACGCTGTCGCGGGAAGAAGGCATTTTGCTGTTCATGCCGGAAGAAGTCCGCGTCACGCTGCGCGGGGAAATCTCCCTGTTCAGCAACCGCTACTTCGCCAGGGATCTGGAGCAGTTTACCGGTGAGCGGGTGCGGGTGGCCTTCGACCCTTACGATGCAGAGCGGGTGATAGTAAAGACCATGGAAGGCCGGATCATCTGCGAAGCGCTGTTTGAAGCCAACAGCCGCGATTACTTCCCGACCACATTTGTCGAGAAGGCAGCACGAGGCCGCGCCCAGGCTAGAGAGAAACGACTGCAGCAGCAGATGGATGAAGTCGGGCTGGAGCTCGCAGCCGGACGGGCATTGGGTTACCAACCCGGGCAGCCAATCCCGTTTGAAATGCCGGTGAGCGGGGAGCGGGAGATTCTGGCCTACGAGTCGGAAATGCCGGAGCAGGTAGAACAGGTCGCCATCCCGCTACCGACCGCGCCACGCAAGACGTGTCTGCCGCTGGATCAGCTGATCGACAACGATGTCGACCAGTATTGCTACCTGATCGAGCACGCGGATGACTGGACGGAACTGGATGCACGCTGGCTGATGGAGTATGTGGCCGGTGGCGATTACGAATTCATTGCCGATCGCTACAAATTCTTTGGTCAGGCATGGAACAAGGAACTGGAAGATCAGGCTTTGGCTGTGTTGCAAAAAAACAATTTGCGCACGGCTTAAACAGGAGGACGGACGATGACTTAGCACAACGCCGGCAGGCCAATGCAATAGGAAGGGCCGCATAAAGCGGCCCGGTAGAAATCTGGCAGGAATCGCGCGACAACGCGGCTCCCAAGGACTTCTGCATGTCTTGCATAGCGTGTTCCAACGCAATCCAGGCGACCCGGAACACACTAAAAATAAGAATGTACTCATGAAGAAGCAATTTGTAAAGACTTCAAACTTCATCGCCTTCCAGAATGCAATTCGGGCGGTGGAATCTCGCGGCGCAGCCGAGGCCGGCATGTTGCTGGTTACCGGTGAAGCCGGCTACGGCAAGAGCCACACCGTGGGCTCTTGGGCCGAGCAGACCGGCGCCATCTACTTGCGCGCCAATCAGGACTGGACCCCGCACTATTTCATGACCGAGCTGGCCAAGGAATTGCGCGTAGATACCCGAGGCCCGGGCGAAAAGCTGTTCAACCGGCTGGTGGCCGCCATGGTCAACCCGGGCGGCGAGCCGACCCCGCTGGTGATCGACGAGGCTGACCATACCCTGCACCACAGCGCGGCCGTACTGGAGAAGATCCGTGACTTCTCGGATCGTCTGGAAATGATGGTCATCCTGGTCGGCATGGACCAGATTCAGGCCAAGGTATCGCGACATGCCCAGATTTCATCCCGCATTGCCCGCGTAGTGAGTTTCGGCGCCGCGACATTGCAGGATATTTCCCTGACCTGCGACACCCTGTGTGAAGTCAAGGTGGAGCCGGCACTGGTCGCCGAGATCCTGCGCCAGACCGGCGGACGCATGCGTGAAGTCATGAACGCGATTGCACAGGTCGAAGGCATTGCCCTGCGCAACCAGATTGCCAGCATCGGCATGGACGCGATAGGCAATCGGCCACTGGTGCATGACTGGCGCTGCCGTAGCAAAACGGCAACCAAACCCGCTGCATCCCGTGCAGGTCAAATTCAGGGGGGCTTCTAATGAAACCCGGCATCCTGATCCTGAAAACCCTGTCTGGAAACGACGGCAGCGGTGACACCACGCTGATCCGCCGCAACACCGGCTTGACCGAAAGCCAGGTACACGCAGCCGTGCGCCGCCTGCTGGCAGCCAAGCTGGTTTATCGCCCCGAGCCGGGCGTGCTGGCCCTGACCGATTCTGGCCACTACACCGCCCGACTGGGCAAGTTCCGTCGCCAGCGCACGGCCAGTCAAGGCTGCAAGCCCCGGCCAACCCGCCGCCACAGTCTGCGCGCCAAGGTCTGGCGCTCGATCCGCAACCAGCAAAAGTTCTCGGTCGGTGATGTGCTGGGACGCATCTGCACCGACAACCCCTCCACCATGCGCGGTGCAGTACTGGCGGTCATCCGCCAGCTGGAATCAGCCGGCTATGTGGTACCGATGGCCCGCCGCACTGGGGCGGACGGCAAGGCGGAAGCGCGCTGGATGATGATGCGTAACACCGGTTTTGAAGCGCCGGTCTGGCGACCGAAAACGCGCGAGCTCTACGACCCGAATACCGAAGAGGTATTCCAGATCGTCAGGGAGGCTGCGTGATGGAACTGTGGAAAACACTGCTGAATACCGCGATCGAGCGCAGCAATATCAGCGCGGTCGCAAGCGAGCTGGGCTATTCGCGTACCACGATTTCCCTGGTGCACTCGGGCCGCTACCCGGGCGAAACACGCCATGTCGAGCGCCGGATCTATGAGGTGTACAGCCGGGTGGAATGCCCGTTCACCGGCGGTGAAATCTCGATCATGCAGTGCGCCGAGCGCGCATGCGGCGAGGCACCGACCAGCAGCCCGATGGCACTCAAACACTGGATGGCCTGCCAGCGCTGCAGCCGCCGCCCGGAAATGGATCAGGAAGGGAAACAGGCATGACGAATACCCAGGTCAAATCCAATAGCCACTTTATTCACGGCACGCACAAGCTGGTTGAGGCTATCCGCTGGCTGGATGGCGAAGGCTATGCCGTGCTGTCCATCCGCCACAACGAAGCCTGCCCGGCCAAACCGACGCTGGTGATCCAGCCGGAACGCCGCCTCAAGCGTCTGGTGCTAAGCGGCAAAGCAACTTATTTCGGCGCGGGCAGCCAGCCGCTACTGGGGCGTTTTCGCGAGGGGCAGTTCCACACCCCGAATGGCCTGCGTGTTGTCTGGATCGAACAGGAGGCGGCGTGATGGCTGCCACACGATTGATCGACAAGGTCAGGATCGCGGCGCGCCCGCTGCCGGAGTTTTCTACCCGGGCACTGAGCGAAGCCTTGCCCGAACTGTGCTACCGCCAGATCAGCAGCTCGCTGAGCTATCTGGCCAAGCTGGGTGAAATCAAGGTGATCCGCAAGGTATCCGCGCGCGCCAGCCAGGGCGAGCATCTTATCTATGCCAAAACGTCCGCGTTTGCTCGCACCTATAGCAAGTCCGGGCGACCCTCGCCGGCGGATGGTCAACGCATCAGCAACCTGAGTGGCAGCGAGCTGGACCGGATCATCGCCCGGATGGTGCGTGCCAATATGGAGCAGACGAAACAGCACGGGAGGCTGGCATGAGAACACGTTGCCCTGCCTGCGGCACCACCGTGTCGCTGGATGCCCTCGTCCAGCATGATGCCGGCCGCGAGGCACTGATGTCCGTCTTCAAGCTGGGCGGTGCGTTTGGCTCTACTGTGATCCGCTATCTGGCGCTGTTCCGGCCGGAAACCCGGGAGCTGACCATGGATCGGGTGGCGCGCCTGCTGGGTGAGCTGCTGCCCGACATCCAGAACCAGCGCATCAGCCGTGGAGGCCAGGTATTTGAGGCGCCGGCCGAGGCATGGATCTGGGCGATCGAGCAGACCCTCGCCGCCCGCGATGCCGGCCGACTGACGTTGCCACTCAAGGGCCACGGCTGGCTGTATGAGGTGATCAGCAACTGGCGTCCGCAAAGTGTGCCGGTACTGGTAGGAGGCGAAGCGCGGCCTGCACCGGGCAAGCCGGCCTCGCGCACCTTGTCGGCCATTGCCGCACTGGAGGAACGTGCCCGTGGCTGAAAAATGGCTGGAACGCGAGGTCGCACGCGGCCTGCAAGGGATGCTGGCGCTACGTTTGAACGGTGCCCCACCGGAAGACAGCGTCACCCTGACGCTGGATATCTGGCTGGAGGCATTGTCCGGCCAGCCCATCGCCTGGGACGAGCGGCTGGATGCGCGGCGTATCCAGCAGGCGTTTCGCCTGCTCTATAGCCACTGCGACCGCTGGCCGACACCTCGGGTGTTTATGGATCACCTGCCGGCAAGGCCGCCGCTGATGGCCTTGCCGCCGCCCAAAATGACCGAGGCACAGCGACAGAAAAACCTGACCCGGCTGCGCACCATGATGGCGCAGCTTGGGAAAAAAATGACACCGAACACTCAGGAGTAACGCATGCAACAACAAGTAATTCCGGCTGGCTACAAGGCCGATGCAAAGGGCCGGCTGATCCCGCTGGAAACCATCAAACCGATTGATCTGGCCCGCGACGAGCTGGTCGGGGAAATTGTGACCCGAGCCCGCGAGGTCAGCCAGACGCTGGCCATCTTCAAGACCGGCGTGTTTGCCGACATCGGTGCCTTTATCGAGCTATCGGCCGAGCGCTATGGCTCGCAACTGGGCGGCACCAAGGGCAATGTCAGCCTGGTGAGCTTTGATGGCCGCTACAAGGTGCAACGCGCCATCCAGGACACGCTGACCTTCGACGAGGGGCTGCAGGCGGCCAAGTCGCTAATTGATGAGTGCGTGCACGAGTGGACCGAAGGCGCCCGCAGCGAGATCCGCGCGCTGATCAACGACGCCTTCAATGTCGACAAGGCCGGCAATATCAGCACCGGCCGCATCCTTAGCTTGCGCCGCCTCGATATTCAGGACGAGAAGTGGCAGCGGGCGATGGATGCGCTGAACGACTCGGTGCGGGTGCAGTGTTCGAAATCCTATATCCGGGTGTACGAGCGGGTCGGCGACAGTGACCAGTACCGCCCTATTTCACTTGATATCGCGGGGGTATGAGATGCAAACAACTAATCAAGAATTTATAGACTTCATTAAAAATTTGCAGGAATGGCACGGAGGCCAAGTAACCCAGCTGGAGTTAGTTGTAGAAGAAAAAACGGCTGACCTGAAGCTGGGTGAAGCTTTGATATCGGCAGATAGCGATATTGCCAAGGGCATTCGCCTTGGGGTTTCTATTGCACTGAGCCGCTTGGGGAAGCTTCCATTTAACGTGACACCTTGTGTGGTTGAAGCATACATGGAGGAGGAGTGAGCACCGCAAACTACAAGCTACTGATCCGCAATCTGCGCACTGGGAACATCCCAAAATACTCGATTTTTAATCTGATAAGGAACGCCAATATGACCAAGCAAGACCTGATCGAACGCATCACCGAGACCATGAAAATCCGCTACGACCGTGCCGTCAGCAAGGCAGACGTTTCCGCCCTGCTGGATGCGCTGGGCGACGTGACCACCGACCGCCTCAAGGCTGGCGAAGACGTACCGCTTCCGGGGATTGGCAAGCTGGTGGTCAAGGCCAAGGCAGCCCGCACCGGCCGTAATCCGAAGACAGGAGAAACCATCCAGATCCCGGCCAAGCACGTGCCGGACTTCACCCCGGCCAAGGCGCTGAAAGACGCCGTCGCTTAATCACAAAAGCGAAACCGCCGCGAGGCGGTCTACCGGGCATGGTGGCCCGGTACTGATGAGCAGCCAAGGGAAAAGCATGAAGCTAACCAAAGAACAAAGACAAGAACTGATCAATAAGCTAGATAGCCCATGGGGCCGAGTCAGTCTCCTGTGTGATGGCCACAAAGTCTCCCTTGCCGTTGAGCGAGCCAAGGGCATGCGCTACCGCGTAATCACCTACGTTGATGGTCGCTGGGAGGGCAAGTGGATGTCCGGAAGAGAGGAGCATCCAGAACAGAAGTTCTTGAACAAGCAAGTGCGGCCAGTTGTCAGCAAGAAATACAAGGCTGATATGGAGAAGGCAGTCGGCAAGCGCTACTTCAAAAAAATGTGCGCCGAAGAGTCTTACTTGACCAAGAACATCACGGTTTACAACATTTCGTGGGCAAGCGGCAGATCGGCCATCAACCACCTGTGCAAAGTCTGCGACTCCATCCAGATCGTTACCGAAGAAGAAACAGCATAGAGCCCGATGTCGAGCCGGTGCCCGTGCGCCGGTTCCGCAAAGTGCTTTAGCGCCTGCATCGGTGAGCGATTCGCTCCGATAAACCTTAACCGGAGTGCCGTCCTCAGAAAACGCCGGATCGCTCAGCCCATGCCGACACAAGGAATCAAGATGAAAAACTGGCTCGCCAAGATCCACATTGCCAAGAAAGCATTGGCCCTGGACGACGACACCTACCGTGCCATGCTGCAAAGCGTGGCGGGCGTGAGCTCCAGCAAGGATCTGGATGCTGCCGGTGCCCAGAAGGTGCTGGATCACTGCAAGCGTTGCGGCTGGAAGCCGACACCGCCACGCAACAAGGGTCGCAAGCCAGATGCACCCAAGGCCAGCGCAGCCATCATGCGCAAACTGGAGGCGCTACTGACTGATGCAAGCCGCCCCTGGTCTTACGCTGATGCGATGGCCAAACGCATGTTCAAGATCGAGCGTGTGCAGTGGTGCGACGACGCGCAGGCCAGCAAAATCATGCAGGCGCTGATTTATGATGCAAAACGTACAAATCGCGACCGTTAAAAAAATCCGCGTGTGAATAATGGTGTGTGTCAAAACAACGGGCCGTCTTGCCAACACGCAAGCCGGCCCGTCACCATACAGGCACAACACCATGAAACTGGATGACGTCACCGAACTACTCCCCGAATCGATCCGCGACATTGCCCAGTTGATCGGTTTCCCTGCCGCGTTGGCACTGGTACAGGCCATGGGCGGCACCACATTCAAAGTACCCAAAGGACGCACCCCGGAGGGTATCGCCCTGTTCCAGTGGGTCAGCGAGATCATCGGGCAGCGCGAAGCCGGGGTCATCGCCCGCCATTACGGCGGTAGCGTGATCTACATTCCGCGCTGCTACGATGCGCTGCTGGAACTGAGAGACCGCGAATTGCGCGCGCGTTTTGACAGTCTGACGACAGGGCAATCCGCCAATATTTCCGTACGCGAACTGGCGGGACGCTTCAAACTGGCAGACCGCACCATCTGGCGCATCCTCAAGCGCCCAAGTCGCGTCCCCGACCCGACCCAGCCCAGCCTGTTCTGACCCACACCCCGCCCTGTGCGGGGCTTTTCACTTCTGTGTTCTGACATTTGACCTAGCCCTGCCCCGCCCTCGTTTGCCCGAGCATGTCTTCTCGAAAGGAGAGGTCATGCGCCCCATCAAACTGATTGTGATTCACTGCGCTGCCAGCCCGAACGGCAAGCAGCTTGCCAAGAATGACGGTCGCCAGAGTGCGGCCGGCATCATCGATGTCTGGCATAGCCGGCGTGGTTTCAAGCGCCAAGCCGACGCGATTGCCCGCTTCAACCCGAACCTGACGTCGATTGGCTATCACTTCGTGCTGGATACCGATGGGCGCAAGTCACTGGGACGCGCGCTGGACGAAGTCGGCGCCCACGCCCAAGGCCACAATGCCAATTCGATCGGAATCTGTCTGGTCGGCACCGACCGCTACACCCGCGCCCAGTGGGATGCCCTGCACAGTCTGGTGAAGGCACTGCAGGCGCAATACCCGACTGCCCGTATTACCGGCCATCGCGACCTGTCGCCGGATCTGAACGGTGACGGACAAATAACCCCGAACGAATGGACCAAGACCTGCCCGGGCTTTGACGTTGCCGCGTGGATCGCTGGCGGCATGCAGCCGGTCAGTGGCCACACGCTGGAGTAGACCATGCGACTGTCTGATCTGATTTCCAACCCGGATACCGGCCGTATGAGCCACACCAAGCTCTGGGCCAATGTGGCCTGCGCCACGGCAACCGGCATGTTTGTTTACCAGGGCATGCACAACACGCTGTCTACCGACACCTGGCTGATCTACCTCGGCCTGGTCGGCGGCTATGCGGCGGCATTGCGCCTGATCGCAGCCTGGCGCGGCAAACCGGAAAAGGAGAATAGCCATGCTTAGGCTTCTGCTTGCCCTGCTGCCAAGGCCGGTACTACCGAGTCAATGGTTATTGCCCGCCCATACCATCCAGAGCCCGACCCCAGGCCGACGCACGGGCATTGCCGCAGCCCGTCGTGCCAAGCGTCAAAACAGGAGTCGCCATGCTTAACCCGACCCGCCTGATGCTGGCCAATGCGCTGAAGATCGGACGCTGGATCATCCCGCTGGCCTTTACCGCCTATTTCGGCTTCGAAGCAGGTGTGCTTGTGTCAGATCGTGCACATCAGGCACAGATCCTCGCGCTGACCCAAACGCACGACAAAGCCCTGCTCGCTGCTCAGACAGACCGTAGCGCCGAACTGGCTACGGCAGTGGCCGAACAGCAACGCCTGAACGATGCGGCCCATCAGGTCGGCTGGGCGCTGATCCAGACCCGCGCCCGCCTGGCGCACACCCAGCAACAATTGCAGACAAGGATTGATGATGCGACCAAATCGGATGGCGCCGCTTTTACTGGCATTGGCCCTGATGGGCTGCGCCTCTACCGAGCCGCCCTTGGCTACCCCGAAAACGATCCGGCTTTGCCCACGCCCGGGGCCGGAGCTGCTGGACAAGCCGCTTCCGCCGCCGACGCCGGTGCAGGGCTACCACCGGAAGACCTCATTGCCCATGCCGCCGACTACGGCCGCTGGTGCCGTGAACTGGACAGCCTAGTCGACCAGTACCGCACGCTGACCATGGGAGGGCCAGATGGATCTCTTTGATCAGGCGCAGGCCATGGATGAACAACTGCGCGAAGCGGCACTGTCTGCACGACAAGCAAGCCAGACAAGTGAGCCTGGCACGATGGAGTGCATCGACTGCGGCGATGAAATCCCGCCCCTACGCCGCCAGGCGATGCCCAGCTGCCGCCGCTGCATTGACTGCCAAAACGATTACGAAAAATGGAAGACACGATGATCCTGACCTTATCGCTATGGCAGGTCGTCAGCCTGCTGCTGACCATTTTGGGCGGCTTCTGGACTGTCGCCCGGATTCTGGCCGGCCAGGTCAGCCGCAATATCGACCAGAAGTTCCTGAGCGTGGCCGAGTCGCAAAAGACAACGGCCGAAACGCTGGAAACCCAGCGCACCAAGTTATCCGAACTGGAGAAGGACGTGCTCAAGCTGGTGGCCAGCTTGCCGCTCGAGTATGTCCGCCGCGAAGACTTTATCCGTAACCAGACCACGATCGAAGCCAAGCTCGATGGCGTGGCCCACAGCCTGCAACAGCTGGCCATCAAAGGAAGACCCTGATATGCACACTGCCCTGGACCCACTTAAGGCTCGCCGCGAATCGATGCGCTGGGCCATCTTGCTGACCCTGAACAATGCCCGCCCGGTGGGCGCGCACGAGGCGCTGATCCTGTCGACCTTGCAGGGCGTCTACCCCGACGCGACTGCGCTGGAGCTGCGCCGCGAGCTCGACTATTTGGCCGACCGCACCCTGATCGACATCAAACGCGACCCGGCCGGCCCTTGGGCTGCAGACCTGACACGCTTGGGCGTGGATATCGTCGAATACACCGTCGACTGCCAGCCCGGCATCGCGCGCCCGGCCAAGTACTTCTAAGGATCATCATGCCGCCACGCTCCAAAGTGTCGCAACTGCCACCCGAGATCCGCGACTGGCTTGACCGGGAACTGGTCGAGGGCGAGTTCTCCGGCTACGAGGCACTGGCCGGCGTCTTGGCCGAGAAAGGCTTCTCGATAAGCCGTGCCAGCCTGCAGCGCTATGGCCAGACATTCGAAGACCGGTTAGCGGCCCTTAATGTCGCCACTCGCCAAGCCCGTGCTGTGGTCGAGGCAGCACCGGATAACGAAGGCGCAGTCAACGAAGCACTGATGCGCCTAGTGCAAGAAAAGCTGTTCCAGCTACTCATGGCTGAAGAAGGACAGATCGACCTCCCTAAGGTAGCCAAGGCCGTAGCCGAGCTTGGCAAGGCCAGCGTGGTGCAGAAGAAATGGCAGGCCGAGGTACGCGACAAGGCGCGTGCTGCAGCCGATGCGGCCGAGACGCTGGTCAGCAAGAGTGGCCTGTCCGGCGACACGGTGCAGCAGATCCGCAAGATGATCCTGGGGATCGCAGAATGAGTCTGCCCATTCTGCTACCCAGCACCGCAACTGCCGCCGTACCGGCAGTGCTGCTGCCCTACCAGCGGCGCTGGGTGGCCGACACATCCCCGCTCAAGGTGATTGAAAAAAGCCGCCGCACCGGTCTTACCTGGGGCGAGGCGGCGGACGATGTATTGACGGCGGCCGCCGAGAAATCGGCCGGCGGCCAGAACGTCTATTACATCGCGTACAACCAGGACATGACCATCGAGTACATCGAGGCCTGCGCGATGTGGGCCAAGGCATTCGACTATGCGGCCGGCCAGACCGAGGAAGGCATCTGGGATGACGAGGCCGACCGTGACAAGAACATCAAGACCTATACCATCCGCTTCCCATCCGGCCACCGCATCGTGGCACTGTCCTCACGCCCGTCCAACCTGCGTGGACGCCAGGGGGTGATCGTGATCGATGAGGCCGCCTTCCATGAACAGCTGCAGGCCCTGCTGGATGCAGCCATGGCCATGCTGATCTGGGGCGGAAAGGTGCGGGTCATCTCGACCCACTACGGAACGGATAACCCGTTCAATCAGCTGATCAAGGACATCCAGGGCGGTAAGCGTGCCGGCACGGTACATCGGCTGACCTTTCATGAAGCGGTAGCTGACGGCCTGTACCACCGCGTCTGCCTCCGCCTGGGCAAGCCCTATGCGCAAACTGACGAAGCCACATGGATGGCAGGGGTCTATTCCTTCTATGGCAGCGGAGCCGGGCAGGAGCTTGACTGCATTCCGACCAACTCGGCCGGTGCCTATTTCAGCCGTGCTTTGCTGGAAAGCAGGGCCAGCGAGTCCACCCCGGTGCTGCGCATCGCCCGCGACGATGCCTTTACCTTGCAGCCTGACACTATCCGCGAAGCCGATATCCGCGAATGGTGCGACACCAAGCTCAAGCCCCTGCTGCAGGCACTGCCAAAAAATGCCAAATCTTTCCTGGGCGAAGACTTTGCCCGCAAGGGCGACCTGACCATTATGAAACCCCTCGTGCGGATGGGGCTGCGCCGGCGCATCCCTTTCCAGGTCGAGATCCGCAACATGCCGTTCGACCAGCAGCGCCAGATCCTGTTTTACATCCTGGACGGGCTGCCGAACTTCTTGAGTGCTGCACTGGATGCCCGGGGCAATGGCCAGTATCTGGCGGAAAAAGCCACCCAGAGGTATGGCGCCACCCGCATCCACAGCGTGCATGCCACCGAAGCGTTCTATCTGGACAACTTCCCCAAGCTGAAGACCGCCCTTGAGGACGGCACGCTGTGTGACCTGCCGGCCGACGAAGACGTGCTGACCGACTATCGCCAGGTGCAGCTGATCCGTGGCATCCCCCGCGTACCGGACAGCCGCACCCAGGAGAAAGACGAGGATGGCAAGGCCAGCGGCAAGCGCCATGGCGATAGCGCCATCGCCTTGCTAATGGCCGACTATGCCAGCCGCAACGAAGCTTCCCCCATTGAATTCGAGGCGGTCACCGGCCGCCCAGGCAACCGCGATGCCGATAACGAATCCTTCTCCGGGTTCGGCCATGGTGCCTGGTAAACAGAGATGACAAAAATGCCGCAAATTCTTGACCAGCATGGCCAGCCTATCCAGCGTGAGGTGCTGACCGAACCGCAGACGGCCCGCGTCGGCTGGGTGACGCGCGAATTCGCCGAACACCCATCGCGCGGCCTGACGCCGCAAAAGCTGCACCACATTCTGGAAGAAGCCGAGCAAGGCCAGCTGGCCGCCCAGGCCGACCTATTCACCGATATGGAAGAAAAGGACGGCCACATTTTTGCCGAGATGAGCAAGCGCAAGCGCTCCATCCTGACGCTGGACTGGAGCATTGCCCCGCCGCGTAACGCCAGTGCTGCCGAAAAAAAGCTGGCCGAGCAACTGCAGGAGCTGCTGACGGATCTGCCCGACCTGGATGATGTCCTGCTGGATTGCCTGGACGGCATCGGGCATGGTTTCTCGGCACTGGAGATCGACTGGAAACGGGTGGGCGGCAACTGGATGCCGCAAAGCCTGACCCACAGGCCGCAACGCTGGTTCCAGACCCTGCCACATGATGGCAATACGCTCAGGCTGCGTGACGGCACGGCGGAAGGGGCTGAGCCCTGGCCGTTCGGCTGGGTCATCCACCGGCATCGTGCCAAGTCCGGCTATCTGACCCGCGCCGGCTTGCACCGCGTACTGGCTTGGCCCTACCTGTTCAAGAACTATTCGGTGCGGGATCTGGCCGAGTTCCTTGAAATCTATGGTCTGCCCATGCGTCTGGGCAAATACCCGGCTGGCGCCACGCAGGCTGAAAAAGCCACCTTGCTGCAGGCGGTGGCCAGCATTGGCCACAACGCGGCAGGCATCATTCCAGACGGGATGATGATCGAGTTCGAGGAAGCGGCCAAAGGTAGCCATGACCCGTTCCAGGCCATGATCGACTGGTGCGAGCGCACCGTATCCAAGGCTATTCTGGGCGGCACACTGACCAGCCAGGCCGATGGCAAGAGCAGCACCAATGCCCTGGGCAATGTACACAACGAGGTGCGCCATGACCTGATGGTGGGTGATGCGCGCCAGCTGGAAGGCTCGCTGACCCGCGACCTGCTGTATCCGCTAGCCGTACTCAACTTTGGCCAGGTGGACCCCACCCGCATGCCGCGCTTGGTATTCGACACGCGCAAGGCAGAGGATATGGCACTGTACTCGGACTCGCTGCCCAAACTGGTAGGGCTGGGTCTGAAGGTGCCGGTGAAGTGGGTACGCGAAAAGCTGGCCATTCCCGAGCCACAGGCCGAGGACGAGGTGCTGGCCGCCCCGCGCCCAGATCTGGCCCTGCCGCCTGAACTGCGCCAGCAAAGGACGCAGGGCAAAGCCACGCTCTCGTATCGCGCAGCCCTGAGCAACGCCCAGGGCGAGGTGGTCTATCCGGATCAGGCCGCGCTGGATGCCGCCGCTGGCGCACTGCCTGCCGATGCGCTGGCTGCCGGCATGGACACGCTATTGGCACCCGTTATTCAGGCTATCCGCAATGGTGCAACGCCGGACGACGCGCTGGAGTCCGTGGTGGCCGCCTACCCGGACATGGACGATGACAAACTGGCCGATCTGCTTGCGCGCGCGATTTTTGTCAGTGACATCTGGGGGCGCGTGAATGGCGACGCCTGATGCCAAAGCGGTCGATTTGGCTTACGCCATCGGTTTGCAGCCGGAAGCCGCCATCCGCTACTTCGAAGACAAGGGCTACGCCATCGGTTTCAAGTGGCAGGATGTCTGGGCTCAGGCTCACGCCAAGGCCTTTACCGTGGCCGGCATCACCCGGCTTGATGTGCTGACCGATATTCGTGGTGCGCTGAGTGAGGCCATCAAGCAGGGGGAAACACTGGCCGACTTCCGCAACAAGCTGCAACCACTGCTGGAGGCCAAAGGCTGGTGGGGAAAGGGCCGCGTAGTCGACAAGGTAACCGGCGAGATCCACGGCAAGCGCCTCAATCCGCGCCGACTGGAGACGATCTTTCGCACCAATCTGCAGTCATCCTATATGGCGGGGCGCTACCAGACACAGCTGGCCAATGCCGAAGATCGCCCGTGGTGGGAATACGTGGCCGTCCTGGACACGCGCACCCGTCCCCGGCATCGCACCATGCATGGCCGTGTGTTCCGCTACGATGATCCGTTCTGGCGAGCATTCTACCCACCCAATGGCTGGGGCTGCCGCTGCAGGGTGCGTGCCCGCCGCCAGCGCGACATCGAGCGCAACGGCATTGTGACCTCCAGTAGCGAAGGCCTGATGGAAACCGTCGCCCAGCCGATTGACCGCCAGGGCAATACCCGCCCCGCGCCACTCTTTCGCGACCCAACTGGCCAACCCTTCACCGCCGATGCAGGCTTCGGCTTCAACGCCGGTCATGCGGCCTACCAGCCGGCGCTGGACAATTATCCAGCCGATGTTGCCCGCCAGTATGTACGGGGCTCCCTGACAGGGCCGGGCTTTGCCCACTGGTATCGGCAGCTGGGCAGCGCTGTCGACGGGATGCTGGCAGCAGGCAAGCCGGTCAACGAGATTCGCCAGACGCTGGCATTTGGGCAGCGCTATCCAGTGGCGATCTTGTACCAGGAAGACATGGCGCGCCTTGGTGCCAGCAGCCAGACGGTCTGGCTATCAGATGACACGCTCGCCAAGCAGCTGGCCAACCGGCAAGGACAGGGTATTGGGCTGGAAGACTACGGGCTGGTACAGGAGGTATTGGAGCGGCCCAGTCTTGTTCTGAAGGAACGGGACTACCACCTGCGGTTTGTACGAAAAAAAGACAAATGGTGGGTGGCAGTAGTCAAAGTGACCCGAGATGGAAATGAACTGTGGTTGCAGTCGTTCTATCCGACCAATGCAAAAGAAGTAGAGCGCATTCGCCAGCGAGCCAGCGTAATGTATGAGAAACATGAATAAGCGCCGCGAGGGACTCCCAACGATCCCCTCATCGATCCGTCTTGCAACGTCCAGCGGCAGGGAGATTCTCCGTCTTTCCGGCGCTTGTATTGAGTATACGCCATGATCGATATCCAGATCGACAGCACCAACGTCATTAATGCGCTCAAGCGGCTTGAGCAGGCTACCCTCAAGCGCGCCCCGCTGATGCGATCCATCGCCGGCATCATGGCCGATGCGGTCGAAGAAAACTTCGCCCAGCAAGGCCGGCCGAAATGGCAGGGCCTGAAACCGCCCGGCCGCCCAGGCGGACAGATCCTGCAAAAGAGCGGCAGACTGGCCGCCAGCATCACCCCGGCCAGCGATGCCGACAGTGCCCAGGTCGGCACCAACGTCAAATACGCGGCTATCCACCAGTTCGGCGGCAAGACCGCCGCTCATGAAATCCGCCCGCGCCACGCCAAGGCGCTGAGGTTCGGCGGGCGCTTTGCCAAGAAGGTCAATCACCCTGGCAGCGACATCCCGGCCCGCCCCTTCCTCGCCCTGGGCGAGACCGACCTGCAGGACATCGAAGATACCGTCAGCGACTACCTGCGTGCAGCTTTGGGCGAGTGACCAAGAAATCGACAGAAACGCGCTGTAGCGCGTTTTGCAGTGACGGATAGGCAATGTAATGCCATAGTTATTCTGTGAGTTTTTAACGGCGTTCTAACGGCCGCCAGTGGCAATCTGTGATTGAGTCGTGACAGATATTGGTATAAAGTGCACCGCCAATACGATGACATGCGAATTATTGGATGAGCCACCCTACGAGAAGACTGACAAAAGCAGAGGCAGAGCTTGAACTTGCGCGACTGAAAGATGCCAATACAGAACGATGGTTTGACTTTGGAAAACACATTACAACATTGACCCTCATTGGCTTGATCTTCTGGATGCTCATCAGTGGACTGTCAGCTTGGGTTAGTGCGAAGCCAGATGCAATCAAGGCCCTTGCGGAAGTTGTAAAGGCTTTCAATCTAAATACGGCGGTTGGGTACATTTTGGCAACCATCGCAACAGGCGGCGCAGTTGTGGAGCGCTCACGCCGTAAGCGGCTAGAAAAAAGAGTATCTAGGGAACCCGTACTACAAAATCAAACTGAGGAGGAAGTCGCATGATAGAACTGCCAATGTTTGCTCTTGGATTGGGACTTGTCATCTTGGCGTGGAAATTCCTCTACAAACCCAGTGTGCTGGGATTTGCAAAAGACGAGTTGAGGTATCTGTTCAATGACATAACGGAATCTTTTAAAGACCATCCTCTGGGCACGTCTCATTCGGCATACCAAGAGATTAGGTTCATCTTTGAGTCACAGTCCAATAGCTTGGAAAAAATGAGCCTTTTCAAATTCTTCAGGATTTTAAGATGGATCAAGCGACATCCAGAGCTACGTGAAACCATCACACAGATCGAAAAAGAGCGATTTGCAAGCTGCGATGCGCACATCTATAAAATTGTTTCACGATTCAGGGATAGAGCGATGTTCATCGTTCTGAGCTATGTACTGGCAACCTCGCTGATTGGTATTTTCCTCATTTTTCTTGCCACAGCATTTCTCATGGTGGGTCGAATGAAGAGCATGATCGAAGGTTTTCAAGTGCCTGTGGTACGGCAGTGGCAGATGGGCCCGCTCGTGGCCACTGTGATCATTGGAATCACTGGGCTTGTTGGATCTCAACATATCTCTCAATCACGCAGCGTGATTGAAGAGTGGGGAATGTACCAATCATAAGGTACTGAAACACCTCACCTCTACCCCACCCATCCATGCCCCGCACACTGCGGGGCATGGCACATCTAGCACCCCTCATCGCCGCTCTGACGGTTGAAATCACCCAAGGCCAGCCAGCCATCAAGCTGCTGCCATCCGGGGCATTCCGCGCCCGTGATGGCCGTCCGGCCGAATGCGCCGCCTGGCAATTGGATGAAACGCTGGCCGCTGCCCTGATCCGTGAAGCCTGCAGCCGCGACGTGCCCTATGTCATCGACTATGAGCACCAGACCCTGCGCAGCGAGCAGAACGGTCAGCCGGCACCCGCCTCGGCATGGTTCCGCACCCTTGAGTGGCGCGAGGACGGCCTCTACGCCACCGATGTGGAGTGGACGGCCAAAGCGGCCGCCATGATCGCGGACAAGGAATACCGCTACCTCTCCCCCGTTTTTACCTACGACAAGCACGGCCGTGTCACCGGCCTGCTGCATGTCGCTCTGACCAACAACCCGGCACTGGACGAACTACCTGAACTGCAGGTGGCTGCCTTGTCGCGTCTGGTTTCAACCACCCCGCCCGTCACCCAGGAGGATTCCACGATGGACGAACTGATCGAGCAGCTGCGTTGGCTGCTCAACCTGCCCGTAGGCGCGAGCGCCGACGACATCAAGGCCCAGCTGCAAAAGCTGATCGACCAGCTCTCCAGCGGCAATGGCACGGCTGCTGCCAGCGTTGACCTGGTCAACCTGATCGGCACCCAGCAGCAGCGTATCGCCGCGCTGTCGGCCAGTCAGGCTGACCCGGCACGCTTTGTCTCGGTCGACACCATGCGCGCCCTGCAAGACCAGGTTGCTACCCTCACCGCCAAGCTGCAAGGCGGAGAGATGGAGCAACTGGTGACCGCTGCGTTGTCCGATGGCCGCCTGCTGGCTGTCCAGGAAGACTGGGCACGCGAGCTGGGTAAATCCAACCTGAACGCGCTGCAGGGCTATCTGGCCACCGCACCGAAGATTGCCGCCTTGTCCGGCACCCAGACCCAGGGCAACCCGCCCGCCGGCGACCCGCTGGCCCACCTTGATTCCGGCACCCTGGCCGTCTGCGTGCAAATGGGCCACGACCCCGCCGCCATTGCGGCACTGATGAAGGAGTAAGCCATGACGGCCACGACCCAAGACCGTAATACCCCGTTCAAGGACGGCGAGCTGATCGTCGCGCCGGTCGCTGCCAGCGTGAAGATTCTGGCCGGCACGCTGGTAGCTGCCAATGCTGCGGGCTTTGCCACGCCGGGTGCCACTTCGACCACGCTGGCCTATCTGGGCATGGCGGATGCCAACATCGACAACAGCGCCGGCGCAGATGGTGCGCTGACCGTACCGATCCGCCGTGGCAAGGCCTTGAAATGGGCCAACGATGGCGGCGATCCGGTCACCCAAGCCAGCCTCGGGCGCCCCTGCTTTATCGTCGACAACCAGACCGTGGCTAAAACCAACGGCACCAACACCCGTTCGCAGGCCGGCATTGTTGTCGCGCTCGATGCTGACGGCGTGTGGGTCATTTAAGGAGACCGCCCCATGATCATCAACGGCAACAACCTGAAGGCCATCTTCGTCAACCTGAAGCTGAGCTTCAACAACACCTTCGATGCCACGCCAAGCAACTGGCAGAGCATTGCCATGCTGGTGCCGTCGAGCGGAAAGCTGAACGACTATAAGTGGCTATCCACCTTCCCGCGCATGCAAAAGTGGATCGGCGAGAAGGCGGTCAAGGCACTGGCGGCCTCCAGCTACAGCATCACTAACGATGACTGGGAAGCCACCGTCGAGGTCGACCGCAACGACATCGAAGATGACAACTTGGGCATCTATGCCCCGCAAGCGCAGATGGCGGGCTTCTCGGCCAAGCAGCTGCCGGATGAAATCGTGTTCGAGCTGGTCAACAAGGCCTTCACCAGCCTGTGCTACGACGGCCAGTATTTCTGTGACATAGACCATCCGGTGGCGGGTCAGTCGGTTTCCAACAAGGGCACCAAAAAGCTGTCTGCTATCTCGCTGGCCGCTGCTCAGGCCAGCTATGGCGCAGCCCGTGTGGCGATGAAGAAATTCAAGGACGACGAGGGCCGCCCGCTCAACATCAACCCCAACGTACTGCTGGTGCCGCCGGCACTGGAAGACACCGCCCGCGCCCTGCTGACGGTGGACAAGCTGGAAGACGGCAAGGCCAACCCGTACAAGGGCACGGCCGAGCTGGTGGTTGATGCGCGCCTGAGCTCGGACGATGCCTGGTTCTTGCTGGATACCACCAAGCCGGTCAAGCCATTCATCTACCAGGAGCGCAAGAAGCCGGTGTTTGTGCAGCAGACCGACCCGCAAGCCGACGATGTGTTCAACCGTCGCAAGTTCAAGTTCGGTGCTGAAGCGCGCGCCGCCGGTGGCTACGGCTTCTGGCAACTGGCCTACGGCTCTGACGGTTCCGTGGCGTAAACGAGGGGGGTGAAACATGGCTGAACGTAAAACCAAGGCGCCCGTCGCGATGCCGGACGAGGCCAAAGCAGAGACCCCGCAAGGGGACGAGCCCAACGCCATCGAGGTGACGGCAAAGTGCGAGCGCTTCCGCCGCGCCGGCCGCGATTTCACCCGCGACGTCTCCACCATCCGCCTCGCGGAGCTGACCGAGGACGAGTTCAATCTGCTGTACCACGAGCCGATGCTGGCGGTGCAACTGACCTTCCTAGAGGAGGCCTAACGTGTACGCCACCCGTGACGACATGGTGAAACGCTTTGGCGACAAGGAAGTCGTCGCGCTGACCGACCGCGACTACAGCGGGCTGATCAACGATGCCATTCTCGACGAAGCGCTGGCAACGGCCGGGGTAGAGATCGACGGTTATATCGGCGGCCGCTACCCGCTGCCGATGGCCCAGCCCCCGAAGATCCTGACCGGCTACGCCTGTGACATTGCCCGCTATCGCCTGTGCGGCAGCGGTACCCAGTTGACCGAGGACATCCGCGACCGCTATCGCGACGCGGTGAAATTTCTGGAGCTGGCGGCTTCGGGGCGGGTGACGCTGGGCGGCATGCCAGGCGGCGGCCCGGCTCCGACCAATAACACGGTCCAGTTCGCAGTTGGCTCCCGGGTGTTCGCGCGTGATGGCGGGGCCTTCTGATGATCCTGACTCGGACCGAAGACGCCATCATCGCCCGGCTGCGTCTGGGGCTTGGGCGCATGGTAAATGAGGTCGGCAGCTACGGCGGCGAGCTGGATGACGGACTGGATGAAGCCATCCGCCGTTTTCCGGCGGCTTGGGTCACCTTTGGCGGCATCACCAAGACCGAGCCTACCAGTACCAGCCAGCAGAAGTTCAAGGCCAGCGGGCAGTTCGTAGTAATGGTGGGCGAGCGCAATGTACGCGGCGAAGTGGCTGGCCGGCGTGGCGGTCCATCTCAAGGAGAAGTCGGCACCTACCCGCTGATCTACGCCGTAAGAAGGCTGCTCAGTGCACAGGATCTGGGGCTGCCCATTGCCCCGCTGCTGCCGGGCAAAGTGCGCACCCTGTTCAATACCCGGCTGGAGCGGCAGGCGTTTTCGGTATTCGCCTGCGAGTTCCAGACCGCCTGGATCGAAGAGGCACTGCCACGCGATCACTGGCCTACCCCACCTGCTGCCGGCACACCAGAGGCGGAGAGTAGCCCTGATGCCGTGTTTACCCGTTACCAGGGCAAGCTTGGCCAGCCTGACCCGGACTGGCTGCGCACCGGTCTCAACTACCACCTGACACCGGACGACGGAAAAGCCGACGCACGGGACCTCATTACCAGGAGTAATCCATGAAAGTTAAAGCCGCCCCCGGCATCCAGGTGCCGATGGAAAACAAGCCGCATGAATACATCACCGATGCCGAAGCCATCGAGGTGCCGGACAGCACCTACTACCTGCGCATCATGGCGGACGGCGACCTGATTGACGCCAGCGCGAATGCCAAAACCAACGCAAAGAAAGGCGGTGAATGATGGCTAGCCCGAACATCAGCTTTGACAACATCCCGTCCAGCATCCGCAAGCCGGGCAAGTATTTCGAGTTCAACACCCGTCTGGCGGTGCGCACCCTGCCTGGCAACCTGCAAAAAGTGCTGGTGCTGGGTCAGAAACTAGCAGCTGGCAGCCAGGCGGCAATGGCACCGGTTGACGTGTTCAGCGATGACCAGGCGGCCACCTTGTTTGGCAAGGGCTCGCAGTTGCACTTAATGGTACGCGCCGCGATCAAGGCCAATCCCTACCTGCAGCTGACAGCGATTGCCATTGCCGATCCGGTCGGCAATGCGGCCACCGGCACCACCACGCTGGCAGGAACCGCCAGCGGTAGCGGCGTATTGACGCTGTGGGTCGGCGCAAACCGCGTCGATGTTGCTGTCAATAGCGGCGACACTGCCGCCAGTGTTGCAACCGCTCTTGCCGCAGCCGTTACGGCCCGTGCCGACATTCCGGTCACCAGCGTGGCGGCTGCGGGCGTCATCACCCATACCTGCGCCCACAAGGGCACACTGGGCAACGATATCAAGCTGGTAGCCAGCAGCACCGCGCCGGGCATGACGGCAACCGTGGTGACTATGTCCAGCGGTACGCTAGACCCGGATTACACCACCACGCTGGCTGCTGTAGCCGGTGCCGGTCACCACATTATCGTGGCGCCACTGTCCAGCCAGACCCAGTTGACCGTGTTGCGCACGCACCTGGACTTCGTATCCGGCCCGATGGAGCAGCGCGGTGCCATCGGGGTGTTCGGCTGGTCCGGCTCGCTCGCCACCGGCACCACGCTGACCGGGCAGATTAACAGCGGCCGCATCACGGGAGCCTGGCACCGTGGCAGTCTGCGCCTGCCGTGCGAGATTGCTGCCGCCTACGCTGCCGTACTGGCCAGCGAGGAAGATCCGGCCCGCCCGCTCAATACGCTGGAACTGGTCGGCATGGACGTCACCGGCATCGATCAGCGCCCGACCCGTACCGAGCAAGAAAATGCGCTCTACAACGGCCTGACCCCGCTAGAGATTGGCCCGGGCGACCGGGTGCAGATCGTGCGAGCGATCAGCACCTACACCAAGGACCCGCAAAACGTCGCCGACGTCTCGCTGCTGGATATCACCACCATCCGCACTCTGGACTATGTGCGCAAGGCATGCCGCGAACGCATCAGCTTACGCTTCCCACGCGAAAAACTGTCCGAACGCACCCCGGACAAGGTGCGCTCCGAGCTCTATGACGTGCTGCTCAAGCTGGAAGAGCTGGAAATCATCGAGGCCGTCGAGGACAACAAGAACGGCCTGCTAGTCGAGCGTGACCTACAGGATGTGAACCGTCTCAACGCCAAGATCCCGACCGACGTGGTCAACGGCCTGCATGTGTTTGCCGGTCGCATTGACCTGTTGCTGTAAGACAAGGAGAACCAAATGGCACTTCAGGAATACGCCGGCGCCATCGTGCTGGAAGTGGATGGCAAGGAGGTCGAGGTACTCGACCTTGGCGTCAACACCAAGACCGGGCGCAAGCTGGTTAAGACCATGAACAAGACCGGTCGCGCCAAGGGCTTTGCCAAGGGCATCTCCGAATATGACCTGTCGGTCACCGTCGCCATCCCGTTGACGGGTGATCTGGACTGGGAAGCTATCGAAGGCGCCAAGCTGACCGTCTACCCGGCAAGCAGCGGCGGTCAGCGTGAGAGCTATCTTGACTGCTTCACCACCGAGGTGAGCGAAAAGTACAGCGTGGACAACGAAGGACGGCGCGACCTCAAGCTGCAGGCACTGCGCAAGGTGAAGGAATAAGACATGACCGAAAAAGATACCCTGATCTTTGGCGTTGAGTACCCGGAAGGCTCCGGCCAGCTGCACTACGACTTCGAAATGCGCTTGCCGACCGTGGGTGACAATATCGCCGCCATCGAGGAGATGGGGGTCGGCTCCAATCTCAAGCTGAACACGGCCATGCTGGCGCGCGGCCTGGTCAGGCTAGGGACGATTCCACGCGAAGCGATCACCTACACCCTGCTGGAACAGCACCTGATCGACGACGACTACGACGTGCTGTCCGAGGCCCGCGAGCGGCTTAAAAAAAAGCGGATGCAATCGAGGCCCACCTCGCCGGGTTCCGGCTCGCCGTCGTCGCCCTTGGCAAGCACGGCATCCCCGAATCCCGCATCCACGAATTGAGCGCAGCCCAGTTCGAAGGCTATCTCGCTGCCGTCAATCGCCTCTATGGCGGCAAGAGCGCTCCGGCGCCTGGCAGCGAGACCCGCCACATTAAATCGCAGCGCAAGACAAAGCCCCGTTAATCATGTCGACCAATCTTGACCTTGCCCTGACCCTAAAAGCCCGCGATGAGGCCTCACGTCCTATCGCCCGTGCCATGCAGGATCTGGAGCGACAGACCCAACGCGCCGAGAAGGCAGTGGTGGGCCTGTCGCGTGAAAGCCAGCGCATGGCTAGCGCCCGCGAGCAACTAGGTGTGCGTTCCGAACGTGCGATCCAGCGCGAACTGCGCCAGACCGAAGCGGCCTACAAGCGTCTGGCCGCCAGCGGCACCTTGTCGGTCAAGGAGCAATCGCGCGCCTACGATGCCATGCGCGACAAGGTGGCAGGCCTGCGCCGCGAGATGGCCGGCGTCAGCCAGCTGCAGCGCGGCATGGCGGCGGGTGCGAAAGGAATGGCAGCACTTGCGACGGGGGCGGCTGCCGGGGCGTATGTTTTAAATCGCCCGCTTCAGAAAGTCGAAGACTACGATCTGCGCCTGCGCTATATGGCCAACATCGCCTATGCCGAACAAGGTGTTAGCGGCCGTCAGGTTGGTATGCGTGAAATTAGGGAGGCAATCCGAAAGTCTGGGGGTAATCGCGATGCTGCGGCAGAAACCCTGGACAATATGATTGCATCAGGCAGCCTAGGTGAGGGGGCAGCAGGTCGCAAAGCGGCATTCGACATGCTGCCTGTCGTGATGAAATATGCCACCGCTGGTAATGCCAATCCAAACGAGCTGGTCGATATCGGCTTGAAGGCCAAGAAGACCTTAGGCATCACTGATCCTGCACGATCACTAGAAATGGTCTTACTTGGCGGGCAGCTGGGCGGCTTCGAGATGAAGGATATGGCCAAACATCTGCCACAACAGATGGCCTTCGCATCAATGGCCGGCATGAGTGGTGAAAAGACCCTCGCAAAACTGATTGCACTGAACCAGAGCGCAGTCGTTACCGCAGGCTCCAAGGATCAGGCTGGCAACAACGTCATCAACTTCTTGGGCAAGCTCAATGCAGAAGAAACTGCGAAGGACTTCGAAAAGGTCGGTGTTAAATGGCGGCAACGCCTAATCAAAGGTGCATCCCAAGGTAAGGATGCTGTTGATGTATTCGGCGAAACTATCGATGAGCTTCTGAAAAAACGCGGTGATTATCAGAAGCTACAAAGCAGGCTGTCCGGCGAAACGGGCGAACAGAAAAAAGAAACGCTCAAGCAAATGAGCGGCATCTTGCAAGGGGCAGTGGTTGGTCAGATTTCATCTGATCAGCAGGAGCTGATGGGAGTGATCGCCTACTTGAATAACCGTCGCCAACAAGGGGATCAGGAAAGCCGCATTCTTGCGGTCAAGCCCGGACAGGCATCGGATACCAACTTGGCACTGGTCAAAGACAGCGCTGCCTGGAAGACCCAGCAAGCCGACAACACTTTGGCAGAGAAGCAGTTTGATGCCCTATCCGGATTATCGGCCACAGTCGGGGACGTCAAGCTCAAGCTGGTTGAATATGCGGACAAATACCCTGCGCTGTCGACGTCCATTGTAGGGGCCACTGTGGCGGTGACCGCCTTGGCCGCAGCGGCCGGCGCAGCTGCCCTGCCCATGCTGCTGATGAACGGCGGCAAGGTGGGGGCGCTCACCAAAATAGCCAAACCGGTTACCAATATTGCCGCCAGAGCCGCTCCCGCCGTCGCCAGCACCGTAGCCGGCATGGGGACAGGCACCATCGCGCCGGTTCTCTTTGCCGGCACCCTGGCGACCATCGCGGCCTCTATTACCGATGAAGACCGCAAAAATGCCACACCGCGCCAGATGCGCAGTCGATTTGGCAAAGATTTGGTTACGCGCAACGCCCCAAGCGCGGCCGCCCCGGTGCCGCAAGGCGACCTGAGCCAGCCGGTCAACCGCGCGGCCAGCAAGCTGGATGCGGCGACCGCCAAGATACAGCAGGCGTCTAGTAAACCACTAGAAGTGCAGGTCAAAGGCGAGTTTCGGCTGCGCGCTAGTGATTTTGTGGCGGTGGTCAATCAAAGTAATCGCGATGAAGCAAGGAGGCACTGATGGCTTGGGAGGACACTCTGCATGAAGCCTCGTTTCGGGGGGCGACATTCGACTGCCTGCGAACTGAAGACGATATCGATATCGCGACCGTCAGCCATGAATACCCCTATATGAATGGTGCGGATATAGAGGACATGGGACGCCATGCAAAGCGGATTTCGATGACAGCCGTATTCTTCGGCGAGGGCTACGAAAACCGGATGAATGCATGCACTTCCGCGTTCAAAGTGCCTGGCAGCGGAGAATTGATACACCCCGTCTTTGGCAGCACCAAGGACGTGCAGCTGATCTCCATACGCGCAATCCACGATGCCGATACGCCAGACTACTGCTTGATGGAGCTGGTTTTTATGGTGGCCACGCCAAGTGCGCCGCTCTTTGTGCAGCAGCACCCTATGCAGAAGGCAGCCGCTGTCGGCCAGCTGGCAGCGGCCAGCCGTAACGTCGGCATCGAAGCCTTTGCCAAGGCCATGGATACCATAAAAGGCATCAAGGGTGGCATGGCCCGACTGAATGCACTACGCAATATGTTGACCGGAACATTGGGTGCGATTCGCGGATTTGTGCAGGGTGTTATCAGTGGCGTTCTGGACGCCATCGATTTTCCGCGCGCTTTCGCGGCAGACTTGGTCGGGATGGTCAGTGGCATGGTGGACCTACGTGGCTTTGATGTCGGCGTGATCATGTCGGACTGGAAAAGTCTGACAGGACAGCTAAACAACGTCGTCAAGCTGCCTGCCAAGGTGTCATCCGGCGTGGAGTCAGCACCAGTCACGCCTGGTAATAGCGCAGGAAGTGCGGACAATGGAAAGCCTATACAGGCCATACCGGATGATGTGCTCTTGGTGACAGCGCTGGTGCAGCTAGCTGCATCGACAGTGCTGGCAGAAGCTGCAGGACTGATCCTAGCGGAAGAGTCCACGCAACCGACATTGTCCCCCCAAGAGATTGAACAGATCGCCAGTAATGTACGCGATGCACTGCAAGAAACCATCGACATCCACCGGGTGCTGCTCTCGGTTGAAGATGCACGACCTGTGATAGAAGCACTAAAAGACACCGCATTTGCTGTTCAGGAAGCTGCCGTTGCCGTCATCGAACAGAGGCCGCCCCTGGTAACGCGCACAGTATCCGCGCCGGGAAACCTGCACCTGCTGGCCTTTCGCTGGTATGGCGACTACACCCGCGCCCAAGAGCTAGCCCGGCTCAATCCACAACTGACCAACCCGAACGCCCTGCAGGCGGGAGACACGCTGTATGCCTACGCCCGATAACACCGTCAGCCTGCTGATTGGCGGCAAGGTCCACAGCCAATGGAGCAGCTATGAGATCGACTCGGACCTGCTGATACCAGCCGATGCCTGGCGCGTGGAACTTGGGCTGCCACAAGGCCAGTTTCCGCCACAAGTCACTGAGGGTGCAGCTGTCCAGGTGCGGATTGGCAACGATCCGGTCATGACCGGCTATATCGATGACATCGAAGACAGTATCGACAAGAATAGCCACACTCTGAACATCAGCGGACGCGATGGTGCGGGCGTCTTGGTCGACTGTTCCTCGCCTGTCTTTACCGCCAAGCAGTCCACGCTGGCGGAGATCGTCGCCAACGTGGTCAAGCCTCTGGGCATCAGCAAGATCCGTATTGATGCAGCCAAAACGACCACCCGCGACAAGGTCAACGTCGAGCCAGGCGATACCGCCTGGGACACACTGGTGCACGCAGCCGAAGCTAATGGACTGTGGCCGTGGTTCGAGCCGGACGGCACGCTGGTGATCGGCGGCCCGGACTACAGCAAGCCGCCCGTCGCCAGCCTGGTGATGCGGCGGGATGGCAAGGGCAATAACCTGATCAGCCTGCAACGCAGCCGCAATATGGCCGAGCGCTACTCGGATATCACCGTACTGGGGCAGGCTCACGGCACCAGCATCGAGGGCGGCAAAAACGCGCTCAAAAGCACGGTGCGCGACCCCGGCGTCACCCTCTACCGCCCACGCATCGTGGTCGACCACGATGCCGAGAACACCGACACCGCCCGCGCCCGGGCGCGCAAACTGTTGTCAGACGCCCGCCTGAAGGGCTTTACCCTGGTGGCCAAGGTTAAAGGCCACCGCACCAGTGCCGGCCTGCTGTGGCAGCCGGGCCAGCGCATCCACGTGGTGAGCGAGCCGCACGGGATTGATGCAGTGTTCTTCCTGATGGCGCGCAAGTTCCAGGGTGGCCGCAGCCAAGGCACGACCACCACGCTGACGCTCAAGGAAGATGGCGTCTGGGTGCTGGATGCCCATCCGCACCAGCGTGCCAAAAATCGTGCAAAAGGCCGCACCAAGAAAGGTGAGGAACTGGAGATTGTCGATGTGGGCTGACGTAGACAAGCGTATCCGCCGGGCGGTTTCTGGCATTCGCCAAGCATTCAGGGGAACACTGACCCGAACATCCAATGGCGCGGGCAGCCAGCTGGCGCAAGTTGATGCCCTGTCGGATGAACGGCTGCAGGATGCCGAGCTCTTCCAGCAGTTCGGTTTCACCAGCAACCCTCCACCCGGTACTGCAGTGATCGTCTTGCCCATGGGCGGTCGTACCAGTCATGGCATCATCATCGCCACCGAAAACGGCCAATTCCGGATCAAGGGGCTGGCACCGGGTGAGACCGCCATTTTTAACGCTTTTGGCGATCATTTTGTCTTCAAGGACGGGCAGATCGACGGCACGACCCAGACCTTCAATCTGACCGCGACCAAGAGCATGAAATTCGACAGCCCGACCACCGAATTCACCGGACAAGTGACCGTGCAGCAGCAGTTGTCCGGCAATGGCGGTCTGGAAGTACAAGGCGGAAGCGGCGTAAGTTTTGTGGGGAGTGTCAGTCAGACTGGTGGCAGCTACTCAACCGATGGTGATGTCATCGCCAGCGGCACCAGCGTGCATGGCCACAAGCACAATGGCGACTCAGGCGGACAAACCAGTACACCGCTATAAATCCGTACCCTTGGCAAAGCCGGGTACGCGGGTACTGAAGCACATCGGTTAAACGCATACCCCCTCATGCCCCGACAATCGGGGCATGGATGCTTTACTCGACCCCGCGACCGGCGACTACGCCGGCACCCGCACCGATACCCTAGCCAACGCAGTCTACTTGCGGCTGATGACGCCGCTGGGTAGCTGGTGGGCCGACCCGACCTTGGGCTCGCGCCTGCACGAACTGCAGCGCGAGAAGGATGTCAGCCGCGTGGCCGTATTGGCACGCCAGTACACGGAGCAAGCGCTGGAAACGCTGGTCACAGATGGTCGCGCCGATAGCGTCACCGTCACCACCTCGCGCCAACAGCCTGGCTGGCTGGAACTCCATATCGAAGTGGAAGATGCCAGCGGTCGCACCCAGCGCTTCCAGCATCCGGTGAGGGTTGCCTGATGCCATTCACCGTCCCCGCCTTCTCGACCATCCGCGACGCCCTGCTGCGCGACCTAAAAAACCAGCTTCCCGATGCCGACACTGGCCCGGACAGCGACTATTTCATCCGAGCCACCTCGGTGGCCAGCGCCGTCGAGGGGCTGTACCAGCATCAAGCGTGGATCGTGCGCCAGATATTCCCCGACACTGCCGACCGCGACTACCTGCTGCTGCACGCCCGCTTGCGCGGCTTGCAGCCCAAGCCGGCGGTAGCGGCCAGTGGCCTGCTGCAGTTAAACGGTGTACCTGGTAGTGCGGTACCGGCCGGGCTGGTGGTAAAGGCCGGCAGCCAAGGCTACACCACCAGCGCCAGCTCGGTGCTGGACGCGGCGGGGCTGGCCACGGTCGCCATTGAGGCCAACGTAGCCGGCACGGCGGCCAACCTGCCGGCCGGTAACCAGGCCACGCTGATGGCGGCACCAGCTGGCGTCAGCAGCCAGGTGCTGCTGGCCAGTATGAGCGGTGGCGTGGAGGCAGAAAGCGACGCCGAGCTACTGGCGCGTTTGCTGGAGCTGATCCGCCGCCCGCCGGCTGGTGGCAACCGTTACGACTACCGCCGCTGGGCGCTGGAGGTGCCGGGCGTATCGGCCGCCTACGTGTACCCGCTGCGCCGTGGCCTGGGCACGGTGGACGTGGTAGTGACCTCCGCCGGTGGCTTGCCGTCGCCGGTAACCGTAGCGGCGATACAGGCTTATATCGATGACGTGCGGCCGGTGACGGCCAAGAACGCCCTGGTGCTGGCCCCCACCGAAAAGCCGGCCAACGTCAGCGTGCTGGTACAGCTGGCCGGCACCACGTTGGCGGTGGCTACCCCGCTGATTAAGGTGGCCATTACCGGCTACTTCGCCAGCCTGGCACCGGGCGAGCCGGCCATCAAAAGCCGCATCGAAGCCTTGGTGTCGGCGGTGCCTGGTGTGGTGGACCGCAGCGTGTCGCTGCCTGCGGCCAACGTGGTGCCGGTGGTGGACGCCAGCAAGGTGGAATGGGTGCGCCTCGGCAGCATCACCCTGGGCTTGATGCCATGAGCCACGCCAACCTGCTGGCCCTGCTGCTGCCGCCGGTGAGCTACACGCCCAGCGCGCCGACACTGGCCGGCGAGCTGGGGGCCGAAGGCCTGGCGCTGGACACCGCCCAGCGCAGCGCCAACAGGGTAACGGCGGCGGTGACCCCGTATTTTGCCGAGCAGCTGCTACCGGACTGGGAGCGGGTTTGCGGCATTACGCCACCGGCCGGCGCCGGCTACCAACAGCGCCTGCAGACTGTACTGACCAAGCTGGCCGAAACCGGCGGACTATCTATCCCGTACTTCAAAAAGTTAGCAGCCGGTATGGGCTATCAAATCACGATTGATGAGCCGCAACCGTTTAGGGCTGGCGTTGGCTGTGCCGGTGATCGTATCCAGGTGGCAGACATCGTATGGGTTTGGCAGGTCACAGTGCAGGGGGCTGGTGGCCGCGTCTATCGACTGCGTGTCGGTCAGTCGGTGGCCGGTGAGCGGCTTAGCCAGTTTGGTGATGCGGTCATCGAAACCGTACTGAATGAATTGAAGCCGGCTCATACCTTCGTTTACTTCGTTTATAAGGGAGCATAGATGCAACGACCAGATACCCCTGATGGGCTGTTCCGAGATGGCAACCCTAGCATTGGTGAGTTGGGCACTACTCTGTCCGCCGCATGGTTGAATGCCGTTCAGGCCGAACTGATTTCAGTGTTGGCTGACCGTGGTATTACGGTTGATCCAGCGAAATCTAACCAGCTGCTCGACGCAATAAAGAAAATTGCCTGGGGTGGAACTGGCGCTGCCAGGCCAACAACACTGGCTGGCTACGGTATCACGGACGCTACAGCCGTTAACCACTCGCACCCTGGGTCGATTGGTGTCGGGACTGATGCGCCGAGTTCGTACACTCATGGTGGTTCCAATGTTGTGTGCGAAGTAAAAAATGCGATGGCGAATATCAATTCGCAGGCGCACTCCATTCTGACCAGTGGTGCTGACTTGCCAAATTCGGCAGTGGGCACACTGACTTGGGTTAACCCCCGAGGGTTGCTTGCTTTCATCGCGGCAAGGACCGGGTCATCGTACGATGGTGCCAACGCGGCGACACGACATGTAGAAATTGAGCTTCGGGCTCTACGCGCTGGTATATCTGTCAGCCGGTATCGCATCGCTGAGTCTGGCAACCAAGTATGGAACACACCGACACCGACGACAGACGATGGCACGCCTTTTCAGTTTTACGGTGCTGTTCGCGCTGACTCCCCTGCGGCCGGTGCTAACAACAACCTGCTGGCAACCACGGCGTGGGTACGGGCATTGCTCGGCAACAAGGCGTCGTTTTCAGCAAATGACTGGATGCAGATCGGTCCGCTGATCATCCAGTGGGTTGAGGTGACGCCGTCTGCCGGCGCGCAGGTCGGAGATCTGAATGGCACGGCCTTCAATGGCAATAACTACCTCATCACGCTGCCAACGGCTTTCCCGAATGGTGTGCTGCGCATCATCCCTGGCATCGAAATGCAGGACGACACGTCGGATGTCGCCGCATCGGTTGCTGCCCGCCGCGTTAGTAACGGTCAGATCCGGCTAATGGCGGGTGAGTGGGCGGCAAAACAGCAAAACATCAAACTGACAGCAGTGGTAATCGGATGGTGATGATTATGGATAACTATTTCAGTCCTTCAACCGGCCTGTTCTACAGCGCAAAACTGTTTGGTGCGCGCCGCATCATGGTGCCCGACCCAGCGTGGCAGTGCCCGCTCATTGAGAAAACCACGCAACGACCGCTGGTCGAAGGCGAAGACCCCGCAACCATCGCAGCTTATTACGGTGATGCATTGGTGGGCTGGGAAGCGTTGGATGATGTGCTGGTCATCACGCATAAGGAGCCAGGTGACTCTGTCACGCCGCCGCTTGTCGAAATCGACAATCCGGAGTGCCGATTGCCGGCGGATGCAGTGCCTGTGCCAGAGCAACGCTACCGGGAGTTGCAAGCTGCCCAATCGCAGGGGCTGCAGATAGGTCAGGACGAGCATGGCAACCCGGTCGCGATGACTCAGCCAGAGCCAAGTCTGGCGGCAATCAAGGCTAGCTTGTCGGCCGCGATTACAGCTGAGCGTGATCGACGCGAGGCAATAGGTTTCCCGTACCACGGGCGGGTATTGGACTCTAATCCGCTGAGCGTACAACGCATCACGGCGGCGGCGCTGGGCGCTCAAGCGGCAGTGGCGACAGGCCAGGTTTTTACGGTGGACTGGACGTGCGCAGACAATAGCGTTTTGACACTAGATGCACCGGCCGTTATCGGTATGCCCCTTGCCTTGGCCCAGCATGCTGCAGCGCTTCACGCACATGCTCGTACCCTGAAGGCGGCAGTTGACGCCGCAACGTACAAGACCGCACTGGCTGCGATTGATATCCAGTCTGGCTGGCCTGAGTTGTAATACATAGAGACAGCAACCGGCCAGGTGCTAGGAACACCCGGCTGGTTAGCTGACCCGCAGACTTACCCTGCAAGTCACCCCGAGGCTGCCAATTACTGCGCGAATTTCAGGGCTGCACGTTTTTCGCGCTTGTGCCAAATCGTTGTCGAAGCCATACCAAAACGCGCGTCACGTTACAAGCAGATGTGGTGAGGTGGGAGTATTGGCAGAGGGAAATCAGCGAGCAGAAGCGAGTTAATCTGAGCTGAAACGAGCAGCGGCGCGGGTTTGCGCCGAGTCTTTGCAATTACTGCCAATACGCGAAATTTTCACCGCAAAAACGTGTCACGGACATGCTTTCACCTGTTATTTGTCAGCTTATGGCAGCAACTGCGAAATCAGGTCTGACGACCAAACCAGACCACCTTACCGATGACCGCAACACCCTCTTCCGCGTTAGAAAGGTCAACATCGAAGGATGCATAGGCCGGATTAGCGCTAGAAACCCTGAGCTTCCAGCCTGGAAGCCTTTGCAGCTGCTTCACCATGAGCATGTCATCCAAGCGTATCACATAGATGCCCTCATGGTTCGCATCGCGGCGCGAAGTATCGAGCATGATTACATCGCGATCCTTCAGCACAGGATCCATCGAATCCCCATCCACTTTCAGGTAGCACGGCCGCTTCAGGTTGTAGCAAGCCACCTTTCAAGCTTTCTCTGCGCTGCGGATGGTTTGGCGCGGCACCGGCACAATGCTGGCGTCTATGATCTGGCCGTCCCGGGCGATATAGCCTTGCTGGTTCAGTTGCTGGTTTATCGCACTAAATATGGCCTCGCTGGCTTGGGCGGCAATAAGCCGCTCTTTGAACACCAAAATGGTGGAGATATCCGGGATCTGGCGGCTGTCGCGCAAGCCGACAAAGCTCGGAAAGCTCGGAAAGCTACAAATGATAGTCACGGAAGTTCGCTGCACGAACACAAAGGTGCGAACAAAGGTGCGAACCAGTAATGACGCGTTCGCAGCCATCACAAGTCATTGATTTTCCATGTAAGTTTTGCAAACAGCCAAAGCAAATCCTACTTCATAATCAGAACTAGGTGCGAACCAAATCCATGGCGAGCATTGGTTTCCACCGTGAAGCTGCGAACTTGATATGCGTATCAGAACGTGCCGTGCAAAAAGCATGTAAGCAGGGAAAGTTCACCATGGCCGTCGCAAGGGGAAATTTGGTGTAGGTGAAGACATTTATCACCCTCGAAATCATGGACAAAGTTTCCACCGAGCATGACCAAGGTGGAAACAAGGGTGGAAACCCGTAAGCGAGGTTTCCACCACAAACAAGCCATTGATTAAATAGCGTTTTCAGGAAAAATAGGACGAGATGAACAATCCAGACACAAAGATAGGTGGAAACCTACGTGAGGTAGCCAGTCAAGAAAATAACGATCAAGGTGGAAACCAGCTTACAGACAGCCTGTGGCTGAAGGTTAGTAAAAAGCCACGTCTTTCGGGCGCGGAGTTCCGCTAATCGAGGTGTTTTGAGCACCTTTCTTAAATCCATAGGATAGGAACATGCGTGTCAATAAATAGGTACTGACAAATAGCACGTTCCTGCTTTTCTGGGTCAATACGCACCATAACGTTATGGACCGTACTTACCCGCACACCAGCACAAGCGCGGCAATCGTGGAGGATGACTTTGACCGCCACGATATGCCTGCATCCGCAATAGAGCTCGCCTTGCATTTAGGAAGATTCAATGCAGCAAGCATTATCAATGCTCTTGGAGGGTGTTCAATAAAAGTCCCTGTTATAAATAGTGAAATTTACAGCGGATACCTTAAAGACGCGATTGATGATGCGGCGCTAGAAAGAATGATGAAAGCTTATGGCGGAAGTATTCTTTATATTCCAACGTGTAAAAAAACTACACGATGGAAAAGAGATACATGCATTCGGATCAAGTTCGATGAATTGACAAAAAAGATAAGTGGAAATAATGCCGTTTTCATACTGAGCATCGAGTTTAAAATTAGTGATAGAGAAATTTGGAGAATTATCAAAAAACTCTAACCACAAAAATTCCTCAGTATACGGTAATGCCGTTCACTTAAGAGAAAAGCACCGTCTCCAAGCATGGGCACGGTGCTTTTTTTGTGGATACACAAGCTCTCAAGGCCGGCAGATTCATGGAGTAAGTGCAACAGAACGACCAGCATCATCCCGGCCCGCCCCTTCCTCGCCCTGGCAGAGGCCAACGTGCAAGACATCGAAGAGACCGTTAGCGACTACTTGCGGCTTTGGGTGAATGATGTGCAAATCGACAAAAACGCGCCGTAGCGCGTTTTTATGCTTTGGATAGGCGATGATGTACCCCATGTGGTGTCCTCTCGCCTATGGTGCGTTAACTCAAGTTGGAGTTGCATGCCTGCTTGTCTCGGGCAGAATGCACGGCATCCAGCGTGACAGATGCGAGGCTAGAAATAATCCCGGACACCTCTTGCACCAAGAGTCCGGCTTGTTTCAATGACTCGCCGTCATCAAGCAATACGTCGCTTACCGTCATTAGCCTGCCAAGCCCTTGAATACCTTCCGCAAGACGCATGGAAGCGTGCGCGGCCTGCTCTGCAATTAGCATGCGATCAGCGATGTCTGACGGTTCTAACGTGCCAAATTGCATGCAAATAAGCTCTGAAATGCTGCGCTCTTTGTTGTGTTCAATCATGCTGCCACCTCCGACACGGTAAAGCCGTGGGCGGCAGGGGCGATGCTGACGCGGCGGCCTTGTGCCACCAGCAGAGCGGCGAGCGCGCGCGCTTCGGACAAGTTGGGCAGAGTGGAAACAGGGCGAGCGGTGAGCGGGAACAGCGCACGAACGGCGCGACGGATGGAATTAGGCATGGTGGCTCTCTTTGCTAGTAGAGACCTGCCGTCCGCTGCTAAACGGGGGTGGCAGGCACGTGGCAGGGTTAGCAGACCGGCGCAAAGGAGACCGGCAGGCCCTAAGGCCTCCCCACCACGGCCCGCCATAGAAATGAGCGCACCAATGGTGTTGGTGACGGACATAAAAAATGCCGCTGGTGGGCGGCTGTCCGCCTTTGCATTCGGGCTGCTAAACCCGGTCGCGGGATTGACCGCGACCGGCAAACGATACTAGCCCCATTGGGGCGCGTCAAGCGGTTTTGCGCCAGTTTTGGCACACGCCGGACGGGAATGCGCGTTCACAGCTGCTCGCCCTTGCGCTGCTCCAGCCAGTCGCGCACGTCTTCTGCACGCCATGCGGAGATGTTGGGACCAAGCCGTACCGGTGCCGGGAACTGGCCACGCTTGACCATGCGCCATAGCGTGGTTCTACCTACCGGAAGAATACTGGCGAGGATCTGCTTTCCCCGGATATAGCCGGTGTGCTGAATCGTGGCGGGTGTAACGTGAGAAAGCATAATTATTTCCCTTGCATGCGAATTGCGTAGTCCTCGCCAAATACTGCTTGCAACTTGGCGTGGTCGTGGTCGCTGATTCCGTCTGGCGGTAGGGCGGCGGCGCACGCTGCGGCCTCATGCGCTGCGGCGCGCTGTGCATAGTCAGCCCCGAAAATGTGCTGCAGCTTGGCGTGGTCATTGGCACTGATGCCTTCTGGTTGCATGGTGGCGAACCCTTTCCGGTTTGCGGCGGCAAGGTCGGTTAGGCCGTCCAGCGCTGGGGTGTTGGTAATGGCTGCGGAATGGATGCTTATCACGCGCCCGCTGGCCTGTCCGTAGCTGAACACGGGCGATATGTAGCGGTATTCGCGTGCGGTCAGCATGGCGGCAGCATTTTCCGTCCAGCGTGCATCCATGACGTACAGGCCATCCCCTTCACGCCATTCAAGTTCCTTAAACCATCCTGCTGCTGGGGCCAGCGTGCCGTTTGTGCTGGCCTTGAGGGTCTGGTGTTCGTAGTCGATAACGACATCCCCCGCCAAAGCGGACACGGTAGCGATGATCTGGCGTGCAGCCTCGCTGTCCATCGTCCAGCAAGGCAATCCTTGCGGCCTTCCATCCACGGCGCGGAACTGGCCGGCAGGAATCAGGCGGAACACGCGGGCAGGGGCGGTGAGCGGTTGCGTAGAGCAAGCGGCGGTGTTCATGGCTGATCCTTACGCGACGTTAACGCCCAATTGGGCAAGCTGGCTGCGAATGTCGGCGCGGCGGGCCTTGTGCGCGTCAAGCTGCTGCTGCCACTGGTCCAATTGGCGGAACATCTCGGCGCGGGTCGGGCCGATCTTGTCTGGGTGGACAGTGTTGTATCCGAATTCCTCCGGGGTGATGTTGTCTAGCACGCGCACCAGCGCGGCCTTTACCGCATCGGCACATAGCGCGTAAAAAACAAGATCATCAAACTGGCTTTTGTCCGGGTGGACAAGCTGGGCTCTGGCTTCCGGGAAGCGTGATCCGCTTACCGCGCCGTCCAGTGCGGCCAAAGTCAGCGGCTTACCGCTCTCCTCGTTACTTCTCGATATGCTGCCCATGCCGTTCGTAGCGAAGCGCATCAGTGCAGGCTTGATGTGATCGTCGGTATATCGCTGCCCGGCGGTGTCAATCAGTTCCACAATGCCGCGCTTCATGTCATCGAACGGCGCGCGCATTTGCGGCAAGGTCGCCATATCGGCTTCCAGCTTGGCGACAGCCTCGCCGGCCTGGCGATACTCGTGGCGTAAGGCTGCCACGGCCTGCTTTACTTGGTCGAATGCCGCTATGGCGTCGATTTGTGGGGTGGTGTTCATGTGGATTTGCTCCGTTCATGTGGCTGGGCGGTGTGCCTCACCTGAAACCGCATTGAACCGCACCGCACAACAAGAAAAGCATTCGATAGGTGTCAGCATGTAGAGCTACTGAACGCAATAAAGCCGCCATTTCTGGCGGCTGGACGAATGTTTTTGCAATGCGAACGAGGCCTGGATGGAATCTACAAGGCGGCCCACACCTTGTAGCGCGCGGCGTTGGCACACTGGAGCGCTATCACGTCTGAAGGAAATCCCTCCTCATTAAGCCCCGAGTTTTCTGCCTGCCAATTACTGCGCGAATTTTAGAACTGCTCATTTTTCGTTCTTGTGCCAAATCGTTGGCGAAGCCATACCAAAACGCGCGTCACGTTACAGCAGAACAAGAAAAACCCAAAAACACCATACTCGAATCAAATATTTTTCGCCCGAGTTAGAGTTTTAAATCAACTGCAAGTCATTGAATAAAAACAACTATTGCAGTGCATCATTCGCCACACTAATTCACTCAATCAAAAAAAGCGATTAGCCGTGCATTCGCCTGTTCACTTAGATTCCTTGCACGCGGCGCCAAAGCGGTTCCGCCCCTACAAAAGGCAAGGAGGACACAATGAACGAGGACGTGCTCAAGAAAGTACAGTCCAACCCGAAGTTCATCGAACTGGTTCACAAGAAAACCAGCTACGGGTGGAAGATGTCGATCATCATGTTGGTGATCTATTACGGCTTTATCCTGACCCTGGCCTTTGACCCGACACTACTCGGCACGCCGATAGCAGCGGGTTCGGTCATCACCATCGGTATTCCGATCGGCGTATTCATCATCGTTTCGGCCTTTTTGCTCACCGGCATCTATGTGCGCAAGGCCAACAGCGAATTCGACACCCTCAACCAGCAAATCGTCGAAGAGGCCCGCAAATAATGAAAGCTCGCCTGACCTCCCTCACTGCCGGCCTGCTGGCCGCCTTGCCTGCGCTGGCATTGGCCGGTGAAGCCATGACCGGCGAAGTCGAGAAGCAACCGCTCAACATCTCGGCCATCGTGATGTTCTTCATCTTCGTGGCCGGCACCCTGTTCATTACTTACTGGGCAGCACGCCAGACCAAGTCCGCTTCCGACTTTTACACCGCTGGTGGCGGCATCACCGGTTTCCAGAACGGCCTGGCCATTGCCGGCGACTATATGTCGGCAGCCTCCTTTCTGGGTATTTCCGCCATGGTGTACGAGAAGGGCTACGACGGCCTGATCTACTCCATGGGCTTTCTGGTGGGCTGGCCCATCATCCTGTTCCTGGTCGCCGAGCGTCTGCGTAACCTGGGCAAATTCACTTTTGCCGACGTCGCCTCCTATCGCCTGAGCCAGACCCCGGTACGCCTGTTTGCCGCCACCGGCACGCTGGTGGTGGTCGCCATCTACCTGATCGCGCAAATGGTCGGTGCCGGCAAGCTGATCCAGCTCTTGTTCGGCATGAGCTACGGCTCGGCGGTGATTCTGGTTGGCATCCTGATGATGCTGTATGTGCTGTTCGGCGGCATGCTGGCCACCACCTGGGTGCAGATCATCAAGGCGATCATGCTGCTCTCCGGCGCTTCGTTCATGGCCTTCATGGTGCTGGGCAAGGCTGACTTCAGCCTCAGCAAGATGTTCCAGCTGGCCGTCGATGCACACGACAAAGGCATCAAGATCATGGAGCCGGGCGGTCTGGTTTCCAACCCGATCGACGCGATCTCGCTGGGTCTGGCGCTGATGTTCGGTACCGCCGGCCTGCCACACATCCTGATGCGCTTCTTCACCGTGTCTGATGCCAAAGAAGCCCGCAAATCGGTGTTCTACGCCACCGGCTTTATCGGCTACTTCTACATCCTGACTTTCATCATCGGCTTTGGCGCGATCTTCCTGGTACTGAACCAGCCAGGCATGATGGAAACCGTGATGAAGAACGGCAAGGAAGTGACCCAGCTGATCGGCGGCAACAATATGGCAGCCATCCACCTGTCCGAAGTGGTCGGTGGCAACCTGTTCCTGGGCTTTATCTCGGCCGTCGCCTTCGCCACCATTCTGGCAGTCGTTGCAGGCCTGACCTTGTCCGGCGCATCCGCGGTGTCGCATGACATCTACGCCTCGGTGATCAAGAAAGGCAAAGCCAACGAAAAAGACGAAATGCGCGTCTCCAAGATGACCACCATTGCACTGGCTGTGATCGCCATGCTCTTGGGCATCCTGTTCGAGAAGCAGAACATCGCCTTCATGGTCGGCCTGGCGTTCTCTATTGCCGCCTCGGCCAACTTCCCGGTGCTGTTCCTGTCCATGTTCTGGAAAGGTCTGACCACCCGTGGTGCCGTGATCGGCGGCGCCATCGGTCTGGTGAGCGCAGTCGTGCTGATTATCCTCGGCCCGGCAGTATGGGTAGATGTAATGAAGCATGAAGCCGCCGTCTTCCCGTACAAGAACCCGGCCATCTTCTCGATGACCCTGGCCTTCTTCTTTACCTGGTTGTTCTCTGTCACCGACAGCTCCAAGCAGGCCGCAGAAGAAAAAGCCCGCTTCGGCGCACAGTTTGTCCGTGCCATGACCGGTATCGGTGCCAGCGGCGCTTCCAAGCACTAAGCCTTAACGCGTTTGACCGGGCCGCACCCTTCCCGAGGGTGCGGCTTGAAATACACCCAAGTTGAAAAGGAATTCATCCATGTCCGCCCTCGAATCTATCCTCAAAGAAACCCGCAGCTTTGATCCATCGGACGACTTCCGCCGCAAGGCCGCCATCTCGGGGATGGAAGCTTACAATGTCCTGTGCGAAGAAGCCGACGATCATTATCTGTCGTTCTGGGGCGACCTGGCCCGTGAAGTCATCAGCTGGAAAAAACCGTTTTCGCGCGTGCTGGACGACAGCAACGCCCCGTTCTTCAAGTGGTTCGACGACGGCATAATGAACGTCTCGCACAACTGCATCGACCGTCACCTGCCGCTGAACGCCAACAAGATCGCCATTATTTTCGAAGCAGACGACGGTGAAGTCACCCGTCTGACTTACGCCGAGCTGTATCAGCGCGTCTGCCAGTTCGCCAACGGCCTCAAGGCTCAAGGCATCAAAAAGGGCGACCGCGTCGTCATCTATATGCCGATGGTGGTTGAAGCCATCGTCGCGATGCAGGCCTGTGCCCGTATCGGTGCCATTCACTCGGTGGTATTCGGCGGCTTCTCCGCCGGCGCAGTGCGCGACCGTATCCAGGATGCAGGCGCCGTCGCCGTGATTACCGCCAACGAAGGCCTGCGCGGCGGCAAGACCGTTCCGCTCAAAGCTACCGTCGACGAAGCACTGACCATGGAAGGCTGCGAGACCGTACGCAATGTCATTGTTTACCAGCGCACCAATAGCGGCGCCAACTGGGTTGAAGGCCGCGATATCTGGTGGCACAAGCTGACCGAAGGCCAGAGCGAGCATTGCGAACCCGAGTGGATGAATGCCGAAGATCCGCTGTTCATCCTCTACACCTCCGGCTCCACCGGCAAACCTAAAGGCATCCAGCACAGCAGCGCCGGCTACCTGCTGGGCGCAGCCAACAGCTTCCGCTGGGTGTTCGATTACAAGCCGAACGATGTGTTCTGGTGCACGGCCGATGTGGGCTGGATCACCGGCCACTCTTATGTCTGCTACGGCCCGCTGGCCAATGGCGCAACCCAGATCATTTTCGAAGGCATCCCGACCTACCCGGATGCAGGCCGCTTCTGGCGCATGATCGAAAAGCACAAGGTCACCACTTTCTATACCGCGCCGACCGCAATCCGCTCGCTGATCAAGCTGGGTGGCGACCTGCCCAAGCAGTACGACCTGTCCAGCCTGCGCCTTCTGGGCACCGTGGGCGAGCCGATCAACCCTGAAGCCTGGATGTGGTACTACGAAGTGGTAGGCGGCGGCCGCTGCCCTATCGTTGACACCTGGTGGCAGACCGAAACCGGCTCGGCCATGATTGCGCCGCTGCCAGGCGCGGTACCGACCAAGCCAGGCTCGTGCACCCTGCCGCTGCCAGGCATTATCGCCGACATCGTCGACGAGTCCGGCGCGCAGGTCGAGCCGGGCCGTGGCGGCTTCCTGGTGATCAAGAAGCCCTTCCCTAGCTTGGTGCGCACCATCTGGAATGACCCGGACCGCTTCAAGAAGACCTACTTCCCGGAAGAATTCAACGGCCAGTACTACCTCGCCGGCGACTCGGCCAACCGTGACGAGAACGGCTACTTCTGGATCATGGGCCGCATCGACGACGTACTGAACGTCTCCGGTCACCGCCTGGGCACGATGGAAATCGAGTCGGCACTGGTTGCCAACCCGCTGGTAGCGGAAGCTGCCGTGGTCGGCAAGCCGCACGACGTCAAGGGCGAAGCCGTGGTCGCTTTCGTAGTGCTCAAGGGCGCCCGTCCGGAAGGCGAAGAAGCCAAGAAACTGGCGGCCGAACTCAAGAGCTGGGTGGCGCATGAAATCGGCAAGATCGCGCAGCCGGACGATATCCGTTTCGGAGAAAACCTGCCGAAGACCCGCTCCGGCAAGATTATGCGCCGCCTGTTGCGCTCCATTGCCAAGGGCGAGGAAATCACCCAGGACGTCTCTACGCTGGAAAACCCGCAGATCCTTGAGCAATTGCAGCAAGGTCTGTAAGCCCCTTCCGTCAGAGGTCTGACTCTACCCGCACCCTTTCGGTGCGGGTATTTTTCTTAACGCACTGCAAAATGACGAATCCATAGCAAAATCCGGCATGGCCGGCTAAAATGGCAATTTATTTCCCCGCGCGGAGTATGCCATGGCCAGCAGTCTGCTTATCCTGCTCGATGACATCGCCAGCATCCTCGACGATGTCGCGCTGATGACCAAGGTCGCCGCCAAAAAAACCGCCGGGGTACTGGGCGACGATCTGGCCCTGAATGCACAACAGGTGTCCGGCGTGGATTCCAGCCGCGAGCTGCCGGTGGTATGGGCAGTCGCTAAAGGCTCTTTCATCAACAAGCTGATTCTGGTGCCGCTGGCGCTGGCCATCAGCGCGCTCGCTCCATGGGCCATCACGCCGCTCTTGATGCTGGGCGGGCTGTTTCTCTGCTTTGAAGGCGTGGAAAAGCTGGCGCACAAGATGCTGCACCCGGCCGAAGAACAAAGTCACGCCGCCGAACTGGCCGCTGCACTGGCGCAGCCCGACACCGACTTGCTGGCACTGGAACAAGACAAGGTCAAGGGTGCAATCCGTACCGACTTTATCCTGTCGGCCGAAATTGTCGTGATCTCGCTGGGCACCGTGGCCGGCGCGAGCTTCAGCCAGCAACTGGCCGTCCTTGCCGCCATTTCAGTGCTGATGACCGTCGGGGTGTACGGGCTGGTAGCCGGCATTGTCAAACTGGATGATGGCGGGCTCTGGCTGCTGCAACGTCCAAGCCCCACCCTGCGCACTCTGGGGCGCGCCATTTTGGCGACCGCTCCCTGGCTGATGAAAACGCTGACCGTGGTCGGCACCGTCGCCATGTTTCTGGTCGGTGGCGGCATTCTGGTACACGGCATCGCCCCCTTGCACCATGCAATCGAACAACAGGGCCAACTGTTTTTCATGCTGCCTACCCTGCTGAATGCACTGGTCGGCATCATCGCCGGTGCAGTGGCACTGGCGAGCTTCAGTCTGATCCAGAAAATTCGCGGCTAAAACAGCCCATTCAAATCCCGAAAGTCTGTCCATGTTTTCACTGCGTACTTTGCTCTTGCGACAAACCCTGTTGATTGCCGCCGTCATTCTGGCGGGGGCTTTGCTGGTAGTGCAACAAAGCGTCCACCTGAATGAGGCCGAAGCCGCTAACCGCCAAACCAGCGCCGCCATCGCGGCATTCAAGGATGTGCGCTTTCACGTCGTCCAGATTCAGCAATTTTTGACCGATGCCTCCGCCGTCGGCGTGGCCGAGTTTAACGATGCGCGCCAGCATCGCGACAGTGCCAAAGCGCTACTGCAACAACTGGGCCAGCAGCAAACGGAACTTGCCAGCGAAATCCATGCTGCTTCCGCACTGATAGATCCGCTGTACAACACCGGCGAGCGTATGACGCATGCCTATATCGGCAGCGGGCGGGAAGCCGGCAATGCCATTATGAAACAGCCGGAAACCGGATTTGATGCCGCCGCTGCCCGCCTGGCCGGCACGCTCGATCAACTGGCCAGCAGGCTGGACGCCAAAGTCGCCGCGGATGCCGCACAAGCCGATGCCAGCATGCGCGATCTGATCTACACCAGTTGCGCAGTCTCGCTCCTGGCACTGCTGTTACTGCTGGGCGGCAATATCCGCCTGGGAAAACGTCTTTTTTCCATCATGGGCGGCGAACCGGCACTGGCCCAGCAACTGGTGCGCGCCGTAGCAAACGGGCGTCTGCAAACGCATGAAAACCCGCGCGGCGACAGCGTACTGGGCAGTCTGGACCAGATGGTCAGGCAACTGGCCCAGCATTTGCGCAATATCCATCAGGCCAGCCAGCAAATTGCCGTCTCTTCTTACCAGATTTCCGAAATCAGTGGCGACATCGTCAGCGTCAACCGCACCCAGTCGGAACAGGCACAGGAGGTGAGCGAGGCATCCAATGCGGTGCAAACGGCTGTCAGCGAGGTGAAGCTATTGTCTGATCAGGCTATCGCACAGGTCGAAGAAACCCGGCTACGCGCGCTGGACGGGCTGAAAGCGGTGCAGAACAGCCAGGCCGAAATGGGCACGATAGGCGAACGCACGCAAGAGGCAGAGGACAAAGTCAGGGCACTCATGCAGGCAGGCGAAGAAATAGGCAATATCGTGGATGTGATCCGCCATATCACCGAACAAACCAATATCCTGTCGCTCAATGCGGCCATCGAAGCGGCACGCGCAGGAGAATCCGGGCGCGGCTTTGCCGTTGTCGCCGATGAAGTGCGCAATCTGGCCCAGCGTACTGCCAGCGCCACCAATGACATCATGGCCATCATCCAGCGTTTTTCCACTTTGCTGGCCGAGAGCGGCCATGCCATCAACGCCATCGCCAGCAGCACCCAAAGCGGGCTGGCGCAATCCGCCAACACGCTGGCAACGATAGATGCCATCGCCCAAAGTGCCGAAGACACACGCCAGGTCGCCCGCCAGATCCACCATGTGGTCGATCAGCAAAACGAATGCGTCTTGCGTCAGCAGATGCGCCTGTCCGGCCTGTACGACACGCTGGAACAAAGTACGGCGCGCGTACACACCACCGGCCTGATCAGCCACGATTTGTACGAAGTCACCCAAAAATTGCGCGACCTGCTGGCCAGCTTCGAGTTTGAACGCGAACCGGAAGCACTGCTGCCGGTCAACGAGCAGCGCACCAAGCCCCGGGCCGATAACAACCTGCTGGTCAAACTCAGCCATCACCAGCAGCAACTCGAATGCATCAGCACCGATCTGTCGCTCTGTGGCATGAAGCTGCGTCTGCCCGAACCTCTGACACAGCCCGATGGCGATGTGCAACTGGAAATCATGACCCCGTTTGCCAATCTGGAGGACTACCGTAATCAGCAGCCTTTACGCCTTAAAGGCAAGATTGTCTGGCAAAAAGATGTAGCAGGCCAAACCATGCTGGCACTCAATTACACGGCACAACTGTCGGCCAATGAAAAGACAAGGCTGGAGAGCTGCTTCGCTTTTCTGGGCAAGGCGGCGCATTTCGGCACCCCCACCTCATCAGCACGGAGGGACGGCAAAACAGAACCCGCCATCAGCCGCCCGCAGCTGGCGCTGTCGCCCTCCCCCGCCGCGCGCTGACGCGTATCCTGCCGGCGGCAACGCACACCCCGCGGTCGCCTTTGCCCTGCCATGGCGTGCCGGCTCCAAGCTTAAGCCGGCACGCCATGTTCATAGATACAGACCTTGTTGCGTCCGCCGCGTTTGGCCAGATACATCGCCTCGTCCGCCTCGCGGATCAGGCTCTCCAGATCCTGCGTCTGTGGTGACCACAAAGACAGGCCAATACTCGGCGTGATATATAAGGTGTGTCCGCCGCATATGGCTTCCCCGCCCACTTCCGCCAGGAGTTTGGCCGCTATTGCAGCGGCTTCTTCTGCGGGCACGGCAGAGAGCAGCAACACAAATTCGTCACCGCCAAAACGCGATACCGTATCGCTGGCGCGCACCCCCGCTTCCAGCCTGCGGGCAACTTCTCGCAGCAAGGCATCGCCGACGGCGTGCCCCAGCGTATCATTCACCCACTTAAAGCGATCCAGATCGATAAACAGCACGGCAAAACCCAAACCATCGCGCTGAGCACGCGCGAGTTCGACTCGCGCCCGGTCATAGAACAGGGTGCGGTTGGGCAGGCCGGTGAGGCCATCGTAATGCGCGAGATAAGCGATACGGTCGTTTTCTTCCTTGATGCCGGTGATGTCGCGTGAGATGCCGATATAGTTCGAGGTCTGCCCGTTCCCGTCGCACACCGCAGCAATCGACACCCAGGCCGTATAGGTCGCGCCGCTCTTGCGCCGGTTGAGCAGTTCTCCGCTCCACGCCCCCTCATGCGCCAGTTGCTGCCACATATCGCGGTAAACCTCGGACAGAGTGGAGCCGGCACTGAGCACGGCCGGCTTCAGGCCGATCACCTCGTCTGCGGCATATTCGTTGATGCGGGTGAACGCGCGGTTGGTCGATACGATCCGCCCGTCAGCATCGGTAATCATGATCGCCTCGTGCGAAGCCTCGAACACGCTGGCAGCCAGGCGCAACTGCGCCTCGTTGTACCTGCGCTCGGTCACATCCAGCAAGGTTCCGACCGCGCCTTGCACGCGGCCATCAAGGCCGCGCAAGGCATTGAATTCCAGCGCGACCCATCTTGTCCCGCCCGCGCTTTGCAGGCGGAACGCCAGCTCGGCCACCGGCTGCCCACTCATGACCGACCGGAACAGCACAAACAAAGCGGCTCTGTCATCGGGGTGAACGAATGCAAGCACAGACTCGCCCGCATACAAGCCGGGCGGCTGCCCGGCGATGTGCCAGAACATGCGGTTGGCAAAAGCCAGGCTGCCATCCCGCTCCAGTTGCACCACCCCCACCGGCACGCTTTCGACCAGCGTGTTGTAGCGGTTTTCACTCTCGGACAATTTGGCCTCGGCGCGATGCAACTCGTCGGTCCGGTAGCGCTCGATATGCGAGAGCATGGTATCCAGCCCCCGCGCCAACTCTCCCAGCTCGTCCGTGCGCTGCAGATTGCTGCGCAGGCTGTAGTCCTGATCTGCCGCCACTTTTTCCATCAGGGCAGACAGTTGCGTAATAGGATCGGCAACATCCACCAGTAGCCGCCGCATAATCAGGAAGGCAGCCGCCATCGCCAGCAAGGCCAGCAGCACACCGGCCCCGGCCTTGCCGAGCATATCCTGATAAAAACGGGTCAGATGATAGTGGATCACCAGTTCGCCCAGCACCTGATCGCGCTGCATGATTTTTTCACGCAGTTGCAGCGTGCGGTTGCCCAGCAGATGCTCGCGTCCGGCAGCCACCGCCACCTGATCCGGATAGGCGGCAAACAGCTCGCCATCCGGCCCCAGTATTTCGGCACTGTGTATCATCGGCGAGACACGCAGCGCCGCCAGCGTTTCTTCAGCCGCCCGTGCATCATCAAAGCGCAGCGCAGCCGCGCTGTTGTCGGCGATGATGCGTGCCTGGGTCTGCAAGCCCTGCTGCATGAAGGTCAGCGATGTGCGGTAATCATTGGCGATCAGCAGCAAGGTAGACAGCAAGATACAGACGGCCAGCGTGCTCAGCCCGATCAGCTGCAGCTTCAGTCTTACCGGCAAGGTTCGATAGTCTAAGCGCATGCCTACCTCAATAGACGGTACGCGCAAGGCGCAACAGGCGTGAGCTGAGCTTCAATCCCGAACGGCTCATTACCTGCGAATTGAATTCGAAATACAGCCGGCTGTTTTCCAGCCCCAGCCCCAGCATCACGCCATCGCGTGCGCAGCGCCAGTTCTCGCATACCGACAGCACCGGCTCACGCTCGATACGGCGCGCCCAGCCGGACAATTCGGCAGTCGGCATTTCACCGAGATAGACGACCGAACAGTTGGCCAGCGAAGCATCGCGAAGCAGACGCTCGACCTTGAGCCCGTCTTGGCCCTCAAGCGCACGAAATGCCGGCCAGTCGGTGTCGGAGACCGCCACACACAGGCGGCGCCCGCTTGTCGTCGCATCGGGCCATTGCACAAAGTCGAGCAGCTTGTAAACAAACACCGCCTTGTACGCAGCCTCCCCGGCCCAGACAGAACCAGCCAGCGCGAGCGAAGCCAACAAGCCCAGACAGATCCGCCTCATAGCGTGTAGCGCCCCCCCAGCCAGACAGTGCGACCGCGGGCATAAGCCTGAGTTGCCTGCGATGGCTGCAGGTAGCGGTGGTCGGTCAGGTTCACTACCTGCAGGCTCAGCTCTAGCCCCTTGTGCCACGGCCGTGCGGCAAGGCGCAGGTTGGCAACACCATAAGCGCGCGCCCATTCTTGCGTGTCGACCAGTTGACGCTTGGCCACCGCCTGCCACTCCAGCGCGCCCTGATAGCGCCCGTCTGCCGTCGCGACGTCGACGCCGGCGCTGGCCACCCACACGGGCGTACCGACGGGCTGCTCGCCCGCCGCGTCGCGGCTCTTCTGCCAAGCGAGGTTGGCATAGCCGCCGAAGCCGGAAACATCGCGCGCACTGGCCGACAATTCGATGCCATGCGTCTTCACCTGCGTCTGGTTAAGCGTCTCTATCCCCCCCAGATAAGTGATCATCCCCTGATTGCGGTTGACAAACAGCGAAGCACTGCCGGTGAAGCCACCCTGTCGGTACTCGAGCAAGAGTTCGTCACTCTTCACCCGCTCAAGCTCGGGACGTTGCTGCGGCATGGGTAGCCCGCCCTCGCTCAGGGTCGGCTCGTACTCGAAGGCGTTGGGCGGACGGAACGCCTCGGCGTGGATCAGCTTGACCGTGGTCGCCGCAGTCGGTGCCCATATCAGCGCCAGCCGCGGCGAAAACTCGCTGGCGTAATCGCTTACCTTGTCCAGTCGCCCGCCCAGCGTCAGTGCCCAGCGCTCGGCCAGCGCGATCTCGTCCTGCAGGTAGACGCCGACGCTGTCGCGCGCCGAGCGTGCACTCCAGGGGGGCTGCGCCATTCCTTCGACAAGATACTGATCAGCATAATCACGCCAAAAATCGCGCCGCCACTCGACCCCAAGACTCAGACGCTGACGCGCGAATGCCTCGGTCGTCAGCCGCAGCTCGGTCCCGCTCCAACGCGACGCCGCACGCCAGCGCACCTGCCACGGCACATGCCCGACCTCCTCCCACGCTTCTACAAATGTGCGCTCGCTCTGACCCACACTGAACTGCGCGACCAGTTCTGTAGTGCTCCCCAACGCCCAACGCCCGGAGCCGCCCAACAGGTACTGGCTGTTCTCGCCATCGGCATGAAACGGATAATATTCGCCGTCGACATCGTTATGCCGCTGCCCGCTAGCATCAGGGCGCCAGCGCGAGGCCAGCGCCACCAGACGATACTGCCCGGCGTCGACTGTCAACGATGCCTGCTCGCTGCGCTCGGCATAGTCAACGGATTCGCTATAGGTGCCCAGGTCGGCCAGCTGCTGGCCGCCAACCGTGCTGGTAAAAGTAGGATTGGCGCGCCGCGCGGCCGACAGCCGCCATTCGGTCCCGCGCTCGCTGACCCCGCCTAGCGTGGTGCCAAACGCTGTTGCGCCCGGCGTCGCCTGCGACCACAGCACCGCCCCCTCGGCCGCGCGTCCACGGCGGGTGATCACGTTGACCACGCCATAGAGCGCGTTGCCGCCATACAGCGTCGAGCCCGGCCCCTTGATAAACTCGATGCGTTCGACCGCCTCGATATCGACCAGACTGTCGTAACCGAACAGCGCCTGGTCATATATGCCGTCGTTGACGCGATGACCGTCGATCATCAGCAGGATGCGAGCCCCCCAGTCTGTAGACTGATTGGCACTGCTACCGCGCACCGCCAGCGCCGAACCGTGCGGTGTGTGAGCGGCCACCACACCGGCGACGCGCACCAGCGCGTCGGTCAGCGTGCGGTAGCCATAGCGGCGAATCTCGTCGGTGGTGATCACCGTCACGTTAGCCGGTGCCTCGGCGATCGGCTGCCGGCTCTTGGAGGCGCCCACCACTTCGGTGGCCAGCAAGTCATCGAGCGAACCGGTAAGCAGATCTGCATCGGCCGCCTGTGCGGCCATGCCTTGCAAGGCCAAGCATACTGCCGTCACACCCACTTTCAATATCCGTTTCATGCCAGCCCTCTCTATTGCATGACCACAAGCCCCATCATCAAAACAAAAATCTCTATAAAAAATAATGATTTTATTAAATTGATATTAACAAGGGCCAAACACCAATGCCATATATGCACCATTTAAGTGTTGTTTTATGCATAAAAGTTAGCCATGCCACGGCACACGCCAGGCAGTCGGCACGCCCTGCCGCACAAAACTTGTAGCACTTGCTCGAAAACAGGATAATTTCGTCCTTTGCCCGAACGCGAGCCTTTGTCATGGACTTCGGACACTACCTGCTCATCCTCGTCGCCACCGTATTGGTGAACAATGTGGTGCTGGTGCGCGTGCTGGGCCTGTGCCCGTTTATGGGCGTTTCCAAAAAGCTGGACGCCGCCATCGGCATGGGTGCAGCCACAGCTTTTGTGCTGACGCTGGCATCCGGCACCAGCCATCTGATCAACGAGTTGCTGATAGGGCTGGGGCTGGAGTATCTGCGCACCCTGTCCTTTATCGTGGTCATCGCCGCCATCGTGCAGTTCACCGAGATGGTGATCCACAAGACCAGCCCCATGCTGTATCAGGTGCTGGGCATCTATCTGCCGCTGATTACCACCAACTGCGCGGTACTGGGCGTGCCGCTACTGAATGCGCAGGAGAGGCACAGTTTTGCCGAGTCGCTGGTTTTCGGCTTTGGCAGCGCAGTCGGTTTTTCCCTGATCCTGATCCTGTTCGGCGCCATGCGCGAACGGCTGGAAGGCGCGGATGTGCCGGCGCCGTTCAAGGGTTCGGCCATTGCCTTTGTCTCGGCGGGGCTGATGAGCCTGGCTTTTATGGGCTTTTCCGGCCTGGTCAAATAAGAAAGTAAAGCATGAGCGGTTTTCTGACTGCGCTGGCCATCATGGCGGCTCTTGCCATCTTGCTCGGTGCAATTCTCGGTTTTGCCTCGGTGCGTTTTCGCGTCGAGGCCGACCCACTGGTCGACAAGATCGACGCCATCCTGCCGCAGACGCAATGCGGCCAGTGCAGCTTTCCCGGCTGTCGCCCTTACGCCGAAGCGATTGCCGGCGGCGAGGCCGATATCAACCAGTGCCCGCCCGGCGGCGAAGACGGTATCCGCAAGCTGGCCGAACTCTTGGGCGTGGATTTCAAGCCGTTTGACGAGGGGGCGATTGAAGTCAAACCCAAATCGGTGGCACTGATAGACGAGACTACCTGCATCGGTTGCACCCTGTGCATACAGGCCTGCCCGGTGGATGCCATCGTCGGCGCGGCCAAGCAGATGCACACCATCATTGCCAGCGAATGTACCGGCTGCGAGCTGTGCCTGCCGCCCTGCCCGGTCGATTGCATACAGATGGTGCCCGTCGGTACCACGGTGGCCAACTGGAAATGGTCGTATCCGGTGATCCCGATCAAGGCGGTGAAGGCATGAGCGCGCTTTTTCGCTTTCACGGCGGCATCCATCCGCCCGAATTCAAGGCCCTGTCCAATGGCACGCCGATCGCAACCCCGCCTCTGCCGGCGCGCTTTGCCGTGCCGCTGTCCCAGCACTTGGGCAATCCGGCCAAGGCCTGCGTCGCACTTGGCGAGCGGGTTCTGGCCGGCCAGCGCATAGGCGACGCCGACGGCCGCATCTCGGCAGCGGTGCATGCGCCGACTTCCGGCGTGGTCAGCGCCATCGGCCCGCACGCCGTGGCTCACCCCTCGGGCCTGCTGCAGGACTGCATCGTGATCGACAGCGACGGGCTGGATAATTGGTGCGCACCTAGCCCGCTGCCAAACTGGCAAGATGCCGGTGACGACGAAATCCGCACCTTTTTGCGCGATATGGGCGTGGTGGGCCAGGGCGGTGCCGTGTTCCCGACCAGCCTCAAGCTGGGCGTCAATACGCTGGAGCAACTCATCGTCAACGGTGCCGAGTGCGAGCCGTTTATCAGCTGCGACGACAGGCTGATGCGCGAACGTGCCGGCGAGATCGTGGACGGCATCCGCATCGCCGCGCAATTGATGCGCCCGCGCACGGTGCTGATCGGCATAGAGGACAACAAACCCGAAGCCATCACCGCGATGCGCGCGGCCTGCGCCGGCAGCGGTTTTGAAGTGGTCGCCATTCCCACCCTGTATCCGTCAGGCGGCGCCAAGCAGCTGATCCGCATCCTCACCGGCAAGAAAGTGCCGCATGGCGTGCGGGCGACGGATATGGGCGTGCAGTGTTTCAATGTCGGCACCTTGTATTCGCTTAAGCGCGCCATGATGGATGGCGAACCGGTGATCAGCCGCATCCTCACCCTGAGCGGCGATCTGGCTCGCCCCGGCAATATCGAAGCGCGCATCGGTACACCGTTTGCCCATCTGCTGGCCTGGGCCGGCATCCAGCCAGATAGCGAAGGCGTGATCATGGGCGGGCCGATGATGGGCTTCGACCTGCCTTCGCTGGAAGCAGGGGTATCCAAGGCCAGCAACTGCCTGATTGCCAAGAGCCGCGCGCTGTTTCCGCCGCGCCCGCCTGCCCTGCCCTGCATACGCTGCGGCGAATGCGCCAGCGTATGCCCGGCCGAATTGCAACCGATGGATCTTTACTGGTTTGCCAAGGCCAAAGATCTGGGCCGGGCGCAGGAAGCCGACCTGTTCGACTGCATCGAGTGCGGTGCCTGCAGCTACGTCTGCCCCAGCCAGTTGCCGCTGGTGGATTTTTACAAATTTGCCAAGGACGAGATCTGGGCGGCCGAGCGCGACAAAAAAGCCGCCGATCGCGCCCGCATGCGCCACGACTTCCGCCAGTTACGTCTGGAACGCGACAAGGCGGAAAAAGCGCAGCGTCTGGCCGCACGCGCCACACCCGCACCGGCCAGCAGTGCCGCACCCGACCCGGACAAGGCGGCCGCCATCCGCGCCGCCATGGCGCGCGCCGCCGAGAAAAAAGCCGAAGACAGTCATGCGCCCGCCAAAACACCATTAAGCGACGACGCCAAACGTGCGGCGATTGAAGCGGCGATGACGCGCGCCGCTGCCAACAAGGCCGCGCGCGAATCCGCCGTCAGCACAGCGGCTGCGCCGGGCGATGAAGCCAAACGTGCGGCGATTGAAGCTGCGATGGCGCGCGCCGCCGCGCGCAAAGCCGCACAAGGGGCAGCGGCAGGCGCGGAGGCAGGCGCGACGCCAGTTGCGATGCCGGCCAGCCCTTCACAACCCAAACCTGCCATCGACGACGCCAAGCGCGCCGCAATTGAAGCGGCCATGGCGCGCGCGGCGGCACGCAAAGCCGAACAGGGGGTAGAGGTAGGAGCGGCGTCAGCCGCGATGCCTTCCCAAGCTAAACCCGCCATCGACGACGCCAAGCGCGCCGCAATTGAAGCGGCCATGGCGCGCGCAGCGGCTAAAAAAGCCGAACGCGATGCGGCACAGAAAGGCGACAACTAAGATGCACGCTCCCTATATCGCCCGGCCAAGCACCGTGTCCGTCATCATGCTCAAGGTGCTGCTGGCCCTGCTGCCGGCCATTGCCGTCAGCGTCTGGTTTTACGGCATCGCGCTGCTGGTGCAGCTGAGCTTAGCCAGCGCCACCGCCTTGCTGGCCGAAGCGGCCATGCTGCGCCTGCGCGGCGTGCCGGTTGCGCCCTTTCTCAAGGATGGCAGCGCTCTGCTCACCGCCTGGCTATTGGCGCTGTCCATGCCTGCACTGGGTGCCTGGTGGCTGATTGTGGTGGCCACACTGTTTGCCATTGTGGTGGGCAAACAGCTCTATGGCGGACTGGGCAATAACCCGTTCAACCCGGCCATGGTCGGCTTTGCCGTGGCCATGGTGTCGTTTCCCGCGCAGATGGCGCATTGGGGCATGCCGCACGGCCCGCTGGACAGCGCGGCGCAGCTGGCGTGGATTTTCAGCCGCGAGCTGCCCGCCGGGCTGAGTCTGGACGCCATTTCCATGGCGACGCCGCTTGACTATCTGAAAACCCAGCTATTGCTGGGCGGCAGCGATATCGCCAGCCTGAAGCAGGCGCCCATGTTCGGCCATATTGCCGGCGTTGGCAGCGAATGGGTGGCGCTGGCCTATCTGGGCGGCGGTCTGTTTTTGCTGCAGCAGCGCGTGATCAGCTATCAGGCGCCGCTGGCGATGCTCGCGGGGCTCACGGCGCTGGCCGTGCCCTTGTGGCTATGGCAGCCGGCGCATTATGTCGACCCGCTGTTTCATCTGGTGGCCGGCGCCACCTTGCTGGCCGCCTTCTTTATTGTGACTGATCCGGTCTCCGGCCCGACCAGCGCCCGTGGCAAGCTGATCTTCGGCTTCGGTGTCGGCCTGCTGATCTATGTGATCCGCGTGTTTGGCGGTTACCCCGATGCGGCGGCCTTTGCCGTGCTGCTGATGAATATCGCCGTACCGCTGATAGACCAGCTCACCCGCCCGCCTGCCTTTGGCAAGCGCAAGCGCACAAAAAAGGCAGGCCAGCATGCTTAACGCCGCCCGCCAAGCCAGACGCAGCGCGCTGACCCTGCTGGTCTTTGCCCTGGTCACCACCGCCGTGCTGGCGCTGACTTATGCGCTGACCCATGACACGGTACGCGCCAACGAAGATGCGGCACGCACCCGCTTGATGGCACAAACCCTGCCCGAGGGCAGCTTTGACAACAACCTGATTGCCGACCCGGTGGCGCTGGATCAGGCACAGCGCCAGACGCTGGGCCTGCCTGAAAACGCCACGGCCTTTATCGCGCGCCAGGATGGAAAGCCGGTCGGTCTGGTGTTTGAAAGCGTGGCACCCAACGGTTACGGCGGCAAGATCCGCCTCCTGGTCGGCATTCTGGCAAATGGCAAAGTCAGCGGCGTGCGCGTGATCGCGCACAAGGAAACACCGGGGCTGGGCGACTATATCGACCACGCCAAAAGCCGCTGGAGCGAACAGTTCACCGGCAAGGGCATGGAGGCGCGCTGGAAAGTGAGCAAGGACGGTGGCGACTTCGACTATATGAGTGGTGCCACCATCTCGGCGCGCGCCGTCAGCGCCGCAGTCGGACGCGTGGTCACGCTGTTTGATGCCAATCGCCGCCACTTTCTGGCCCAACCGTAAAGGAAAGCGTAATGGAAGCAAACACGGACGCCAGACCCTGGCGTGACATTGTCCATAACGGGCTATGGAAACAGAACGCCGGCGTGGTACAGCTGTTGGGCCTGTGCCCGGTGCTGGCGGTCAGCACCAGCGTGGTCAACGGCGTATCGCTTGGGCTGGCCACCACACTGGTCACCACGGTGTCCGGCGCGGCGGTAGCCACCTTTCGCCATACCATACCCAATGAGATCCGCAACCCGGTCTTCATCATGCTGATCGCGGCTCTGGTCACCTGCGTCGATCTGGCAATGAATGCCTGGATGCACAGCCTGTATCTGGTACTGGGGATTTTTATTCCGCTGATTACCACCAACTGCATCGTCATGGCGCGCGCCGAGGCCTACGCCTCGCGCAATACAGTGCCCGAAGCCGCGCTGGACGGGCTGATGATGGGGCTGGGGCTCACCGGCGTACTGGGCATTCTGGGCGGCATGCGCGAACTGATCGGGCGCGGCACGCTGTTTTCCGGCGCCGAACTGGTGCTGGGCGATATCGGCCACGCGCTGGTGCTGCATGTGGTGCCGCCGGCTTTCAATTACCAGTTTTTGCTGGCACTGCTGCCACCGGGCGCTTTTTTCGGTCTGGCCTTGCTGATTGCCGGCAAAAACTATCTGGACGCCCGTGCGCGCAAACGCGCAAGCCTCCCGGCAGCGACAGACAATGAAACGGTCAGTGCCTGATGAATCCTGCCAAACGCCGCGCCATTTACCAGACTCTGCAACACGACAACCCGCAACCGACCACCGAGCTTGAGTACGGCAGCCCGTTCCAGCTATTGATCGCCGTACTGCTGTCGGCGCAGGCGACCGATGTGGGCGTCAACAAGGCCACACGCCGGCTTTTTCCCGTCGCACCGACCCCGCAAGCGATGCTGGCGCTGGGCGAAGAGCGTCTGGCCGAGGCGATCCAGACCATAGGTCTTTATCGCACCAAGGCACGCAATACCATCGCCACCTGCCGCCTGCTGCTGGAAAAATACGGCGGCGAAGTACCCCAAACGCGCGAAGCGCTGGAAAGCCTGCCCGGCGTCGGGCGCAAGACGGCCAATGTGGTGCTCAACACCGCCTTTGGCGTACCGACCATCGCCGTTGACACCCATATTTTTCGCGTGTCCAACCGCACCGGCCTCGCGCCGGGCAAGGACGTGCGCGAGGTGGAAGACAAGCTGACGCGCTTCACCCCGCCCGAATTCCGCCAGGACGCCCATCACTGGCTGATTCTGCTCGGACGCTACACCTGCAAGGCGAGAAAACCCGAATGCGGACGCTGCATTATTCGCGAGCTCTGTGAATACCGGGCAAAACCGTTATGATTAAGCAATGCAGCACTTGAAATCATGGCCCCGCGCTGCATGTAAAAGGGGCTGGCAGCCGCTGTTGCCACTGTAAAGGATTTGTTGTGAATACCAGCCTACGCACCTTCGCCATCGCCCTGCTTGCACTGTCCGTCCTCACCGGCTGCGACAAGATCAGCCAGTTGATCAAGGGCGAGCAGCCTATTTCCAAAGTCGCGGTACCGGCACAGGACGGGCGCGTGCAAATGCTGCTGCCCGACTTCACCTTGCTGGTCGAGCGCGATGGCCCGTCGGTAGTCAATATTCAGGCCACACGCGGCAGCGACAATCTGGCCAGCCCGCGCCAGAGCCAGTTGCCCGGCGGCATTCCGGAAGACGATCCCTTCTACGAATTTTTCAAACGCTTTGTACCGCCCGACCAGCAGGACAATCCGCCTGACGAGGGCGTGTCCTTTGGCTCCGGCTTTATTATCAGCGAAGACGGCTACATCCTGACCAATGCCCATGTGGTGTCCGGCGGCAGTCTGATCAAGGTGATGCTGACCGACCGGCGCGAGGTCAAGGCCAAACTGGTGGGCCTGGACAAGCGCACCGATGTGGCCGTGCTCAAGATCGATGTGACCGGCCTGTCGGCAGTCAAGATAGGCAATCCGGCCGAACTCAAGGTCGGCGAATGGGTAGCCGCGATCGGCGCGCCATTCGGTTTTGAAAATACCGTCACCGCCGGCATTGTCTCGGCCAAAGGCCGCAGCCTGCCGGACGAGAGCTATGTGCCGTTTATCCAGACCGATGTGGCCATCAACCCGGGCAACTCCGGCGGCCCGCTATTCAACCTCAAGGGCGAGGTTGTCGGCATCAACTCGCAGATCTACAGCCGCTCCGGTGGCTTTATGGGCATTTCCTTCGCCATTCCTATCGACATCGCCATGAATGTGGTCGAGCAGCTCAAGACCAAGGGCAAGGTCAGCCGCGGCCAGCTGGGCATCCATATTCAGGAGCTGACACAGGAACTGGCCCAGTCCTTCGGCCTTGACCGGCCGCATGGCGCACTGGTAGTGCGGGTTGAACCCGATGGCGCCGCAGCCAAGGCCGGCGTGCAGCTGGGCGATATCATTATCAAGCTCAACGACAAGGTGGTGGACAGCTCGCGCGACCTGCCTATTCTGGTTGGCGCCATGCAGCCGGGCACCGAGGTGAAGCTGACGCTATGGCGCAAGGGCAAGGAGCAGGTCGTCACCGCCAAACTGGCCGAGCTTAGCACCGAGCCGAATGAAGCCGCCTCAGCCCCGTCAGGCGAAGTTCAGCCGTTCAACTTCGACAAGATAGGGCTGATCGTGACCGAGCTCACGCCCGAGCAGAAAAAAGAGCTGGGCGTCAAAGGCGGCTTGCTGGTGCAAAAAGTAAAAGGCATCGCGGCGCGCTCCGGCCTGATGATGGGTGATGTGATTATCGGCATCAACCAGAACGAGGTGGGCACGGTCAAAGGCTTCGAGCGCGAGCTGAATGCCGCACGCGGCAATATCGCGCTGCTGGTGCGGCGCATGGACAACACGCTGTTCATTCCGCTGAAAATCGAATAACACCATGGCCGCCCTTCGGGGCGGCCTTTTTTTGCTTGTTTCGCAAGGGGAAAACATGAAACCGGTCGCCATTTTCCAGCACTATCCGGGTGAAGGCCCCGGTTATTTTGCCGAATTCGCCGAACGCGTCCACCTGAAAACCCGCCTGTTCCAAGGCTATGAAGGCCAGACACTGCCCGAAAGCTGCCGCGACTATGCAGGTCTGGTGGTCATGGGCGGACCGATGAGCGTGCGCGACCGCCTGCCCTTTGTCGAGGCGGAAAAAAGGCTGATTGCCGAGGCGGTCAAACTGGAAATACCGGTGATCGGTCACTGTCTGGGCGGACAACTGCTGGCCGAAGTACTGGGCGGCGAAATTACAGACAACCCCGGCGGCAGCGAAATCGGCTGGCATCCATTATCCAGCCATGAACCGGCAGGCGCGCACTGGTTTGGCGCAGCCGACGGTGTCGAAGTGTTCCACTGGCACAGCGAAAATTTCACCCTGCCAAGAGGCGCACAGCTATTAATGTCCAGTGCCCACTGCCCGCACCAGGCCTTCAGTCACGGCATCCATCTGGGCATGCAGTTCCATATCGAGATGACCAGCCATATGCTGGAACACTGGAGCGAATGCGAAGACGAACTGGCGCCGCATCTGGGCAAACCGGGGGTGCAAGAAGCACTAGAACTCAAGGGCAATGCCACGCAAAGGGTGCTGGGCTCCAACCGTCTGGCCGAACACGCCTACCGCGTATGGGTACAAGGCTTGAAAACCTGAAGCCTTACCAGTTTTTGAACGGGTTCTGCATCAGCGCCGAATTGTAATAGCGCACCTCGCCCGTGACTTCCGCGCCCAGCCATGCCGGGCGCAGGAAGTCTTCGTCTTCATGCCCCAGTTCGATCTCGGCGACAATCAGCCCCTGGTTGTCGCCAAAGAACTCGTCGACTTCAAAAGTATGGGCGCCAGCCGTCACCAGATGGCGCACCTTGTCGATCACGCCCGGCTCGCACAAAGCCAGCAAGGCCTCGGCTTCGGCGCGCGGAATTTCCCGCTCCCACTCGTAACGGCTGGCGCCGGAAGCATTGCCTATGCCCTTGACGGTAATAAAGCCCTGCTCACCCTTGATGCGTACGCGTACGGTGCGCTCGGGCACCGATGACAGATAGCCTTGGGTGATGCGCTGCTGCGCATGCGCTTCAGCGCGAAAATCGCCCGTCACCAGAAATTTGCGTTCTATCTCGACAGCCATACGGCCTCCTTGCCCGGCACGCGCCGGGACTTATTGTTCATCCGAAACGGCGTTGTGGCGATCATCCGCACTGCACTTATCCGCCCCTCCCGTGCCATGCGCCAGCAACCCCTGCCCGTTCGCCGCGTGAAAGCGGCAAGTCAAATACGTCCGCACAGCAGACTCAAACCGGGCTTCACGCCCCTGCCGTATCCAGCTTGATGCCCAGCTCGACACCATTGGCATCAGAGCCTGCCTTGTCCGCTGCGCCCAAAGTAATGCGCCCGGCCAGTGCTGCATCCACCTCCAGCATGATGGCGCGCGCAGCCGCAGCGCGCGCCTGTGCCAGCGTGGCCAGCTCGGCATCTGCTACCGGCGTTGCCGCAATCATTTCTTCGCGCAAAGCCTGGTAGCGCGCATCATTGTCCGGCAGTGCCAACAGGCGCTGCATCAGCTTGATACGCCCTATCTTGTCGACGTACACCGACTTCACCGCGTCCTGCATGACAGGGTCGCCCATGTCCGGCAATGGCAAAGGCTCGCCCGGCAATAGCTGGAAGCGGCCAGCGGCCAGAATGGCGCGGTCTATCCTGGAGCGCGCCAGCGCCTTGCGATCGGCCTCGGCATAGCGCCCGGCTATTTCCAGCTTCAGCTGCGGACGTTTTTGCAGCAGCGTGGCGAGCTGGTCCAGCTTTTCGCGCTCGGGTGGCGACACCGCCGCTTCGCCCGGCACGGCATACACCGCGTCAAATCCCTCGCCACCGAGCAAGGCACCCAGCGCGCGAAACGGCGCGGTCGCCACTTTGGTCACCACATTCTTGACCGCCTGCCACACCAGATGACCGACACTGAACTCGGGATCATCCAGGCTGCCGCTGACAGGCAGATCCAGATCGATGCGCCCGTCACCGTCTTCCAGCAGCGCGATTGCCAGACGCAGCGGCAGGCGCGTGCCTTTATAGTCGGGCAGTTCTTCTCCCAGTTTGAGGCTGTCTATCACCACGCGGTTTTCCGCCTTGAGCGCGCGCCGATCCAGGCGGTAGCTGACATCCAGGCTCAGGCGACCGTCGTCCACCTGCCAGCCGGCAAAACTCATCGAGTACGGGTTCAGGCTGTGTATCGGAATATTGCGAAACGCCAGCGCAATATCGAGGTCATCGGTCACCGCCTGTGGCGACAGCGCACCCTTGATGCGCACATCGCCGTAGCGGTCGACTTCACCATTGAAAGACAGGCTGGCACGGCGGCCGGCGCGGCTGGAAATGCCCAGCACCGAACCGTTCAAGTCGTGCATGCGCGTGGCAAAAGCCGGCTTCATGCCCTGATCGGAAAACTCGAGATCGCCCTGGATGACACGCACGCTGGCGATATCCACGGCATAGCCCGGGCCTTGTTTGGCGGCGGCAGGCCTGGCAGTCGCCATCTTGCCGGCGAACAGCTTTTCTACATTGCTGCTGCGCTTTTCATCCAGTAAGAACCGCGCCACCGGCTTGTCCAGGCGGATTTCTGCGATGCGCGCGCGTTTGGCGTCGGCCTGTATGCCCTGTATTTGCAGACGCTGCCAGGCTAGCAGAGGCTGCGTCTGGCCCGGCTCCATCACCGCTAGCCGTGCAATATCGCCATTGCCGCGCACCGACCAGTTTGCCTCTTGCCAGCGCGCATCCAGCGCCGTCGCCAGCGACCCCGAGCGCAGGAGCAAAGGGGTACCGGCCAAGGCATAAGGCGCAAGCGCTTGTAACGGCACGCCCTTAAGCGCCAGTCTGGCCTGGCCGCTGGCGTTTTCTAAGCTGGCGCGGCCGTTCAGATCAAGCTGCCCGCCCTCCAGGCGACCGTTAAGCGCCAGCGCCAGCGCTCCCTCTTCCGGCGTGACCGTGCCGGCAAGGCCGGTGAGCGCAAGCGTCAGCGGCTTGGCCATCGCCTCGTCGCGCCAGCGCACACTGCTGTCCGCCAGCGTCAGCTGCGGCAAACGCGTCTGCCATGCACGGCCGCTTGCCGGCGCGGCCTTGGACGTAGGCAAGCCCGGGCGCTGCTGCAGATAACGGGCAATATTGATCTGCCCGCCGCGTGTCTGTACTACGTCCAGCTGCAAGCCGGCCAAATTAAGCGTGCCGGCGTCAAGCTTGCGCGTGGCGGTGTCCACATCCAGATCTTGCAGCGCAAGCGAAGACAGCTGCAGCCAGCGTGCTTCCTCGCTTTGCAGTGTCAGCGCCGCCAACTGCCCCTGAACCTGATCGACGCGAACTGCACCGGCGCTATCCAGCCGCACCCGTGCCGATGCTTCGGGCAACTGCCCAGATACACGCAAAGGCCGGATAAAGCCTGCGTCATCCAGCTGGAACTGCGCATTTTTAAGCCATAGCTTATCCAGTGACAGGCTTAAGCCGGGCGTTGCCGTGGCGGACTTGGCCCTGCTCATATCCGGCACCGGCAAGGCCGCCTGCCAGTCAAGCAAGCCTTGCTGATTACGCAGGCCATTAAAGCTCAGGCCATCAAGCCTCACGCCCTGCACGCGGGCGCGCATGCCATCCAGCACAAAACTGGCACCGCTCACATCCAGCGTTTTAAGCAAAAGCGGATTGCCGCTGCCCGGCGCCTTGAAGGCCAGATCGCTGCCTTGCAGCGCAAGGTGCGGCAAGACAAGCTCAGGCTTGCTGCCCGGCATGGCAAAACGGTAGCGCGTGTTCAGCGAGACACTGCCCTGCGGGCTTGCCAGGCGCAGATGCGGGGCAACCCATGGCCAGACACTGGCCAGTTTCAAGCCCTGCAGCGACAGTTCGCCCTGTGATGCCAGAGGCGACAGTCCCACCCGGCCTTGCCAGGTAAGGCGCGCCCCGTCGTTCAGGCGGGCATTCAGTTGCAGCAGCCCATCGCGCCCGCTCAGGGTGGACAGCTCATTGAGCGACAGATCAAACGGGGTGAGCGCCGCCCTGCCGCCCTGGGTGCCCGCATCGTCCAGCGCAATCACCCCTTGCCTGATGCGCAGCGCTTCGATCAGAAGGGAAGGCAGGCTGTCGTCGCTGGTCTTGGCTTTCTTACCCTGACTGCTCGCTGCGTCGAGTAAACGCGCCCAGTTCCACACCCCGGCTGCATCGCGCGCCAAGGTCAACCTGGGCGCATCCAGATTCAGTGCGGACACTTGCCAGCGCCCGGCCAAAAGCGCCCAGAGTTCGGCATTAATCAGCAGGCGCTTGGCCGCAAACAGCGGCGCGCCCTGGCTGTCGCTAAGCTCGATGTCGCCCAGCTCGGCGCGCATGGCCCACGGGGCGATATCCACCTGCCCCAATTGCAGCTTGTAACCTATGCCCTGCGCCCAGTCGGCTGCGCCTTTTTGCAAAAGGCGCGGCGCCAGCGTGTACAAGGCCCCCCATAGCAGCGCCACCAGCGCCAGCAAGGTCATGGCCAACAGGCGAAGGCCACGCCAGCGCCTGGCCGGCCTGGCGATGTGTTCGGGAGCAGCTTGATTCATGGAGTTCTTGGGTTTGTTATCGTGTCGTGATGCCAATGATGGCACAGATGCCACACTCTTGGCCTGCCATGCAGTTTTTCCTGCCAAACTCACGCATTAGTCATAGGATGCGTGTTGAGCATTTTAAACAGCTGTGCACCGCACAGCCCAAACGGAGACGCTTATGCCCCCAGTCCCATGGCCTGCCCCCAAAGCCAACCTTGCCCTCGCCAGCATCGACGATTTAAACGACAGGCGCGCTTTTCTGATTCTCGCCCAGCGCAAAGGCGCACTGGTCAATTTTGCCCGCCGGGCCACCAGCTCCGGCGCTCACCCGTAATCACCGTCAAGGACTTGCCATGCATCACGCCGAACAGATCAACCAGTGGTTGGACGACAATCACATCACCGAAATCGAATGCCTGATCCCGGACATGACCGGACTGGCCCGCGGCAAGATCGTGCCGCGCCACAAGTACAACCCCGCCGAAGGCTTGCGCCTGCCCGAAGCCGTCCTGTCGATGACCGTCACCGGCGACTACCCCGAGCAGGACTTCACCGCCGTTTCCGACCCCGATATGCGCCTGCTTGCCGATGCGGCCAGTGTACGCCCGGTACCGTGGGAAAAAGAGCCAACCGCGCAGATCATCCATGACTGCCTGAATTTTGACGGCACGCCGGCCGAACTTGCACCACGCAATGTATTGAAACGCATCCTCAAGCTATATGAAGATGCCGGCCTGAAGGCCGTGGTTGCACCCGAAATGGAATTTTATCTGGTCGAAGTACAGCCGGATGAAGACATCCCGCTCACCCCGCCGGTCGGTCGCACCCGCCGCACCGAAGCCGGACGCCAGAGCTTTTCGATTGACGCCGTCAACGAATACGAAGACATCTTCGATGTGATGTATGACTGGTGCGAAGCCCAGGGCATCCAGCTCGATACGCTGATCCACGAGATGGGCACCGCCCAGATGGAGATCAACCTCGACCACGGCGATCCGCTGGCGCTGGCCGACCAGGCGTTTTTATTCAAGCGCACCGTGCGCGAAGTGGCCATCCGCCACAATATGTACGCCACTTTTATGGCCAAGCCCATGCAGGGCCAGCCCGGCAGCGCGATGCACATCCACCAGAGCGTGGTCGACATCAAGACCGGACAGAATATTTTCTCCAATAGCGATGGCACACCATCGGATGCGTTCTACCACTTTATCGGCGGCCTGCAGACCTATCTGCCACCGGCGATGCCGTTTTTCGCCCCGTATGTGAACTCCTATCGCCGCCTGTCGCGCTATACCTCGGCACCAATCAACCTGAGCTGGGGCTTTGACAACCGTACCTGCGGCCTGCGCGTCCCGCACTCCAGCCCCGAGGCGCGGCGCGTGGAAAACCGTCTGGCCGGTGTCGACGTCAACCCTTATCTCGCGATCGCCGCCAGCCTGGCCTGCGGTTATCTGGGCATGCAGGAGAAGATCAAGCCGTCCGAGCCGCTGACCGGCAGCGCCTACGAACAGCCACACCAGCTGCCGCGCCATCTGGACGACGCGGCCGATCTGCTGCGCGCCTGCGAGCCTTTGGCCCAGGTATTCGGCCGCCACTTTATCGACACCTATTGCGCGATCAAAGAGGCCGAATACCGCGAGTATTTTGATGTAATCAGCCCGTGGGAGCGCCGCTTCCTCTTGCTGCACGTGTAAACATAAAAACAAGGGCTGGCACATGCCAGCCCTTATGCAGAAATCAGCCGCTTGATGCAGGTCTTACAGCAGCTTCATCTTTCTGGCCTCCTCGGTCAGCTCGGCACGGAAATTGGGGTGGGCGATCGCGATCAGCTCCTGCGCGCGCTGCCTGAGGCTTTTGCCGCGCAACTGCGCAACGCCGTATTCGGTCACCACATAGTTCACATCATTCTTGCTGCACGAAACGAAAGTCCCCTCGGTCAGGGTCGGTACAATGCGCGAAATTGTGTCGTTCTTGGCGGTGGACGGGGTCACGATAATGCCGCGCCCGCCTTTGGAGCGGTTGGCGGCACGGATAAAATCGGTCTGCCCGCCGGTACTGGAAAACGGCTTGTAGCCCAGACTTTCCGAGCCGCACTGGCCGGCAAAATCCAGCTGCAAGGTGCCGTTGATCGCCACCAGATTATCGTTCATGCCGGCGATGGCCGGGTCATTGACGAAATCGGATGGCCGCATCTCCAGCATCAGGTTGTGGTGCATCGCCCGATACAGACGCTGGGTGCCCAGCGCGAAGGTCGCAATCATCTTGCCCGGCATAAAGTTCTTCTTGCGGCAAGTAATGGCGCCGCTCTCCCACAGGGAAATAATGCCGTCGCCTATCATCTCGGTGTGGATACCCAGATCGCGTTTGTGCGTCAGCTGGGTCACGACGGCATCTGGGATGCCGCCAAAGCCAATCTGCAGGGTATCGCCATCGTTGATCAGTCCGGCCACATGCGCACCGATGGCCTTTTGTACCTCGCCGATTTCCGCCATTTTCACTTCGCGTAGCGGCAGGCTGCTCTCCACCACGGCCGCCACCTGCGAAATGTGCACATGGCACTCGCCATAGGCAAAGGGAACATTCGGGTTGACTTCCAGCACGATGGCGCGGGCGCGCTCGACAGCGGCCATCGCATAATCCGCCCCCAGGCTCAGGGAGAAATAGCCATGCTCGTCCATAGGTGACGCGAGCGCGAACAGCACATCGGCCGGCAATTCGCCGCGCTTGATCATGCGTGGAATTTCGGAAAAATGGTTGGGCACCAGATCCGCCCACCCTTCCTGGCAAGGCTTGCGGGTCGTTCCACTCAGAAAGTAGGCCACATGGCGCACATGGTCGGTGGTTTCCGGATCGTAGTAGCCGTAATTGCCCAGTCCCAGCAACTGGTAAACCTTCACATCCCTGAATTTTCGCCGCGCCTCGCCCAGCGCAGTCAATAGCTCGGGCGGTTCACTCGCCGCCGTCGGCACGATAATACTGTCGCCATCCTTCACCCAGCCCAGCGCATCCGCTGCACCAAGCTGCTTTTGCCGATAAAGATCCAATACGTTTTGCATTATTTTTCTCCCTTGCAGAGCTGACGGGTACCAAAAAACCCTGACACAAATAATGCCATAAGAATTGTTTTTAAGCCTGTAGAATGGAAATGGCCTGCCAATTGCCAGCGACAGGCTATCGGCCAGCGCCCGCAACACCAACCGGGGCAGGATATTGTTCAGCACCACTTTCCCCGCGCTGCCGCTGGCGCTACCATGGCGGCCTTTTGCAGGAGAGCGGCAGATGAAGCGCCAGCAGTGGGACGTGTTCTGCAATGTGATCGACAACTACGGCGATATCGGCATCGCCTGGCGTCTGGCGCACCAGATTGCGCATGAGTATGGCCAGACAGTCAGGCTATGGGTCGACGACATGCAAAGCTTCGCCCGTATCGAGCCCATGCTGGATGCCACCCAGGCGCAGCAGATGCTGGAAGGCGTAGAAATCCGCCACTGGCCGCGCGCCTTTCCCCACAAGGTCGATGCCGCCGATATCGTGATCGAAGCCTTCGGCTGCACCCTGCCCGAACCCTATGTCACGGCGATGGCGGCACGCAGCCGCAAGCCGGTCTGGGTCAATCTCGAGTATCTGTCGGCCGAAGACTGGATAGAGGGCTGTCACGCCCTGCCCTCGCCCCACCCGCGTCTGGCGCTGACCAAATGGTTTTTCTTTCCCGGCTTTAGCGAACAAAGCGGCGGCCTGATCTGCGAAGCCGGCCTGTTTGCCAGGCGCGATGCCTGGCAGGCGGATCTTGCCGGGCAGCAAGCCTACTGGCACAGCCTGGGCCTTGCGCCGCGCCAGAGCGGCGAGTTGATCGTCAGCCTGTTTACCTATGAAAGCCCTGCCGTCGGTGACTGGCTGCAAGCCTGCGCCATGGGCGCGCAAGCCGTGCGGGTGATGGTGCCGCACGGGCGGGTGATTGCCGATGTCGCCCGCCTGTTCGGGCGCGACACGCTGATGGCCGGCGAGACGCTCAGCCTGGGTTCGCTCACGGTGCATGTATTGCCGTTCAGCGAGCAAAGCGAATACGACAAGCTGTTATGGTCGTGCGACTTCAATATCGTGCGCGGCGAAGACAGCTTTATGCGCGCCCAGTGGGCCGCGCGCCCCTTCTTGTGGCATATCTACCCGCAGGACGAAGACGCCCATATCGTCAAGCTCGATGCCTTTTTGCAACGCTACAGCCAGAGCCTGTCCACGCCGGCACGACAGGCTCTGACAAACTGCGCCCATGGCTGGAACCGCGGCACAGGCATGGCAGACGCGTGGATGGCTTTGCAGGAATATCTGCCTGAACTGGCGGGGCATGCCCGCATCTGGCCGCAACAGGCACTGGGGCGCAGCTCACTTGCCGCGAGGCTGGTGCAAATGATTGAAAAACAGCTACAATAGCGCCCTCTTGGGGAAAGCATTCCCCGAAATCAATTCAAGCTTTGGGAATGTTTAGTCATGAAAACCGCACAGGAACTCCGCGCAGGTAACGTCTTTATGGTCGGCAGCGAGCCGATGGTTGTGCAAAAGGCCGAATACACCAAGTCGGGCCGTAACGCCTCCGTCGTCAAGATGAAGATGAAGAACCTGCTGACCGGCGCAGGCAGCGAAACCGTTTACCGCGCTGACGACAAGTTCGACGTCGTGGTTCTGGACCGCAAGGACTGCACCTACACCTACTTCGCTGACCCGATGTATGTGTTCATGGATACCGAATTCAACCAGTACGAAGTCGAAGCCGACAACCTGGGCGACACCCTGAACTACATCGTTGACGGCATGGAAGACGTTTGCCAGGTCACCTTCTACGACGGCAAGGCCATCTCGGTTGAACTGCCGACGACGGTTGTGCGCGAAGTTGAATACACCGAGCCTGCCGTGCGTGGCGATACCTCGGGTAAAGTACTGAAGCCGGCCCGTCTGGCAGGCACTACCTTCGAAATCCCGGTTCCGGCTTTCGTCAACACCGGCGACAAGATCGAAATCGACACGCGCACCAACGAATTCAAGAAGCGCGCCTGATTTAACGCTGCACCAAGCAGCGCTTGACCAGGAAAAGCCAGCCGGATGAACGGCTGGCTTTTTTACGTCTATCTCCTGCATGAACGTCCGTGAACGGGTTTTACAGGCTCAGCGTCCCCTGCGACACCATGTACAGCGCAGCGATGGCCAAGGCCAGCACCAGCAAGCCCAGCGCGGCTTCCAGCGGATGGGAGAAGAACTTCTCGCCCCGCTCGTGCTTGGCCTTCAGATAAAACGGCAGGCCCAGCGCATACAGGATCATCGACAGCAGCAAAAAGCTCAGGCCGCCAGCGTAGATCAGCCAGATGCCGTATACCGTGCCCAGCGCGGTCAGAGCGACCAGCATCACCGACTTGACCTTTGCCTTGAGCGCCAGACGCAGACCAAAGCCGGCACACAGCAGGTAGGGAATCAGCGCCATCGACGAGGCCAGCTGGATCAGGATGTTGTAGCCGGCATCGTTCAGGTGGTTGATCACCAGCACCAGCGAGATCAGGCCATTGGTCAGCCACAGCGCATTGGCCGGCGTGCCGTTCTTGTTAAGCTTGCCGAACGCCTTGGGTGCCGTATTGTTGTCGCCGCGCGCAGCCAGATACAGCATCTCGCTCGAGATCATGGTCCAGGCAAGCAAAGCGCCGCCAACCGACAGCACCAGACCGATATTGATCAGCATCCCGCCCCACGGGCCAACCACATGTGCCAGCACCGCCGCCATCGACGGGTTCTTCATCTGCGCCAGTTCCGGCTGTGACACGACGCCCAGCGACAGCACCGACACACAGATCAGCAGCAGGATGGTGATCAGAAAACCGAGAATGGTGGCGCGGCTGACAACCGCCATATTTTTGGCACGGCTGGCATACACCGTGGCGCACTCGATCCCAAGGAACACCCACACCGTGTACAGCATGGTGTTTTTCACCTGATCGGCCACACTGCCAAGCTCTGCACTGCCCCAGAAGTCGATCTGGAATACATCGACCCTGAACGCCAGCGCCACGCACAGGATAAAGAGCCCGAGCGGCACGATCTTGGCAATGGTCACCACCATATTAAGGATGGCCGCCGACTGCACACCGCGCAGCACGAATACATGCAGCGTCCACAGCACCACCAAACCGCAGGCCAGCGCCGGCAGCGTGCTGCCCTCGCCGAAGAAACCCAGCGCCTGGAACGAGCCCAGCGCGCTGAACATCACCACCAGATAACCGACGTTGCCCACCCACACCGAGATCCAGTAGCCCCAGGCGGCGTTAAAGCCCATGTAGTCGCCAAAGCCCGAGCGTGCATAACCGTACACGCCGTCGCCGATGTCGGGACGGTTGAGCGACAGCCACTGGAAAATGCGCGTCAGCGCCAGCATGCCGACAAAGGTAACCACCCAGGCGATCAGGATGGCGCCGGCGCCGGCACCCTCGGCCATATTCTGCGGCAGGCTGAAAATGCCGCTGCCGACGATGGCGCCCACCACCAGCGCGGTCATCGCCACCACGCCCAGCTTCTTGTCTTGTGTCTGAGACATAGGGATTCTTTCTTGAAGACTAAAAAACAGCCGCGACGCGAGTGCGCAGCGGCTGCCTGCCTACGATTCGTCAGGGCTCAGAAGCGTAGCGACATGCAGCTGACGCCGCCGTCCACCTTGCGGTATTCCGAGGTATCAACCTCGATCACCTCGTAGCCGAGCGCGGCGATCTTGGCGGCAGTCTTCGGATAGCCGGAAGGCATGATCACCTTGCCGTTGACCCAGATGCAGTTGGCGGCGTAGATCTCGTCTTCCGGCAGCTCGATAATGTTGTACTTCTGGAATTCGGGCTTGGTCAGGAATTCGCCGGCGCACATCAGGTTGTTGTTTTCCAGATAGGCCAGACCGGTCTTCAGGTGCAGCACTTCGTCCATGGAAACAACAGAGCCGGTCATGCCGTACTTTTCCAGAATGGCGATCAGCTGGCGCGCGCCATCTTCGTTGGTGCGGGCCGAGTTGCCGATGTAGTAGTGGTTGCCGACCATCATCACGTCGCCGGCGTCCAGCGTGCCCGGCTCGACGATGCGCTCCACATTCTTGTAGAAGCGGGCAAGGATGGGGGCCATCAGTTCGGCTTCGCCACGGCGGCTGTCGGCACCCGGGCGGGTGACGATACCGCAATGCGGGGTGCACAGTGCCGGGTCTTCGACGAACACCGAATCCGGAAACTCTTCGGCTGGCGGCAGGATGGTGATGTCGACACCGCAAGTCTGCAGCGCACGGATATAGGTGTTGTGCTGCTCGATCGCCTTTTCATAAATCGGCTTGCCCAGATCGGAAGCAGACAGGCCGTCGACCAGGGCGCGGCAAGGGGTGCGGGCGATGATGTGCTTGAACATGGTGTGAGTCCTCAAGATAAAAGTGGGTAGTCAGTTAAAAATCGTTCACACCTGGGTTTTAGCGAGAAGCGTGCCAACTATCGCCGTCATCTTGCAATTTTTCTCCCAAAATCAGCGGCAAAAAGCCATGAAACCACCCGCAAAATGGCAGTTCATGGCCATAAAACGGAACGCAGCGCGATGAATATGTCGTAAAATCGACAGGCGTCGAAAAATGGACAGCCGCCCGCACCCGCTGCGGCAAGGTCTGGCCGCGATGCGTCGAAAATCAGACAAGGAAGCGCAATGGAAGAGATCCAGTGGCTGGTACTGAGCATGAAAGAGCTGCTCGACACCCTGAACCAGCCTGTCACCATGGTCGACCGCAGCGGCCACTTCGTGTACTACAACCGCGCCAGCGCACGCATGGATGGCGTAGACCCGGCCAATATCCTCGGCCGCCACATCCTTGATGTCAGCCCGTGGCTGAAAACGGAAGACAGCACCTTGCTGCGCTGCCTGTCGCAGCACAGCCGCTTTGTCGACCACTATCAGGCCTATCACGGCAGCGATGGCCGCCAGCTGCACTACCTGCATTCGGCCATGCCGCTGTTCGGCCGCAGCGGCGACGTGATCGGCGCCATCGAGATCGGCCGCACCGTAGACAACCAGCCATCGGACAATAACGACCCCAGCCCGGTGCCCGACATCGTCGGCCACGACGCACGGCTGCGCCTGCAGATCGACGCCATCGACATCTACGGCCACAGCGAACTGCCGGTACTGATCTATGGCGAAACCGGCACCGGCAAGGAGCTGTTCGCGCGCCGCGCCCACGCCAAAAGCCCGCGCGCACGCGCGCCCATGCTGTGCCTGAACTGTGCGGCGATACCGGAAAACCTGCTGGAGAGCACCCTGTTCGGCACCACCCGTGGCGCGTTTACCGGTGCAGAAAACAAGAAGGGGCTGTTTGCGCTGGCCGATGGCGGCACGCTGTTTCTGGATGAAATCAACTCCATGCCGATCGCGCTGCAAAGCAAGCTGCTACGCGTGCTGCAGGACGGCAGCTTCCAGCCGCTGGGCAGCCAGCAGCCGCTGCGCGCCAATGTGCGCCTGATCGCGGCGCTCAACCAGCGCCCGCTGGATGCCATCGCCGCCGGCCGCCTGCGCGAAGACCTGTATTACCGCCTCAACGTCGGCTACATCTTTATTCCGCCGCTACGCGAGCGCCGTGGCGACATCGCTCTGCTCGCCCGCCGCTTTGTCGACAAGCACGCCGCCAGCCTCAATCCGGCCGTCACCACCTTGTCGGATGCGGCCATCGCCACGCTGGAAGCCCAGGCCTGGCCTGGCAATGTGCGCGAACTGGAAAACGTGATCCGCCGCAGCCTGCTGCTGGACAAAAGCGGCAGCACGCTGGACGCCATCGCGCTGATGCACGACAGCGCATCTGCCGCCGTAGCGGCCCTGCCCCCCGATACGGCACCGGCAGGCAGCGGCCCGCTCAAGGCACGTCTGGCGGCACAGGAGCGCCACATCATTAGCCAGGTGCTGGCCGCCAACGGCAACAGGCTGGCCGCCACCGCCCGCGAGCTGGGCCTGCCGCGTACCACGCTGATCTCGCGCATGGCAAGGCTGGGGCTGGCAGACATTTAAAAGCTCATATCCCCGTTACGAACGGGCACCGATGGGTGTGGGCTTAGTGTCCGCTACGCGGACGCTTTTTACTTGCCGCTTCCGCTGACCGAGCGCAGCAGCGCGAAGGAATACGAACGAGAGTGGAAGTTGGCGTATGAACTAGCGGCATGGCCAATAATAAGGCGTTGTCCCACACAAGTTGGGGTTTACGCCATGCGATGCGCGCTACCAGTGCGTCAGCCACCCATCCCCGTTAGGCTCGCGCCGGTGCAAAAGACGCTGGCGAGGTCTTAAGCTGGCCTTTGTTCGAGCGATTTGACGGTAGCAAATCGCGAGTTGGCCAGCGCCTCGCCAGTGCCTTTTGCGCCGGGGTTTCACGAGACTTCGGGGGCGCCGGGGATGCAAGGGGCCGGGCGCGACCGGCCCCTGCCCGCATGCCGCGCGGAAGCGGCAAGTAAAAAACACGTCCGCGCAGCGGACACAAAGTCCAAAACCTATCTGCGCCAACTCGTAACGAGGAAATAGCCAATAATAAGCATCAACCCGCAACTGGGGCATCGCCCGCAAGAAAGGTCATCATGGAAATCCAAGACAGCCTGCTCGCCTTCTGGTTTGGCGAGTCAGACGACGACGCCCAGACCGCCACCACACAGGCCGCGCTATGGTGGGGCAAAAGTACGGACACCGACGCGACCATACGCCAGCGTTTCGCGCCGCTGCTGCCGGCCGCACGCAAGGGCGAACTGGATAGTTGGCGCGCCACACCCAGAGGGGCGCTGGCGCTGATCCTGCTGACCGACCAGATCCCGCGCAATAGCTATCGCGGCACGGCCGACGCCTTCGCTTTTGACGACATCGCGCTGGCCTTGTGCCGGCAAGGCCTGGCCGCAGGGCAAGACCAGGCGCTCAGGCCGGTAGAGCGCGTCTTCTTCTACCTGCCGCTGGAACATGCGGAAGACCCGGCACATCAGGCGCACAGCGTGCAGCTGTTTCGCGAACTGGCCGACGCGGTGCCGGCCGCACAGCACGCCGTGTTCGAATCCTTTGCCGACTACGCGCTGCGCCATCAGGCGGTGATCACCCGCTTCGGCCGCTTTCCGCACCGCAACGCGATACTGGGGCGGGCATCAAGCGCGGAAGAGATCGCATTCCTCGCCCTGCCCGGCTCGTCGTTCTAGCGGCTGTTGGCGTTCCCCATGGGCAGCGCTAGGCAGGTATAAGGTGATGTTCCCCATTCCGTATTTCTGCACGGAGACAGAACATGTACGGACTCTCTAACCTAGAAGTAAGGGACCACCGGAGGGAAGCGCAAGCGCAGCTTGTGGCTGTCCCTCTCGACTGTAGTGTTAGATATTTCTGTCACTTTACGCCTTCAGGAATCGCCGAAACGCTTCCACCACGAGTGCGGAAAGCATTGCCAAGGTTAAGTCGCTAGACACAAAGTAAATAATGGCATCAGTCAATATATTGATGATCAACCATGAAAAATCATAAGCTCTTCTGAATGAAATGAATTGCTCTAAATACGTCTTATCCACGCAAAACCTATTTTGCGAGCAATCAATGATCCGCTTTCCTTCTTTTGGGTATGGACTTTCTTCCGGTGAAAGTATTCCGTATTGGCGATAAAACTTGTAATACAGAACCTCAACAATATGTTTTCTGAACAGGTTTGTCACAATCCCGGCGGGGATGTGCCGAGAAAGATGCATGATCTTTCCGTGGTCTTTAACGTGTGGATGATTTCCAACAGAAGCAACGGATGCGTTGATGACCATGTGCTCTAGGATTTCTTTTCCGAATACAATTTCCACAGCCGTGAGCCAAAGCCATTTGCATGCAGAAACCTCATTTTTCAATGGCTCAGCACGCCAGAAAAGCTTTTTCAAGTAATGCCCATCCAAGACTTTCGTCGAGTCAATAACGGTGTAGTCGGGCATGGATATCTAACGTGAAATACACACCTGATTCAGGTGTACATCGGATTGATGAATGTGCACAACCAGGCGAAAACCACTATTTACATTTATTTTTCAAACACTTAGATACGCACACACCCGAAGTGAACACATCCAGACGGGACTGCTGCGCGGTCGGCGCTAGGTAAGCACTGTAAGCTACGCAGCGGATGATAACATGCAAATTGGGTTTCCGATTTGCTGTTGGCCATGCCGCCAGCCCATACGCCAGCCACCCTTCCCCGTCAGGCTCGCGCCGGTGCAAAAGACGCTGGCGAGGTTTTAAGCTGGCCCTTGTTTGAGCGATTCGACGGTAGCGAATCGCGAGTTGGCCAGCGCCTCGCCAGCGCCTTTTACACCGGGGTTTCGCGAGACTTCGGGGGCGCCGGGGATGCAAGGGGCCGAGCGCGTCCGGCCCCTGCCCGCATGCCGCGCGGAAGCGGCAAGTAAAAAAGTGTCCGCGCAGCGGACTCCACACCGAAGTCCTTAACGCCTACCTGCCCCCCATCAACGCATACTGAAAGCTTCGCGATGGAAGACCGGCGCCTGCTGCCGTGCCGCCAGACCGCGCGCCAAGACATCTCCCATGCCTGCCGGCCCGCAAAACCACACCGCATCGACCTCGGGCAACATCGCCACATCCAGCCGCGCCCCCTGATCGCTCTCTATCAGATGCAGGCTCACGCCTGAGCGCAGGCAGGCGGCGCGCACCTCGTCCAGTGCGGCGGCTTCGGCGCTATTTCTGACGCAGTAATAGAAATCCACTGACGCACCCTCGCCGCCCTTGTCGCGTGCCTCCAGCCATGCCAGAAACGGGGTGATGCCGATACCGCCGGCGATCCAGGCCTGACGCGTGCTGCCGGCGTGATCAAAGCAACCATACGGCCCTTCCACCTCGATGCCATCCCCAACTTTCAGAATGGATGGCAGAGTGGCGGTGTAATCCCCAAGCGCCTTGATGATGAAGCGCAACTCGCCGCCCTGACGCTCGGCGCTGGCAATGGTGAACGGGTGGGCGCCTTCGCCGGCATCGAAGCTCACCAGTGCAAACTGGCCGGCTTTATGGCCGGGCCAGCCGGCAACGCGGCAGCAGACTTCCAGCGACTGACCGGGCAAGGCGTGTAGCGCCGTGATGTGACCGCGATGGCGGCGCGAACGGCCGATGCGGCCAGACAGCGACCACAGTGCGCTCAGCGTCGTGAGCAGCAGCAATAGCGCCAGCAAAGCGCCGGCCGGGGTCAGCCACAAGGCCTTGTCGGCCAGCATCAGGCCGTGAAACACGCCGGCCAGCGCAATCGGTGCAAACAGCTTGTGTGATGGGCGCCAGATGCGATAAGGCAGGGCCCGCAATAGCGCCAGCAGCACCATGCCCAGCATCAGCCAGGCGGCCCACTCCCCCATGTCCTTGGCCAGGCTGACCAAGGGGTCGCGCACCCCGCCGCCACCGGCACGGCGGATTTTTGGCTCTGCCCATTGCATGGCCACAAACAGCTTGGGGGACAGCTCGATCAGCCAGTGCGCCCCCAGTAGCAGACCCGAGGCGATGCCGAAGCGTTTGTGCTGGGCATAAAGTTTGTCCAGCCCGCCCATCGCGCGCTCCAGCCACATGGGACGCATGGCCAGCAGCATGGAACCGGCCATGACCGCCAGCAGCATCACGCCGCTCAACAGCCGCAATTGCGAACGCCATGCCCAATAATCGGCAGGCCAGCCGTGCGCCCATACGCTGCAGACGCCATACAGCAGGAAAGACACGAGAAGAATGAGGGTCAGCGGGCGCTTGAGCATGGTCGGCTTTCATCGAGACTGGATGCTTTCATTAGATCATGCCGATGCAGAAAATTGACCATGGCATAGGCTGCGCTTTGTTGCTGAATGTTGGTATGCGCCGCCAGCTTCACACTTATTAACATGTAGACGGCAAACCGGCGGGCCAGGCCGATGCCGGCATGGACAAAGCCCATGGCTGCGTCGACAATACCGCCCCTGTTCCCGGCGCAAGCGGGACCCTTTGCCCATGGATGAAAGGAAGACCCGCATGGCCAGCCCCAGCACGCCCAGCCTCGAACTTTACGGCGCACTGCAACGCGCGTTCGACCACTTCAATAGCACGCTGTTTGCCGGCGAGCTGCCGCCGTGCATGATCACGCTGCGCGCGCAGCGCACCCGCTACGGCCACCACCAGCATGCGCGCTTTGTCAGCCGCGATGGCGCTTCGCTGGACGAGCTGGCGCTCAACCCCGGCTATTTTGCCCTGCGTCCGGTCGAAACTGTGCTGTCGACGCTGGCGCACGAGATGGTGCACCACTGGCAGGAAAACAAGGGATCGGTCACGCCGTCCAACCACCACAACCGCGAGTGGGCCGAGAAAATGAAGGAAGTCGGGCTGATGCCCAGCACCACCGGTGCGCCCGGCGGTGAAGAATCGGGCTCGCGCGTCAGCCACTACATTATCGAGGGCGGGCCGTTTGCCAAGGCATGCCAAGCGCTGCTGGGTCAAGGCTTCGTCCTGCCGGTGTACGACAGGCACGCGCCCGAGCCGCCGGAGCGCGTACTGGCGCGCAGCATGGTGAGTTTCAACGAGAATGCGCCGCCCGCGCCGGACGGCATGAACGATATCGAGCCTTACCGGCCGGAGCCGGCTGCGGCCTTGAACGAGGCACCGATGGAAGCGGCCGAGGCGCAGGGCAAGCCCCTACCTATAGTGGCGCCACCACCACCACGCCCCAGCAACCGCTCGCGTCTGGCCTGCCCGCAGTGCGGTGCCAGCGCGTGGATTTCCAAGGAAGTGGTGCTGATCTGCGGCAGTTGCGCGGTGCCGCTGGAAGCGGTGTAAAACGGTTCAATTGCCGGCTGGTGGCGTCTTGTGCTCCAGCCGGTCTTCCAGCTCGCCGATACAGGCGGCAATGCCGTTGCCCGATTCTTCGATGCGCTGGCCCAGTTCGGTTTTCAGGGCCACGTTCTGCGCGGCCAGCTTGGTCAGTTCGGCCTCCAAAAAGGCGCGCAGCTCGCTGAAACGCGAAGCCTCGGCCTTGTCGGCCAGCTCGCGGTTGGCCTGCAGTTCGCGCGCATGGCGGCGGCCATCCATCAGTACCGAGCCTTGCAGATAAACGATGTAGACCAGAAACAGGGTCGCCAGCAGCACCATCAGCCCCAGCATCACCAGGCCCAGCGATGCCTGGATATCCATAAAGCCCAGCGACAGCGTGCTGGGTGCCATCACCACCGCCCAGTTCAGCGCCACAAACACGGCGATCAATCCCGCCACCACCAGCAATAACAGCGTACGCAATTGCATATCACCCCCCATCATTAAGACAAAGGCTAGCAGCCGCTAGCCATGCGTTACAAACAAACAGCTTAGCAGCCACTCAAGCTGAAACCGGCGCAGCGGTGCAACTACAAACCGATGCCCTGCCCTTACGGCGAAATCGCGAAAAACAGGAAGGTGGCAAACAGCACCAGATGCACGACGCCCTGCAGGATGGTGGTTTTTCCGGTCGCAAGGCTCATGGAGCCCACCAGTAAAGTCAGCCCCAGCAGTACGGTTTCCTTCATTTCCAGGCCCAGCACCAAAGGCCGGCCGGTCATGACGAAAATCAGGGCCACGGCCGGAATAGTCAGCCCGATCGAGGCCAGACCCGAACCTAACGCCAGATTCAGGCTGGTCTGCAAACGGTTGGCACGGGCGGCACGCGTGGCCGCCAGCGCTTCGGGCAGCAACACCATGGCGGCAATGATAATACCGACCACCGCTTGCGGCGCCCCCATCGCACCGACCATCTGTTCGATAGAGGGCGACAGCACTTTCGCCAGACCGACCACGGCGACCAGCGACACCAGCAGCAAGCCGGCACTCCAGCATGCGACCTTGTTGCCGGTGGCTGCGTGTGTACCCTCGTTGCTGGCTTCATCCAGAAAATAGTCGCGGTGGCGAACGGTCTGGACAAAGACGAAAGCGCCATACAACACCAGCGAGACCACGCCGGTAAAGGCCAGCTGTTTGGATGACAGCATATGCCCCGCTTCGCTCAGGCCGTAATTGGGCAACACCAGGGTCAGCACCGCCATCGAGGTCAATACCGCCATGGCGGCACTCACGCCCTGCTGCTGATACTCCTGCTCGCCATGACGCAGGCCGCCCAGCAACAGACACAGGCCGACAATGCCGTTGCAGATAATCATGATGGCCGAGAAGACCGTATCGCGTGCCAGCGCCAGCTTGTCCTCGCCGCCGGACAGCATCATGGACAGGATCAGCGCAACCTCGATAATGGTCACCGCCAGCGCCAGCACCAGCGTCCCGAAAGGCTCGCCGATGCGGTGCGCAATCACCTCGGCGTGATGGACCGCAGCAAAAACCGCACCGCCCAGACACACGGCCACAGCGGCCAGAAACCAGGCCGAACTGACGCCGCTAAAAGCGACCCCGAGCAACACACAGGCCAGTAGCGGGAAAATCCAGCTCCAGCGCGGAAGTTGGTGAGCGGACATTGCGGCCCCTTTTATCAAAAATTCGTCATATGCTAACGGATATCAGCATGCCAGTCAGCAGCATGCAGCTGACTTCCGTCTGCCCATCGCCCAAAGGCGCAACGACAGCCACCATCAGCATAGCGCCCCGGACCCGCAACCTAGCCCAGCATTGGGGCAATGCTGGGGCTAACAGAAACTCAGCCCAGCGCCCGCGCGACAAAGTGCTTAGGCACGCGGGTCTTGGGCACGCGTACACCAAACCAGCGCCGCACCTCCCAGTCGAGGCCAATGCCGTGCATATAGTTGTACAGCGCCTTGGTCAGCGCCTCGCCCATCAGCGCGTGGTCGGTACCGGTCGGGTCGGTAAAGCCGACATCGTTCTTGGCGAAGCTCACCTCGGGCAATGGAATCAGCTTGATGCCGTACTCTTCCGGATGCAGGCCTACCGGCGAGTGCACGGTGCAGGCAAAGCGGTGGAAGAAGCCGGACTGGATGCAGCCGGCCTCGAACAGCTGGCGCACATACTCCAGCGCGTCCACCGTGTCCTGCACCGTCTGCGTCGGAAAACCGTACATCAGATAGGCATGCACCAGAATGCCGGCCTCGGTAAAGTCGCGCGTCACCCGCGCCACCTGCTCGACCGACACGCCCTTTTTCATCAGTTTCAGCAGGCGGTCGGAAGCCACTTCCAGCCCGCCGGAAATGGCAATGCAACCGCTTTGTGCCAACAGCTGGCATAGCTCGGGTGTAAACGATTTTTCGAAGCGGATATTGCCCCACCAGGTAATCGCCACCTTGCGGCGGATCAGCTCCAGCGCCAGCGCCTTGAGCATCTTGGGCGGCGCGGCTTCGTCGACAAAATGAAAACCGCTCTGCCCGGTCTCGGCAATGATGGCCTCGATGCGGTCCACCAGCAGTTCGGCTGATGCGGTTTCATAGCGCGAGATATAGTCAAGCGAGACATCGCAGAAGCTGCACTTTTTCCAGTAGCAGCCATGCGCTACGGTCAGCTTGTTCCAGCGCCCGTCCGACCATAGCCGGTGCATGGGGTTGAGCATGTCCAGCAGGCTGAGATACTTGCGTATCGGCAAGCCGTCCCAGGTCGGCGTGCCCACTTCGGCAAACGGCACATCCGGCTCGGGGAAATTCACATAGCGCACGCGGCTCTCGTCGCGCACGAAAGTACGCACCAGACGCTCGCGCGAACGCTGGCCGGCGACATGGTCAAGCAGCGCCAGCAACGGGCGCTCGCCATCGTCCAGCGTGACAAAGTCGAAGTAATCGAACACGCGCGGCTCTTTAAGTTCGCGCAGTTCGGTATTGACGAAGCCGCCGCCCAGCACCGTTTTGATCGCCGGATTGATGCTTTTAATGGTCTGCGCAATGCGGAACGCCGCATACACCGAGCCCGGGAACGGCACCGACAGCAGCACCACATCCGGCTGATGGCGATCCAGCGCGGCACGGGTCAGACGCGAAAGCGTGTCATCCACCAGTGTCGGCGCACCAGCCAAGGCGCGGGCCAGCGGCTCGAACGTGGGCTGGCTCATCGCCAGACGTTCGGCGTAGCGCACAAATTCAAAGCGCTCGTCGGCGGCATCGCGCAGCACATCGGCCAGATCGTCCAGATACAGGGTCGCGTAATGGCGCGCACGATCGGTACTGCCCAAGGCGCCAAAGGCCCAGGTCAGCGGATCTTCATCCGGATACTCGGGGTCGATATAGGCATTGATCGTGGCAAAGCGCTGCCCTTCGGGCAAGAAGCTGCGGCTGGCGATACGGTGGGCAATGGTCGGGTCGCTGCCCTGCAAAAAGGCCAGCGCCGGCGCGATGGTCGCGTCGTAGGCGTCGTACTGCTCCAGAAAATGCCGCACCTGTGCGCTGCGTTTTTTCGCCGGCAGTTTTTGCGCGGCGTCGCGCAAGGCCGCCAGCCCCGGGCGCGAAAACAGCGCCAGCACCAATGCCAGCGCCAGATCTTCCTGCACGGCAGCAAAGCCCTGCTGGCGCAAAAAGCCGGTGAGATAGGCGGTGGACGGGTACGGGGTATTGAGCTGGGTCATCGGCGGGATGATGGACAGCACGCGCGGGCGGTTCGGCATATCGTTCAAGGCAGGCTTCAGTTTGTGGCGCGGCAACACCGCAAGGGCGGCAATTTTAGCGCCTGACGCGCCGGAACGCGAAGCGAATCCTCAGCTAATGACAATGATGGCTGGCACTGGCCACAAGTCATGCTTTAAGACTAGGATGTTGGACACCAGCCTTACATCAAGGAAGACCCTCATGATCAAGTCGCGTGCCGCTATTGCCTGGGCAGCCCAACGCCCGCTGGAAATCGAACTGGTGGATGTGGAAGGCCCCAAGGCCGGAGAGGTGCTGCTGCGCATGGTGGCCAGCGGCGTGTGCCACACCGATGCCTACACCCTGTCAGGCGCCGACCCGGAAGGCATCTTCCCCGCCATTCTGGGTCATGAGGGCGGCGCCATCGTCGAAGAAGTCGGCGCCGGCGTCACCTCGGTCAAGCCGGGCGACCATGTGATTCCGCTGTATACCCCCGAGTGCGGCCAGTGCAAATACTGCCTGTCGGGCAAGACCAATCTGTGCCAGGCGATACGCGCAACCCAGGGCAAGGGCCTGATGCCGGACGGCAGCAGCCGCTTCTCGCTGCACGGCAAGCCCATCTACCACTATATGGGCACCTCGACCTTCTCCGAATACACGGTGCTGCCGGAAATCGCCGTCGCCAAAATCAACAAGGCCGCACCGCTGGAAAAAGTTTGCCTGCTGGGCTGCGGCGTCACCACTGGCATGGGGGCGGTGCTCAATACCGCCAAGGTTGAAGCCGGCGCCACCGTCGCCATTTTCGGGCTGGGCGGCATCGGCCTGTCGGCCATCATAGGCGCGGTCATGGCCGGCGCCAGCCGCATCATCGGCATTGACATCAATCCGGCCAAATTCGAGATTGCCCGGCAGCTGGGCGCCACCGACACCATCAACCCGCTGGACTTCGACCGTCCGATACAGGAAGTGATCGTCGAGCTGACCGACGGCGGCGTCGATTACTCGTTCGAATGCATAGGCAACGTCAAGGTGATGCGCTCGGCGCTGGAATGCTGCCACAAGGGCTGGGGCGAATCGGTGATCATCGGTGTCGCCGGTGCCGGCGAGGAAATCGCCACCCGCCCGTTCCAGCTGGTGACCGGCCGCGTCTGGCGCGGCTCGGCCTTTGGCGGCGTACGCGGGCGCAGCGAGCTGCCCGACTATGTCGAGCGTTATTTGAAGGGCGAGTTCGAGCTGGATACCTTCATCACCCACACCATGGCGCTGGAAGACATCAACACCGCTTTCGAGCTGATGCACGAAGGCAAGAGCATACGCTCGGTGATCCATTTCTGATGCCGGCAAGGATAGAGATGAATACCCAAGCAAACCTGCTCTCCGATCAGCGCTGCTTTGACGGCAACCAGCAACGCTGGCGTCACGCATCCAGCACGCTGGGCTGCGAGATGACGTTTTCCATCTATCTGCCGCCCGATGCCGGCCCCCATACCCCGGTGCTGTACTGGCTGTCCGGCCTCACCTGCAACGATGAAAACTTCGTGCAAAAGGCCGGCGCCCAGCGCATGGCCGCCAGACTTGGCCTCGCCATCGTCTGCCCGGACACCAGCCCGCGCGGTGATCAGGTGCCGGATGATGGTGCCTGGGATCTGGGGCAAGGCGCCGGCTTTTACCTCAATGCCAGCGCCGCACCATGGCAGTCGCACTACCGCATGCACGACTATGTGGTGCACGAGTTGCCGGCGCTGGTATCCACCCACTTCTCGCTAAGTGCAAAGAAATCCGTCAGCGGCCATTCGATGGGCGGGCATGGCGCACTGGTTTGTGCGCTACGCAACCCCGGCCACTACCACTCGGTATCAGCCTTCGCCCCCATCTGCCACCCCATGGACTGCCCGTGGGGCATCAAGGCCTTCAGCGCCTATCTGGGCACTGAAAAGGACGGCTGGCTGGCATGGGATGCGTGCGAACTGATGGCACAGGCCAGCGAGCGCCTGCCGCTATTGATCGATCAGGGCGAGGCGGACGCTTTTCTGGCGCAACAACTGCAACCGACTGCCCTGCTGGCCGCCGCCGGCAAAGCCGGCTATCCGCTGACACTACGCATGCAGAGCGGCTACGATCACAGCTACTTTTTTATCGCCAGCTTTATCGACGATCATCTGGCGTTTCACGCCCAGGCCTTGCAGACATGAGTTATTGGGAGCGCTGCCTGCACGCCATCCTGTTCGAAGCCATTGCGCTTGCCATGCTGATCCCGGCGACCAGCTGGATCATGGGCGAAAACCACAGCCTGATGAGCGTGGTGATGATCTCGGTCTCGCTCACCGCGATGGCGTGGAATGTTGTATTCAACTATGTTTTCGACCGACTGGTGCCGGGCGAACGCATCAATCGCAAGCTGCCGCTACGCATTTTGCACAGCATCAGCTTCGAAGCCGGCCTGCTGCTGGTCTCGGTGCCGCTGGTGGCCTGGCTGATGAAATGCAGCCTGTGGCAGGCCTTCTTGCTTGACGCGGGCACGGCGCTATTTTTCCTGGTGTATGCGCTGGCATTTAACTGGCTGTACGACAGCCTGCGCGCACGCCGCCGGCAGCAGCTGGCCTAGCTGCTGCCGGCCGGCTGTTAATGCTGCGCCACGATATAGAAGTAATAAATCATCAACAGCGCAATCAGATACACCGACCAGTGATCCTCGCGCCAGCGCCCGGCTGCCACCTTCAGGAAGGCATACACCAGCATGGCCGCCGCGATACCGTTGCCGGCATTGAAGCTGAAGATGCTGATGGCGACACAGACAAAGGCCGGCAGGTATTCGGTGACATCATCGAAATCCACCTTGCGAATCGAGCCCATCATGCTGATGCCGATAAACATCAGCACCGGCGCGGTCGCCGCCGCCGGGATCATGCCGGCCAGCGGCGCGACAAACAGCGTCAGCGCAAAGCACAGCGCCGTCACCACCGCGGTAAAGCCGGTGCGCCCGCCTGCCTGCACCCCGGCCGAACTCTCGACATAGGTCGTCAGCACCGGGCAGGAGAAAAATGCGCCCAAAGTGGTGGCACAGGAGTCGACATGGAAATTGCGGTCGATGCCCGGCAGATTGCCATTTTTGTCCAGATAGCCCGCCTGCGCCCCCACCCCGAGCAAGGTGCCCAGAGTCGAGAAAAAGTCGGGAATGAAAAAGGCCAGCAAAAAGGGCAGATAGGCCGGACTTAACGCCGCCATCACATCCATATCGAAAGCCAGCGCGCTGAAGTCGGCCGGTAGAGAGATCAGGCTATCCGGCACGCGCGCCAGGCCCAAGGGGATGGCCAGCGCGGTAATCAGCGCAATGGCGAGAATGATGCCGCCGCGTACCTTGCGCGTGGTCAGCCACAGCACCAGAAAAAAGCCGGCGATAGCCAATAGCGTAGGCGGCGCCAGCAAGTCGCCGAACACCAGCACGTTCTTCCTGGCATCGGCCACGATAATGCCGGCCTGCTTGAAGCCCAGCAGCGCGATAAACAGGCCGATGCCGACCCCGACCGAGACCTTGACCCCGTGCGGAATCACACGCACCACGAAGTCGCGCACGCCGAGGAAGGAAACCAGCATGAACAGCACGCCGCTGACCAGCACAATGCCGTTGGCTACCGGCAGCGGCACACCGCTGCCCAGCAGGGTAAACGAGAAGATCGCCACGCTGCCCAGCCCCGGCCCCAGCACGAAGGGACGGTTGGTATAGATGCCCATCGCCAGCGTGGTGACCACCGTCATCAGGATGGTCACGGTCAGCGCCGCATCGAACGGCAACCCGCCCTTGGCCAGCATGCCCGGCACCACCGCCACCATATACGCCATGGTGGCAAAGGTGGTCAGCCCGGCGATGATTTCCTGACGGAATCCGGTCGCGTTTTCGGCAAAGCCGAACCAGTGTGCGATACGTTGACGGGTAGCATTCATGCGCCCTCTCCTTGTATTGGGTCGATTGCCCGCGGGCGGTAACGGATCAGCTGTTCGGCCGGAATGACGGGCTCGGCCTGCAGGCTGGCACGCAGCGCATCAAACTCGGCCAGCCACGCGGATGCACACGCGGCCTTGTCCGCCTCGTTCATCCAGCTGGCACGCACAGCCAGCGCCAGCATATGGCGCAGGCTGTCCAGATCGAAACCGAACTCCTCCACCATCACCCGGTAGCAATTGGCGGCATCGGTATCGTGGATGTGCCAGTCGTCGGTGCCCGGGATAATCGACAGGCCCAGTCTGGCCATCTGGCGGATAGGGTGCTGCTCGCGCCACTGGCGCGCATCCGGCCATTGGCGGTAATAAAAGGTATTGGAAGGAATCACGGTAAACGGGATGCCCGAAGCGGCATAGCGCGCCGCCAGCGCGGGATTGTCGACAATGGTGTAGCCGTGGTCGATGCGGTCCAGCCCGATCAGCTCGATGCCGGTTTCGACATTGCGCCAGTGCAGGCCGAATTCTGAACAATGGGCGGTCAGCTTCAGCCCGCCTTGCCGCGCCAGACGATAGGCCTTCCAGAACTGCTCGACCGGCGCATTACCCTCGCGGTAATCAATGCCGATACCCGGCACACAGGGATGCGGATGGGCGAGCATGGCCTCGACCATCGCCACCGCCTCTTCCGGTGATTTTTCACGGTTGATGGACGGAATCAGGCGGATCACCAGCCCCAGTTCAGCCCGAACCTGGTCAATCGCCGACAAAAGCGCCGCCGTCACCACCTCGTAAGCCAGCTCGGTATCGGACGGATTCCAGAAGGTTTCCAGATAGCGCACACCGCAGGCATGGGCATCGGCGGCCACCTCGCGCAATACGCGCACATAGTCGTCGGGCTCTCGCATCAGGCGGTACAGCAAGGTCAGCGCATCGATACCGCCCCGGCTTTCGCCGGTTTCGGCCTGATGGGCACGGTAATAACACTTGGCTTCGCGCTCGCTCAGGGCGACACCATATTTGCGTGCCAGATCGAGCATGGTCGCCAGACGCACACCGCCTAGCAGATGGTAGTGCAGTTCGACTTTGGGAAAGGCCCGGTAAAAATCGGCCAGCGTCAGCGGGGATGAATTCATGATCTGCGGTGAGGATGGACGACCCAAGCAATTGTCCGGATCATGCAGGCGATGTGAAGTGCCAAAAACGGTATGGCCATGCCGGATCGGCATCATACCCTGCCCGACCCGACACCCGCACAGCAAGCCCGGAGCGAAAGCATGGCTAAACCTCCGGCACAGCAGGCCGGGCGCGGCTGACAGGTTTGGCCTTTGCTTTACCTGTCAGTGACACCCACAGCGTAGCCAGAAAAATCAATCCGCCCCCCATCGCCCCCTGAAGCGACAGGATTTCACCCAGCACGGCGCTGGCAAACAAGGCACCAAACAAGGGCTCGCTTCCTGTCAGCACCACCACCCGGGATGGGCTGCAACGGCGCACCGCCCAATTCTGGACAAAGAAGGCAAACAAAGTACAGAACAGGACCAGATAAGCCAGTGCCAGCCAGAACCCCGGATTGGCCGGCAAGGCCGGCAAAGGCTTGCCCTCGCACCACCACAGCAAGGCGCACAAGCAGGCGGGAACACCGGTCTGCAAACCGGTCACCGCCAGCAAAGACAAACGACTGCCAGACAGCAGGCGCTGGCTGAGGCAGACCATCAGTGCGCGCAAGATGGCGGCGGCCAGCATCCACGCGTCCCCGGCGCCGAACCCCAGCCCGCCACCGACCAGCAGGAACGTGCCTAGGCAGCAGACCAGCGCCGCCAAGGCCATGCCGGCATCCGGCCTGCGCCGCGTAAAAGCCCACTCGAGCCAAGGCGTCAGCACAATGCACAGGCTGATCAGGAAGGCCGCATTGGCGGCACTGGTCAGCGCGACCCCCTTGGTCTCGCATACAAAGATCGCCCACAGCAATACCCCCAGCGGCAAGCCCGCCTGCAGGCAATCACGCCTGTCGTTTTTCAGAGCCGACCAGAGCGCAGGGGCCAACAGCAGGAAAGTGAGCGCGAACCTGAGGGTCAGAAAACCCAGCAGCGGAAACCATAACAAGGCCTGCTTGGTGACGCCATAACTCGTCCCCCAGACCAGCGCCAACATCAGCAACAAGATTTCAGCCATTCCCGCCTCCCATTTAAATTCAAATGGGATTATCTGCCGCGACCATTTGCATGATAATCAGCATCTCCGGAACAGGATTGATGCCCCATGAACAACAATCACCTGAATGAATCCCTGCCCGACATGGCTGTTTTCGTGCGTGTCGTCGATTGCGCCAGTTTTTCCGGAGCGGCACGGACACTGAATCTGACACCATCGGCCGTCAGCCGCATGATTGGCCGCCTGGAACAGGCATTGGGCATGCGACTGCTGGAGCGCACCACCCGCCAATTGCGCTTGAGTGAACACGGCAAAGAAATCTACATGCTGTGCAAAGAAATGCTGGCCTCGGCGCAAGCCGCCGTTGACCTGGCACAACAGTCTGCAGCACAGCCAGCAGGCACGCTGCGCGTCAGTGCACCCAAGGCCTTTGGCCGGCGGGTACTTCACCCGCTGGTGAGCGGATTCTTGCAGCGCTTCCCCCAGGTCAGACTGCAACTACTCCTGCAGGACGCCAGCCCGCACCCCGTCAAGGATGAAATTGATCTGATGCTGCTTATCAGTGATACGCCGCCCGAAGCGATGGTCGCACGGCCCCTGATGCAGGTCAGGCAACAACTGTGTGCCTCAAGCGCATATGTGGCTGAGCATGGCGAACCCAGACACCCGCTGGAACTGGCCAGGCACGCCTGCCTGCTGCTAGCCGAGATGCCCGGCGACAATAGCTGGACGCTATGCAAGGGCGAGGAGGAAGTCAGCGTGGCCGTAACAGGGCCTTATGCCTGCAATCACAGCGAGGTCAGGCTGGAGGCCATGCTGGACGGGATGGGCATTACCTGCCTGCCATCCTTTATTGCGCATGAAGCGCTACAATCCGGCGCCGCGCAGGCCATCTTGCCGCAATGGGCGTTTAGCGGCCCGTATCAGGGCACGGTCTGGCTGATGAATTTACCCAACCGGCGGCTGCCACCCAAATGCCGTGTTTTTATCGACTACCTGACAAACGCCCTCGCCTGAGCTCTCATGCCATGGCGCCAGCAGACGCCAGCCGCCGGCCAGGCGGGTTTCCAGATGCTGCCAGAAAGTTTCGGCCGCGGCGGCCAGACGGCCTTGCTGACGATACAGCCGTACCTGATACGGCACATGCAGGCATTCCGGCGCAACGGGGCACAGCGTGCCGGCAGCAAGCTGGGGACGAATCAGCGCATCCGGCAACCAGGCTACGCCCTCGCCGCGCAGCGCCATCTCGGCCAGCAGCTGGCACATCGAGGTCTCGAATACCGGGCGCAGGCTGAGCGCCGCATCGACATTATGCCGGTGCAACAAGCGGGCACTATAGGCATCGGCGCTGTAGCGCAGATAGGGAACCTGTTCTTCACGGGGATTGAAAGCCGCCTGGCCATCGGCACCGGGCGCCGACACCAGCAGAAAATCGCCGCCCCCCAGCAACAGGCTGCGATAAGGCGGCTTGAGCAATGCCAGCACATCAAAGGCCAGCACGAAATCACAACGCCCCTCGGTCAGCGCGGCCTCGGCTTCATCGACCCGCATGATATCGACGGCAAAACCGTCACCGGACGGTGCCGCATCCGGCGGGGAAATCAAATCCAGCAGCAGGGGTGAAGCCAGTGCATGCGGCGAGGCGATACGGATGGGGTGAAACAGGGCAGGATCGGCCCCGTTCAGTGCATCCAGCCCCTGCTCCAGCTGCATCACCAGCGAGCGCGCCAGGCTGTGAAACTGCCGGCCGGCAGCCGTCAGGCTGATTGGCGTCGTGCTGCGATCGACCAGCTGCTGCCCGACGGCCTGCTCCAGCGCCTGGATATGGCGGCCAAAGGCCGGCTGGGTAATATGGCGCAGGGCAGCCGCACGCGAAAAATGCCGCACCTCGGCCAATACCAGAAAATCCTGCAGCCATTTGGTTTCCATGTACCCGCTCCCGATAACAAGGGCGTGAGTGTAAGCAGATTCAGCCAATAAAGCACCGTTGACAAAATGGCGTAAAAGACAGAAGCCATACCGGCTTCCGGCTACTCCCGGGCGGGCATGGCTTCAACTGGCAAGGGCCGCGCGCGGTACGCGGTTTAACGCGGAATGATCGGCGCGATGCTCAAGGGATGCTTCTTGATCGCCTTGGCGGCTTTCTTTTCTTTGGCGGTCATCGCCGCCGGCTTTTTGGCTTCCTTGGTGCTCTGTCTGATCTTGCCCATGATGCTGCTCCTTATAAGCGCCCACAAATGCAGGTGCTGACCGAGTATAGGCTGATGGGGCAAGATAAACCGGAAGGCCAAAAATATATATCAACGCGGCCATTTCATATAAAGGTCACACACATATCATCTGCCATTCACATGCCGATGCTAAGTTAACGCCATCCGGCAGGATGACTCACGCAAGGTGGAGTCCGAGCACCTTGCACCAACTCCCTCACTGCGAGGCGGTAATCTCGCTTGATGCAATGATCCTGATGCCAGGTACCGGCGCAAGCGCCGCATCCAGCATCGTTTTTGCTACATCGCCCACGGCCACCGCACGCCATGCATCTGGCAGCCAACGGCCAAGATGGCGATTTAGCCATAGCCCAACCTCCTCCCCCAGACGAAAATCGGCCCGGGTACCGGCATCAAGCAAGGATGGGCGCACCAATGCCAGCGAAGCAAAGCCCAGCGCCGACAGGTCTCGTTCGGTCTCGCCCTTGGTCTTGAGATACAAGCCGTATGATTTTTCATCTGCGCCCAGTGAAGAATTGAGCACGAACGTAGGCGTTCCAGCGGCAAGAGCCAAGCGCGCCGCCGCCAGCACATAATCGTGATCAACCCGGTAAAAGGCGGCGGCGGAACCGGCCTGCTTGCGTGTTGTTCCCAGCGCGCACAGGGCGGCATCGGCCTGCCACCACGGGGCGCTATCCGGCAAGGCGGAAAAATCGACGAGAGGATTATCCAGATGAGGATGCGGTGGTAACGCTCGCCGCGTCGGGGCAACCACACGGGCAATACCGGGGTGAGCCAAGGCCTGCGCCAGCACCTGCTGGCCGACGGCGCCGCTGGCTCCCAGAATCAGAACAGTTTGCACAAAGGATCTTTCTACAGACATCATGACGGCCATTTAAACGCCGTATCTTTAACTTATCAGACAAAAACTGCTTGACCCGCTACACACAAGCCGGTATAAACGCCGCAAGCAAGATTTCAAGCAGCAGACTCCAGCAGTTCATCGTAGTCCCCCTTTTCTAGCGGCACTTCATTGTATTCCCGGTCTTCCTTGATGTTTACGTCCGGCAGCTTTGTCTGCACGACGCGCTTCCATTTTTTTATAAATATTATCCTGCTTTACACAATTCAGGCCCGACTCTGGCCTTCTGCTATCGGTTGAATACCACACATTGACACTATTGGCAGTCACAGATAATCGGCAAATCCGGCATAAGCCGGATGGCAGGAAATCCGACAAGAAAGAAAATATTATTATGATGATGAAAATCAGCGAACTGAAAGCCGGCTTCCGGATCAGCGAACACAAAGACAATGGCGATATCCAGCACTTCGAAGTGGTGAATGTCCAGCCCGCTGGCCGCCGGGTCGAAGTAACCTTCCGCTCGCATAGCGGCATGGAAAGCGCGCTATACCCGGCTGATGCCTACCTCAGCGCATACTAATCAAATCAGAGACCCAAACGAAATCTGCCTGCCATAAGGCAAGCAGATTTCCTGACCAAGCCGGCCCGGCCTATTCAGGGCGGCAATGTTTTCCGGCAAAAAACTTAAGGCAGCGCTTCAACCTGCCTGATCAACTCGATCTCGCATAAGCACCAGTCGCTTCCCCTCTCCTGCACTTTGCCCAGTGCCACCAAAAAATGCTTGCCACGCGCAGTCATATAAAACTGCTTTCCCAGCGAATATGAAGATATGGCAAGCACCATCGCATTTATCTTGCGCCCCTCACGAATACAGGGCACAAACAGAGCAGCCTCCCCGCCCAGCCACATTCGCTCAGCCGGCAACTCGGGCATTCCCCCACCCTCCGGCCGGATAGAAGCGGCAACCGGACGTTCTGACAGGATTTCTACCCCAAGATATATTTTTTCGGCAGTCGGCCGGTTGATCCGGCGCATGATACCCAGGCTCCATGAAGCCTCGCTTCCACTGCGAAAACCAAGTAAACCACCAATAGAAACCCACTCATTGCCTATAGTGGCCAGAGAAACGCCTAAGCCGCTTGCACTTTGATTGTCAACGAGACACTGTGGCAGGACTTCTTTCGGTTCTGCACCTTCCCGGCTAACCGGTGCCGGAGGTCTGCTACGACTGGTGACAAAACCATAAATCCGGATCTCGGCCATCTCGTCGGAAGACGAAGCCGCTTCGCTGGCATGTTTTTTCTCGTCGGGTTCGCGTACCAGTTTATGCAACAAAGGCAGACGGTAAGCGAGCTCCAGCATTTTACCGGAGACCGGCAAACGCTCGGCACGCTCAAAACGATAAGGCTGTGATGCCCACTCTCGCTGCAAATAGCGCAATAAAGCCGCATCCAGACCAGGTTCCCGCAGGGATTTAAGCGCCTCCGGCATCCGGCTGCTATCGAGCATAATCAGCCAGGTATTTACTTGCTCAATCAGCGCAGAAGTTCCCCAGTAACGCATTGTCGGAACATTGGGTATAGAAGGACGGGCAGGCGGCAAGCCTACGGCAAGATTCACGCAAAAACTAAGCTCGCCCGTATTTTCGGCAACCAGACTGACATAACTGCTTAAGCGTTGAGCCAGCATATAGGCCATATTGATCTGCCGAGGCTGCAAATTGCCACTACCAAGCAAGGATACCAACAACAGCACCAGGTATTGGTCCTGAACTGTCGTCCCAGTCTCTTGACCGAATAACAAGACCGGTGCAATAGCCATGCCACGCGTCTCTGCCAGCCGGTATAGCTGATGCACATTTGTCCAGAACACCTTGTCCGGCGAGAAGTGGCGAAAATACAGCCACAAAGCATGCTCTGCCTGATAATGCATCATGCACGCCATAGCCTCCGGCAATAATGCCCGAATGCCTTCATCGTCCTTCATCTCGATGACGAGAAAACGCTGATAAGCGGTACAAAACAGCTGGCTATAGCGCAACATCTGATTGCGCAGTTGTGATTCCATCACTTTAGGCATGCGGGCACTCATCAAATACTGAGTGCGCAACTGTGATTGCAAGGGCTGGGACAGACGATTCAATACCAGCAGAGCCTCTAAGGTGTCGGCATCATGCTGGTGAGCCTGCCCGGCCTCATTGAAGCGCGCCAGTTCATCACACAATATTTCATGCGCAGCAGCACCATGCTCATCTCGTTGCTGCTGCAACCACTGCGCGGCATTTTTCCCATCGGAAAAAGGACCTGCCGGGTTTTTCTTGCCGGCACCAAAAGAAAGAAAATCAAGCCTGCTCATCACTATGTGCATCTCGTTAGTATTGGCATGGTAGCTTTGGCCGCAACACAACCCGACCCTGAATGCTTTTCAAGTATAACCCGTCACACTCTTTGCAATAGAACATTCATCAATAAAAAAGCCGCGAACAAATCGCGGCTTTTCCTGAACTCAAAACACAGATCAGATAGCCAGATCTGCCAGCGTCTTTCCAGCTGCCAGCAACTCGACAACCCATACCGGCTTGCGGCCACGACCTGTCCAAGTCATATCAGGGTGCTCAGGATGGCAATATTTGGCCTCAACTGGCTTGCGTACGCTGACCGACTTGCTCAGTACTTCTTCGACACTTAGCCCATAAGTGCGGGCGATTTCTAGAATTTGCTTGCGTGCCTTGGACTTCTCTTCTTGCTCGCGCTTGGCAATCTCCGACTCAACATCGGATTTCAGCTGGAGAAGTTCAGGGTAAGACAGTGTTTCGATTTGCATGGTGAGCGCCTATTGTTTATTTGTAGCTTTTACAAGTTAGCTATTTTTACTTATTACGTCAATAATACTGACAACCGGTTAGCTGCCATATATTCAAATAATATCAGGAACGACATAAGGCAAGGTCAAACAATGCAACAAAACTGAATTGCGCCCGGCGCAAACCTTATTATCCCAAGCGGAGATCAGCATCACAACCAATGCCTCCTGCTTGCCATTTTCCAGCGTCACAACAGCCGCCACTACCCCCAACGAATGCTCAGCATCCCCTTGAGCAAATACCTCGTCCCCTACCAGCAACCCACCTTCATCGGCTTCAACCCGGTATAAACGGCGTTTGGTCTTGCCCAAATATTGCATGCGGGCAACGATTTCCTGACCTGGATAACAACCTTTACGAAAGTTGATCGCTGAAACAAGCTCCATATTAGCCATTTGCGGCACAAATGCCTCCTGGGTTGCCGCAACGACCCAGGCAAAACCGGATCGGACAAAGACTAAATTAACGACATCATGCCCACCCAGTGCACAATAAGACAATAGCTTTTGCCATTGCATCGAAACATCATCCGGCTCAAGCACCAGCAAATAAGATGGAAACGGCAAGGTCACGACCACACCGCCATTCACAGCATGCAGCCCCATTCCATCAGCGCCGACAGCAAAACCGGCACCAGCGAGCGCATCGGCAGCCAATGGGCCTGATAACAAAGCTGGCATGCAATCAGCCAGCTCAATACTCACCTTGGAGCGCATCACGAACATGCGCAGCCTTTTTATAATGGCAGCAGACAGATCCAGCGGCAGTAATAAGCGATATTCCCCCTTATCCTTCCACATCAGAAAATTGGCCAGCATTCTCCCTTTTGCCGTTGAGTAAGTCGTGAACTGTGCATTCGCTCCATTCAACTCGCGCACATCATTCGACAGCTGCCCCTGCAGGAAGGCTTCGGCATCTTCACCGGATACGTTCAACACGGCAAAACCAGCCAGCGGCGCAAGTACAGCCCGTTCTGATAGCCCCTGCCAGGCGGCGGTCGTATCGGCCACCGCCAGCGTCCCCTCCTCGTTGAACACCGCGCCATTTTGCGCCAGCCACTGTTTTACCATTGCATTCATATCATTTACCGTGCTGTTGGCAAGCCCCCTCTTTATAGAGGCTCAATGATTGGTAACTTAGGACAAATCCGGAAATTTCAATCCGCCAAACGGATGCATCACGACACTCCGGCCAAACAAATTTGCCCATGGTGTTGACTCAAAAAAACGACCGGGGTATAGTTTGTGCCTCAGCAATTCCCTGATAGCTCAGTTGGTAGAGCGACGGACTGTTAATCCGCAGGTCGCAGGTTCGAGCCCTGCTCGGGGAGCCAGAATTAAAAAAGCCGGACGATAAAACGTTCGGCTTTTTCCATACCCGCACCACCCTTCCAGACCCATCCACAAACACAAGCCTCCCCCTGCATATCCATTTACATCATGCTCACCTTGATGCATCAAAAAAACAGCATGTAACAAAAAAATTGCTTACCCTTAGTACTAAGATGTCATCTCCCCCCTATATCATAAAGAGGTCGCGACATGTCCATTTTGAAAGAGTTTCGTGATTTTGCCGTACGTGGCAATGTACTAGACCTTGCCATTGCAGTGGTTATTGGTGGCGCATTCGGCACCATCGTTAAATCGCTAGTTGACGACATCATCATGCCGCCAATCGGCATCTTGCTGGGCAATATCGATTTTTCCAATCTGTTTCTCGTCCTCAAGCAAGGCAGCAAACTGGCAGGCCCCTATGTTTCGCTTGCTGCAGCCAAAGATGCCGGAGCCGTCACACTCAATGTCGGCCTGTTCATTAATGCAATGGTCAGCTTTACCATTGTCGCCTTTGCCATTTTTATGCTGGTCAAAGTCGTCAACCGTCTGAAACGTGAAGAAGTTCAGGCTGAAGCACCCGCAACCACACAAGACTGCCCTTATTGCCTGAGCAGCATTCCTTTAAAAGCCAGTCGCTGCCCGCACTGCACTTCCCAACTGGGCTGAATCCGGAGAACGGCAGCTTGATCACGCGATTAAATTGCTTTATCATGCGCCGACTCTGGGGGAGTAGCCTCGGTGCGGGACAGCACCGGTGCATGTCAACACACTTGGCTTAACGGCCATGGCATGCGCGACCTGAGAAGGTTTGGCAAGACCCATGACGTACCGCGCGCCCGTTCAGGGGCTGCCGCGCGGCTGCGTCATGGCTTGTCTGCAGCCCCTTAGGACCCCTCATGGAAGCTCTGTTTTTCTCCACCGGCATCGTGGCGCTTGCCGAAATCGGCGACAAGACCCAACTGCTGGCACTCTTGATCGCCGCCCGCTACAAAAAACCCATCCCCATTATTCTCGGTATTTTTGTTGCCACCATCCTCAACCACGCAGGTGCTGCAGCACTGGGCACATGGATTACCGGCTTCTTCGGTGCCGATACCTTGCGCTGGATACTGGGCGGCTCATTCATTGCCATGGCGGTCTGGATGCTGATTCCCGATAAGCTGGACGACGACACCAAACTGCTGGATCGTTTTGGTGTATTCGGCGCAACGCTCATCGCTTTCTTTCTCGCCGAAATGGGCGACAAAACCCAAATTGCCACCGTTGCACTAAGCGCCCGCTATCACGACCTGTTTATGGTCGTTGTCGGAACTACGCTGGGCATGATGATAGCCAATGTGCCCGCCGTATTACTGGGTGAAGTGGCGGCGCGCAAGCTCCCCAAGCATATCGTCCACCGCGTAGCGGCCAGCCTGTTTGCCGTGCTTGGCATCGTCACGCTGGCAATCTGATAAAAAGAGCGGCAATGCATCTTTGCATGTGCCGCTCTTTTTCAAAACCCCGCAACCTTCGCCAGAGCCGTTTGCTACTTTAATAGCTGCTGCGGATCAAACCCCAGGCGCAATGCCCCCCAATGCCGTCCATTCAATTGCACAGGCAAGGCAATCTCGGACAAAACCTCACCGGTATCGCGCGCATAAGTTTGCAGCAACATCGATCGCGTATTGCGGGCAGAACGAATACCAACCGGGTCATCGAATAAACGCTTATCGCGGCTATACAGCAAATCCTTGGCCGCATCGCCGGTTGGCGCTTTGGAATAAAACGAGTTATGCGTAGGCGCATAACCATTGCCATCTACCAGCACGCTATAGATCACACCCTGATTGCTGCGTACAATCTGATCCAGCAGTGGCTGTATATCCGCCTCGACGGCTCCATCATATGAGGTATGGTATTTAAGGGGAAAAGAGCCAGCCACCGGTACATAATGGCTGTCACTCACATTCAAGCCCTGATTACGCCAGCGCTCCAGCATGTCCTGCAGACGATTACGCAAGCCTCTAGTCTGCTGGCTGAGATGATCCAGCGCGCCCTCTCCCAAGACAAAACGCGACACCAGTTCCTGAATCTCCTCCGCCTCTCCCGACAACTGCCGGGACACATCACTTGACTGTTTAAGCTGGGCACTGACCTGCTGGCTTAGCTCATTGACCACCTGCACATTTTGATTGACTTGCTGGTTGCTGACAGCAAAGCACTCCATGGTCGCGGCAATGCCGGATAAACCGCTGGCAGCACGCTCAAAATCGACAACCATCTTGCCGAAATGCTCGGATGCCTTGCCTACTACAAGCAAGGCGGCCCCGGTATCCCGGCAGATCTGTCCGGTTTCGTCCTCGGTCTCCCCGACCCGCTGCAGCATACCGTCGATATTGCCGGAAATTTCATCGGTTGCAAGCTTGACCTTTTCCGCCAGTTTGCGCACTTCATCTGCCACCACGGCAAAGCCGCGCCCGCTCTCTCCTGCACGGGCGGCCTCGATTGCCGCATTTAACGCCAGCAAATTGGTCTGATCGGAAACGTCCTTGATCAGCCCGACAATATCCTTGATGCTGGCCGAACGCTGACTCAGGTCAGTCACTGTCTGATTAAAACGCTCAACCTTGCTACTGATTGCCCCTATCGTTGCCGCAACGGCACATAGTTCGGTGTAAGACTCTCGCGCAACCTGCAGGTTATCGCTGGTACTGGCCGAAATATGTTGCGTTTCGCCAGAAACCTGATGAATGCCGTCCGATGTCTTTTCACTGACCGCTCTCACTTCGGCTGTCAGCGCATCCTGACGTCTGGCCACTGCCAGAGAGTCCGCCATATTGATACGGGAGCGCACCGAATCTATCGCGATATGTATCGTCTTTTGCTGCACCTTTCCGATGATTTCACGCATTTTCCGCAAAAACTGGTTATGCGCCTCGGACAGATCACGGATTTCGTCATAAGTCGACGCAGGGATTTCCCCGGAAAGATCACCTTCTCCTGCACCGATATCACGAAGAATATGAATGATTGTCTTGAGCGGCCGGACAATCAGGTAACGCAGATACCAGACCATAAAACCGATAAAAACAAAACATAAACCCCAGATCCCCAGCGACCACCACAAGGCCCGCCCCAGAACGGCATTGATTTCCAGCATTGTCGCGGCAGGAATGCCGGCGGCAGAAAGCAACTGCCGGATATCTTCAAGTGCAAAGTAAACGTATACCACCAGACCGAGCTGCAGCAGGCTGATGAAGAAAAAACTACATAATTTTCGACCGAGGGAGAACCAGAATGTACGTTCTATCAGGGTATAAATCCGCCAAAAATATGCCATTTCCTCTCCATTTTATTTTATTAAATCTATTGATTTAGCTGGTCATTCTATATAAAAGAAATGAGTACGGCATTATATTTTCACGGTCATTCACCCATCTGCGCAGCCAGCACATCCACCACTCGCGCCCGGCAAAAACCGGCAGGTTATCTATCTGCAAAACGCTTCACAACAACTAAAGACAGGTACGGCACCACACGCTATGCACTTAGCCCCAGCGCCGCTGCAACAAGAGCTTGACCGACTCGAAACCCAAAAACCCAATCAGGCCTAATACGCATACGCCCAGCCAGCCGGCGAGCGAGGGCGCAACAAAACCGAAGGGACTGGCCAGCGCAGGAATCAGGCAGATGGCCAATAGCGCAGTCAAACTCGCGGACAATACCCAGTACGTCACCGGGCTAAGCCCGGAAAAAGCCTGCATCCACTGCGGCCCGGATGAGCGGCTGCTGAAAATCAGCACCGAATTGAGCAGCAGCAAAGCGGCAAACGCCAAGGTGCGCGCCTCGTCCACCGCCGTGGCTTGCGCGAGCAATACCCCATATAAAGCGATCACCATCAGCGTTGCCAAGCCCCCAAGACTCAGGCTCAGCACCAACTGGCGCGAAGAAAGTAACGGATCGCCCTGACGGCGCGGCGCTTGCGCCATCAAATGCGGGCTGCCTTTGTCGGCTTCAAACACCACGGAACAGGCGGGGTCTATCACCAACTCCAGAAAAGCAATATGCAAAGGCGCCAGCACCAGCGGCATGCCCAGCAACACCGGCACAATGGACAAGCCAATAATGGGGATATGTACGGCCAGGGTATAAATCATCGCCTGGCGTAAATTGCTGAAAATGCGCCGCCCGAGGCGAATGGCACCGACAATGGCGGCAAAGTCGTCATCCAGCAACACCAGCGCAGCCGCCTCACGCGCCACATCGGTGCCGCGCTTGCCCATGGCAATGCCGATATGTGCCGCCTTGAGCGCCGGCGCATCATTGACCCCGTCCCCGGTCATGGCGACCAGCTCGCCTTGTGCCTGCAAAGCCTGAACCAGCAACAGCTTTTGCTGCGGCGTCACCCGGGCAAATACATCGACTTCGGCAAGTTCGGCATGCAGACGCGCCGCCGGCAAAGCCTGCAATTCGCTACCGGTCAGTATCCGCCCGGCGGGCAAGCCAGCCTGCAAAGCAATTGCGCGCGCGGTACGCGGATGGTCTCCCGTCATCATCAGCACACGGATACCCGCCTGATGGCATTGCGCGACCGCAGCAGGCACTTCGGCGCGCAGCGGGTCCGCCAGGCCGATCAGACCGACAAATTCAAAATCGAAATCATGTTGCCCCGCCGGCCACGCCTGGCCATCGTAGCGGGCATATGCCACCCCCAAAACCCGCAAGCCACGGTCAGCCAGTTGCGCCGCCTGCGCCAGCACCTTATCCAGCATGGCCGGCGGCAAATGGCACAGATCGGCAATCGCCTCGGGGGCACCCTTACTGGCGACCGTATCGGCGCTGCGCTCGCGGCTTTGCCACAGGTGCGACATCGCCATTAATTCGGGAGAAAGTTCATACTCGTGCGCCAGACGCCAATCGGGATGCAGATGCTCGGTGCCGGCCAGACAGGTATTGGCCAAGGCATGAAATGCCCGCTCCATCGGGTCGTGCGGCTCGGTTTCGCTTGCCAGGACGGCATACTCCAGCAAAGGATGAAAGCTTTCCGGCAGATCGGCCAAGGCTGCGGCATCAGGCACATCCAGCCATTCATCGCCCACGACCAGCGCCGCCACCGCCATGCGGTTTTGCGTCAGCGTACCGGTTTTGTCCACGCACAAAACGGTCGCACAGCCCAGCGCCTCGATCGCAGACAGGCGTCGCGTCAGCACGCGTGCCACCGCCAGACGCCGCGCGCCCAGGGCCAGAAACACGATCATAATGACCGGAAACTCCTGCGGCAAAATCCCCATGGCCAGCGTAATCCCGGCCAGCAATCCTTCCAGATAGCCCCCGCGCAGCCAGATAAACAGCAGCGTCAAGACCAGACACAGGCCCACGCCTATCAGTGCCAGGCGCCGGGTCAAAGCGGCAATTTCACCCTGCAAGGGCGAGCGCGATGCGCTGTCTATGCCTTGCAAGGACTTGCCGATACGGCCAAGTTCGGTAGCCGGCCCAGTGGCGTACACCTCGATGAGTGCCTGCCCCGAGCTTAATAAAGTGCCGGCAAAAACCTGCGCGTCGCTACCCTGACCCGCCGCATGCTTGAATACGGTCAGCGACTCGCCGCTAAGCAACGACTCGTCCAGCGCCAACTCGTGCGACTCAAGAATGCGCGCATCAGCCGGCACGCGGTCGCCCTCGCTTAACATCAGCAAGTCGCCCGGCACGACTTCGCGCCCGGGAATGCGTAGCGGCACCCCGTCACGCAGCGCCAGTGCCCGCGGACTGGATAAATCGCGCAGTGCGGCCAGCGCGTGTTCGGTGCGCCGCTCCTGCACCACGGTCACGGCAATAATCACGCAGACAAAGCCCAGCAGGATCAGCGCCTCATGCCGGTCGCCAGTCAGAAAATAGAGACCGCCTGCCGCCAAAAGCAGCAAAAACATAGGCTCGCAGGCAACTTCCCGCACGATATGCAACAAGGCCCGACGCTGGTCGGTGGCCAACTCGTTGTAGCCATAGCGCTGCAGCAAGGCTGCGGCCTTGGCCGAACTTAAACCTCGATCTGGCATAGGTGCAGGCATGGCGTCATCATCCGAAACTCAAGAACATCACAATAGCACCTCCTCCTTGAGCGTCAGGCAAGAAAAACCCGCCAGCCCCTTATCGGGGGTGGCGGGCAAGCACACACAGGCGTGACGATCAGGCCTTCAGTTCAGCGACCAGATCGATATATTTCTGCATGGCTTCGTCGGCGCTCAGGCCCTTGAATTTTTCCCATGCATCGAATTTGGCACGGGCAACAAAATCCATCATTCCCGGACGCTCGCCAGTTGCGTCACCGCTCGTCGCCTGCTTGAACAAGGAATACAGCTGCAGCATGGCAGCATTATCCGGGCGCTCGGCCAAGGAGGTAACGTCTTGCTGGGCTTGGGCGAACAGGGTCTGCAAATCGGACATGATAGTTCCTCGTAGTGTTTGCGCTCGTACTTGACGCAGTGATTAGCAACAATAGCCGCTCTATGAAGGCTTGCTGCCATCTTACCCGAATCTTTGGCCTTACAGCATCTTATTAATGACAATACGCTTGTAGTGCCGCACCGCACGCCCTTGCTGCATACCCGGCTCAAAACGCGCCCGGGAAAATGCCGCGCGCGCGATATCGTCCAGCACCCCTGGCGGCTCGGAGCGCACAATATCCACCCCATCCACCTCGCCTCGCTCATTAACGTAAACCCTGATCTCGGCCTCGGCCATCTCCCCCGAGCCAGCACCCTCTTCATCCGGTTCGGGCAGCAGGATTTCTTCCAGCGGCAAGGAAGGACCATCCAGCAGACGGGCCGGCACATAAACATTCCAGCCCAGCATCTGGCTCTCATCCCCTGCTTGCGGCAAGAGGCCAAATACAGTGTCCGCTGGCGCTGCCATCTCCACATCAATCGGCAAGGCGGCAAGCTCAGGCAACGGGGCACTCGCCATCTCGGCCGAGGCCGGCATCGGCATGGAGTTCGCCACCGACGGCGGGGCCTGCGAAATGGACGCAGATGACAGTACGGGCTTGGCCTCTGGCGCAGGCAAAGCAGGGATGGGCGCAGACAAGGGCTTGGCAGGGCTGGCAACGGGAGCGAGCAAGCCGACCTGCAAGGGCCTGCCCACGGACGGAGGGGTGGGCGTGTACGCCAAAAGCAAAACGGCCAGATGCAGCAGCACCGACAAACCCAGTGCCAACGGCAATCCGGCCGTTTTCCAAGACATGGCGGCTTACTTCTTGGCCGACAGGCGTTTTTCGATTTCGGCGACAGGAATCGCGCCGGGCACCAGATCACCATTGGCGAAAATCAGCGCCGGCGTACCGGAAATGCCGAACTTTTCGGCAAGGGCAGCGACCTCGGCAAGCGGCGCGTCGCAATTTACGTTATCCGGCAAAGCCTTGCCTTCACGCATAAAACCAGCCCAGGTCTTGGCCGGATCCTTGCTGCACCAGATCGCACGGCTCTTGCGCTCGGCATCCGGATGCAGTTGCGCCAGCGGCAGCAAGAAGGTGTAAACCGTTACATTATCCAGCTTGGCGATGCTTTCACGTTCCAGCTGTTTGCAAAACGGGCAATCCGGATCGGAGAACACCACCAGCTGGCGGCTGCCGTTGCCGCGCACATCCTTGATCGCCTTGTTCAGCGGCAATTTGCTGACATCAATGCTGACCTTGTTGAGCTTCTCCATACGCGCCTCGGTCAGGCTGTTGCGCGCCTTGGCATCGATCAGGTCACCGACCAGCAAGTAGTCGGCCTTGGCATCGCTATACACCACGCTATAGACATCACGCCCGCGATTCTGCCCCTTGATCACCACCTCGAACAGATTCTTGACCGGACTTTCGGCCACGCTGACCACTTCACGGTCAGGAAAGCGCGCCTTGAAGGCCTTTTTCACCGCATCGGGATTATCCGAAGCATTGGTGGCCGAACAAGCCAGCAAGGGGGTCAGCAAAGCCACGACAGGCAACAAGCGAAATACACGTTTCATTCAGTTCAACCTTATCAGACAGTATCAAAAACCGATGGCGCGACGGGCGAGTTCCCGTTTGACCAGCGGCAGTTTATGGGTCAGCGACAGCCCGGCATTACGCAGCCAGCCCAAGAGCGGCTTATCCAGCTGGTGAAACAGGGTAAACAGGCCATCGCAGGTGTGCTGCATGGTACGCACCGCCTCGCGCCGCGACCTTTCATAACGGCGCAGCGTCAGCCATTCTCCGGCATCACCGCCGCCAGCCAATAGTTCGGCCAGTACCGCCGCATCCTGAAAGCCCAGGTTGACGCCCTGCCCGGCCAACGGGTGCACGGTATGCGCCGCATCGCCCACCAGCGCGACCCGCGGAGCGATGACCGCTTCGGGCTGGATCAGGCGTAGCGGAAAAGCCGCCGCCGGCGCCAGCAATTCAAGCTTGCCCAAGGCATGGCCGCCAGCAGCGGCGACCAGCTCAGCAAGATCGTCCGGCGACAGTGCCAATAGCGCATCCGGGTCCGGGCTCGACCACACCATGGAAATGCGTGCGCCCGCCATCGGTAGCCACGCGAGAATGCTGGTGCCGTCAAACCACTGTCGCGCCACGCCCTGATGCGGTTTTTCGCAGGCAAAATTGGCCACCACCCCGCTTTGGCCATAGGGCTTGATGGCGCCCTTGATGGCACAGGCTTCGCGCACCCAGGAGTTGGCGCCATCGGCACCGACAATCAGCGCTGCACGGCGCGTGCTGCCATCATCCAGCTGCAAGCTGGCCTCGGACGCACTGCTATGCAAAGCCACAGGGCGCACGCCCGACACCACTTCAATCCCCGCCGCTTCAAGCTCGCGCCACAAGGCGGCCAGCAGCCAGCGGTTTTCGGCAATCCAGGCCAAGGCCTCGGCGCCCGCATCGGAGGCGTGAAAGGCGATGCGACCACCGGCATCTCCGCATACATCCATGACGTTGATCGTGCCTATCCTGCTGCCATCCGGCCAGGCATTCAGGCGCTCAAGAAAGGCGCGGTTGGCCGGGCTGACCGCATAAATGCGCGCATCCCAGCCCTGCTCCAGTGCCGAAAAGTCAGGCAACCGGCCCTCTATCAACACCACGCGCCACCCGGCGCGCGTCAGCGCCAGGGCGCTGGCGGCCCCCACCAAACCACCGCCGACAATGATCACATCACTGCGTTGTCCGCTCATTTCATACTCCGAAAACCAGATGACCGGCAAAACGCCGGCGCAAAGGCGGGATGGCATCCAGCGTCATCATCCCGGCGCCACGCAGTGCGCCGGTCAAGGTGGATGAGCCGTCAAACAGCCGGATCAGGCCATGGGTAAAGCCGACCACGGCGTGACTGTCACGCTTGCGCGCGCGGGCATAAGCCGCCAGCCCCGCCACTTCGCCCGGATCGGCTGCGCCTTTTAAGCTGTCGGCCAGTTGCGCTGCATCGCGCAGCCCCAGATTCAGCCCCTGGGCGGCGACCGGATGCATGGTTTGCGCCGCATTACCTATCATCACCACCCGACTCGCCGTGACCCGGTTCAACTGGCGCAGCGCCAGCGGAAACAGCGCACGCTCGCCTACGCCGACAATCCGCCCCAGACGTTCGCCAAATGACTGCTGCAATTCGGCCGCCAGCACCTCAGGCGCAGCACTTTGCAGACGCAAAGCATCGTCGCTTGTGCGCGTCCACACCAGCATATAGCCGCCGGCATGCGGCAATAAGGCCAGCGGCCCCGCATCGGCAAAGCGCTCGAAAGCGATGCCGGCCGGCGCTTCTTCAAATTCAATCTGCGCCAGGAGCGCGCTTTGCGCATAGTCGTGCACATGGCGACGGATGCCGGGCAGGGTTTCGGCCAAGCTGCCGCCATCGGCCAGCACCAGCAGGCGCGCACTGAGTAGCTCGCCACTATCCAGCGTCACCGTGGCATAACGCGCCAGCGTGTTGATTTTGCAAACCCGCGACTGCCAGCGCACCGTAACCCCGGCCTCTTCCAGCACACCGGCCAGCGCGCAGGTCAATGCCGGATAATCGACCACCACGCCCAGATGCGGCAAGGCCAGATCATCGCGGCTGATGCGCGTGCGCCCCATGCGTCCCTGCTGCGAGACATGCACGGTATCAATCATCGACACCGGCACACTGTCTGGAAAAGCGCCAACCTCGGCCAACAGCGCACGACTGGCCCAGGACAGCGCCAGCGCCCGCGCATCGCGCACAGTCTCGCCGGCTGCGCGCGCTTCTATCATCAGCACGCGCCGCCCATCCCGCGCCAGACGCAAGGCAGCCAGTGCGCCCACCGGTCCGGCACCGACCACGATCACATCGGCGTGCGTCATAGCCTCTCCATCAGTGCTTCGATTTCGGCAATCTGCTTGGGCACGCTGTCGGTGTAAACCTCGTGCCCCTTGCGGGTGACCAGCACATCGTCTTCGATACGGATGCCGATATTGTGTAGCGCAAGCGGAATATCATCGGCCGCGCGGATATACAGCCCCGGCTCGACCGTGGTGCACATGCCCTCTTCCAGCGTGCGCCATTGCCCGTCCAGCTTGCGCGCCCCCACATCATGCACATCCAGCCCGATAAAGTGGCCGATGCCGTGCATGTAAAAGCGCCGGTAGGCACCGGACTCGATCACCCCGTCCACGCTGCCCGAGAGCAGCCCCAGATCGATCAGCCCTTGCGCCAGCACCGCGAGTGCCGCATCGCCCGGCACATTCAGCCGTACACCGGGCCGGATGCTGGCAATGGCCGCAAGCTGGGCCGCCAGCACGATTTCGTAGACATCGCGCTGCGCACCGCTAAAGCGGCCATTGACCGGAAAGGTGCGCGTGATATCGCCGGCGTAAGCGGAGAACTCGCAACCGGCATCGATCAGCAGCAACGCGCCATCATCCAGCCGGCTGTGATTGCCGACGTAATGCAAGGTACAGGCATTGGCGCCAGCGGCGACGATGCTTTCATACGCAGGCTGTCGTGCGCCGTTGCGGCAAAAAACGGCCAGCAGCTCGGCCTCGACCTGATATTCGTATAGACCGGGGCGCGTGGCGCGCATCGCGGCGATATGCCCATCCGCGGAAATGCGCCCGGCGTGACGCAAGGCAGCGATTTCGAAGTCATCCTTGATCAGGCGCATTTCATCCAGCAAGGCCAAAACATCGCCAAAACGGGCCGGCGGCATGTCAGCGCTGCGAGAGCGCGCACGCACCGCCTCCAGCGCCTTCGCGATGCGCGCATCAAAGCTGGCCTGACGTCCCAAGGGCCAGTACAAGCAGCTTTGTCCGGACAGGATATCGGGCAGGCGCTGATCCAGTTCGCTAATCGGATAGGCTTCGTCAAAGCCGAAGGCTTCGCGCGCGCCATCCGGCCCGTAACGGTGGCCGTTCCAGATTTCATTGGCCTCGTCTTTGTCGCGACAAAACAAAATGGCGCGCCCGGCGCGGCCATCCAGCACCAGCACCGCCTCCGGCTCGGTAAAACCGGTCAGGTACAGAAAATGGCTATCAGGACGGTAAGGATAGGGATTGTCGGCATTGCGCAGCACTTCGGGCGCAGTCGGCAACACCGCTACGCCCCCTTCCAGCCGCGCCATCAAAGCCGCACGCCGGCGTACATGATTCGAATACATGGTGCCCCCTGCAAATAGATTCAGGCCGGCGCTATTTTTCGCGCCGCAAAGATGACGAAAGTGTACACCGCAGCATGCGTACCGCCCATAGCGCCGTGGCCGCACCCAGAATATCGGCACCGGCATCGGCCAGCTCCGGTGAGCGGTCCGTGGTCAACATGCCCTGCAAGGTTTCCGACAGCACGGCCCACAAGGCAAGCATCAGCAATAAGCGCGGCCACGCCTGTTGCGGCAAGGCCAGGCGCAGCAAGACGGCCTGTATTGCAAACAGGGAAAAATGGCCGATCTTGTCGAAATACGGGATAAGCGAGGGCTCGGTACCGGCGGGTTTGAGCAGCATATACAGGCTGAAACCCCACCACAGCAGACTCAGCAACATAAACAGGTGCGTCATGCGAAGCGATGGCATGGCGGCCTTTCCGGATAAAGACAAGGCTTGCCCGCAGGCAAGCCTTGTCTTGGATCATGAGAAACCGGCTTAGTCTTCCAGCTCGGCCGAGGTGTAGACCTCCTGCACATCATCCAGATCTTCCAGCGCATCCAAAAGCTTCTGCATGCGGATAGCGTCATCACCGGCAAGGACGGTTTCATTTTGCGGGCGCATGGTCACTTCGCCCATTTCCGACTTGAAGCCCTTGTCCAGCAGCGCAGCCTGGATGTCGGAGAACTCGTAAGGCGCGGTAATCACTTCGATCGAGCCGTCTTCATTGCTGACCACATCGTCAGCACCGGCCTCCAGCGCCGCTTCCATCAGTGCGTCTTCATCGGTACCCGGCGCAAACAACATATAGCCGCAGTGGGTGAACTGGAAGGCCACACAGCCATCGGTACCCATATTGCCGCCGTACTTGGAGAAGGCATGGCGCACATCAGCCACGGTACGGGTCTTGTTGTCGGTCAGGCAATCCACCATCACCGCCGCACCGCCGATACCGTAACCTTCATAACGGCACTCTTCATAGTTCACACCATCAAGCGAACCCGTGCCGCGCTTGATCGCATTCTCGATATTGTCCTTGGGCATGGACTCGGCCTTGGCCTTGTCCACCGCCAGACGCAAGCGCGGGTTGGTTGCCAGATCGCCGCCGCCCATTTTGGCGGCTACGGTGATTTCCTTGATCAGGCGGGTAAAGATCTTGCCGCGCCGGGCATCCTGCCTACCCTTGCGGTGCTGGATGTTTGCCCATTTGCTGTGACCTGCCATAGTTGCCTCGGTATGCGTAAATCCGGACGCAAGCCCCCGGATTGTGGTAACAAAAAATCCTGTAGATGCCGGATTCTAGCAAAAAGCCGCTTAAGGCGCAGCCACCGGCGCGGCCTGCAGCAGGCTGCGCATCAGGCCGAAAGACTGCTGATAGATGGTTTCAATCGCCGGCACCATCAAGGGCACGACCAGATACAGCGCGATAAAACCTATCATCAGCGTGAGCGGAAAGCCGAAGGCAAAGATGTTGAACTGCGGCGCTGCACGCGTCATCACGCCGATGGCAAGGTTGGTCACCAACAGCGCAGCCACCACCGGCAACGACAGCCACAAGCCCCAGCTAAAGATATGCCCGCCCCACACCGCCAGCGCCTGCAGACTGTCCGTTGGCAGCGCCTGCCCCACCGGCAGCGTATTGAAGCTGTCTATCAGCACCGACAGCACGATCTGCGGCCCGTTTAGCGCCAGATAAAGCAAGGTCACAAACATGGACAGTACCCGCGACAAGGCCGGCACCGAGGCCGAATGCTGCGGGTCGAAGAACATGGCAAAACCCAGACCCATCTGCGCACTGGCGATCATGCCGGCCATTTCCATCGCCGTCATCACGATGCGCATGACAAAGCCCAGCATAATGCCGATCAAAAGCTGGTTGAGCAAAATAGCCACACCCTCGGCCGAAACCAGCGGCACGGCAGGCATGGGGGGCAATAAGGGCGCGACCAGTACGGTCAGGATCAGGGCAAAGCCGCCTTTGAAGCGGCGCGGAATACTGCGCGAGGAGAAGATAGGCTCGGACAGCATCAGGCCCAGAATGCGCGCGAACGGCCAGACAAAGAAGCTGACCAGCGCATTGATCTGCAGATCGGAAATAACGAGACTGGCCGCCATCTTGCCTTAACCGATCGCGCCGGGAATGCTCTGATACAGACGGATGGTGAAATCCATCATGGTGTTCAGCATCCATGGCCCGGCCAAGAGCAGCACCAGAAACAGCGCCATCAGCTTGGGAATGAAGGTCAGGGTCATTTCATTGATCTGGGTGGCCGCCTGCAGAATGCTCACCAGCAAGCCCACCAGCAAAGACACGCCCAATACGGGCGCTGCGACAATAATCAGGGTAAACAGCGCCTGCTGCACCAGATTGATGACCAGTTCCGGACTCATATTCTCTCCTTGCGCTTAACGCTGGGCAAAACTCTCTACCAGCGAACCCAACACCAGCGTCCAGCCGTCAACCAGAACGAACAACATGATTTTGAACGGCAAGGAAATAATCACCGGCGACACCATCATCATCCCCATTGCCATCAGGATACTGGCCACCACCAGATCGATAATCAAAAACGGGATAAAGATCATAAAACCGATCTGGAAAGCCGTCTTCAGCTCGCTGATGACATAAGCCGGCACCAGCGTCTTAAGGGAGATATCGGCCGGGCTCGCCGGTGCCGGCGAGCGCGACACCTCGATAAAGAAGGCCAGATCCTTTTCACGCGTCTGCGACAACATGAAGGCCTTCATCGGCCTGGCCGCCTCGTCGGCCGCCTGCATCATGCTGATCTTGTCGTCGGAAAACGGCACCCACGCCTTCTGGTACACCTGATCCAGCGTCGGCCCCATGATAAACAGCGTCAAAAATAAGGACAGCCCCACCAAAACCTGGTTGGGCGGCGACTGCATGGTGCCCAGCGCCTGCCTGAGCAGCGACAGCACGATAATGATGCGGGTAAACGAAGTCATCATCAGCGCCATGGCCGGGATAAACGACAGCCCGGTCATAAACAGCAGCATCTGCAAGGACAAGGAATAGTTCTGGCCGCCACCGGGCGCGGGACTGCTGTTCATCATCGGCAGACCGGCTGCGTCGGCCAGAACAGGCGCCAGCGCGAACAGAGCGCCCAGCAGCAAAGAGGGGCTTTTCTTCATGACTTGGATTTGGCGAGTACGCTTTTGAACAGGCGGGCAAAATTCTCGGGCAAAGGCGGCTGCGGCGGCAACTCGGCGCCTTCAGGCTTGTCACGACGCGACAGCAGGCTGACATTGTGTGCAGTCACACCCAGCACCAGCCATTCGTCGCCGGACTCGACAATCACCACCCGCTCTTTCTGGCCAACCATCACCCCGCCGACCACGCGCAAGTCGCGGCTGCCACCTAAGGCACCACCACCGAGACGGCGTACCAGATAGGCACAGCCGACTATCGCGCCCAGTACCAGCATCAGCGCAAACACCACCTGCACCAGACTCATAAAAGCCGAGGGGGCCGCAACAGCCTGAGGCGCACTGGCTGACCATGCGGGGCCGGACAGCAGCGCGGCCCATAACAAAAAAGGCTTGATGCTCATTTTTGCAGACGCCGGATACGCTCGACCGGCGTAATGATATCGGTCAAGCGGATACCGAACTTGTCATTGACCACCACCACCTCGCCCTGTGCAATCAGGCAGCCATTGACCAGCACATCCATCGGTTCGCCGGCCAAGCCATCCAGCTCGACGATAGAGCCTTGTGCCAGCTGCAACAGGTTGCGGATCGCGATCTTGGTGCGGCCCAGCTCCACTGTCAGCTGCACCGGAATATCCAGAATCATGTCCAGATTCTGGGAAATGGTGCCACTGGCCGGCGCAGCGCCGCCCAGCTCCTGAAACAGGCCAGAAGCCGGCTGTACTGGCGGCGGTGTGGCAGCGGCTTGCTCGGCCTGTTCGGCCAGCGCGGCGGCCCAGTCATCCATTACATCATCGGCCGCGCCTTGCGTGCCCTGTTCTTCAGCCATGTTTAAGCTCTCCCGACTCCGTATCGCCGAGGTCATGCGCCCCGGCCAGTATCTTTTCCACACTCAGGGCATACTTGCCCTCAACCGTACCGTACTTGCACTCCAGCACCGGAATGCCCGACACATCGGCCACCACCCGTTCCGGTATGTCCAGCGTAATGACGTCGCCCTCTTTCAGGTTCAGCACCTGCCCCAGCGTCACCTCGGTATGCGCCAGCTCCGCGACCAGTTCGACTTCGGCCGTTTGCACCTGACGCGACATCAGGCTGACCCAGCGGTTATCGACCTCGGTACGGTCGGCCTGCATGGTACTGGACAGCACATCCCGGATGGGCTCGACCATGGAGTAAGGCAGGCAGACATGAAAGTCCCCGCCGCCGGCCCCCAGTTCGATATGAAAGGACATCGCCACTACCACCTCGGTCGGCGTGGCGATATTGGCAAACTGGGTATTCATTTCGCTGCGCAGATAACTGAATTGCAGCGGATAGACCGGTTCCCACGCCTTCTGGTACTCGGTAAACACCACATTCAGCATGCGCTGGATGATGCGTTGTTCGGTCGGGGTAAAGTCGCGCCCTTCGACCCGCACATGGAAACGGCCATCGCTGCCGAACAGATTATCGACAACCAGGAACACCAGATCCGGGTCAAAAATCAGCAGCCCGGTGCCACGCAGCGGCTTGACATGCACCAGATTAAGGTTGGTGGGCACCACCAGATTGCGAATGAATTCGCTGTACTTCTGCACCCTGACCGGACCTACCGAGATCTCGGCATTGCGGCGGATGAAATTGAACAAGCCTATGCGCAAATTGCGCGCAAAACGCTCGTTGATGATTTCCAGCGTAGGCATACGCCCACGCACAATGCGCTCCTGGCGTCCGATATCATACTGGCGGACGCCACTGGTATCGCCATGATCACCCTCATCCTCAGTATCCCCGGTCACCCCGCGCAGCAGGGCATCCACCTCTTCCTGGGATAAAATATCGTCAGCCATCTGGGCTTACTGATTCTGGATGATAAAGGAAGTAAACAGCACGCTCTCCACCGGTTCCTGCCCGGGCAGGTCAATGGATTCGTTGATGATTTTCTTGACCTGCGCCTTGAGCCTGACCTTGCCGTCGGCGCTGGCCAGCTCCTCCGCAGTTTTAGACGAGAGCAACAAAATCAGCCCGCTACGGATTTTGGGCATATATTCGACCAGCGTCTTCTTGGACTCAATGTCCAGTAGCTGGGCCTGCATTTCTACCTGCAGCAGGGCTCCGGAACCGCCGGCCAGGTTGACGACAAAAGTATCCATTTTTTCAAAAATAGGCGGGCCTTCCGGCTTTTTCTTCACCTGCTCGCTGGCATGCGCGCCGTTTTCCGCGAGCCCGCTGCCCTTATTCAGATAAAGGTAGGCTCCCAGTGCACCAACTGCAGCAATCAGGATAACCAGCAGAACGATCACGATCAGCATCAGCTTGCTGCCGCCCCCGCCTGCTGCTTTTTTCTTTTCTTCCGCCATGGATTATTGTCTTCCGCGCTTCTATCGATAAGAGAGTATTTTGATATTCTCTTATTGTCCCAGAAATAACGGCGAAATGACTAGTTGATTGCCAAAGAATTTATCAGGCGCGAATACTCAGCCCGGCATTATCCGCATCCCCCGTCAGAGCAGAGCTGATCACGGAGGCCTCATCGACAGCAAAACCCGATCCGCGCCGCGCTTGCTGCTGCTCCTGTTGTTGCTGACGCCCGCCATACGAGACTTGCGCATCTGTCAGCTGCACACCGCTTTCAGCCAGCATTGAGGTCAGGCGCGACAAATTCTGCTCCAGCGCATCACGCGCCTGTGGCGTGGCGGTCACAAAGCTGATCTGGGCCTGATCCTGATTCAGCTTCAGCGCAACCTCGATCGGCCCCAGATGTGCCGGATTCAGCTTAATGGTCGCACCTTCGGCCTTCATCTGGATCAAACCGCTCACCTGCCCGGCCAGTGCCTCACCCCATGCCTTATCCGGACTTAACGGCGTATTAACCGTTAATTGCACGATTTGCCCGCCTTGGGGCGCATCCGCCGGGCGGATATTTTGTGCAAGCTGGCTGCCATCCGGCAAAAACTGCAGCAATTGCCGCGTTTCATGCGGCAACTTTTTGCCACCTGCCACATGACTTGCCGCCAGCATCTCCTGCGTCAAGTCCAGCATATCGCCCGCCTGATGCGACGCAGACGCCTCTGGCGGCACCGATGGCAAAACATGCAGAGGCAAAACGGCAGGCTGCGCGCCATACAAAAACAACTGCGGCTGCTCTGCCGCACCGGCTTCCTTGCCGGGCTTAACATCAGGCTTTATCTCGGCAAGCTTAGGCTCGACGCCGGCCAGCACCGATTTGCCCCCCATTTGCAGACCGAGCAAGGAGGCGAACAAATCACCAGACGCAGCCAGTTCGCCCGACTGCGGCAGGGCCAATGCCGCGTTACGCGCCGGCGCTTGTAGCGACAAGGAGGGTATAGCCATCAGGACAACCTCGAATCAGATAAGCACGCATAATTAAAAGCAAAATATATGCCACCAAAAACAGCACGACCCTACACCCCCGAGCCGTCTTTTTCCCTGTGCTTGCGCATGGCAAACTCATCGACCAGCTTCTGCTCGGCACGGTGCGCTTTCAACGCTTGCCTGGCCTGCTGGCGCTCCAGCAACACCTGATAAGCCTTGAGCTTTTTGCGCTCGGCAAGCCATGCTTCCCTGGCCAGCAAGTAGCGCTGAGTTGCACGGTCGACTTCAAGCTGCTGGGCCTCGCGCGCATCGTCCAGCTTGTTAAGAAAAACACGAAAATCCAGCCACTGCTCGACCCCCATTCCCCGTCCGCCCTGCTCCAGCAGACGCGCACGATAGTCGCCGATAAAGTCATCCAGCTGTGCCAGGCGCGATTTTTGCCCTTCCTGGCGCTGCTGCGCCTCCCGCATCCGCTCGGCGGCCGTATCCAGGGACTGTGTAGTCAGACGCACCAGCAGCTCGAACTGGCTCATGTTCTAAGCTCAGCCAGCCAGCGTCTGCGACAACTGCGCAAGCGAGGAGGAGAAATCGTGGGATTCGTGCTGGGGTTGGGTCAGGAAACCGACTTGCGGCAGGTGGCGCCGTATCGCCTCGTCAAGCATGGGATCGGCGCCGGGGGCATACGCACCGACACTGATCAGATCGCGACTGCGCTGATAGCGCGAAAACAGTTGCTTGAAGCTGCGGGCCTGCTCCATATGCTCGCGACTCACCACATCCACCATCACCCGCGAAATCGACTGCTCGACATCGATGGCCGGATAGTGGCCCGACTCCGCCAGCTCACGCGAAAGAACAAAGTGACCATCCAGGATGGCGCGTGCAGAGTCGGCAATCGGGTCCTGCTGGTCATCGCCCTCGGACAGCACGGTATAAAAGGCCGTAATGGAACCGCCCCCCTCCTCCCCGTTGCCGGCACGCTCAATCAATTGCGGCAGTTTGGCGAACACCGAAGGCGGGTAGCCGCGCGTCACAGGCGGCTCGCCAATAGCCAGTGCGATCTCGCGCTGCGCCATGGCATAACGCGTCACCGAGTCCATCAACAGCAAGACATCCTTACCCTCGGCACGAAAATGCTCGGCCAGCGCCGTGGCATAAGCCGCGCCATGCAAACGCATCAAAGGCGGCATATCCGCCGGCGCAGCCACCACAATAGCCCGCGCCAGCCCGGCCTCGCCCAGAATGTTTTCGATGAAATCCTTGACCTCGCGCCCCCGCTCGCCGATCAGGCCGACCACCACCACATCGGCGCGGGTAAAGCGCGCCATCATACCCAAGAGCACCGACTTGCCAACACCGGAGCCGGCAAACAAACCCAGACGCTGGCCACGCCCCACCGTCAGCAGACCGTTGATGGCGCGCACGCCGACATCCATCACCTCGCGCACCGGTGTGCGCGCCAGCGGGTTCAATGGTTGGCTATACAGCGGCGCCCAAGCATCCGGGACAATCGCCCCCTTTCCATCCAGCGGCCGGCCCAGCGCATCCAGCACCCGCCCCATCAGCCCCATACCGACCGGCACTTGCCGCCCCTGACTGGCACCCGTATGCGCCAACATGGGTTTTTGTCCGTAAACAGGGGGAAAGGCCGTACGCAGGGGTTCGACCAGGGCACCGGGCAACAAGCCGTGAATATTGGCAACCGGCATCAAATAGAGGTGCTCGCCGGAGAAGCCCACGACTTCGGCCTCTACCGTATGCCCGCCGCCCACATGAATCAGACAGGCGCTCCCCACCGGTTGCTTGAGCCCGACCGCCTCCATCACCAGACCGGTGACACGGGTCAGATGACCTTGAGCACGCCATGTCGGCGCAGCGGCCAGTACCTGACGACAGGCTTGCAACTGCGTCAGTTGCCGCTCAAGCCAGTCACTCATCCGGCTGCCCGGCAACGGCCAGACCCAAAGCGGCGCGCAAGGCTGACTGACGGGTTTCCAAGGACAAGTCAAAATGCGCCAGCTGCGTTTCAATCATGCAGCCGCCACGGCTGATGGCCGCATCCTGCAGCCACTTGATATGGCTCTTCGGATACTCCTGACTCAAAAAGTGCTCGAGCACCTGTGCATCCTCAGGATGTACCCGTACCCGGATCTGCGACAACTCGCCAACGGCAGAAGCCAGCGCCTCGCGCACCAAGCCTTCCAATGCCTGCGGCGCATGAACAAAATGCGCCTGTGCCAAACGCTCCCCGCACTCAATAGCCAGTGCCACCAGCGTTTGTGACAAGGTAGCCTCCAGATGGGGGAGCTGGTCAGTCAAGGCGCTCGCCAGCTGCGCCAACGGCGCCCATGCCTGCTCGAATTGCGCCCTGACTTCGCCCTGCCCCAGATCCAGGCCTTCGGCATGCCCATCTGCCAGCCCCTCGGCAAAACCGGCATCATGGCCGGCTTGCCAAGCTTCCTGATGGATAGCCTCCAGTTCGGCGGCAGTGGGGTAACTCATCGCAGCCGGGACAGGCTCAAGCACCGCAGGTTCGGTCGCTAACGACACAGGGGTCTGCATCGTGACCGGGCGCGGCTCGCTGGCAGAGGCAAGCACCGCGTCCAGCAGATCGCGTGTTGCCTGCGCGTCATCCACCACAGTTTGCACCGCGATGCCTACAGGCTCGGGCGCAGGCTCTTCCACGGGCTTTTTAGCAAGCGGAACTGAAGCGCCCAGCGCACCGGGCTGCCAGCTGGTCCAGGCCCCCAGAGTTTCCGCCGAGATAATGGGATTACTCGACAAGGCCCTCATCCCCCCCTTTGCTTGCCAGCACAATCTGGCCTTCGTCAGCCAGCTTGCGCACTATCTTGAGAATCTCTTTTTGCTCACCCTCAACCTCGGACAGCTTGACCGGCCCTTTGGATTCGAGATCGTCACGCAACATTTCGGCAGCGCGCTGCGACATATTCTTGAAGATTTTTTCGCGCATTTCCGGCGTTGTCCCCTTCAGGGCAATTACCAGCGAGTCGGACTGCACCTCGCGCAAGATGGTCTGGATAGCGCGGTCATCGATATCCAGCAAATTCTCGAATACAAACATCTTGTCCTGAATACGCTGTGCCAGCTCGGGGTCGTATTCGCGGATATAACTCAGCGCCGAGGCTTCCACATTCGAACCAAGGAAGTTGAGGATATCGGCCGTCATGCCAATACCACCAGCCGCACTTTTCTTGACCCGATCCGAACCGGACAAGAGCTGGGTCAGCACTTCGTTCAGTTCGCGCAGCGCTTGCGGCTGCACGCCTTCCAGCGTCGCGGTACGGATCAGCACCTCATTGCGCATGCGCTCGGGGAAACTCGCCAGAATTCCGCTGGACTGATCCGGCTCCAGATGGACCAAAATGGTGGCAATAATCTGCGGGTGTTCATTGCGGATCAGGTCGGCGGCCGAACTCGGATCCATCCATTTCAGGCTTTCGATACCGCTGTGATCATTACCCTGGGTAATTTTGTCCAGCAAGTTGGCGGCCTTGTCCGCACCCAGCGACTCGATCAGCACATTGCGCAGATACTCGTCGGTCGCACCGATACTGGCGCGCGAAGCGCACTCTTCACGGAACTGGCCGACCACGGTTTCGATTTCGTCATGGTTGACGTTATTGACGGCCGCCATGGTCAGGCTCAGTTTCTGCACTTCTTTCGGCCCGAGGTACTTGAACACCTCGATCGCCTCGGCCTGCCCCAGGCTAAACAGCAGCACCGCGCTGCGACGGATTCCGGCATCACTCATCGTCGCTTATCCATTCCTTGATTATCTGCGCCGCCATGCGTGGATCCGCCCTGACCAGCTCGCGTGCGGCCTGCAAATTGGCCTCATACTCCAGACGCTGCTTCTCGCGTTCGGTCAGCACACTGGACCTGCCGGCCACACCATCCTCACTCTCGTCCTCGTCGCCTGCCACAGCCAGCAAGCTGCCGCCGCGGGTCGCCGCTACGCGGGCATCGCCTTCCGCCTCAGGCTGCACACCCGGCGCAGGACGCAATACATCCCGCATAATGGGGCGCACCACGCCAAACATCAGGTACAGCAGCGCCAGTGCCAGCAGGCCATATTTGAGCAACTCGCTACTATTGTTGCCGACATAATCCAGCACCTTGTCCTGCACCGAGGCCGGCAATACCGCATCGGCAAAGGCCGCATTCACCACATTGACCGAATCGCCACGCTCGGTGTTGTAACCGATGGCTTCACGCACCAGATTATTGATCTGCTCGACTTCTTTAGCCGTGAGCGCCGTCGGCTTAAGTTCGCCATCCTTATCCGGCACCAGCTTGAAATTGACGACGACAGCCGCCGACAGGCGCTTGACCGAGCCCTTGGGCAGCTTGGTGTGCTGTATGGTTTTGTCGACTTCGTAATTGGTCGTGATATCGCGCCGCGTGGCTCCCGCTGCCGTCAAGGGCTGACCGGACAGGGTCACGGTGCCGGGAGCGGCTCCCGGCGGCAGCGTCAATGGTGCCGAAGCAGCCGATGGCGGCTGATTGGACAAGGCACCCGGCACACCGGAAGGCACGGGCGCGCCACCACCCAGCGACTCGCTGATCTGCTGACTGCGCGTTGCGGACGGATTAGGCGAAGAGTTAGGGCGATAGGTCTCAGAAGTCTGCTCGACTTCGGAGAAGTCAACCTGTGCCGTCACCTGCGCATGCGCGTTACTCTTGCCGAAGATGGGTTCGAGTATGGCCTCGATACGTCGCGCATAGTCCTGCTCGATCTGGCGCACAAATGATAGCTGGCGCTGATCCAGACCCGAGGCATTATTGGGGTCAGCGGACCCGGACAACAAATTGCCCTCCTGATCGACAATGGAGATGTTTTTCAGGGGCAAATTGGGCACGGAGCTGGCCACCAGATGCATGATGCCGGCCGTTTGTGCCGTATCCATCAGCCGCCCGGGGTGCAGGGTCAGCATGACAGAAGCGGTAGGCAGCTGCTGCTCGCGCACGAACACGCTTTGCTTGGGCACGGCCAGATGCACGCGGGCCGAATCGACCGAGGCGATGCTTTCTATGGTGCGCGTCAGCTCGCCCTCAATCGCGCGCTGGTAATTGACTTGCTCGGAAAACTGGCTGATGCCGAATTTCTGGTTATCCATCAGCTCAAAGCCGGTACCACCGGTCTTGGGCAGACCCTGCGCCGCCAGCTTAAGGCGCACATCGTAGACCTTGTCGGAAGGCACACTGATAACGCCACCCTCACCCAGCTGGTATGGAACATTCATCTGCTGCAAGGAGGCGGCAATCTGTCCGCCATCGCGATCGGACAAGCCAGAGAAAAGGATGCGCTGCGCAGGCTCGCGGTTAAACACCAGCAAGCCGACAACGATAGACAAAACAGCCGCGATAGCGGCAAAGAATAACAACTTCTTATTATTGGGCAGAGCCTTGAAACGCCCCAGCGCCTCATTTGCCCGGTTTTTCCAGGCTGGCGCTGCGTGATCGACCAGTTCAGCCATACAGTGGTTTCGTTAGATGTCCGCCGCGCGCGGCGGATGCCGGCCGCAAGCGTCAGACTTGGGTGTTCATGATTTCCTGGTAGGCCGACACCAGTTTGTTGCGGGCCTGTACCATGGTCTGGAATGACAGGCTGGCTTTCTGCATGGACACCATCACGTCCTGCACATTGACACCCTCATCGCCCAGCTCGAAGCTTTTTTGCAGATCCTGCGATGCCTTTTGCGCACTATTGACCTGCTCCAGCGTCGACTTGAGCACATCGCCGAACTCGACTGCCCCCGGCTGCTGCTGCACAGAGGCAGACTGCCCCCCCGCCAGCGCCGACATGGCTCTGAGCTCGCCTAAAAGCTGATTAATTCCCTGTGTCGACATTGATGCTTACCTTTATTTACTGCCCGGACTCTTCACGATAGCGTTGCAGCTTGTAACGCAAGGTCCGTTCACTCATGCCCAGCTTCTGGGCCGCCAGCTTCCTGACTCCGCCAAACTGGGACAGCGTCTCCAGTATATGGCGCCGCTCCAGCGCCTTCATGTCGGTGTCGTCGCCAGCTACGGAAGACAAGGTAACGGCAGTCGGAAAAACCGTGTCCAGCATCAGGTCGGCGGCGGAAACTTCCGGCGCTGCGGCAAGAATTGCCGCCCTTTGCATCACGTTTTCCAGCTCGCGAATGTTACCTTCCCATCCATAGGCAGTCAAATGACGTTCGGCTTCACGCGAGAGCATCAAAGACTGCCGGCTACAGGCATCCCCATACTTCACTAGCAGCATTCGTGCCAAGGGCAGAATATCCTCACTGCGCTCGGCCAGCGCCGGCACGCGCAAGGGAAAAACATTCAGCCTGAAGTAAAGATCCTCGCGAAAATGGCCGGCCGCCACTTCGGCAGCGACATCACGGTTGCTGGTCGAGAGCACCCGGATATCCAGCTTGATGGTACGGCTCCCCCCCACCCGCTCCAACTCGCGCTCTTGCAATACGCGCAGCAGCTTAGCCTGCAAGGCCAGCGGCATTTCAGTGACTTCATCCAGCAACAAGGTCCCGCCTTGTGCCTGCTCGAACTTGCCGGCCAGCGCCGTTTGCGCACCGGTAAAGGCGCCCTTTTCATGACCGAATAGCGTCGACTCCAGCAGGTTTTCCGGAATCGCCGCGCAATTGACCGCAACAAAAGGCCCCGCCATACGCCGTGAATTGCGATGGATAAAGCGTGCCAGCACCTCCTTGCCGGCACCACTGGGGCCGGAAATCAGTACGCTCGCGTCAGATGGCGCGACTTTGCGCGCCAGTGCCAGCAATTGCTGCATCGCAGGCGACTCGGCAACCACGCCATCCATCTGAGCTGCCGGCAGCGGCAGGAGGTATTTTTCCACCTCGGCCAGCAATGCCTTGGGCTCGAATGGCTTGAGCAGATAATGCGCGGCACCGGCGCGCAACAAGTCAATCGCTCGCTCAATCACGCCGTATGCCGTCATCAGGATAAAAGGCACGCCGGGATAAGACTCGGCCAGCTTGGCAAACAGGGTATAGCCATCCATCGGAGCCATTTGCGCATCGGAGACAACCAGACCAACCGGTTCAGTTTGCATCAGCGCTAAAGCCGCATGACCATCCGCCGCCTCGAGCACGGCAAAACCGGCCAGCGCCAGCGTGTCGACAATCGCTTCCCTGAGGTCGGCATCGTCCTCAACCACCAGTACAGGTAAAAATTTCATCAGCAAGGCAACCGCAAATTGAAGCGCTGCCGGCACAAGGCCGTCAGACGCGCGGGAATATCGGTCAAGGCAAGCACTTCGTCGGCGGCACCACGCAAAATGGCTTCGCGCGGCATGCCGAATACGACACAACTTTTCTCATCCTGCGCCAGATTATACGCACCGGCCTGCTTCAGCTCCAGCATACCCTCGGCGCCGTCCCGCCCCATGCCGGTCAGGATCACCGCGATACAGTTGCTACCTGCGACATTGGCAGCGGCACGGAACATCACATCGACCGACGGCCTATGCCGATTAACCGGATGCCCCTGATTGAGACTGACGGTATAAGCACCATCCGGCGCCAGACGCAGCAACAAGTGCGAATGCCCCGGTGCGATATAAGCCGTACCGGGTCGTAAAACTTCGCCGTCTACGGCCTCTTTCACATGAATGGCACACAGGCTGTCGAGGCGCTCGGCAAACGAACGGGTAAACATCTCGGGCATATGTTGCGACACGATCACCGGCGGCGTATCCCTTGCCAAACCGGCCAATACCACGCGCAAAGCCTCGGTCCCGCCCGTGGACGACCCCATCGCCAGCAATCCGCCCCGACCTTGTGCGCGCCCAGTCTGGCGCGGCAAAATCACATCGGCACTCAGGCTGGGCGACACCTCCAGCGCCGGCAGCGGCCGGTCGCGCTTGTTCTTGTCTTGTGGCGGATTTTGCATCATGAATCCCTACAGATCATTGATAAACGCCAGCTCTTTGAGCGATTTCAACTCGTCACGCAAGGCCGCCGCCTTTTCAAACTCGAGATTGCGCGCCGCTGCCAGCATCTCCTTCTCCAGTCGCTTGATTTCACGCGCCAGCGTTTTTTCGTCCATCATCGCCACCCGTGCCTCATCAACCAGGTGCTGTTTACTGGCCGCCGCGGAATAGACGCCATCAATCAGATCCTTGATCTTCTTGTCTATCCCTTTAGGGGTAATGCCATGCTCGAGATTGAAGGCAATCTGCTTGGTACGGCGACGCTCAGTTTCATCCATCGCCCGACGCATACTGTCGGTAATCCGGTCGGCGTAAAGGATGGCACGGCCATGCAGATTGCGCGCGGCGCGGCCTATGGTCTGGATCAGGCTGCGTTCGCTACGCAAAAACCCCTCTTTGTCCGCATCCAGAATACCGACCAGACTCACTTCGGGAATATCCAGTCCCTCGCGCAGCAGATTAATGCCGACCAGTACATCGAACATCCCCAGACGCAAGTCGCGCAAAATCTCGACCCGCTCGACCGTGTCAATATCCGAATGCAGATAGCGTACCTTGACGCCATGCTCCGTATAGTAATCGGTCAGCTGCTCGGCCATGCGTTTGGTCAGCGTGGTGACCAGCACCCGCTCATTCCGGCCGACACGCAGCGTGATTTCCGACAGCAAGTCATCCACCTGGGTCGCGACCGGACGCACTTCGATCTCAGGATCGGTCAGGCCGGTCGGGCGCACCACCTGCTCGACCACCTGCCCGGCATGCTCTTTCTCGTACACCGAAGGCGTCGCCGACACGAATACGGTTTGCGGCATCAGGCGCTCGAACTCGGGAAACTTCAGTGGACGGTTGTCCGCCGCCGACGGCAGGCGAAAGCCGTACTCGATCAGATTCGATTTGCGCGCTGCATCGCCTTTATACATGGCACCAATCTGCGGAATGGTGACGTGACTCTCGTCGATAAACATCAGCGCATTTTTCGGCAGATAGTCGATCAGCGTCGGCGGCGCCTCGCCTGAGCCGCGACCGGAAAACAGGCGCGAATAATTTTCGATACCCTTGCAAAAGCCCATCTCGTACAACATTTCCAGATCGAAACGGGTACGCTGTTCGATACGCTGCGCCTCAACTAGCTTGCCTTCTTTCTGATACCACGCCACCCGCTCGGCCAACTCCAGTTTGATCTTTTCGCAGGCGGCCAGCACTTTGTCGCGCGGCGTGACATAGTGACTGGACGGAAACACGGTATAACGCCCGACACGCTGGCGCGTCACACCGGTCAGCGGGTCAAACAACGTCAAGGTCTCCAGCTCATCATCGAATAGCGAGACCCTCAGTGCGAGCTCGGCCGATTCGGCCGGAAAGATATCGATCACGTCACCACGCACACGGAAGGTACCACGGGAAAAATCGACATCGTTGCGCTCGTACTGCATCGCCACCAGGCGCGCGATAATCTCGCGCTGTGCCAGACGTTCGCCCTCTTTCAGGTGCAGAATCATCTGGTGGTAGGACGCAGGGTCACCAATACCGTAAATGGCCGACACCGTAGCAATAATGATGCAGTCCGGGCGCTCGAGTATGCTTTTGGTCGCTGACAAGCGCATCTGTTCGATATGCTCGTTAATGCTGGAGTCTTTCTCGATAAACAGGTCGCGACTGGGGACGTAGGCTTCAGGCTGATAATAGTCGTAGTAGGACACGAAATACTCGACCGCGTTTTCGGGAAAAAACTCGCGCATCTCGCTGTATAACTGGGCTGCCAGCGTCTTGTTGTGCGCCATGATGATGGCGGCACGTCCGGTGCGGGCAATCACGTTGGCCATGGTGAAAGTCTTGCCCGAGCCGGTCACCCCAAGCAGGGTCTGGTAGGACAACCCATCGCTCAAGCCCTCGTCCAGCGCGCGAATCGCAGCAGGCTGATCCCCCGCCGGCTCGAAGCTTTGATGCAGGCGAAACGGGCTACCGGGAAAGGTGACAACCATAATGAAAACATCCGCTTGGATAAACCCCCGCAAGAACAGCGACATCCGGGAGTTTTGTGTTTAAAATCGCCGTCACAGAATCTGTTCAGACACCCTTATATGGAGTTCACGGGATGCTGAGAATCATCACCGCCTTGAGCGTAAGCCTGCTGGCCCTCCCCCCTATGGTGCATGCGGCCCAGCCAGTGTACCACCTTGCCGCCTTCCAGCAGAGCGCACCACAGCTCAGCTCGAACGCGGTTCTTGTCCTTAACACCAGCACCGGCGAAGCCTTGTACCAGAAAAATGCCGGCATGCGCACCCCCATCGCCTCCATCACCAAACTGATGACGGCGATGGTAATGCTGGACGCCGGCCAGCCGCTGGACGACATGCTGACCATTTCCGATGCCGAAATCGACAGGCTGAAAAATACCAGCTCGCGCCTTGCCGTCGGCACCACCTTGTCGCGCCGCGAGATGCTGCTGCTGGCGCTGATGTCATCGGAAAACCGCGCGTCACATGTCTTGTCGCGCTACTACCCCGGCGGCACCCAGGCCTTTGTCGCGCGCATGAACAGCAAGGCCCGCGCCTTGGGCATGAACAATACCGTGTTCTATGATCCGACGGGTCTGGATATGCGCAACAGCTCGACCGCACAGGATCTGGCGCGCATGGTGCGCGCGGCACACGGCTACCCCCTGATCCGCCAGTTCAGCACCTCGACCGAACACGACACTATCGCCCGCGCCGGGCGCATGCTGCACTACAAAAACAGCAATGCGCTGGTGCGTGAAGGAGAGTGGGATATCGGCCTGTCCAAGACCGGCTATATCCAGGAAGCCGGCCGCTGTCTGGTCATGTATGCGACCGTCGGCGGCCAGCAACTGGTGATCGTGCTGCTGGACTCCAAAGCCAGCAACGCCCGTACCAATGACGCCAAAAATATCCGGACCTGGCTGGAAGCACAGCCAGGGCATTGGCTGGCAGGTTAAGACTTCACTCGGGACTCGGGACTCGGGACTCGGGACTCGGGACTCGGGACTCGGGACTCGGGACTCGGGACTCGGGACTCGGGACTCGGGACTCGGGACTCGGGACTCGGGACTCGGGACTCGGGACTCGGGACTCGGGACTCGGGACTCGGGACTCGGGACTCGGGACTCGGGACTCGGGACTCGGGACTCGGGACTCGGGACTCGGGACTCGGGACTCGGGACTCGGGACTCGGGACTCGGGACTCGGGACTCGGGACTCGGGACTCGGGACTCGGGACTCGGGACTCGGGACTCGGGACTCGGGACTCGGGACTCGGGACTCGGGACTCGGGACTCGGGACTCGGGACTCGGGACTCGGGACTCGGGACTCGGGACTCGGGACTCGGGACTCGGGACTCGGGACTCGGGACTCGGGACTCGGGACTCGGGACTCGGGACTCGGGACTCGGGACTCGGGACTCGGGACTCGGGACTCGGGACTCGGGACTCGGGACTCGGGACTCGGGACTCGGGACTCGGGACTCGGGACTCGGGACTCGGGACTCGGGACTCGGGACTCGGGACTCGGGACTCGGGACTCGGGACTCGGGACTCGGGACTCGGGACTCGGGACTCGGGACTCGGGACTCGGGACTCGGGACTCGGGACTCGGGACTCGGGACTCGGGACTCGGGACTCGGGACTCGGGACTCGGGACTCGGGACTCGGGACTCGGGACTCGGGACTCGGGACTCGGGACTCGGGACTCGGGACTCGGGACTCGGGACTCGGGACTCGGGACTCGGGACTCGGGTTTCAGTGTTTAGGACAGACCAAACCACGTCAACACCTCGGTTCCCAAATCCCGGCTTCCCGTTCCCGAAAAACGAAACCCGCTAGCCGCCCCTATTCCCTATTCCCGCTTAAACGCAATCAGGTGATCCAGCTCCAGCCGGATACCGATAGACTCCCCGATGGCATGATTGTGATGACTGCCCACCTGCGCCAATACATGCTGACCTGAGGGCAAGGCCAGGGTGTAATGGAAATCCGCCCCGCGGAACACCTTGTCCACCACCACAGCCGTCTGCTCGCTCGCATCATCATGCACCACATCATCGGGCCGTAACAGCACATCAACCGTGTCGCCGCCGGCAAAACCCAAAGGCAGCAAGCCGCAGAATTCGCCGACCTCAAGCGTCAGGCAGCGCGGCCCGCTCACCTTGCCCGGCACCAGTACCCCCTGACCGATAAAATTGGCCACATAACGCGAAACCGGCTCATGGTAAAGCTGATAAGGCGTCGCCCACTGCAATAAAGCCCCGCCTTGCATCACGCCAACCTTGTCGGCCACGGCAAATGCCTCATGCTGGTCATGCGTAACCAGAATCGCACTGACACCCTCATGCTTGAGGATGTCGCGCACTTCGCGGCTAAGTCGTTCGCGCAAATCCACATCCAGATTGGAAAAAGGCTCATCCAGCAGCAGCAGGCGCGGCCGCGTGGCCAGCGCCCGCGCCAGCGCGACTCGCTGCTGCTGCCCTCCGGAGAGCTCATGAGGATAGTTTTTGGCATAAGAGACCAGACCGACCAATGCCAGCATCGCCGCTACCCGCGACTTGCGCTCACTGCGCGCCAAAGCCGACAAGCCAAAACCGATATTGTCTTCGACCGTCAAATGGGGAAACAAGGCATAGTCCTGAAACACCATGCCGATTTCGCGCTGATGGGCGGGCACCGCCATGGCCGCATCGGCCAGCACCCGTCCACTCAGGCGGATCTCGCCCTCACCCAGCGTCTCAAAACCGGCAATACAGCGCAAAACCGTGGTCTTGCCGCAACCGGACCCCCCCAACAAACAACCGATTTCCCCGTCCTGCAGCGAAAAACTCATGCTATCAATCACGCGCCGTGCACCATAAGCATGCGATACAGCGGAAAATTCAAGCAAAGCAGACATATTAATTTTCCTCTTTCGACAGCAGAATCACCGGCAGCAAACCGGCCAGAACAATGGCGACGGCAGGCAGTGCGGCCCGCTCCCACTCTCCCTCGGTGGTCAGGGTAAAAATGCGCACCGCGAGGGTATCCCAGCCAAACGGACGAGTCATCAGCGTAATCGGCATTTCCTTCATTACATCGACAAACACCATCAATAGTGCCGTCATCAGGCCGCCACGCAATAAAGGCAGATGCAGTCGCGTCACCAGACGCCAGCCAAACCAGCCCAAATTGCGCGCAGCTTCTTCTTGCGAGCGGGTAATGCGGTGCATGGCGGCATCCACCGAGGTGTGCCCGACGGCCAGAAAACGGGCAAGATAGGCCAGCAGCAAGACCAGCAGCGAGCCTTTCAGAATGGCTGTGGTGCCTTGTGGCAGCACACTGGAAAACAGACCGAGCAGCACATTGTCCAGCCACGCCACCGGCACAAAAATTCCCACCGCCAGCACGGTACCCGGCACGGCATAGCCCATGGTAGCCAGACGGGCCAGCATCTGGTTGACGCGCGACGGTGCGCGCCGCTGTGCGTACGACAGCAAAAGCGCAACCGCGCATACCAACAGCGCCGCCAGCGCCGACAATACAACCGAATGCAGGCTATAGGACAACAAGTCGCCATTCAGTTCGGCCTCCAGACTCTGATAAGACCACCAGACGATCTGGCCGAACGGCAGTACAAAGGCCAGCAACAACACCAGCGAGGCGAACAGCACCGCCAGGGCAGCAGCCCCGCCCTGCAAAGGCAAGCGATGCAAGGGGGCGGCACGGCCGCTTTGGGTGTAGGCACGCCGGCCACGGGCGCGCTGCTCCAGCACCACCAGCACGAACACAATCAGCACCAGCATGGAGGCCAGTTGTTTGGCAGTATCCAGCGAGAAGAAACTGAACCAGGCCTTATAAATTGCCGAGGTAAAGGCGTCGTAATTGAAAATCGACACCGTGCCGAAATCCGCCAGCGTTTCCATCAGCGCCAGCATCAGCCCGCCCATAATCCACGGTCGCGCCATCGGCAAGGCCACGCGCCAGAAGCCCTGCACCCGCGACAAGCCCAGCGACTGCCCCACTTCGAGCGCGCGTCGCCCCTGGGTGGCAAAAGCATTACGCGCCAGCAAATAGACATAGGGGTAAAAAGCCAGCGTCAGCACTAAAATAACGCCCGGCGTCGAGCGTATGGACGGCACCCAGCTCGAGTCTCCCCAGCTTGCCCGCAACCAGCTTTGTAAGGGGCCGGTATAGTCAAACAAGCCCAGCTGGGAAAAACCCATCACATAGGCCGGCATGGCCAAGGGCAACATCAGCGCCCAGTTGAAAAAGCGCCGCCCGGGAAAATCGTATACCGCGACCAGCCACGCGAGCGACACACCGATCAGCAGAACGCCACACCCCACACCCAACATCAGATAAGCGCTATTGAGAAACAACTGCGGCAACAGATAATCGACCAGATGCGACCAGATGGCCGGATCGGGACTAAAGACCGCCGGAATGATCACGGCCAAAGGCAATAAAGTCAGCAGGCTGAGCAAGAGCAGCAAAACACGCCAGCGCGTAAGGCCGGACAAGGCAGGTAGTTTAGGCAAGGCAGGAACTATCTTTAGTTGGGCTTAGGAGTCGCCGCTATTATACCGGCGGTCCAAGACAAAAGCCGAACCTTGCGGTCCGGCTTTTGTCAGTCACGGCTAAACGGTTTAGCGATAGCCGGCGCGGTCCATCAACATCACCGCTTCGGTCTGGCGGCTACCCGCGTTGGAGACATTGATCACGTTCTGCTTGAACGGCCCCCATGCGGCCACCTTGGCATCCGGCTTGACCTTGGGGTTCACCGGAAACTCCATATTCACGTCGGCAAACATATTCTGAGCCTTGTCCGACGACAGCCATTCCAGCAAACGGGTCGCCGCCTGTTCTTTCTTGGTGTAGCGCGTCAGGCCAGCACCCGAAATATTCACATGCGTACCACGGGCTTTCTGGTTGGCCCAGAAAATACCCAATGGCAAGTTCGGGCTCTTTTCCATCAGGCGGCCGTAGTAATAGGTGTTGGCAATGCCCACATCGCACTGACCGGCCGCAATCGCTTCCAGCATTTTGGTGTCATCCGGGAAAACATCGGTTGCCAGATTATTCACCCAGCCCTTGATCGTCTTCTCGGTGGCAACTTTGCCGTTTTCGGCCAGCATCATGGCAACCAGCGACTGGTTGTACACCTTCTTGGAGGTACGCAAGCACAGCTTGCCCTTCCACTTCGGATCGGCCAGATCTTCATAGCTGGACAATTGGCCCGGCTTGACCTTCTGCGTGTTGTAGAAAATGGTGCGGGCGCGGATCGACAGGCCGGTCCACTCCTTTTTCGGGTCGCGCAGGTGGGCAGGCACGTTGGCGTCGATCGTCTTGGAAGCATAAGGCTTGAGCAAGCCCATCTGCGATGCCTGCCACAGATTGCCAGCGTCTACCGTCAGCAGAATATCGGCCGGCGAGTTGCTGCCCTCGGCCTTGAGCCGTTCCATCAACGGGCCTTCTTTATCCATCACATAACGGATATTGACGCCGGTTTCCTTCTGGTAGGCATCAAACAGCGGCTTGACCAGCTGCTCGCCACGGGCACCATATACCACCAGCTCTTCCGCCAGCGACCATGTAGACAGCGATGCCAATACGGCACCCATCATCAGCATCTTGTTCAAGCTACTCTCCTGCACGACTTGGTTGTGATGCAGCGATAATAATGTGAATGATAATAATTATCAACACCAGTCTGTAATATTTTGCTTTGCTTCAAACCCGGTTAAAGTCGTCGCGGAAAGCGAGCCAGATCGCCGGTTTGCGCTTGCCGCCCGCCATTCATGATGCCGAGGGCAAAACGGGGCTGCACCTGAGTAATGGAGATATCGCCCAGCAAAACCTCAGGGACCCCCAAAGCCTCGCCCGAGGCCGAACGGATCTGCGTATCCGGCTGCTGACGGTAAACCAGCAAACGGTCGCCAACGGCCAGACCATCCACCGCCCCTGCGCCCAGATAGACTTTGCCGCCCTGTGCGCGCACCACGCGCGTGGTAAACGGCAAACACCCCATATTGACCGACAAACGCTCCACGGCCTGATCGATCAGGCCATCAATCATGCGGCCATAATCGCTATCTGCCAGCGCATAAGGCGTCAGACTGCGTGCCGAAGATGGCGCGACATCACCGCTTGCCTCACCGCTTAAGCGTTCGCGCGCAAGCAAAGCACCGGTAAACCCGTCATATAGCCACATATCCATGGCAAACTCGCGCGCCACCGGCGCGACGCGCACCGAAGCCCCCAAAAAGCCGGCAAACGGGCCGTTATAGGTGATGCCGGCCTCCGGACTATCGGCAGGACCGAATAAAGAAACCCGCGGCGCCTGACGGTTTATCCGGCTCTCCACCACCTGACCGGCAACGATAAACTGCGCCCCTTCGCGCGCCCCCAATTTGCGGGCACTATCTTGCCCGGATAAGGGGTCATCCAGCACCTCGGGCGCAAACAGCGTGTAGCGCCCCCCGTCCATGGCACTTACATTGCTTTGCAGCGACAATCGGCGCGCCAGCTCGCCAGGCAACCAGTACGAAATTTCACCTAGCCCGCTACTTTGCTGCGGATGCTTTAGCGCAAAGAAGCTTGTCAGTGCACGGCGTTTAAGAAAACGCCCCGGAGGCAGGCTTGCGCCGGCACAGCCATTTTGACCGGCTTGTGTATCCGGCACTGTTATTCTGGGGGACGCCCCCGGTGACGCTTGCCCGGTATCCAGACTGACAGTCACATACAGCAACTGCTCGCCTTCACGCTCGGAAATTACACTCATACGCCCCGGCACCCGCCGTGGCCCCAGCAAGGAAGACTCGGCCAAACCCTCAGGCCCCAGCTCGCTCACGCCAACTAAGCGTCCACGATGCGACACAGCGATCTGCGCCAGCGCGTCATCGATAGCCTGCTCACGCGCAGCCGTACGCCCGCCTTCCAGCGAGGCCATGCCTTCAGCCTGATAAACTTCGGCATTGGCCCCGCTCACCCCGAGCAACAAGGCAAGCAACAGGCCAAGCAAGTGCGGGGTCGTGCGCATTATTGCGCCATATAGAAATTATTGTCCCAAGTGCAGCCCTTGCCGCTACAGGCACTGGACAACTTGGCCGGCGCAGGACCATGCGGCATGGCTTCGGCCGCACGCTGAACCTGCTGGCCCTGCCCTGCCAAGGCGGTGCGGTAGGCTTGATAGAATGCCTCGTCCAGCACAATTTCTGCGATGGTTTCGGCACTGCCATCCGGCTTGAGCGTCGTTGAAATCACGCGCACACCGCGCAGATAAGCATCCACATACACGCGGAAAATATCATTGACCGCCACCAGATTGGACACCGCACTGCTGCCGGTCAAACGAAAGCCTTGCACCTGCTCGGCAATATTACGGTAGGCATCCAGCTGCGAAGCGCGTTTAGCCAGCAAACGCTGCTGAACGGACGATACCGAGCGCGTCACGGGCGGTGCGCCATAGCCGACGACACGCACCCGCAGCGCATCGTAAAGTGGTGCGGGTGCCTGTTTGACGACGACTTTTTCCTGCACGATGACTTTAGGGTCCTGCCCGGGTCCGGTATAACCGCTACCCAGCACAACACCACCTTGCCCCATGGTCGGCGCATTCGCGATACGCCCCGTTGCTGCCGGCACATCGGCCACCACCATCCAGCCCGCTGGCGTCGCCGAGGTGGTTTTAGCCGGAGAAGCACATGCTGCACAGGAAACCAGCAAAAAGACAGCCGCACTCGGTTTGAAAATGCTCATTATGCACACCCACGATTATTTTCAAGAGATGTTACTTTATCGGCAGAAAAGCTAGATGCTTTAATTTGCGTCGGCCATGCTTTAACGCACTATTCCTGCACGCTCACCAGCGCCTGCACCAGTTCAACCACCGAACGGGCACGCATTTTGTCCATCATTTTTCCTCGATGAACTTCTACCGTTTTGATACTGATACCCAAGGCGTCGGCGATCACCTTGTTCATCTTGCCCTGTACAACCAGATCCAGCACTTCGCGCTCACGCTGCGTCAACAGCGCCAGACGCGCAGCAACCCGCTCGTAGGCCAGCAACTTGCTTTGCCTGTCCAGGGCGACCGCCAATGCACTATCCAGCGAAGCCAGCAACGCAGCCTGATCAAACGGTTTTTCCAGAAAATCATGGGCACCATTTCTGAGGGCCTGCACCGCCATTGGCACATCCCCATGCCCGGTCATGAAGATGACCGGCCAGTTAATCCCCATCTGCTGCAATTCGCCCAACAACAGCAAGCCATTCATCCCCGGCATCCTGACGTCGGCTATCAGGCAGGCCACTTCCCCGCGCGTACGCCCGATCAGGAAAGCTTCAGCACTATCATGCCCTTCCACCTGATAATCATGGCTTTCCAGCAGCCATAACAAGGAATCACGAAAAGCATCATCATCGTCCACTACATGGATTTTCATGCTTCGCTCAGACATACAGACTCCGCTACCGGCAAGGTAATAGAAAACACGCTGCCCCCCTCCTTGGCTGCATCCAGCCGTAGTTGCCCCTGATGCATCTCGATAATGGAGCGGCAAATATTCAGACCCATTCCCATTCCATCAGGCTTGGTGGTAAAAAAAGCATCAAACAGCTGGCCGCGTATGGACTCGGGTACACCATGACCGCGATCGCGAATAGCCAGCCTGATCTGTCTTGCATCCAGTTGATGCGTCGTAATCGTCAGCACCCGTTGCGGACGCTCCAGTTGCTGCATGGCTTCGATACCATTTTTGATCAGATTGAGCAGAACCTGCTCGATCAGGATGGGATCAACCCACACGGCAGGCAGATCGGCCGCCAGTTGCAACTCGATCACCGCCCCCAGGCGTCTGGCTTCGATATCGGCAATTGACAGCGTCGCCTCGATGATATCGGCCAGCAGACAAGGACGTCGATCCGGCTCACTTTGCTTGACGAATTCGCGCACGCGGCGCACCACCTTGCCGGCGCGTTCCGCCTGCTCGGTAATCTTCTGCATTACAGGCAACAGTGCCTCGGCAGAACTCTTGCCCTGGCGAATACGGGCGACACAGCCAGCCTGATAGTTGGCAATCGCGGCCAAGGGCTGATTCAGCTCGTGCGCCAGGGTAGAGGCCATCTCCCCCATGGTCACCAGACGGCTGGTCGCCTGCATCTGGATCAACTGGGACTGATAGCGCTGCTCAGCTTCACGCTGAGCCGTAATATCATCCAGCAAGATCATTTCAGCATCGCAGCCATTCACCCAGCGCACAATACGCCGACGCACAGCCAGGCAGCGCGTGCCCCCCTCTGTGCCCCACTGCAGCTCAAAATCAAAATCGCCTTGAGTCTGAATCAAACGCCACAAAAAGACATCACAACAAGGCGCATCCGGCACCAGATTCCCAGCCATCTGCTCTGCATACAGTCTGTTGGAAAAATATAACTCGTGGCTGGCCGCATCATGCACCGCCACCGCCACATTCAGGCCCTCTACCACGGTAACGAAGCGTTCATGCGCAGCCATCAGGCGTTGCCTGCTCTCTTGCTGCTCGCTGGCGTCGGTTAATGCCGCCATCCAGCCGTTGTGATTGCCGTACTCGTCAATCAATGGTGACATCAACAAATGGCCATAAAACAACTCGCCGTTTTTGCGCCGGTAAACCTGTTCGTAACCATCCTCGTTGTAGGCGCCCTGCATCGCCTGAATGAGCGTCTCGTGACAACGCCGGCCTTCATCGCCAGCTAACCAGTAAGGGTAAGGCGGGATGCAGCCCACCAGTTCATCGGCGGAATAGCCGGTAATACGGCAAAAAGCCGGATTGACATGCAAGATACGCGCTTCCAGATCGATGGCGCGAACGCCGGCAGAAAGCGAATCTTCCATCGCCTTGCGATAAGCCGACTCCTGCCTCAAGGCTGCTTCCACCTGCCGGATATGGCTAAGGTCTCGACCAGACATATACAGCAGCCCGCGATCCCGCAGCGGACTGATGACCCAACAGACCCAGCGCACACGGCCATCCGCTGCAAGCGGCCCGGTTTCAAGCAAAATATCCGGCTCGGTACCGTCCAGTATCCGCAATAACTTCTCGCGCACGGACTCGCGCGCCTCTTCCTGCAAATAACTCAACAAAGAAGTCCCCACCAACTGCGCCTGGCTATAACCCAATGCGGCAGAAAAGGCCGGATTGACATCCAGCAAAGTCATGTCCGCACGCATCAGGCCCAACATTTCCTGGGACATCTGATAAACCATATTGCGATCATCCTCAGCTTCTATCCGGCGCCCGATATGGCGCGACAGCAGAATCAGGCTGATCAGTGTCAGCAAGGCCAAGCCGCCAATCAAAGCCAATTGAAATGTCAGGGCAGAAGAGAAAGGACTCCCCAAGGGATGGGCACGCAAAACCAAGCCGGTCCCCGGCAAAATCAGGCGGGCGGCAGAGCGGGCGTATTCCTGCGCGGGTGCGGCGCTACGCGCCAGCGTCACACCCGACTGGTCTTGCAAGGCCAGCTGATACTTTTCACTAAACCAGGCCGGCGGCACATGGCGCACAAAGGCCGTCGCATCAAACACTGCCATCACGGCACCGGCAAAGCGGTCTTGCCGCTGGATAGGCAACAACAAGGCAAACGCCCAGTTCTGATTGCTTAGCTTGTAGGGTCGACTGAAAACAGGACGTGCGTTAAGCAATAAGGATGGCCATAAACCGGTCTGCTCCTTGCCCTTTAACCGTGGCAAAAACTGCTCGGGTAGAACGGCTCCAGCCAGCCAATTACCCTGCGCATCAAACTGGGTCAATTGCACGATTTCTGGCGCATTGGCCATCAATTCGGCGGCCTGACGTTCAAAATCGGCGCGCTTCACCTCTTCATGGGTAATGGCGTAAACCAGCGTTGCCAACTGGCTCACATCATCTTCCAGCCGCAACTGTATGGTCTGCTCGGCCCACTGCACATCGCGGACCAGTTCGACCTGACGCTGCTCGGCCTCGCGCACATCCAGCATCCACCACACCAACAGCATCATGAGAAAGAACAGGACAATGGTGGTATTGGGAACCAACCGTAACCAGCGAGGCAGACGGCGGCCACTTGTTTGGCGGGAAAACCAGGGCAACAAAAACATAGGCACAGCAAAAATGGCGAAAGAAGACGACAGTCTACCCGAGTCCACCCGTTCAATGCTTTTAGTATTTAATTCATTAAACTTGAAACCACATGGTCTATCGACTTATTGTACGTCAATGAAATACGCCAGCGAACAGCACATAATGCCTACTTTACGCGCCTGCCTTGCCATGCTGCCTCTCTTGCTGGGCACGGCACAAGCGGCCCCCTCCACCCCTCCCCCCTTGCGTATAGGTGTTACAGGAGCATTTACCGGCAACTCATCGCCCATGGGCTTGTCCATGCGCGAAGGCATTCGTCTGGCGACAGAGGAAATCAATAGTCAGGGCGGGATTGGCGGCAGAATACTGCAACTGGTCGAGCGTGACGATGCCGGCCAGAACGAGCGGGGCATTCGCATCGCACACGAATTTACAACCAGGCAGAAACTGGATGCCGTCATCGGCTTCGTCAATACACCGGTCGTACTTGCCAGCATAGGGATCTACCAACAGGCCCGCATGCCGGTCATGGTGACCATCGCCACCGCCCCCGAAATTTTGCAGCGTCATCAGCAAGCGCCGGTTCATTATATTTTTCGCGTTTCCGCACCCGACGACACACAGGCAGAACTGATTGTGCAGGAAGCCGTACGCCGCGACGGACTCAGGCGGGTCGCCATTTTTGCCGACACCACGCCCTACGGGCGCAACGGCCAAGCCCAGCTACTGAAGGCACTGGCCCGGCGCGGGTTAAAGCCCGTCAATATAGAAAACTTCGGCCAAAATGAACGCGACCTCAACCTGGCTCTGGCGCGCAGCAAAGATGCCGGTGCCGAAACGCTACTGACCTATGGCATAGGCTCCCCGCTGGCAGCTATCGCCAACGGCATGAAAAAAATGGGCTGGCACGTCCCCATTATGGGTAGCTGGACCTTATCCATGAGCAACTTCATTGATCAGGCGGGGCCAAACGCAGAAGGAACCCGCATGGTGCAGACTTTTATCGAAAACAGTAATGAAATCCGCCAGCAAGCATTTTCCAAGCGCTTTTATCAACGCTTTCACACCAAGCGTATGCGCTCGCCATCAGCTGTGGCTCAAGGTTACGATGGAATGTTACTGCTGGCACAAGGCCTGCGTGAAAGCCAAGGCGAGGGAGGCGTCAAACTAGTGCAAGCGCTGGAAGAATTGAGAAACCCTGTGGAAGGGGTGATCGCCCGCTATGAGCGCCCCTACTCACGTCATGACCACGAAGCCATCGACGACAGCATCCCGCTAATAGGCATCGTCCGGATAGGCAGTGTGACCTTTGCCCATCCACAAGACCGCATGCGAGCCCTGCCCAAACCCGCACCAGCCATACCTTGAATCAAGACAGGATTATGCAGCTACGGCAGACTGCCCTTTCAGGTACGCTTCCAGGGCGCGCCCGGCAGACAAGATATGAAAGTGAACAAACTCGCCGGCTTCTTTTGCCGCACCACTACGGCACAGTTGCAGCAGGCGGGTATGCTCGGCATGTGCTTGCTCCATCGTATGGGTAAACAGAATCTGCATCCGGGTATAGCGATCCGTTTTGTTATGCAGTGACTCAATCAAAGACAAGGTATTGGGCCGGTCAGCCGAGCGGTACAGGGCAAGATGGAAGCGTGAGTTCAGCTCACCCCATTGTTTGACATCATGCTCGGCAAGCGCCAGCTCGAATGCCTTCAGTGTCTGCTCGGCCAGATCCAGATCCTCCTGAGTCTGGCGCGGGATAGAAGCCATCAATACACTGCTTTCCAGCATGGCGCGAATTTCCAGTAATTCCTGTACATCCTCGAACGACAGCTTGGAAACCAGGGCGCCCTTGTGGTCGATGATCTGAATTAACCCTTCAGCTTCCAACTGGCGCAAAGCCTCACGTACAGGCACACGACTGACTCCGTACTCATTGGACAAGGCTTCCTGCCTCAATTGTTGGCCATCAGCAAACTCACCCAAAAGAATGCGCTTGCGCAAGGACTCGGTAACTGCACTAGTCAGTGTCTGACGCTTGATTGGCTGCAAAGTGGTCATAATTTGTCCGGCTGGTGGGCTATCATATACCTGAATATTACATACGATTATACGGCTGTTGCTCTGAGTGACAAGTCAAATTATGACGCTACGTTAAATTGATCCGTTATATACAAATTGCGGCTTGAAACCAACGCAAAAACCCCCGGCCTTGATTCAAGGTCGGGGGTTTT